>JAFMLE010000026.1 GCA_017852395.1 Flavobacteriaceae bacterium
ATCGAATTTTACTGATCAGCAGTATTCCAGTAGCAATTTCTGCAGCCATGCCTTGCACGGCCCAAAACATGGATCTAAATGGATTTTGATTGATCCATCGCAGTCGAACCCTTGCAGTGCAAGCTGTTTCGGAGAGTGTTTTTACGCGAACTCCACACCACCAAGCAGCAGGCAACTTAAAAAAGAAAAAAAGGTTTGCCTTGGCGGGTGTGTTCATTGTTTTTTATTGAATTAGATCTATAGCAGGAATATAATTTTTGTTAAACGCTTCTGCAACTTCTTTATAGGTTATTTTTCCTGCGACCATGTTGAGCCCTTCTCGAAGCATCGGATTTTCTAAACACGCCTTTTTCCAGCCTTTATTGGCCAATTGCAGTGCATAACGCGAAGTTGCATTGGTCAATGCATAGGTAGAGGTTCTCGGAACTGCGCCTGGCATATTGGTCACCGCATAATGTATGATCCCCTCTTTTATGATGATGGGGTCTTGGTGTGTTGTTGGCTCGCTGGTTTCAAAACAGCCTCCTTGATCAATTGCTACATCAACAAGTACGCTACCTGGTATCATATTTTTGATCATTTCTTTGGTTACCAGTTTTGGTGCTTTAGCACCAGGAATCAAAACCGTGCCGATCACCAAATGGGATTGCAAAACCGATTGTGCTATAGTACTTGGATCAGAATATAGGGTTGTTACATTTTTGGGCATTACTTCACTGAGGTATCTCAATCGGTCCAGGTTGGTATCCAATATCGAGACATTTGCCCCCATTCCTGCTGCCATATAAGCAGCTTGTGTCCCCGAAACACCGCCACCGATAACGGTGACATTGGCGGGTTTGGTACCCGGTACGCCTCCTAATAAAATGCCACAACCTCCTTGGGGTTTTTCTAAATATTTGGCACCTTGCTGGGTGGCCAATCGACCGGCAACCTCAGACATGGGAGTCAAAAGACTCAATTTGCCATTTTCATTTACGGTTTCATAGGCTATACAGACCGCGCCACTGGATTCCATTGCTTCCGTAAGGGTTTCACTAGCTGCAAAATGAAAATACGTAAAAAGGGTGTGATGGGACTTAATTAGCGGATACTCTTGGGCTATGGGCTCTTTAACTTTTACAATCATTTCTGCGGTTTCATAAACGGCTTCTATGCTTGGTAAAAGGGTACAGCCTACAGCGGTATAATCCTGGTCCGAACAGCCACTACCATGACCCGCTTCTGTTTGTACATATACTTCGTGTCCAGCGCGAATGAGGGAAGATGCGATCGCTGGAGTCATCCCTACTCGTGACTCTTGAGGTTTAATTTCTTTTGGAACTCCTATTTTCATTTTATAAAGGATTTGCTAATTGTTCAAAAAAAAACCTCCGAGTACGAGACCCGGAGATTTATAACCATAAACCAATTCTGAAGAATTGTTGCAACAAATATACTGATGTTTGAAAAATGTTTAATCAAAACGCTTAAAATATTAACAGAATTTATAATATTTTTGAGCTGAAGATAGCCATTATATGAAGAATTATATTTTTTTATTACTCTTTTTTGCAAGTTGCAGTAGCAGTGGTCAAAATAGCCCATTTGCAAAAGTCCCCAAACTAAAGTCCAACCAAGAAATTGCCTATTTTGCTTCGGGCTGTTTTTGGTGTGTTGAAGGGGTGTATGAACAAGTTTTGGGCGTTAATGAAGTAATTAGTGGCTATGCAGGAGGTAAAATGAAAAACCCAAGCTATTATAACCATGGTAACCATACCGAAACTGTTTTGGTTATTTACAACCCGCAAACCGTGGATTACAAGCAACTTTTGGAAGTGTTTTTTGAGATCACCAATCCATATACGGTCGGACAAGAACCGGACTTTGGTCCTTCGTATCGGTCTGCTATTTTCCCAAAACAAGGGGATCAAATGGATTTGGTTGACCAATATTTAGAACGTTATGAGGGGCACAAAATTGATGTAATTGCCTTTGAAAAAACAAATTTTTCTCCAGCAGAAGTATACCACCAAAATTATGTGTCACGCTTAGAAGCCGGTGAAAATGTGGTAAACCCTCGTTATGGGGTTAATGTATCCATCCCTCGTAGAAATGCGTTTTTGGAAAAAACTAAAGTCCCGCTAAAAAATTAAATTCTTCCAGTAGTCATCGTTTGATAATGACTTGATTAGGGTTTTAGTTTTTGATCAAAAAAGCGGATCGTCCGCTCCCAGGCTAAGGAGGCCGCCGCTTGGTCATATCTAGGCGTACTGGTGTTATGAAAACCATGATTTACATCCGGGTAGGTATACGCATGATAATCTTTTCCATATTTTTTTAGCGCCGCTTCATAGTCAGGCCATCCTGCGTTTACCCTTTCGTCTAGCCCAGCAAATTGAAGTAAAAGGGGCGCTTGTATCTTTTCAATACCCTCGGTTGGTTGTCCGCCATAGAAAGGTACTGAGGCATCCAATGAAGGTATTCTGACGGCCATCATGTTAGCGATCCATCCTCCAAAACAAAAGCCGACAACGCCAATTTTTCCTGAACACTTGGGGTGTTGTTTCAAATAGTCATAGGCAGCGATAAAGTCTTCTAACATCTCTTCTCGCCCGCGTTGTCGTTGCATTTCACGGCCAGCATCGTCATTTCCAGGATATCCGCCAAGGGGATGCAATGCATCTGGAGCAATGGTCATATATCCCGCTAATGCCGCTTGTCTGGCAGTGTCTTCTATATAAGGGTTTAGACCACGGTTTTCGTGGACTATTACAATTCCTGGCAAAGGTTCATCTATATTTTTAGGTCTCGTAAGCAACGCTTTCATTTCTCCCGCCCCCTTTGAAGAGTTGTATAGCATATAATTGGACTCTAAATCGGGGTGTTGCGGATCGACCAAAAGATGATCTTGGTAGTTGGGCATCATAAAACTCAACAAAGAAGCTACGGTAATACCACCAACTGCATAGACCGATAGTTGATCAATAAAGGCTCTGCGCGACAGTTTGTTGTGGGCATATGCATCGTAGAGGTCAAACACCTCCTGACGGATGTCTTTTTTAGAAATTTTTTTCATAACAACAAGATACTACGTTTGTGCAGCATTTCAAAGCAGTATGCCTATGCTGAAATTGATCCTCTAGATCTTCGGATAAATGCCCAAACTAGAGAAACGGGAAATGTAAAACCAAACTAGGGATTAAGCGTTTCTTGAACCACCCCACAAGTCAACATTTTATCGCCATAAAAAGGGTTTCGAATTTCTTCATTTAAGCTCAACCATGCTGCTCCACCTGCGTACATAGGACAAAACTGGACATATACAGTTTCATTAGATCCTATAAGACGGGTTAGCTGAACGGCTTTTTCACTAAGGGCCTTAAAAACGATACGTTGTTCTTCGATTTCGAGATTAACGATTTGGTTAAGGTCGTAATCAATTCCAGGGAGCAGGGCTTCAAACGCTTTCAAATTTGCTTCGGCAATAGCGGACTTATCAATAAGTGAAATTTGATTTAAAAATTCTGTCGCAGCTTGTACTGCAAGATCTTGTTGTTCATTAACCAAAGCGTCTTTTAATTGCATATAGGAACCCAACCAACCTTCTGTTGAACGCGCAGCCGTTTGAGTGGTTTCCGTGCTAGCTGCTTTTTGGGATTTGGGTGTACTTTCACAAGCCGAAAAAATAAAAGATAGAATAATAAAACTTAAGAGGTACTTTTTCATTTTTACAATTTTTAAAAAAACCCATAAAACACTAGAAGTCCTATGGGTGAGGTTAGTGATCGCGCTAGGATTCGAACCTAGGACCGTCTGCTTAGAAGTTTGCTATAGCCCTAAAATAACCCCATTTTATAAGGGTCTGAAAACGGTACCCCTCTCAGTTTAGTCCGTATTTTCCTAAACCTTCTACTATTCCTTGCGGAAAACCTTGCGGAAAATTTTCATCTTGTTGTCTTTGCGGAAGAACACTATTGATTTTCTTTTCCTTTTCAAGTCCTGCCAAATAATGTTCCGTTAGACCGGTGTTTGATTGGCACAAAGCAGAAAAACGGTTAGACAAAAAATCGGTGGAAGCTAAAATTTTTAATAAGCACAAAAAATTAATACAAATTCGAAAAGCACATGCTGTTTTTGCAGACAATATCACAAACAAATGGCTTCCACTTGAAAATATGGCCATAGCAGGTTTCATTCGTCATAGTGTAGAGCATGATGTTTTTTGTTTGTTCAATTATAGCAATCAAAATCAATCTCTACCAGAGTCTATTTTTGAAGCTTTAGGCAAAGGGCCTCATAAATTCAAAGAGTTGTGGACAAATTCTAGCTTAGAATTTAAAAACCCTTTAGGCTCTTTTACGATGAAACCCTATCAATTTTTAATTCTGAGCACCTAGATTAATTGTATGCCTCCTTTTGAGGAATGGGACAAGCTCAAAAGAAAAAATAATTTTAAATCCCTATAAATTAAGACAATGAATTAACTTAAACCCTTTCTATGACAGAAATAAAAGTTAATTTTGCCACTCCTTTAGCATTTGAAATTAAGACCTATTGATTATGCAAAATCAAGAACGTGTAATCCTATCCAATATCCAACCTCAAATTGACGGAGGCGCTTATGCCGTGAAACGTGTTGTTGGGCAATCCTTAAACGTGACTGTAGATGTGCTTTGTGATGGACATGATATATTGCAAGCGGCCTTGCTCTATAAACATCAATCCAAACACAAATGGACCGAAGTGAGAATGCAGGTTCTTGATAATGACCAAATGCAAGCCGCCTTCACGGCCGAGCATCAGGGAGCTTATTCTTATAAAATTGAGGGATGGGTAGATGAAGCCCTCAATTGGCTACACGGCATCGAAAAGAAAATAGAAGCCCATGTTCCCGTTGCTTCTGAACTTTTAGAAGGGGCGCTCTATATAAAAAAACTCTTAGAAGCCAATAGGGTTGAAGAAGCTGCCAAATGGCAACTACTCGTTGCCCTAATGGAAGATAAAGCTTCTTATCAACAAGCAGTTGAGGCCGTATTAGATCCTGATCTTAAAACTTTATTCAGGCTCCATCCAACCAAGTTTTTAAAAGCTAGCTCAGCGGAATTTCCTTTGTATGTGGACCGAAAAAAAGCCCTTTTTAGCACTTGGTATGAGTTTTTTCCCCGCTCTGCTAGCAGCACCCCCAACACGCATGGCACTTTTAAAGACTGCGAAAAAATACTCCCTAGAGTGGCTAAAATGGGCTTTGACACTTTGTATTTTCCACCTGTTCATCCCATTGGAGAAATCAACAGAAAAGGTAAAAACAATGCAACCCATGCCAAGGCAGGAGATGTAGGGTCTCCCTGGGGAATCGGTTCTCAACATGGAGGACACAAAGCCTTGCACCCTGAGTTGGGAAGCTTGGCTGATTTTAAAGCTTTGGTTAAAAAAGCCGATAAACTAGGCCTTGAAGTAGCTATGGATTTTGCCCTTCAAGCAGCCCCTGACCACCCTTGGGTGAAAGCCCATCCCAACTGGTTTAAATGGAGACCTGATGGCAGCATTCAATACGCCGAAAATCCACCTAAAAAATATCAAGATATTCTCCCTATCTATTTTGAAACACCCGACTGGAAAAATCTTTGGGATGAGCTTTTGTCTTGCGCCCTCTATTGGGTTGAAGAAGTGGGCATCAAAGTTTTTAGAGTAGATAATCCGCACACCAAACCCTTTCGGTTTTGGCACTGGCTTATTGCTCAAGTAAAGAAAAAACACCCCGATGTGCTCTTTTTAGCAGAAGCTTTCACCCGCCCTAAAATTATGGATCAATTAGCCAAAGAAGGATTTACACAGGGCTATTCCTATTTTACGTGGCGATTCAACAAGTTTGAGCTAACAGATTATTTGGAACAACTCACCAAAGGACCTCAAAAAGAATTTTATCGACCCAATTTTTGGCCCAATACCCCCGATATTAATCCCTTTCATCTTCAAGGAGCCAATGAAGCCATGCACCTATCTCGCTATTTTTTAGCAGCAACACTGAGCTCCAATGTGGGTGTATATGGACCCGTATATGAATTTATGGATTCAGCAGCCATTCCTGGAAAAGAAGAATATCACAACAGTGAAAAATATGAATGTAGAACGTGGGACTGGGAAGTTGAAAATAAAATTATGGTGGTCATCAAAAAGATCAACGAAGCGCGAAAGGACCTACCCTCCCTTCAACAAACCAACCATATTGAATTTTGTGACGTTCAAAACGACACGATTATCGCCTATGTCAAACGAGATGATTCCCATTCTTGTTTTACCCTAATGGTGGTTTCATTAGACGCCTATTATACGCAAGAAAGTGGGGTTAAACTCCCCCTAGAAAAAATAGGTTTAGGACATCTTAGCACCTATCATGTTGAAGATGTAATTACAGGAAACCAATACAGTTGGAATGCCGATTGGAACTATGTGAAAATTCACCCTTCCTTGCCATTCCATTTGTTTAAAATTACATTCTAATGGAAAACAAACTCAACAAAGACCTTCAAAAAAGACCCTTTGAATTTTCCTGTCAATGGAAAGAAGCCTTTGAAAAT
Organism: Flavobacteriaceae bacterium; assembly: GCA_017852395.1. GTDB lineage: Bacteria > Bacteroidota > Bacteroidia > Flavobacteriales > Flavobacteriaceae > RFYP01. The sequence continues at coordinate 6,561 of JAFMLE010000026.1, forward strand.
GAAGAATTTTTGAGTGCGTTTACCAACGAGATTTTAGAACGCTATTTGCCCGAAAAACGTTGGTATGCCGGAAAATCAAGCAGTTTAAAATATATTGAAATCAATGATTATTTTAAAATGCACTCCACCCAAAATCATTATTTTGGCATTCTCATTGAGGTGCATTTTAAGGAGTCCTTTTTTCAAAACTACTTTTTGCCCATTGCATTTATGGAGGGAAAAGAATTGGACACCAACACCCTCATTGCAGCGGCTAGCTTTGACGGCTATGATGGCTATTTAGTAGATGCCCTTCACATTGAAGAATACAGAAGACTGCTTTATGAAAACATCATGAACCAATCCAGCAATTTTGCTGCTGTAAAATTTCACAAATCGTCAAAAATTGATTTTGAGGGCTATCAATCATCAAAATTTTTGGGTGCCGAGCAAAGCAATACTTCCATAGTTTACAACAAGAAATTCATTCTAAAAATATTTAGAAGAATCTACATTAGCACCAACCCCGATTATGAAATTAACCGCTTTTTGACAGAGGTTGCCGAATTTGCCAACACCCCTAAATATGCCGGTAGTATCAATTTGACCGTTGGTGAAGAAAACGACACCATCACGTTGGGGTTGATGCAAGAGTTTTTTACCAATCAGGGTGATGCGTGGAAATATTTTTTGGCAGAAATCGATACGATTTTTAGTGCCATTCACACCAAATCAATTGATTTAAACACCATTGACGATGTGGTGCTTTATCAAAAAATTAAACACCTAAACTTGCCTGAACCCCTTATCCGTTGGGTGGGCGATAAATTCTTTTCGCAAATTGAACAATTGGCCAAGCGAACGGCAGAAATGCATGTAGCCTTGGGCTCAGACAGTAGAGATACCGCTTTTGTGCCCCAACGCTTTAATGGTGATTATGAAGTTTGGTTGAAAAACAGACTCATCTATCAATTTCAAAATCGATTGAACACCATCGAAAATAATTTTCATAAACTCACCGGAGAATCACTCGAAATGGCCCAAGAGTTTTTGTCGAGAAAAAAAGAAATTAGAAGACGTTTCTTAGACTTTAATTGGACCAAACTCAAAAGTGAGCGCATTCGCATTCATGGCGATTATCACCTTGGCCAAATCTTGGTCCAAAAAGACGATTTCTACATTATAGATTTTGAAGGCGAACCCGAGAGCACCATTCGCGATCGCAAAGTGAAACAACCTCCAATTAAAGACGTAGCCGGAATTTTACGTTCTTTTCACTATGCCATCTATTCTGTCATTTTAAATAATCCCGATAAATATAAAATAGACAAAGAAGAGGCCATGGCCTATGGTGAACGACTGTATAAATATATCACTGGAGTGTTTTTGAGCGACTATGTCAATTATGTTCAACAGAACAACTTAAATATAGGCTACGTTAAAGAAATTGAATTTCTCCTAAAATATACGCTCTTAGAAAAAGCGGTATATGAATTAGGCTATGAATTGAACTCAAGACCCCGTTGGGCAATCATTCCCTTAAAAGGAATTATCAGCATCATCAGCGAACCACAATAGTATGGAACAACGAACAATTGCACATTCTCTTTTCACCGATTTTGACATCAACCTCTTCAAGGCGGGCAAACACTATAATTTATTCGATAAAATGGGTTCGCATCCCATGACTTTAAATGGGGTCCAGGGAACCTATTTTGCGGTTTGGGCACCTTCAGCAAAAAAGGTTTCGGTTGTAGGTGATTTTAACTATTGGTTAGAAGGTGATCACGCCTTAAATGTGCGCTGGGATGGCTCTGGAATTTGGGAAGGGTTTATACCCAACGTTGGGCCCGGAAATCTCTATAAATACAAGATTCAGTCTCATCACAATGGGGTGGTGACAGAAAAAGCCGATCCCTATGCTCGTTTTTGTGAGCATCCTCCCCAAACCGCCTCAGTTGTTTGGGAAGAAGCCTACACATGGAAAGATAAAAAGTGGTTAACACAGCGTAAAAAAAGCAACCAACTCGATCAGGCCATTTCAGTTTATGAAGTGCATTTGAGTTCTTGGAAAAAGAAAGCAGACGGCAAGTCGCTTTCCTATGCCGATATGGCCAAAGAACTAGTGGCCTATGTCAAAGAAATGGCCTATACACATGTAGAATTTATGCCCCTAATGGAATATCCCTATGATCCTTCTTGGGGCTATCAACTCACTGGCTATTATGCGCCCACCTCTCGTTTTGGAACCCCAGTAGAATTGAAGGCACTCATAGATGCCTTTCACCAAGAAAATATTGCTGTGATCTTAGACTGGGTGCCCTCTCATTTTCCTAGTGATGACCACGGACTTGGTTTTTTTGATGGATCCCATTTATACGAACACCCCGATCCAAGAAAAGGATATCACAAAGATTGGAAGAGTTTAATTTTTAATTATGAACGCCCTGAAGTGCGCTCTTTCTTAATTTCAAATGCGGTGTTTTGGATGCAAGAATATCATATAGACGGTCTCAGAGTAGATGCCGTGGCCTCTATGTTATATTTAGACTATTCTAGAGAAGCCGGAGAATGGGAACCCAATGAATTTGGCGGAAGAGAAAATTTAGCCGTTCAGGGCTTTTTAAAGGACCTCAATTTAGAATTATATTCCCGTTTTGAAGGCATTCAAACCATAGCCGAAGAATCTACCGCTTTTCCAATGGTGAGTAGACCTACCGACATTGGGGGACTAGGCTTTGGCATGAAATGGATGATGGGTTGGATGCACGACACACTAGAATATTTCAAAAAAGATGCTATTTATAGAAAATACCATCAAAATGATATCTCGTTTTCTCTCACCTATGCCTTTACCGAAAACTTTATGCTTCCCCTCTCTCATGACGAAGTTGTCTATGGCAAAAAATCTATTTTGGGGAGAATGCCCGGAGATGAGTGGCAACGCTTTGCCAATTTGAGAACCCTATATGGATATATGTTTACCCACCCGGGAGCCAAGCTCAATTTTATGGGGGGAGAATTTGGACAACACCAGGAGTGGAATTTTGAACACAGTCTTGATTGGCACCTAACCCAATATGACTATCACCAAGGCATTCAAGCAACCATTAAAGAACTCAATAGGCTTTATAAATCGTCAAAAGCCCTGCACCAACTACAATTTTCAAGTGAAGGATTTGAGTGGTTGTCTTATGATGATTCAGAAAATTCTATTTTGGCCTATGTGCGAAAAGGCAAAACCAAAAAAGAACGGGTGGTAGTGATTTGCAATTTTACGCCAACCCCTCATGAAAGCTATCAAATAGGTGTTCCAGAGGGAAAAAGTCTTTCCTTACTATTTAATTCAGACGAACCCCACTATGGAGGTTCCAATTTCACGTTGCAAAAAGAATATTTTATCGCAAAAAATTATTCACATGGCAAAAATCAGTCGGTTATATTGAGAATTCCTCCGCTGAGCACACAGGTGTATCAAGTTTTATGATATTTCTTTGTCCAATCAACCAAACATGATTTTATTTGCATTCCCAAGCCAAATTCATTATTTAAATGATTACAAATACGAAGCTAGAATACAAAGGGAATCTATTTCCCAACACCTATAAATCACATACCAAAAAATCGAATGTAATTGAGTTTGAATCACAAAATGGTGTGCTACTTCAAATTCATGTGCTCCGAGGCTCACTCTTGCGCTTTAGATATGCCCCCGAAGGCTATTTTGGAAAAGATTTTTCCTATGCCATTGATCAAAAACAGGAACACGGCTATAGTTCCTTAAAGATTGAAGAAGGGAATGAAGAAATTAGCATCATCACAGAACAAATCATTTGTAAGGTATCTAAAGTCGATTTAAGAATTGGGCTTTACGACCTCAAAGGAAACATTATTTTAGAAGACGAATTAGGGTTTCATTGGGAAGAAAATTTGGAAGACGGAGGAAACTTTGTCAAAATGAGCAAGCATTCTAACGACAGCGATAATTTTTATGGCTTAGGAGATAAACCAACAAATTTTAACCTCAAAGGAAAACGCATTTCGAATTGGAACACCGACCAATATGCCTATGCCAAAGACATGGATGAGGTCTATAAAACTGTTCCTTTTTACATTGGCCTACACGATAAAAAAGCCTACGGCGTTTTTTTTGACAACACCTTTAAAACACATTTCGATTTTTGCTATGAACGCCGAAATGTGATGAGTTTTTGGGCAGATGGAGGAGAAATGAACTACTACTTTATGTATGGCCCAGAAATGGCTAATGTGGTTACGGCTTATACTGACCTCACCGGCAAGCCCGAACTACCCCCCATGTGGGCTATGGGCTATCATCAAAGCAAATGGAGCTATTATCCTGAAGCCAATGTACGAGAATTAACGTCAAAATTTAGAGCGCTAGACTTCCCTTGTGATGCCGTATATCTAGACATTGATTATATGGATGAGTTTAGGTGTTTTACTTGGGACACAAAACGCTTCCCAAATCCCAAACAAATGATTGCTGATTTTGAAGAACAAGGCTTTAAAACAGTTGTGATCATTGATCCGGGTATTAAAATTGACAAAGAATATTCAATTTTTCAGCAGGGTCTAGAAAAAGACTATTTCTGTAAACGAGCCGATGGTGCCTATGTGAAGGGCAAAGTTTGGCCAGGAGAATGCTATTTTCCGGATTTTACCAATCCCGAGGTGAGAGAATGGTGGGCCAGTCTATACAAAGGACTCATTGAAGAAGATGGTGTGCATGGTGTGTGGAACGATATGAACGAACCCGCTGTGATGGAGGTTCCCACTAAAACTTTTCCGAATGATGTTCGTCATAACTATGATGGCAATTTTTGTAGTCATCGCAAAGCCCATAATATTTATGGCATGCAAATGGCGCGCGCTACCTACCACGGCGTAAAACGAAACGGAGCCCCTAAACGTCCATTTGTAATTACACGAGCAACCTATTCGGGTGGACAACGGTATACCTCCTCTTGGACGGGAGATAATATCGCTTCATGGGAACACCTTTGGCTAGCCAATATTCAGGTGCAACGCATGTCACTCAGTGGAATGGGGTTTGTAGGAACCGATATTGGTGGATTTGCCGAACACCCCAGTGGTGAGCTTTTCACGAGATGGATTCAGCTTGGGGTTTTTCATCCTTTTACTCGTGTACACTCCTCTGGGCATCACGGCGATCAAGAACCTTGGTCTTTTGACAAAGAGGTGTTGAGCATCACCAAGAAATTTGTTGCCCTTCGCTATCAGCTATTGCCTTATATCTACACCATGTATCATAAATATGTGACCAAGGGAGAACCCATGATTAAGCCCCTAGTCTATTTTGACCAAGAAGACCACCAAACACATTATCGATCTGATGAATTTATTTTTGGTGATCAAATTTTAGTCTGCCCCGTTCAAGAACCCAATGCCTTAGGAAGACGTATGTATATTCCTAAAGGCAATTGGTATAACTATTGGACACGAGAAATTGTGGAAGGAGGAAAAGAAACCTGGGTAGAAGCTCCCCTAGATATCATGCCGCTTTTTATCAAAGAAGGGGCTGTCATTCCTAAATATCCTGTTCAGCAATATGTGGACGAGCAACAAATTGATACGCTCAATTTAGAAGTCTACTACAAAAACGGACGAGAACGGTCAACCATTTATGAAGATGCGCATGATGGCTATGATTATAAAAGAGGGAAATATTTGCTTAAAACCATTAAGCTCTATGGCAAAGCCAAAGAATTATTGATTGACCAATTTAGAGAGGGTCAATTTGAGCCTAGCTATAGTAAGGTAAAATTAAATTTAATCGGATTGCCCTTCAAGCTAAACAGCATCACCGTAGATACTGAAAAAGTTTCTTTAACAGACTTGCAGTATAACAAAAAAGAACAAACGATTGTGGTGGATGCCAATTTCCACTCCATACTCATTAAATAAATTACTAACTCAAATTAATCAATTACATTATGGCAATTACCAAAAATTATTTAAAATCAAAAGCCGTATGCAAAATCACTTTTGACATTCCTGCTGAAGCTGAAAAATTAGCTGTTGTGGGAGACTTTAATAACTGGGATGCCGCAGCAAACCCCTTAAAAAAGTTAAAAAGTGGAAACTTTAAAGGCCAAATCAACCTTGAAAAAGGACAGTCTTATGAGTTTAAATATGTAGCAGACGGAAACAACTATTTCAACGATGAACAAGCAGATTCTTATCAATTTAACGAATATGCTGGTTCTGAAAATGGTGTTTTGAGCCTTTAAAACACCCCCCCTTTTTAAGTTCAAACGGCTATGCTTTAGTGCATAGCCGTTTTTTTTTATTTCTTGTATTGCCCCTGGCCTATTAAAACCTAACTTTTTACTAGAGCTGCACAGCCACACCGGCATAGACCGATAGTTGATCAATAAAGGCTCTGCGCGACAGTTTGTTGTGGGCATATGCATCGTAGAGGTCAAACACCTCCTGACGGATGTCTTTTTTAGAAATTTTTTTCATAACAACAAGATACTACGTTTGTGCAGCATTTCAAAGCAGTATGCCTATGCTGAAATTGATCCTCTAGATCTTCGGATAAATGCCCAAACTAGAGAAACGGGAAATGTAAAACCAAACTAGGGATTAAGCGTTTCTTGAACCACCCCACAAGTCAACATTTTATCGCCATAAAAAGGGTTTCGAATTTCTTCATTTAAGCTCAACCATGCTGCTCCACCTGCGTACATAGGACAAAACTGGACATATACAGTTTCATTAGATCCTATAAGACGGGTTAGCTGAACGGCTTTTTCACTAAGGGCCTTAAAAACGATACGTTGTTCTTCGATTTCGAGATTAACGATTTGGTTAAGGTCGTAATCAATTCCAGGGAGCAGGGCTTCAAACGCTTTCAAATTTGCTTCGGCAATAGCGGACTTATCAATAAGTGAAATTTGATTTAAAAATTCTGTCGCAGCTTGTACTGCAAGATCTTGTTGTTCATTAACCAAAGCGTCTTTTAATTGCATATAGGAACCCAACCAACCTTCTGTTGAACGCGCAGCCGTTTGAGTGGTTTCCGTGCTAGCTGCTTTTTGGGATTTGGGTGTACTTTCACAAGCCGAAAAAATAAAAGATAGAATAATAAAACTTAAGAGGTACTTTTTCATTTTTACAATTTTTAAAAAAACCCATAAAACACTAGAAGTCCTATGGGTGAGGTTAGTGATCGCGCTAGGATTCGAACCTAGGACCGTCTGCTTAGAAGGCAGATGCTCTATCCAGCTGAGCTACGCGACCGTTTGTTCCCACAGAGGGAGCAGAACGGGGCAAAATTAACATAATTGGCCGAATTAGGAAACCGTGATTGTAAATTTTAGTGGTCAATTTTTGAATATTCAACCAAATAATAGGGTGCTTTTTACTTTTTTGACAATGCAGACCATTACCTCGCTCCCACTTTGAGATTCCCCAAAAAATAATTTAACTTCGACCTCATATTTTCAATGGAGTTTCTTTACAAATTACATTGGAATTGATAAATGTATTGATAAATGACAATTGAATTATGAAAACAAAATTCGGATTGCTACTTCTGGTAGCCGTAACGTACAGCTGTAAAACTGCTGAAAAACAAACCCCAAAAACCTTCGAGTTGGTTTGGAGTGATGAATTTGAAAACGCGGGTGCTTTGGATCAAACCAAATGGTTTCCCGAAACGTTTGCTCCCGAAAACGGTAGCTGGTATAATAACGAACTGCAACATTATACTGACCGGACAGACAATGTTTATGTAAGTGATGGAAGCTTAAAGATTGTGGCAAAGAAAGAAGAATACACCTCTTCAGGAACCACCAAATCCTATACTTCGGCTCGGCTCAATTCTAAATTTCATTTTACCTATGGCAAAGTAGAAGTCCGGGCAAAGCTTCCTAAAGCAAAAGGAACATGGCCCGCAATTTGGGC
>JAFMLE010000011.1 GCA_017852395.1 Flavobacteriaceae bacterium
ATATTTTTATAGTTGATTTCCCCCGTGGTAGGTTCCTTTCTACCCGGGTTATCGCCAATTTGAAAATAGCCGATTTCATCCCAGCATTGTTCAATATTGGGCAACAAATTCCCCTCTTGGATTTGTTGGTGGTAGATGTCAAATAATATTTTACAGGAGGGAGAATCAACCGCCTTGCAAATGGCATAGGCTTGTGGGCTTTCGGTTAAAAACAATCCCGGATGGTTTCTAAAGTTTAACGGTTCGAGAACCATCACCAGTCCATGCGGTTCTAGTATGGCGCTGGCTTGTTTTAGTGTTTCTACCACATGGGCGGTCTGATAGGCTTTGTTTTGCCGAAGATCGACATGGCCGGGAACGACCGTCATCCATTTGGCATTGACCCGTTTAGCAACGGGAATGGCTGCTTTTATTTCATTTAAAAATTCTTGACGGTAATTAGAATCGCCACTGGCTAAATTGGCTTTGTCCCAATAAATCGTATGGGCCACGAAAACCCCCATTGCCAAACCCCGTTGGGTCATGGCTTGAGCCATTTTTTCTTGAATAGCTATCGGACGGTTACGCATATCATTGTCCTCAAAAGCACGAAATCCCTGATCGGCCATAAAGTGTAACTGATCTATCGGATTGTTCCCTGCATGAGCCGAAAACATGCCCAGATGCGGTGCATAATTGAGATTATAACGGTAGGCGCTTTCTTGCAATCGACTTCCTGCCCAAAGGCTCGGCGCTTGAAGCCCCAAGGCGCCAAGTGCCGCAGTGGTGGTGAATGTTCTTCGGTTCATTATTTTTAAAATTGTGTTTTACCCGGTTGTGGAATGGGATAATAGCCTTCGGCGTTGGGGAGGGTGGGTGGGGTCGTGTCCCAAGTGACAGCCTCTGGCATGAGTTGCAAGTCTGCATTGAGGGCTTGCTCCCACGTAATCTTTTTACCAGAATATGTTGCCATACGTCCCATGATCGCTGTGAGTGTACTCTTTGCCGCATTTTCGGCATCTTCAAGCACCCCTCCACTTCTGATGGAGGCAAACAGACGGTCATGCTCTACCTGATATGGATTAGGATCCTCGCCCCATTTTCTAGGATATTCAAAAAGTGAATTGCCCTCCAAATCTTCGACGACGCCCTTGCCAAGGGTAACTGTTCCCTTAGTGCCTTGAAAAACCTCATCAACACGGCTCATAGTCCCTGGTTGATGACGACACTGGCTAGAAACCACTGCACCACTTGCATAGGTAAATTCTACAAAGTGATGATCAAAAATTTCTCCATGGTCAATTCCATTTCGTACTTGTCGACCACCCATTCCCTGTGCTTCAATGGGATAATCGCCTATAAACCAGTTGGCAATATCAATGTTGTGAATATGTTGTTCTAATATATGGTCACCACAAAGCCAATTAAAATAATACCAGTTACGCATTTGATATTCAAGTTCGGACTGTCCGGCTTCACGCTTACGCACCCATACTCCTGCGTCGTTCCAATAGACTTGACCAGAACGTATTTTGCCAATCGCGCCGCCACGAACGTGCTCTAACAAACTGATATATTTCTGTTGGTAATGCCGTTGTAGTCCGACAACAACGTTTAGTTTTTTGGCTTTAGCAGCTTGAGCGGTTTCCAATACTTTTCGAATACCCGCTGGGTCTGTTGCAACGGGCTTTTCCATAAAAACATGTTTGTCCTGTGCAATGGCATATTCAAAATGGTAAGGCCTAAAACCGGGTGGTGTTGTCAAAATAACGACATCGGCCTTGTCTATGGCCTTTTTGTAAGCATCAAAGCCGACAAAACGGTTTTTTTCTTTGACTTTGATGGTTTTTTCACCTTCAAAATGTTCTTGAATGGCTTTTAGACTGCTCTCAAGTCGATCGGCAAAGGCATCGGCCATGGCCACCAACTCTACATTGGGGTCAGCAGTAAGCGCTTGCACAGCGGCTCCAGACCCGCGACCTCCACAACCTACCAATGCAAGTTTTAGCTTTTTTTCGCCAAAACCATGTACCATGGCATTCATAGACATCGGAGCAAACATGGCTCCTGTTGCTAGGGCGGATGTTTTAATAAAGGCTCTTCGGGAATTTTCTTCTTTAAAAGTGTTCATAAGGTTTATTTTTGTGTGTTGTAGTTCCAAAATCGTTTTTGAGCATCGGGGCTTGGGGAAGTTGCGGGGCGTACCACGCGAAATCCAACAAAAGGTGCATCGGTATGCCACCATAAGCTTTTGGGAATTTGTGGGTCGCGTTGCTTCCATTTTTTATTTGAAGCCCTTCGGGCTGCACTTCGTAAATGGCGCGGTGCATCCATCCAAGATCCACCTCGTACAATCCGGGGATAGGTTTGAGTAGGCACCTCAAACGGATTGTCCGTTGTTTTTCCTTTTCGCGCTTGATAGGTGCTTATAGCATAGGCGTCTAAGGTCCATTCGGCAACATTGCCATGCATGTCATAAAGCCCCCAAGGGTTTGGCTTTTTTTCACCAACAGGATGGTAGGCTGCATTAGCATTTGCCTCAAACCATGCATAATCGTCCAATTGAGTGGGGTCATCACCAAAAGAGTAGGCAGTAGTTGTGCCTGCACGGCAGGCGTATTCCCATTCGGCTTCAGTGGGTAAGCGATAAAAATTGCCAGTCATTGCCGATAGCCATTCACAAAATTTCACTGCCGCCAATTGGGTCATTCCTATAGCAGGATAACCATCGGTCCCCATGCCAAAACTCATATCAACGTATGGGGTTGTTGCGCCCGATACGGCATCTACATCCAACAAAACTTCGGTGCCAGCAACCCCTTGCTTTTGAAATGAATCTACAGAACGTTCCATAAACAAGGTGTACAAGTCCCAAGTAATTTCAAATTCGGCCATCCAAAAAGGTGCTATGGCAACTTCATGTTGTGGCGCTTCATCTGCAAAATGATTGGGTGATGACTTTGAACTTCCCATAACAAAAGTACCTCCCGGTAGGGCAATCATTGAAATGGTTTGGTCGGTGCCTGGAATTTTTTGAACATAATTTTGTTGCCCCCAGGACCATGCTCCAATAAAAACTAAAAATATAACGAACCGCAATACTCAAATCTTTGAGCATATAAGTTACTAATTTTTTGATTTAAAAAATAGGTATTGTTATGCGATTACACCCGAGCCAAGGAGCTCATTTTTTTGATACCAAGCGACAAACTGACCGGGGGTAATCGCACTTTGGGGTCGTTGGAAAACAACATACAGCCCATCAACAGTATGGTGCAGTGTCGCTTTTTCTAAAGGTTGTCGATAGCGGATGCGCGCATCAATTTCCATTGTGTCACCTTCTTTTAGGTTTAGGTCTTCGCGCACCCAGTGAATGTCTTCTTTGGCAACCAAAAGCGCCTTCCGAAAAAGACCCGGATGGTTTACCCCCTCACCTACATAGATGGTATTGTTTTGGGTGTCAGTACTGATGACAAAAAGAGGTTCTACAGTGCCTCCTACCGCCAATCCTTTGCGTTGACCGATCGTAAAATAATGAGCTCCTTCATGGATGCCTACTATTTGACCATCTGTTGGTTGGTAGATTTTGGGAGTTGCCCAATACTTCCATTGTTGCTCAGTGGAAGTGAAATATTGAGGCACTTTCCTATATAGAGGAGCAGTACTGGAGATTTTGACAATATTTCCTTTTTTGGGTGCGAGTTGTTGTTTTAAAAAATCAGGTAATCGCACTTTGCCAATAAAACAAAGTCCTTGTGAATCTTTTTTTTCTGCCGTAATCAGTTTTTGCTGTGCTGCAATATTGCGTACCTCACTTTTTTGTAAATGTCCAATAGGAAATAAGGTGCGCGATAGCTGTGCTTGGGTCAACTGACACAAAAAATAAGACTGATCTTTATTGGGATCTGCGCCGCTAAGCAAACGATGGGTTGTGGTTTTAGAATTAACCACGATTTCTTTTTGACAATAATGACCGGTGGCAACAAAGTCGGCACCCAGAGAAAGTGCGATTTCTAAAAATACGGAGAATTTAATTTCACGATTACACAAAACATCTGGATTTGGAGTGCGTCCAGCAGCATATTCGGCAAACATATAATCCACAATTTTTTCTTTGTACTGTTCGCTGAGATCAACGGTCTGAAAAGCAATACCAAGTTTTTGAGCTACCAGCATGGCATCATTGCTGTCTTCTAGCCAAGGACATTCGGCAGAAATGGTCACCGAGGTGTCGTGCCAATTTTTCATAAAAAGCCCGATAACGTCATAGCCTTCTTGCTGGAGTAGATAAGCTGCAACACTCGAGTCAACGCCACCTGATAAACCAACGACTACGCGTTTCTTTTTCATAGGGCAAAGTTAGGGGATTTTTTTGCGCTAACGAACCTTAGTTTCTTCGCTGTCCGCGCTTTTGCTTTTCGGCTTCTTCCATTGCTTTTTGAAGACGTGCTGCAAAACCACCCGCTTTTTTGGGTTTCTTTTTGTTTTCTTCAATCTGCGCGTGGATTTTTTGATCGTCAATGATGTAGTTCTTTATTACCAACATCAATACAATGGTCAATAAATTGGAAACAAAATAATAAAGACTCAATCCACTGGCGTAGTTGTTAAAGAAAAACAGCATCATAAGAGGCATCAGATACATGATTACCTTCATATTGGGCATACCCGGCTGTTGAGGCATCGGCTGCTGTCCCGTTGTCATCCGTGTATAGAAAAAGATGGCAATCGATGCCAAAATTGGGAACAAACTGATGTGATCGCCATAGAACGGAATGTTGAAGGGCAAATCTACCACAGAGTCATATGAAGATAGGTCGTTGGCCCATAAAAAGGGTTGGTTTCTTAAGCTATAGGCAACTGGAAAAAAAGTGAATAATGCAAAGAAAACGGGCATTTGCAAGAGAGCGGGCACACAACCTGACATGGGATTGGCTCCTGCTCGAGTATAAAGACTCATTACTTCTTGTTGTTTTTTGACTGCATCATTGGCGTATTTTTTATTGATTTCATCCACTTCTGGACGCAATACTTTCATTTTGATTTGTGATACATACGATTTGTAAGTCACAGGTGACATGGCGAGTCGCACAATAAAAGTCAATACTATAATGGCGATACCATGGGGTAAAAAAGAGGATAAAAAAGCGAATAAGGGTAAGAATATAAAACGGTTGATCCACCCAAAAATTCCCCATCCTAGGGGTATGGAGTCTTCTAGATTGCGGTCATACGATTTCAGTGTTTTATAATCGGTAGGGCCATAATAAAACTCCATCGCCGCATTGAGTTCTCCTCCGTTCCACGCCATGGGGATTGCAGCTTCATAGCGTTTTGTAAATCGTTCTTCTAATGCGGCTACCTCACTGAGGTCTTGAGATTTGAGGGTGACCTGGTCTATAGCTTGTTTTAGCACCAAAATGGCACTAAAAAAGTGCTGTCTGAACGAGACCCATCGCACCGCATTTTCGGTTTCTTCATCATCACCTGCTAGGCTTAGATAATCTACTTTGTCATCACTATGGCCGTAGGTCAGTTCGGCATAGCGCTTTTCATATTCGATACTTTTTGAATTTCTAAATGCATCAGTAGCCCAGTTCAATGTTGGGGTTTTATTGGACTCAAGATAAGCGGACATCCCAACGGTAGCGATGGCAAAGTCAACGAGATGCCCTTTGTCGGCTAGGGTATAAACAAATTGAACTTGCTGCCCTCCAGCTGTAGCTGCAGTTAGGGTTAGTTGGTGTTGGTTTCCTGTTTTTTGCAGTGTGGGTATGAAATAAAAATCTTTGGTTTGAAGCACGCGCCCATCTTTGAGCGGAAGGTCGATGGAAAAAGAACTGTTGCCCTCATGAACCAAAAAGAGCGGCTCGTCTTTATAATTGACAACACCCTTTAGCATTACTTCTTCCAAAATCCCCCCTTTTGGATTAACTGATAGTCGAAGCACATCGTTTTCTAATATTGGGCTTTGTGTTGTGATGGGCTTCATAAACCCAGCAAAAGGGCCATAAATCGAATTGATTTCTTCTTCAATTGCTTCTGTAGATTGTGGGGCTGCTACTGCTGGTGTATCGCTATTTTCAACCGCTTCAGTTGGGGTTTGTGCTGTGGGTTCTACTGTGGGTTGATTGCGGTAGAGCATCCAAGTGAGAATCAATGCAATCAAAATAAAACCAATAAACTGATAGGGGTCGAATCTTTTTTCTTCCATGCTATAAATTTAGACTATTTCTTGAGTTGGGCGTGTGCAAGTGCCGCTTTTATAAAGGATACAAACAAAGGGTGTGGATTGGAGACGGTGCTTTTATATTCGGGATGAAACTGCACGCCGATAAACCAGGGATGTTTGGTGTTTTCTACGACTTCAACCAATTGCGTGTCTGGGTTGACCCCCGCAATTTTAAAGTCATCATCAAAGAGCTGTTCCTTGTATTGGTTGTTAAATTCATAACGATGACGATGACGCTCTGAGATGCTTTGCGTATTGTATATGTGGTTGGATTTTGAGTCTTTTTCTAACTGACACGCCCAAGCGCCAAGGCGCATGGTCCCTCCCATGTTGGAGAGCTCTTTTTGATCTTCCATCAGGTCGATAACCGGATTTGGAGTTTGCTCATCCATCTCGGTAGAGTTGGCATTGCTAAGATTTTTTACATTTCGAGCATATTCAATAACCGCCATTTGCATGCCCAGACAAATTCCAAAGAAAGGAATATTGTTTTTGCGTACATATTCAATTGCTTTGATCTTACCTTCGGTTCCGCGTTGGCCAAATCCCGGTGCAACAATGACACCGTCGAGCCGATCAAAGACGGCTTGTTCTAAAGCTTCTTCTAGATGTTCCGAATGAATAGAAACTACCTCAACACGTGCCTGATTTTGTACCCCAGCGTGAATCAGGGCTTCTAAAATGGATTTGTAAGAATCTTGAAGCTCTACATATTTTCCCACCAAACCAATCCGAATTTGATGTGCTGGATTTTTGAGGGTTTGTACAAATGCTTTCCAAGGATCCAAAAGATGGGTGTTGCGTTGGGGCAGGCACAAACGGTCTAAGACCACTTTGTCCAAGCCCTCTTCTTGCATCTTTAGGGGAACTTCGTAGATGGTATCCACATCAATAGATTGGATGACGGCTTCGCGTTTAACATTGCAAAAAAGTGCCAATTTATTACGCAAGTCTTCGGTTAGTTCATGTTCTGTACGACAGACCAAAACGTTGGCTTTGATTCCGCTTTCCATCAATGTTTTTACAGAGTGTTGGGTGGGTTTGGTTTTCAGTTCACCAGCTGCTGACAGATACGGGATTAGAGTTAAATGAATCACCAAAGCGTTTTCATCACCCAGCTCATAGATCAGTTGACGAACGGACTCGATGTAAGGTAATGACTCGATGTCTCCGACGGTTCCACCGATTTCTGTTATGATGATGTCATAGTCACCATTTTTGTCGAGCAATTGCATCCGGTGTTTGATTTCATCAGTAATATGAGGAATTACCTGAACTGTTTTGCCCAAAAAAACACCTTGACGTTCTTTGTCAATCACACTTTGATAGACCCTTCCTGTAGTTACATTGTTGGCTTGTGATGTTGGAACGTTTAAAAAACGTTCATAATGGCCTAAGTCCAAATCGGTTTCTGCGCCGTCTTCGGTGACATAACACTCACCGTGTTCATAGGGGTTGAGGGTACCTGGATCTACATTGAGATAGGGGTCGAATTTTTGTATGGCAACACTATATTCTTGTGCTTGTAAAAGTTTGGCTAATGAGGCGGCGATTATCCCTTTTCCTAGTGAAGAAGTTACACCTCCTGTTACAAATACGTATTTGGTTTGTGACATCCCGTATTAATGTAGTTATACGGGTTTCAAATGTACAAAATATCAGGGACTTATTTATGCTTTAGCCTAATTCTTTATCGGGACAACACCCAAGCCTTCGTGCCGCAAAATTAAAGTAGCATGATTGGTAAAGCTTCCATTTTTGTCGGGCACGTAGTCAAACTGACTTTCTATATATTGTGTTGTACCGATCTTTGCGGCTTCTTTACGTTGTTTTTGATAACTGTATCGCAACACCATATCGAGGGTTACGTCATAGGCTCTTTTGGCTTCTTTGCTGGGGTAGTTGCCAAATCGAATGCTGTATTTTTCATCCATGTTTCCTCGCTCATAATACAATGGACGATAGGTTGATGGAAACGTAAACTGTAAAGCGGCCAATGTGCCCAGGGACATATCTGAGTTTTCGTAGGCGGTTCCGCGATAGGTGGTAAAGAGTTGTACCTGACGTTGATCGGTGATTTTTCCACTCAATTGTGCGCTGACACTAGATATTAAAGAAAAATTTGCTGACTCTATGATGATTTTGTTTGGTAAACTATCTACTACCAATGAATCTACGAGCTCGGGCAATAAATAACCGCCCGGTTCGGGCCGCAAGAGGGTTGCTGTAGGAAACATTCCTTTCAATTTTTGCTCAACACCAAGGTGCATTGAGTCGGCAACAATCAGGATGTTTTCTTCCGGTTTGAGATGTTCTAACAGATAACTGTACATACGATTTCTAAGTACTTCTTCTGGTGTAATTGTTTGGTACACTTGGGTTCTTAGCGCTACAGGAAGTGCAGATAGTGGAGCTACTTTTGGAACGTCTTTTAATTCTGACCTAATGGACATTTCGTCAAAATTTGCAGGTATCAATGGCCCGATGATCAGGTCCTGCGTTCCAAGATTATTTTCTTGCAAAATGCTGCGCAGTTCTCTTCTATTATTTTGGGTGTCAAAGGTGGTTACTTCGATGGGGATCCCAGCTTTTACCAACGTATCTACAGCAAGTAGTGCCCCCGAGTAAAAATCAAGAGCAATGGTGTGCAGATTTCTTCTTTTCAATAGGGATTTGGTTTTTTCGATTGAATCCAACTCCAAGTCTCGGGTTTTAAAGGGAAGCAGAAAAGCCAACTTTAGTGGTGTATTATCGCTTTTTATCGAATCCCAGAGATTGGTTTTTTCGACCAAAAGAGCGTCTTTGACATCCAAATTGCCCGTATAATTTTGAGGGATTTTCAATACCATACCTGCCATCAATCCCGTTGTTGAGAGTTCGGGGTTGAGGGAGTCCAAAACCGCCTTATTGATCCCTAGTTTTTTTTCAATTCGATAATACCCTTCTTTTGGCTTGACGGTATAATAGTTATAGGTGGTATCGATTATGGCACGTTTTTCACCATTCATTTTAGGAACCTGAATAATTTCTCCAGCTTTAAGACCTCCTTTAATTTGCGGGTTTAAGGCTTCTAGTGATGCGATAGATATCCCATGGGTGTAGGCAATTCTCCATTTGGTTGCTTTTGGAGGTACCGTGTAGGGTACGGTTTGAGGTGGTAAGACCGAGGGCGCTTCTTGAACAAGTTGCTTTTGAGCATAAACGGGGATTCGCAATTGCATACGCCGCTTTAATCCCACTTTTTCAATCAGCGGATTATATGCTTTGAGTTGGTCTTCGGTAATGTTGTATTGCCTGGAGAGTTGGGGCAATGTCTCTTGTCTTTTGACCTTATGCGTGATAAAACGTTCGGGCAGGGCATTGTCTTGCGCCCAAACCGATTGAAACGCAAACCAAGAAATCAATAAAACGCGAAGCAAGAAACGCATAGTCAAAAGTAATTATTCCCATTCAATTGTAGCCGGTGGTTTGGAGCTTATGTCATAAACCACTCGGTTGACACCCGGCACTTTATTGATAATGGTATTGGAAATTTTTTGTAAAAAATCATAGGGTAAGTGCACCCAATCTGCGGTCATCCCATCAGTAGATTCTACGGCCCTGAGCGCCACACATTTTTCATAAGTACGTTCATCACCCATCACTCCTACACTGTTGACCGGGAGCAAAATTGCGCCGGCTTGCCAGACGCTGTCATATAAATCCCACGCTTTGAGTCCCGATATAAAATGGGCATCTACCTCTTGAAGAATTCGGACATTTTCGGGCGTGATTTCTCCCAATATACGAATAGCAAGGCCTGGACCCGGAAACGGATGACGGCCTATTAACGTCTTAGAAATGCCCAAGGTTGCGCCTACTCGACGTACTTCATCTTTGAATAACATCCTTAGGGGCTCGACGATTTTTAAGGTCATGTAGTCGGGCAATCCACCTACATTGTGATGCGATTTGATGGTGACAGAAGGTCCATTGACCGAAACCGATTCGATAACATCAGGATATATAGTGCCCTGTGCCAACCAAGTAGCGCCTTTTATTAGTTTGGACTCCGCATCAAAAACATCGATAAAAGTGTTGCCGATTATTTTTCTTTTTTCTTCAGGATCGGTAATGCCTTTGAGACGGCTTAAAAAAGTTTCGGAGGCATCGACTCCCTTAACATTAAGTCCCATTCCTTTGTACTGCTCCAACACATCTACAAATTCATTTTTTCTAAGCAAACCATTATTGACAAAAATACAATTGAGACGATCGCCTATCGCTTGATGCAAAAGTACGGCTGCAACAGTTGAGTCTACCCCACCGGACAGACCAAGGATTACTTTATCATCGCCCAATTGGGCTTTGAGATTGGCAACGGTCATTTCTACAAAAGAATCCGATGTCCAATCTTGTTTAAATCCCGCTATGTCAACTAAGAAGTTTTGCAACATCTGTTTGCCGTCGGTACTGTGATACACCTCTGGGTGAAATTGTATGCCATAAGTCGCTTCACCTTCAATTTCGAAAGCGGCATTTTTTACATCGTCAGTACTGGCAATTAGTCGGCCCCCTTCTGGCAGTTTTTGTATGGTATCTCCATGACTCATCCATACTTGGGATTTGGGAGCTACTCCTTTAAGAAAAGTAGTGTTTTTGGCGACAAACGACAGGTTGGCACGTCCATATTCTCGCGTGGCTGATGGTGCAACTTCACCCCCAGAAAAATGGGATAAATACTGAGCACCATAACAGACCCCCAATAGGGGTTTTTGCCCTCGAATATGCGTCAAATCAGGATGTGGCGCGTCTTCACTTCGCACCGAAAATGGCGATCCCGAAAGTATAACCGCCTTAAACGGGGTTAAATCCTCTGGAATCGAATGGTAGGGATGGATTTCGCAATAAATATTTAATTCGCGGACTCTTCGGGCGATCAATTGGGTGTATTGAGAACCGAAGTCAAGGATGAGAAGCTTTTCTTGCATGGACAAAAATACAACTATTTCGGTTTTGGGGTTGGGCTATTTTTCTTTTTTATCAAAAGTCAACCGAATCACATCAAAAGTGGTGCCCAAGGGTTCAAAAGCCGCTAACAACATCGGAATGAGCGATGCTCCATAATCCAGGTAAAAACTGAAAAAATTGGCTACACGCTCTTGAAGTTGCCCTTGAGGAAAAAGCTGTTGCTGTAGATCGACAATGCGCTGGGTATGATCTGCTAGTTTTCTTTTCTGAGCCTTGAGAAGGCGTTTTTCTAATCGGTCAATGCCTTTAAACTGTTTGACACGCTGTGCGGCAACGCTCCCTAAAAATGAAGCATCTGTTTGCTGGGCCAGTTGTTCTAGTTGGGCAAATTGTTGCTCTAAAGCTGTTTTTAGAAACGCTAAGTCCAGATCAATTTGACTGATCTCTCGAACTTTTTGTTCCACAAGGTTTTTTTGTTTTTGAAACAGATCGGCAATTTTAAGGTCCAAAGCTTCGCTTTTTTTCAATTGTTTGTCCGTCATAAGCAGGGCGGAGTTTCTTAATAACAACAAAGGAAAAGCTATTTTTTGTGACTCAAAATACGAGGACAGTTGCAACCAATAAGCCAACTCACCTCCACCTCCAATATAACAGATATTAGGCAAAATAACTTCTTGGTACAAGGGACGCATTAAGACGTTGGGCGAAAAACGTTCGGGGTGGTTGTGAAGAAGGTCTAGCAATGCTGTATCTTCAAAATGGATTGGATGATCTGCTAAAGAAAATCCTGAGGGATTTTTTTCAATTCGAAGCCGCCCTTTTTTGTGCAAATAAAAAAGATTAATTGCCCTAGGATTCACTTGAGGTTTGTATGACGCGTTGTATTGTTTTTGAATGTTTAAAATTTGATCCGAAACACAATTGAAAGACGTTTGCGCATTGAGCTCCTCTTCCATTTGAGGGATAAAAAGTGTTTTAAGCTCCCGATTGTCAGCGTCCAAACAAACCAAACCATAGGACCCGAAAAGGTGGTCGACCAAAAGGCGGGTGGCCGCTGTTAGGGTGTTGGCTTTTCCGTAGGACTCGGCGATCAATGCTCGAATTTCATCGGCGTTTTTAGATATTCCGAGCGTGGATTCTAGGGTTTTCAATAGAGGTGCCAGGCCGTCCAAATCGAGTAAACCTACGGGGCCACTTGTTGGTTTTGACCATGTCAATTTTTCTCCTTTAAAATCAAAATGGTTGATTTCTTCAAAATCATGATCTTCGGTAGCCATCCAATAGATCGGAACAACTTTTATGGACGCCCATTGTGCATTGAGTTGTTGCGCCAATTTGATGGTCGAAATGATTTTATAAATAAAATATAAAGGGCCGGTCATCAAATTGAGCTGATGTCCTGTGGTTACCGTAACGGTTTGCGGCTCTTCTAAAAACGCAATGTTTTCCAAAACAGCTGGGTTGGGTTTAAGATCTTTGTACTGTTGTTGGAGTACCGTAACTAATGTATTTCGATGTTTTGGTGTAAAGTGTTTTGTCTTGTTAATTGACTGTTCATGTAATGTTTTGGAATCAGGAAGTGCGCGATAAAACGGTTTTAAACCACTATGCTGGTTTAAATAATCTGAAATAAGCGGCGAAGTGTAGTTTGTTTCAGCAAACGGAATGCCCAAAATCTTCATAAACGCAATTTGTGTAAAGATATCTGTTTTTTTAAAATTCGATCCGTTGAAGAAAAGGGCTATATTTATGCGAAATTTTTTAATACCATGAGAAACATCATCGCTGCTTCCCTTTTTTTACTGGGTTCTTTTATTGGTCTTGGGCAACTTCAAAGCCCAGACGCTTTTTTGGGATACACCCTTGGAACCAAATTTTCGCGTCACCATCAAGTGGTGTCCTATTTTCAACATGTAGCAGCGCAATCGGATCAAGTAGTGTTGGATCCGTATGGAGAAACCTACGAAGGACGTCTTTTGCAATTAGCCTATGTTTCTTCACCCGAAAACATCAATCGTCTCGAAGAACGACGCCTTGGTCATTTAAAAAACACCGGCTTAGTTGCCGGTGCCAAAAATGATGATATCGCGGTTGTTTGGCTGAGTTTTAACGTGCATGGTAACGAATCATCTTCGACGGAGGCTGCAATGAAAACGATTTATAATTTGATCACCAACCACAGTGCATGGCTCGAAAACACGATTGTCATTATCGACCCTTGTATCAATCCAGATGGGCGAGACCGCTATGTCAATTGGTACAAACAAAACAGAAGTCTGCCCTATGATGCCAATCCCATCGCACGAGAACACCGCGAACTTTGGCAAAGTGGTAGAACCAACCATTATATTTTTGACCTAAATAGAGATTGGGCATGGGCCAGTCAAATAGAGTCCCAACAGCGGATCAAAAAGTACAATTTGTGGCTGCCCCATGTACATGTAGATTTTCATGAGCAGGGCATCAATGACCCCTATTATTTTGCTCCTGCGTCAAAACCCTTACATGAGGTCATCACCCCTTTTCAGATGGAATTTCAGGATATGTTGGCCAAAAACCACGCGCGTTATTTTGACAAAAATGGCTGGTTCTTTTTTACCAAAGAACGGTTTGACCTTTTGTATCCCAGCTATGGGGATACCTACCCAACCTATTTGGGTGCTATTGGCATGACCTACGAACAAGCCGGAAATGGCCGTGCCGGACTTGGAATTGACAATGACGAAGGCATCGAATTGACCCTTATTGATCGGATCGAACATCACTATACCACAGCACTTTCTACGGTCGAAACCGTTTCTAAAAATAAAACCTTGTTAAACACCAACTTTCAAAAATATTTTTCGGATCAACAACCCAAGTACCAAAATTATATTTTGGAGGGATCGGCAGGTAAAATTGCTCCACTTAAACGATTGCTGGATCTACATCAAATTCACTACGAATATTTAAGCGCTAACCAACCGATAAAAGGGTACGACTATCAAGAAAAAAAATCAAAAGTCACCCGTTTTGATTCTGGTGCATTGGTGGTTTCTGCCGATCAGGTAAAAGGTAAAATGGCCCAAGTGCTCTTTGAGCCCAACACGGCGTTACAAGATTCAATAACCTATGATATTACGGCATGGTCACTGCCCTACGCCTATGGTCTTAAAGCCATGGCTTCAAACAGCAAATTGGCAACTCAAAAACAAAACCGCAACAACCCAATGGAACCGGATTCTGAAAATGCTATTGGCTGGGGTGCCACCTATGATAGTTTTGAGGACGGACAATTTTTGGCGGCCTTGCTCAAAGAAGATATCAAAGTACGCTTTACACTAAGCCCACTTTCTAATGGAGGGAAAAATTGGAAGCACGGAAGCCTCTTTATTTTTAGAGGTGACCACCTCGATCGGCCAAATTATGCCGATGAAGTGCGTCAAATTGCAGCACAGTTTAGCAAACGTTTAGAACCCATCCAAACCGGTTACGCTGCACAAGGTCCCGACATGGGGTCTGAGTTGTTGCAGTGGATCAAAAAACCACGTGTAGCAATTCTTGCAGAAGGCAATGTCTCTTCGTATAACTATGGAGAAATCTGGCACTTCTTTGAGCAACAGCTTCACTATCCAATTCATCAGGTACGTGTTGGAGAGCTCTCCGACAGGGTTTTGGATCAAATTGATGTATTGATCATGCCCTCGGGACGTTATGACCTTTTGAGTATACCCTATAAAAAGGAAAAATTAATGAACTGGCTTCGAAAGGGAGGACGTATCTTGGCTTTTGACAATGCGCTTGATGCCTTTAGTGGTCAAGAACCGTTTGCACTTAAAAAGAAAAATCTTGAGGAAAAAATCGATAAGCTACTTCCCTTCGATGCTCGTGAACGCGAATCGATGAGCTACCTGACCACAGGAAGTATCTATCAAGCAACTGTTGATGGCAGCCACCCCTTAGGCATGGGTTATCAAGATGTTTATTATAGCCTCAAATTATCTGCCGATGCGTATGAATTATTAGAAGAAGGTGACAATGTTGTCTATCTAACACAAGACGCAACACCACTTTCTGGATTTATCGGTCAAAAGGCACAACCGCTCCAAAAGGAGTCTTTGGTTATTGGTCAAGAAAAAGTGGGTCGAGGAAATGTAACGTATTTTGTTGACAATCCCCTGTACCGTGCTTTTTGGGAAAACGGAAAATTGTTTGTTGTCAATGCCCTTTTTCTAAACGATTAAGACGCGGGTATCGCAAAGAGATCAAAAGCTGTAGCTTCTATAATTTTAAGATCAGTAAAATCACCGACTTTGAGGTAGTGATTTTTGGCATCGACCAATACCTCATTGTCCACATCGGGTGAGTCCATCTCAGTACGACCGACAAAATAACCACCCTCTACCCGATCAATCATACAACGATAGGTTTGGCCAACTTTATTTTGATTGTGTTCAAATGAAATTTCACTTTGCAATTCCATAATTTCGGCTGCACGGGCTTCTTTGACTTCTTGAGGAACATTGTCCTCAAGCTGATAAGCATGGGTTTGCTCTTCATGACTATACGTAAAACAGCCCAAACGCTCAAAACGCATTTCTTTTACCCAATTTTTAAGTATCGTAAAATCTGCTTCGGTTTCTCCTGGATAACCAACAATTAGTGTGGTTCTAAGAGTAATGCCTGGCACCTGTTCTCGAAACATGTGCAATAGGGCTGTGGTTTTTGCTTTGGTTGTACCGCGTCGCATGGACTTTAAAATTGGGTCGGCAATATGTTGCAAGGGTATGTCTAAATAATTGCAAATTTTGGGCTCGCTACGCATCACCTCAAGAACATCTATGGGAAAACCTGTAGGAAATGCATAATGAAGGCGAATCCATTCGATGCCGTTGACTTGAACCAAAGCGCGTAAAAGTGCTGCCAATCGCCGTTCTTGATACAAATCAAGCCCATAGTAGGTAAGGTCTTGAGCAATCAATATGAGTTCTTTGACACCATCGGCTGCAAGTTTTTGAGCCTGTGCCACCAAATCTTCTATAGGCGTAGACCGATGCTTTCCACGCATCAAGGGAATGGCACAGAAAGAACAGGGCCGGTCGCAACCCTCTGCAATTTTGAGATAGGCGTAATTTTTGGGGGTTGTTGTCAGTCGCTCACCCAACAATTCGTGTTTATAATCGGCTCCCAAAACTTTAAGCAATTGTGGTAAGTCAGTTGTACCAAAATAGGCATCAACCTCAGGGATTTCTTTTTGCAAATCGGGTTTATAGCGTTCGCTTAGACATCCTGTTACATATACTTTATCAATCTCACCACGCTGCTTTTTTTCGATTTGTGATAAAATGGTATTGACAGATTCTTCTTTAGCAGAACCAATAAATCCACAGGTGTTAACCACAACAATATTTCCGGCTCCCTCATGAACTACTTCTTTGTTATTGGCGCGTAGTTGGCCCATCAACACTTCAGAATCATACAGGTTTTTGGAGCACCCCAAGGTGATTACGTTAATGGTATTTTTTTTTATAGTTTTTGTTCTCATCCCCTTAAAAATTGGGTGGTTTACGATGGTGGGTCATTTGCTCAAAAGCAGCTGCAAACTCAAAAAGAATTTCCTCTTTTTTAGAAGGTGCTATAAAGGTCAAATTTGCAGGCTCTCCCGTTGGATAAAAACCCATTGGCACGGTCAAAGCAGGATAATGGGCTGCTGCTGCATAGCCTGCTGTATAATTATTAATTGACAAAACGACCTCCATATCATTGGCTTCCATGGCGGTTGCAAAATAGCGCTGGGCTTCTTCTTGCAAACGCTTTTTGAGTTTTTTAAAATCTTCGACATGGGTAGTATCCGCAACAATTCCTTCAAAAAGCGCTTGTCCGTAGGGTGCATATAGCAACGTATCTTTTGCATTAAAGGCGATTATCGACGCGACGTCTTCAAAAGCCAAGTCGGGATTGGCATAGCGGTTGATATAGTTGGGCAAGTCTTTTTTCATATCTACATCCAAAAGGGTTCTAAAGCCCGAAAAATTGATTTTTGGTGGATCGAAGGGGATCAAAAGCGCCCCTGCAATTTTGAGTTGCTCTAAGGCATTTTGATACAAACTATCTTCTTTATAGGATTCAAAATACCCTACTCTTCTACCGGCTACCGATGCGTTTTTGAGTGCTTCAATATCGATGGACTGACGATCAAACGAATACGTATCGTCGGTATCTTGCCCTAACATTGCATTAAATAACAATGCGTTATCGATAACAAACTTGGTCATAGGCCCTGCTGTGTCTAGGGTTTCGGAAATAGGGATAATCCCTCCACGGCTCAAGGTTCCTATTGTTGGCTTGAGGCCGACTACCGCATTTTTCCCGGAGGGTGATAATATTGACCCTGAGGTCTCTGAACCTATTGCGGCTACTGCATAGTTGGCAGCAACAGCGACACCACTTCCGGAGCTGGATCCTCCAGACTCAAATTTTTTCCGCCCATAGGGGTTTAGTGTTTGACCTCCCAAGGCACTATATCCAACGGGGCATCCCGAACAAAAATAATAGGCCCATTCGCTCATATTGACTTTTCCCAATATCAGTGCCCCAGCTGCTTTAAGCTTATTAACGATAAACGCATCTTGCTCTGGAATGTTGTTTGCAAAAGCTGCAGCACCTGCGGTTGTAGCGATACCCTGTGTGTTGAGGTTATCTTTTAGTAGAATTGGCATCCCAAAAAGTGGGGGTTGGTTGGGATTTTTTTGGAACGCAACATCTTTAGCCTTAGCCTCTTCAAGCACAGATGGATTTAGGCTAATCAGCGCATTGAGGTAGCGCTCACGATCCAGCTCAATACGATACATTCTATAGAGGTAAAAAAGCGTAAGTGTCTCGTAAGAAAGGTTTCCTGAGGCGATATGCTTTTGAATTGTTGGTATGTCTTGTTCTAAAATAAAAGGTTTTAGGGTTTCATATTGTGCATCACTAAATCTGGTCAGTGCTTTTTCGAAGGGCTTAAAGAGAAGGTTGCGATCGGCAGTCTTTGAAATCAAACGCTTATAGTGCATTCTTTTGATGGGGTGGTCTGCATTGGTGGCTATTTCGGCAGTTTCATCATAGGATTCCCAAATTTTTAGAACCGGTTTTTCGGTACAAGCAAAAAACACCAAGAGTGTAAGAAGCGTAATGTGTAACGGTTTTTTAAAAAGCATAGTGAGCATTGGCCTTGGGTTTTTAGATATTATCGCATCAATTTTTCTGTAAAGAAATCGATGCTTGCGGCTACTACTTCTTGGTAGTTTGGATTGGTAATGGCGCCAATTATCACATGGTCACCAGCGTCTGGAAATGCCTGTTGTCGCTTGTTTTGTTCTGGGGTGCCTAATTGTGCAAACATTGATTTCATTGCCGATACAGACACAACCTGGTCTTGCAAACTATCGTTTTTATAATAATATCCCATAAAAACGGGTACTTTCACTTTTTGGAACGTCTTTGGACGCATGGTTACATCAATGAGTTTCTGAAGATGTGGTCCGGATTCTACTCGGTAGGTAGTGGTCCAATATTTCTTTTTTTCTTCGGTGATTTTATCCATGGTATGAAAATTGCCTTTGGAAATCAATTTGGCAAGTTGCACCCCCCAAGGTTTAGAAAGCAGCGCTACCCGACTGTCATATACGGCCACATTGGGGCTATACAAACCCAAGGCCACTATTTGAGGATGATCGGCCAATTGCAAAGCTAATGTGCCTCCTGTCGATGTCCCCAATACTACGATTTGCTCTCCGAGTTGTGCAGCAATGGCGATCGCCTCTCTTGCAGAATCTAAAAATTTTTCTGCAGTAAAATCCAGAAGAGGGTCTTCTTTGTCCAAGCCGTGTTCGTAAAGTCTAGGCAAATAAAGGTTGGCTTTCAAGGCTTTTGCGATTTCGATATGTCCAGGCATCCCTTCGCCTGCACTGGCGGAGAAGCCATGAAGATAGACCACGCTGATTTTTGTCTTTTGCGGCAGGCTATCAAAAAAAATTATCTCAGCGGCATTATTGGGTTTGATATCGGGATTTTGAGATTCTTTTTGTGCCAGCCAAGCTTCAAGGTTTTTGAGGTCTGGGACTTCGGGATAAGGTTTGTCAAGTTGGGGATTCTCAACGCGTGGACCTAACAGATATAACGCTCCGAGTAGAAGTATTAGCCCCAAAAAAGCATTGATTTTATTTCGCATAACTAAAAGGTATCATCAAATAAGGTTTCGATAAAAGTCATCGAGTCGAAGAGTTGTAAATCCTCCATTCCTTCTCCCACACCAATATATTTGACCGGTATTTGAAATTGATCAGAAATACCCATAACTACACCCCCTTTTGCCGTACCATCTAGTTTGGTTATCGCTAAGGCGTTGACATCTGTGGCTGCGGTAAATTGCTTGGCTTGTTCAAATGCATTTTGTCCTGTAGAACCGTCCAATACGAGGAGTATCTCATGGGGTGCACCAGGAACAATTTTGTCCATTACCCTTTTTACTTTACTCAGCTCGTTCATTAAGTTTACTTTATTATGCAATCGGCCAGCCGTATCAATAAAGACAATATCAGCTTGTTGCGCTACTGCAGATTGGAGGGTGTCAAATGCTACCGAAGCAGGATCGCTACCCATTTCTTGCTTGACTAAAGATACCCCAACACGGTCTGCCCATATCTGCAGTTGATCGATGGCACCTGCTCTAAAAGTATCGGCGGCACCAAGGAGTACTTTTTTCCCTGCTTGTTTATAATGATGGGCCAATTTTCCAATTGTGGTCGTTTTGCCAACTCCGTTGACACCGACAACCATTACGATTTGCGGACTATTTGGTAACGGAGCATCAAATGCTTGTGGAACACTTGGGTTGGAGTGTTTTAATATTTTGGTGATTTCTTCTTGCATTATCTGACCCAAGGCATCCGTGCCCAAAAACTTATCTTTGGCCACACGTGCTTCTAGGGCTTCTATAATTTTGATGGTGGTTGCTACACCAACATCCGAACGGATTAGCACCTCTTCAAGCTCATCGAGCAAATCGTCATCGACTTTACTTTTGCCGATTATGGCGGTTCCTAGTTTAGAAAAAAAAGATTTTTTGGTTTGAGACAGACCTGCCTCCAACTGCTTCTTTTGAGGGGATGTAAATAATGAGCGTAGTCGGTTCATAGCAAAAAAAAAGCTACTCAAAAGTAGCTTTTTTTATCCATATTATTTGGGCTTATTTCTTGTTTAGCCATTCATTGGCCAAATCAGGCGATATAATTGTCTCAACAAAAGTGTATCCACTATTGTCCTCTTTTTTGACCATCTTGATTGCTTTGGTCAAACGCTTGGAGCCTGTTTGTAAGGTTGCTACAGATTTCTTTGCCATGATTATTTAATTTCTTTATGAACAGTCATACGCTTAAGGATGGGATTAAATTTTTTAATCTCCATACGATCAGGCGTATTTTTTTTGTTTTTAGTAGTAATATAACGAGATGTTCCTGGCATACCAGATTCTTTATGCTCGGTACATTCTAATATTACTTGAACGCGGTTTCCTTTCTTAGCCATAGTGATATTATTTTAAAACCCCTTGTGCACGTGCTTCTTTAAGCACTGCGGCAATCCCTTTTTTGTTAATCGTCTTAAGGGCTGAAGCCTTAAGCTTTAGAGTGATCCATTTGTCTTCTTCTGGAATGTAGAAGCGTTTTTTGATCAGATTGATTTCAAAACGACGACGGGTTTTGTTCATCGCATGAGAAACGTTGTTCCCAAACATGACTTTTTTACCGGTGATTTCGCAAACTTTTGCCATTGCTTAAAGTTTAGTCTATTTTAACAGGATGCAAATTTACATTATTTTTTGGTGTATCAAAACTTATTTAAAAATTTGATTGTAAATTATTTTAGTGTTTTAAACAACATTTCAAAGGCTTTATTTACGGTCTTTTGAATCACTCTTTCGCGGTGATTTCCCATAACAAATCGTTCTGAAAAAACCCCATCTGGTGTTGCGCAAGCAATAAAAACAACTCCTACCGCTTCATGATCATCACCAGCAGTCGGCCCTGCATTGCCGGTCGTGGCCAGGGCATAATCTGAACCGAAGCGTTTTTGAGCACCAAGTGCCATTGCTTCGGCGACAACTGCACTGACTACCCCATGGTGGTCAATGATTGCTTCTGGAACATCCAAAAGTGCTGTTTTTGAGGGCGTAGCATAGGCGACAGCGCTTCCTTTAAAAAATGCTGAGACACCAGCATGAGAAGTAATTCTTGCTGCTATGGCACCACCGGTACAACTTTCAGCACAAGCCATTGTTTTGTTTAGGGCAATCAATCGTGCTCCGATCAATACTTCGATGGGTTGCTCTTCGTCTTCACCATAATAGATGTCTTCTATTAGAGGGATTAGCGTATTGATTTGCATCGCCATTTCGGTTTGTATTTGCTTCTCGTCATTACCCTTTATGGACAACCGTAGGCGAACCCTACCAAGGCTTGGTAAATAGGCGAGTTTGATGTGCTTAGGCAATTGGTTTTCCCAAATCGAAACCCGCTCAGCAATGACACTTTCGCCCAAGCCATAGGTCATAACCGTCTTATGCATTATGTAGGGGCGTTCAAATTTCTCTTGTAAGGCCGGAACAATTGCATCTGAAATCAATGCTTTCATTTCATAAGGCACTCCAGGTAATGCGACTACTACTTTTTGATCTTTTTCAAACCACATAGCTGGAGCTGTACCGTACTCATTTTTAAAAATTCGGGCATTTTTAGGTAAAAAGGCTTGCTCACGATTTAGATCACTGATGGGCGTGGCTACATATTTTTTGAACAAGGTCTCGATGTGTTGTAAAATTTCGGGGTACCAAATCAGCGAATCTCCAAAATATCGGGTAAGTACATGTTTGGTAATGTCATCATTGGTGGGACCTAGACCCCCTGTGATGAGTATAATCTCTGCCCTTTCTAGAGCTTGATCCAATGTGTTTGTTATCGCGTCAGCATCATCGGATATGGACGTAATTTGAACCACCTCAACGCCAATTTTATTAAGGGCCTTAGCCAAAAAAACGGCGTTGGTATTGACGATTTGACCGATTAGGATTTCGTCTCCTATGGTTATGAGTTCTGCACGCATTTTATTTGACTTTAACCATTAGTGCGGGGCGTCCTTCTATAAACCCTTCTAAAACATCTTCTTGCTGAACGGGGCCTACTCCAGCAGGGGTTCCTGTAAACAATAGATCGCCAATCTTGAGAGTAAAATATTCTGAAACATGAGCGATAAGCGCATCGATGTCCCACAGCATTTGTGCTGTGTTGCCGTACTGAACCGTTTGCCCATTTTTTCTTAACTCGAAGTTGATGTTTTTGAGGTTTTCAAATGAAGTTTTATCAAACCACGTGCCCAATAC
The DNA here is from genome assembly GCA_017852395.1 of Flavobacteriaceae bacterium. Taxonomy (GTDB): domain Bacteria; phylum Bacteroidota; class Bacteroidia; order Flavobacteriales; family Flavobacteriaceae; genus RFYP01. The sequence goes on from JAFMLE010000011.1 coordinate 22,557, forward strand.
CGTTGCACCGTCAAAAGACTTTGCCTTTTCCCAAGGTAGTCCTTTGGCCTTTAGTTTGGCTTGAAGGTCGCGTGCAGTAAAATCGATTCCCAGGCCAATTTCTTGATAATATTTGTGAGCAAATTTGGGCTGTATGTGCTTTCCGATGCGGTTGATTCGCACGACAATTTCTATTTCATGATGTACATCTTGTGAAAAATGGGGCAGATAAAACGGATGGTCTTTCTGTCCTATAGTAGTGTCTGGTTTGATAAATACCACAGGGTCTTCAGGGCGTTCATTCTGAAGTTCTTCAATGTGATTTGCATAGTTTCTACCGATGCAGATGATTTTCATATGGATCAGCTATTATTGAACTTACGCAGGCGGATTTGGGTTAGTATTTTTTTGGTATATCTGGGAAAATCAGCGTTCATAAGCCAACCAAAGTATCCAGGCTCTTGGTCGAGAATTTCTTCTACGGTTTTTCCTTTGTGTTTGCCAAACGAAAAACACTCTTGTCCTTGTTTATTATAACTTATAAAGCCTGCAAAATCGGCTGATTTACGTTGTGTTGCGAAGTTGCTTAATCCCAAAATATCTTCGGGCAAGTCTTGATATCGATCGAGCTGTGCGAGCAGTACTTCATGAGTGGCCTGAGTATCTGCCATGGCGGAATGGGCATTGTCCAAATCTTTTTGACAATAAAATTTGAACGCCGCCGTAAGGGTTCGCTGCTCCATCTTGTGAAAAATAGTTTGCACATCTACGGTTTTGACATTTTTGAAATCAAAATCGATATCTGCTCTAAGAAATTCTTCGGCAAGCAATGGGATATCAAAACGGTCTGAATTGTACCCCGCCAAATCACAATCTCTTATAAAATCCCTAATCGTACCTGCCAACATTCTAAAAGTGGGTGCGTCAGCCACTTTTTCGTCCGTAATGCCATGCACCGCCGCAGCTTCTAGAGGTATTGGACATTCGGGGTTGACCAACCAAAGTTTTTCTTCTACACTCCCGTCGGGTTTTCTTTTCAGAATTGCAATTTCGACAATGCGATCATTGGCGATATTGATTCCGGTGGTTTCAAGATCAAAAAAACAAAGCGGTCGTGTAAGTGTCAGTGCCATGGGTTAGAAGGGTAAGGGTTCGTTCCAATTTTCGAGATACTGCGCTACATTTTTTACAAATTGGCCGCCCATTGCACCATTTATAATCCGGTGGTCATAACTGTGGGAGAGGATGAGTTTTTTTCGTATTCCGATAAAATCTCCTTGTGGAGTTTCAATCACAGCGGGCATTTTTCGTATAACCCCAATGGCCAAAATACCAACTTGAGGTTGATTGATAATGGGTGTGCCCATCACCGATCCAAAATTACCAACATTGGTTACCGTATAGGTACCCCCTTGAATTTCGTCGGGCTTTAGCGTATTGGTTCTTGCACGGAGTGCTAAGTCGTTTACTGCTTTGGTCAATCCAATCAAATTTAGGTGATCGGCGTTCTTAATCACGGGTACAATTAGGTTGCCATCGGCTAGTGAAGTCGCCATTCCTAGATTGATTGCTCCTTTCTGAATGATACGGGTTCCGTCAATAGCACTGTTTAGCATTGGAAAATCGCGCAATGCTTTGATGACGGCCATCATAAAGAGTGGTGTAAAGGTGAGTTTTTCTTGGGTGCGCTCAAAAAATTTATTTTTTACTTTTTCGCGCCAATCCCAAATGGCGGTAACGTCGGCCTCGACAAATGATTGTACATGGGCTGAGGTCGCTTTACTCTTGATCATGTGATCGGCGATCAATTTGCCCATTCGGGACATTTCGATAATTTGATCTTGACCTTGAGGAATGGATTTTGGGGGCGTGTATGTGGCCACAGGCTCTGTTGACTTGGGTTCTATGCCTGCTGGGGCTGCCGTAGCTTTCGACTGGGGTTTTGATGTTCTGTTTTCTAGGTAAAGTAGTATGTCGTGTTTGGTTACTCTACCTGCTTTACCTGTTCCGTTTATGGCATCTAATTCTTGCTGACCAATTCCTTCTTTTTGGGCAATGTTTTTTACTAAAGGTGAGTAAAAACGCGTCGATGAATTTTCGATGGGTTCGTGCGTGGCGGTGTAACGCTCTTGAATGATTTCCAACTCATTTTCGAGCTGGTTTACGACAGGAGTTTCTTTCGGGGTTTCAATCACAGGGGTGGGTTGCGGTTCTTCGAGCGTCTTAACGGCTGTTTCGTCGGGGGTCTCTGAAGTATCCCCCTGCGTTTGAATGACTGCCAATACTTCACCGACTTTGGCCACACCGTCAACTTCAAACTTCTTTTCTACCAATACACCTGCTACTTCAGAAGGGACGTCGGAGTCTACCTTATCGGTGGCAATTTCAACAACAGCTTCATCAACAGCAATAGTATCACCAACTTCTTTAAGCCAGCTTGTGATGGTTGCTTCGGCAACACTTTCACCCATTTTTGGGAGCTTTAGTAAGTAGGTACCCATCTGTGTTTATTTTGTTTGCAAAGGTATCAAAATTCTTAGCTCGTTTTGGTTCATTGGTGTTTAAAATCGCTATTCTTTGAGTGCATCTTCGTAGGGAATACGTGTTAAAATACTTCTTCCTAAGGTTACTTCATCGGTGTACTCTAGCTCATCTCCAATAGGGATGCCCCTGGAAATAGCCGTAATTTTGACCGCAAAAGGTGCTAATATTTTGTACATATAAAAATTGGTGGTGTCTGCTTCTACGGTTGCGCTCAAGGCAAAAATCACTTCCTTGATGGTATTTTGCTTGATTTTTTCTACCAAAGACTCCAATGTTAAATCATTGGGGCCTACTCCATCCATTGGCGAAATTATCCCGCCCAAAACGTGATAATATCCTTTGAACTGCCTTGTATTTTCTATGGCCATGACATCTCTTATGTCTTCGACAACACATATTACTGTGGCATCTCTGTTGGTGTTTGCACAAATTTCACAAACGGGTTGATCGGATAGATTGTGGCATTTTTGACAAAAATTAATCTGATCTCTAAACTGAGTTAGTGCTTGTGCAAGGTGGTAGGTGTTGTCTTTTGGTTGTTTGAGTAGGTGCAGCGCCAGTCGCAAAGCAGATCGCTTGCCTATACCCGGAAGTTGGGCAATTTCGTCCACTGCACGCGCCAATAGTTTGGAAGAAAATTCCATGCCGCAAAATACTAAATAATTTGGTTGGATTGGGTTTTGTATCTTTGAGTTTTAAGGATATTTAGATGTTGACACCCGCACTTATTTTACTGCTTATTGGTGGTTATTTTTTGATACTCATTGGGATTTCATATGCTACAGGAAAAGAAAGCACCAATGCTGTTTTTTTTCAGGCAAATAAAAATGCGCCTTGGTATTTGGTCGCATTTGGTATGGTGGGTGCCTCATTATCTGGGGTTACCTTTATCTCGGTTCCGGGTTGGGTAGGTGCTTCTCAGTTGACTTATTTTCAGGTGGTATTGGGCTATTTGTTGGGTTATTTTGTCGTTGCACTGGTTTTATTGCCCCTTTACTACAGGTATAATATTACCTCCATTTATGAATATCTTGAGCAGCGTTTTGGTCCACAAAGTCATTTTACGGGTGCTTTGTTTTTCTTTATATCCAGAGTATTGGGTGCTGCATTTAGACTCTTTTTAGTGGCCTTGGTGATGCAGCAGTACATCTTTGATGCTTGGGGTGTCCCGTTTGAAGTTACCGTTGTATTTTCGATTTTACTAATCTGGTTATATACCCATCGCGGTGGTATCAAAACGATTATATGGACCGATACCCTTCAAACTACCCTAATGATCGCTTCTGTTGTTCTTTCTATTTATTATCTCTTGGAAGGCATGCACTGGTCAATTGGTGACTTTTTTGCTGCACCTCAATTTGAGCAGTATAGCAAAATGTGGGTGACGGACTCTTTTTTGGCTCGAAATCATTTTATAAAATCACTTATAGGCGGGGCCTTTATCACCATATGCATGACGGGTTTGGATCAAGATATGATGCAAAAAAATCTGACGTGTAAAACCCAAAAGGAAGCGCAAAAAAACATGATCGTTTTTAGCTTTGTACTGGTGTTTGTCACCTTGCTTTTTTTATTGTTGGGTATATTATTGTTTAGCTACGCGCAGCAAAAAGGGATTGCAATTCCATTGATGGATGGCAGCCCAAAAACGGATTTGTTATTTCCAGAAATTGCGCTGTTTGGTGGCCTGGGGCTCGGTGTGGCAATAACATTTGTTTTGGGGCTCATTGCGGCGGCCTACAGCAGTGCAGACAGTGCTTTAACATCACTTACAACTTCTTATTGCATTGACATTCTAAAACTGTATCAAAAACCCAAAGACCAGCAATTACAAACACGCAAAAGGGTACATATTGGCATGAGTATCATGTTGGTTGTTGTAGTGATTATTTTCAAATATGTGTTGGATCGCAATGTGATCGATGGGCTACTTACCGTCGCTTCATATACGTATGGCCCTTTGTTGGGCTTGTTTGCATTTGGAATATTTACGCCCTATCAGATCAAAGATCGGTATGTACTTTGGGTAGCCCTAAGTGCCGTTGGAATTATTTTTGTGGTGGGACAGCTTCCCAATACGCTTTTGGGAGGATATCAATTGGGGTATGAACTTTTACCCATAAATGGATTATTGACTTTCTTGGGGCTGATACTGATTCGTAGAAAGTAGCACAAGGGTGCAGGCGTTTTCGGTCTTAATCCCTGCTGCTTGAAGTTTTTGTGTCAACAAGGGATTTTCGGTACCCGGATTAAAAATGACCCGTTTTGGGCGAAGTGCAACAATCGTTTCCCAATACGGCTTTTGGCGCTCAGGTCCAATATAGAGACTCACGGTGTGTATGGTGTTTGGTGGAGGCATCTCGGTTGCAATAGGTGTTTGGTCTATAACGCCTGTTTTTGCTCCTACAGCGACTATTTCAAAACCTTTATGTTGGAGGAGTTTAATGGCCTTGTAGGCATACCTTTCAGGGTTGGTAGAGGCCCCTAGGACTAGGGTTTTGAAAGCGGTTACCATTTTAAGACCGTGCTTCCCCAAGTAAACCCGCTACCAAAAGCCGCCAAAACAACCACGTCGCCTTCATTGAGAAGCCCATCTTCCCAAGCCTCCGTCAATGCGATGGGTATCGATGCTGCGGTGGTGTTTCCGTATTTCTGAATATTGTTATAAACCTGATCATCTCGAAGTCCAAATTTCTTTTGAACAAACTGCGAAATCCTAAGGTTGGCCTGATGGGGCACTAACAACTTAATTTGATCGGGGGTCAATTGATTTTTTTCCAAACCTGCGATGATAACCTCACTAAAACGGCGCACCGCATTTTTAAAAACAAACTGCCCATTCATATGTGGATAATAGGAGGTGTCTTGGGGGTCATTGGCAGCGATGATTTCGGGAACCCAGCGGTTGGTGCTCGGACCAATTAGTGAGAGTTCTTCGGCATGCTGCCCTTCGGAGTGCAAATGGCTTGATAAAATACCACGGTCGCTACCCTCATAACGACTGACTACAGCTGCACCTGCTCCATCTCCAAAAATAACAGACACCCCGCGCCCTCGGGTTGACATGTCCAAACCTCCAGAATGGTTCTCGGCACCAATTACTAATACGTTCTGGTACATCCCTGTTTTGACAAATTGATCGGCGGTTGCAAGGGCATAGACAAAACCAGAGCATTGGTTTCTGATGTCCATAGCTGGACAAGTCGGAATTTGTAGCATTTCTTGAACCAATACTCCAGAACCGGGAAAATAATAATCGGGGCTGAGCGTGGCAAAAAGAATCAAATCGATGTCTTGGGGAGTAAGTCTGGCACGTTCTAGAGCAATTTTTGCTGCTTTAACACCCATAACTGCAGTAGTGTTACCGTCGCCTTTTTTGATGTGTCGGCGGGTTTCTATTCCCGTACGTTCGATGATCCATTCGTTAGATGTGTCCATAACTTTGGACAGGTCATCATTGGTCACAACATTTTCGGGTACATATTTCCCAAGTCCACTGATAATCGATTGATTCATATTTTTTTTTTACAATATAAAAAAAACACCCTAGCAAGTACTAGGGTGTTTGGATAATTACACAAAAAATAAACCAATTAAACAAAATGCGTGTAATTATAAATTTTCACTTTAGCCTTCAGATCGTTGAGCAAACTGTATAGGCCAAAAAAGGTCCTATTAATGTAGATAAAATGTTTGGACCCCCGGTTGCCATTCATTTTTCGTAATGTGGTATCTTTTGAAAATTCTTGACTTAGGCCCGCAATCTGATTCCAAAAAGTCGTGTTTCCAAAGTCAAAAGTATCCTCATGAAAAGGCGCAGTAAAGAGCTGCATCATACGATGAAACAAGGCCGTAAAATAAACGGTTTCTTTTTCGGTATCTGAAGGGATCAAAATTTCCAAAGCACGCAAACGGTTTTGAAACGCTTCTTGATTGTTGAGTATTTCGGGTTTTGACAATTCAAAATAAGGAGTGTAAAATGCTTCAGGGACCGCTTTCATACAGCCAAAATCAATTGCAATAAGATCTCCGTTGGGGGCAACCAAAAAGTTCCCCGGGTGCGGGTCTGCATGTACTTTTCGAAGTTGATGCATTTGATACATATAAAAGTCCCAAAGGGTCTGACCCAATTGATTGTTTTGGGGACTTGATACTGGATTTTGGGAAGCATACTCAGAAAGGTGCAAGCCGTCCATCCAATCCATTGTCAAGATCTTATCGGAGGACCACTCTGGATAATATTTGGGAAATTGGAGGTGCGGAAGGTGGCCACAATTTTGCGCGACTTCTTGACCTTGGGTCAATTCTAACCGATAATTGGTTTCTTCCAAAAGTTTATCTTCGACTTCTTCAAAAAATTTATCGGTGTCTTTGCCTTTGAGATTAAACATCTTCATGGCAATCGGTTTTACCAAACTCAGGTCGGAGCCGATACTGTCTGCTACTCCAGGATATTGGATTTTCACAGCAAGTTTTTTCCCATTCTTAGCCGCCTGATGGACTTGTCCTATACTGGCAGCATTTACAGATTGAGTAGCAAACGTATCAAAAATAACCTCGGGGTTGGCTCCTAAATATTTGCGGACCAATTTGCGGACCAAAGGGGCGGATAATGGAGGGACCGAAAATTGGGATAGACTAAATTGTTCGACATAGGCTTGTGGTAAGATATTACGCTCCATACTGAGCATTTGGGCTACCTTAAGGGCACTTCCTTTCAGGCTTTTGAGGCCATCATAGATGTCTTTGGCGTTCTCCTCATCCAGTTGTGCTTTGGTGGGTGCTTGACTCAATGCCTTTTTACCGTAGTATTTGAGGTAGTTGCCCCCTACTTTGATCCCGGTCGTAACCAGAGTTCCGGCACGTTCAATTTTATTGGTTGGTATGTAATCTAAAGTTTTCAATTAGTGGCTTCCCATTTTTTCTTTCCAAAGAAATTTTCCAAAATCTACTAAGGTGTCTAAAGATGCATTATCAAAAATGGTAAAAGCAGTATGCACCGATTTTTCGATAGCAGCATCTGTTTTTTCAAAACCGGCTGAGCGGTCATCAATCCAAAACTTCAATAAGAATAAAAATTGTACCCATGCGGCTTCAGAAAATAGTTGTGTTGGATGCTGCGACCATCGAGAACGCTCATCGTTACCAACTTCGATCAACTCAGAAGCAAAGGCTTTAAATCGTGTGCGCAAGGTTTTTAACTGAGTCATTTTTGACAAGATACTTTTATGCCCTTCCAGCGCAAACAGCACATAGCTTCGATTGAGCAATAGCACTTCGAAAAAAGTAAAATAAAAACTCAATAATTGATCTTTGCGGCCCGCACTTGCATAATTCTTATCGGCTTCTAGCAGTTGCATTGTGTTTTCGTAAAAAGAATCCCAAAGTGCCATTTCTACAGCATCTAACGATCCAAATGACGAATAAAAATCAGCCTCCTCAACCGCAATTCTCTTACAAAATTGATATACTGAGGTGGGTTTTGATCCGGATTCTAAACAGGCCTCTGTGTAGGCGGATAGAATTTTTGAGTTGTGGGTTGCGTTTGACAATTTTTACAAATTATAGTTGAAACAAAAATACAAATTTGTTTATGATTATTCACTATTTATTAAACATTATTTTTGTTGAAAAAATGTCAATTTGTCACGTTGTACGCTTTGGTATTTTTTTTGAAGTGGGTTTCTAAAATTTTAAAACATGTCAAAAGGGAAAATTAATGTAGCGGTTGAAAATATATTTCCGCTGATCAAAAAGTTTTTATACAGCGATCATGAGATCTTTCTACGTGAATTGATTTCTAATGCAACAGATGCAAGCAACAAATTGTTGCACCTAAGCAGCCTTGGGGAAGTAAAGGGTGCCGTCGGTGATCTGCTTATCGAAGTAAAAATCGACCCAAAAGCCAAAACATTGCATATTATCGATCAAGGTGTTGGGATGACAGAAGAAGAAGTAAACAAGTACATCAATGAGGTTGCTTTTTCGGGTGCTGAAGAGTTTTTAGAAAAATACAAAGACACGGCAAAAGACAGTGGAATCATTGGTCATTTTGGTCTTGGATTTTACTCCGCCTTTATGGTCGCCGATAAAGTCGAAATTTTCACCAAATCACATCTTGACACCCCTGCGGTGCATTGGAGCTGTGATGGTTCGCCAGAGTTTACGCTAGAAACCACCGATAAAAAAGACCGAGGAACCGAAATTGTACTGCACATCAATAAGGATGAAAAAGAATTTCTTCAAGAAAGTCGCATCCAAGCGCTTTTAGTGAAGTACAACAAATTTATGCCCATCCCTATTAAATTTGGAACCAAAGAAGAGACCCTTCCACTTCCCGAAAATGCAGATAAAGATGCCAAGCCCCAAACGCAAACGGTGGATAACATCATCAACAACCCCAAACCCGCATGGACCAAAAAGCCGGCTGATTTAAAGGATGGAGACTATAAAAGTTTTTATCGAGAGCTTTACCCAATGCAATTTGAAGAACCGTTATTCAACATTCATCTAAATGTTGATTATCCCTTCAATTTGACCGGAATCTTATACTTTCCTAAACTCAACAATGATCTCAATATTCAGAAAGACCGTATCCAACTCTATCAAAACCAGGTTTTTGTGACGGATAACGTCGAGGGTATTGTGCCCGAATTTTTGACCTTATTGCGCGGGGTGATCGATTCTCCGGACATTCCACTAAATGTTTCCAGAAGCTATTTGCAGGCCGATGGCGCGGTAAAGAAAATCAGCAATTACATCACCCGAAAGGTCGCCGACAAACTCAACAGCCTATTCAAAAACGATCGCAAAGCTTTTGAAGAAAAATGGAACGACATCAAAGTGGTTATCGAGTATGGTATGTTGAGCGAAGACAAGTTTTTTGAAAAAGCAGAAAAATTTGCACTCTATCCTACCACAGAGGGCAGCTTTTACACATTTGATGAACTCAAAGAAGCTGTTAAAGATTCGCAAACAGACAAAGATGATAAATTGGTCTTGCTCTATGCGTCTGATGTCCAAGAACAACACAGTTATATCAAAGCCGCAAAAGACAAAGGGTATCAAGTCTTGTTATTAGACTCTCCAATTGTGGCGCATTTGATTCAAAAATTAGAGGGCAATAACGAAAAAGTTTCTTTCGCTCGTGTCGATGGAGATGCCATTGAAAACCTGATAAAGAAAGAAGAGGCTACGGTTTCAAAACTGTCAGACGAAGAAAAAGAAAAACTCAAACCCCTCATTGAAGAAGTGATCACCGATCAACAATATACGGTACAACTCGAAGCCATGGACAGCCAGGGACTCCCCTTTGTGTTGACACAACCCGAGTTTATGCGTCGTATGAAAGATATGCAGCAAACTGGAGGTGGAATGATGGGTAATTTCCCAGAAATGTACACCCTATTGGTCAATACCAACCACGAGCTGGTCGGGCAAATACTCGAAACCAAAACCAGCAAAAAACGTGAGCGTCTCATTCAGCAGGCGGTCGATTTGGCAAAACTTTCTAAAAACCTTCTTAAAGGGGAAGAACTGACCCAATTTATTCAACGTAGTGTGGATATGATTAAATAACAAAATCGCCTTCGGGCGATTTTTTTTACCCATTGAATTTTTCATATGGATTGCCATACTTAGACACCACTGCGCAATTGATGATTTGCGCCGCCAAACGTGCGGTGGCAAAATCAAGGTCGTATTTTGGGTTGAGTTCTACCACATCTAGTGCAATAACATTTTTTGCTTTTATTAAATCAGAAAACAACAAATCAAAAAATTGTGGCGTAAACCCAAAGGGGCCCGGAGCACTAACTCCCGGTGCATAAGCACTTGAAAAACCATCGAGATCTACCGAGATGTATAGATGGTCGCATTGACTAAAAAATGAAAGGATGTTTGCTTTTAATGTTGGTATATTTTCCCAATGACAATCTGCTGCTGCCGTATAACCAACCTTATATTTGACGGCCGTATCCAAAAGCGATTGGGGTGTAGCTTGGGGTTGGAGGCCCACCACATAATAGGGCACTTCACCTTGGGTTTCGGTCATGATTTGATAAAAGGGTGTTCCCGAAGTTGGGCCTTTAATGGTAGGTCGTAAGTCTAAATGGGCATCAAAATTAAGAATTCCGATTTTGGGCTGCTCACTTTGTTCAAACGCCTGTCTTAGTCCTTTATAATGTGCATAGGCCAAATCATGACCGCCTCCCATACCAATGGTAAAAATTCCTTTGGACTGGAGAACAGCTACCCGCTCAGAAAATGATTTTTGTGTGGCTTCAAGATCACCATTATTGCAATGTACATCTCCAAAATCCATCACCATCCCGGGCTCAAAATGTGCGGCAAGACGGCCTAATTGTTGTCTAATTCCTACTGGGCCTTCGACAGCTCCTGCCCTTCCATTATTTCTTTTGACGCCTTCGTCACAGGCATACCCCAATAGCCCGACTTTTGGATGGGGTGTTGACAAACGATCTGTTTCTAGTGCAGCTAGAGTTCCAAATGCAATACACTCATGCCAATATTCGAAGGGTTTTTGCTCAGAAGAGCTCCTACCCGTCCATGGATTTTTATCTGAAAACGATGGGTTAACGGACATCTTTTTTAAATTTTGTTACCATTTATAAAAATCGAGTCAATAAGATTTTCGCCAAAAGCATAGGGCAAAAGGGCATAGGACGCTAACGGTTTTGTAAGGATCAAATTGGCTTTTTTGCCCACGGTGACACTTCCTACTTTATCCGATAGGCCCATGGCATAGGCACCATTGATTGTGGCAGCATTAATAGCTTCTTCTGGAGTCATTTTCATTTTTATACAGGCCAAGGCCACCACGAGGTTCATGTTTCCGGATGGGGCTGAACCGGGGTTATAATCGCTGGCAAGGGCAAGTGGAATTTCGGAGGCCAAAAGTTCACGCGCAGGGGTATAGGGCAGCCCTAGGAAAAAAGAACAATTGGGAAGTGCCACTGCCATTGTGTTTCCAGTTGCCAATGCCTCAAGATCTGCTGGGGTTAGTTGCTCGAGGTGATCGACCGTCACGGCATTGTTGGCAACTGCCATAGCCACCCCGCCAAGCGCATTAAATTGATTGACATGAAGTTTGGCCTGAAGGCCGAAAGATTGCCCCGTGTGAACCATTTGCTCCGTTTGGGCAACGGTAAAATAATTTTTTTCGCAAAAAACATCCAAGAAGGTTGCCAGTTTTTGACCCGCAACTGTAGGAATCCACTCTTGACAAACCTGGCGCACAAATCCTTCCGAATCAGTTTTAAAAGCCTCTGGGAGAGCGTGAGCAGCCAAAAAAGTTGATTGTATGGGGATGTCGATTTCCTTTTTTAGCTTTTCGATTACTCGTAACATTTTGATCTCCGCTTCCAAATTAAGGCCATAGCCAGATTTGATTTCTAAAGCGCCCGTTCCCAATCGCATCATGTCGTGTACTCTTTCATAGGCACTTTGATACAACAAATCAAAAGATGTGTTTTGAAGGTGTTTCGCCGAATTTAATATCCCGCCTCCGGCAGCTGCAATTTCTTGATACGTCTTGCCCGCAATTCGCATTTCAAATTCTTTTTCGCGGGTAGCAGCAAATACGGTATGGGTATGGGAATCACACCAGGTCGGTAGCACAAAACGTCCTTTGGCATCTATAACCTGATCAACCTCCATTGTTGGGCAATCGGCCATTGGACCATAGGCCAAAATGGTATCCGCTTCTACATACAAAAAAGCATCATTGATCTGAGCCAGCTCACCCATTTTTGACCCTTTGAGAAAAAGTGTCTCAGGGCCTAAAGTTTGAAGCAATCCCTTTATGTTTTTAAATAGCCGTTTCACTCGAAAAGGTCGTTTAATAAATTCTCTTCCACCTTATTGGGCACCAGTACATCCAGACTAGGGTTTTGTTCCATCGCCCTTTTGATTGCAAATGTAGCGGGTTTATTTCTGGCCCAGTTGCGACGTGCGATACCATTGTTGACATCAAAAAACAACATCGACTCCAGCCTTTCGTCGGCTTGTGGTGTACCGTCCAAGAGCAGTCCAAATCCTCCATTGATCACTTCACCCCAGCCCACACCGCCACCATTGTGTATTGACACCCAGCTGGCCCCTCGAAAACTGTCTCCTATAACATTATGTATGGCCATATCCGCCGTAAAGCGACTTCCATCATAGATGTTAGACGTTTCGCGGTAGGGCGAGTCTGTTCCACTAACATCATGATGATCTCTACCCAAAACCACGGGGCCAATTGTACCCGATCTAATCGCGCGATTGAACGCTTGTGCAATTTTGATTCGACCCGCTGCATCCGCATATAAAATACGGGCTTGTGAGCCTACGACGAGTTTGTTTTTTTGAGCATCTCTAATCCAACGGATGTTATCTTCTAACTGCCCCCTAATCTCATCAGGTGCTGTTGATAGAAGTTCAGACAATACAGTCGCTGCAATTTGATCAGTTGTTTCCAAATCTTGAGGTTCACCACTGGTACATACCCATCTAAAAGGACCAAAACCATAGTCAAAACAAAGAGGGCCTAAAATATCTTGTACATAAGAGGGGTATCTAAAATCGGTTTTGGACGCGTTCATTACTTCGGCACCTGCTCGTGAGGATTCTAGCAGAAAGGCATTGCCATAATCAAAAAAATAGGTCCCCCTCTGGCAATGTAAATTAATTGCTGCTGCATGACGAACTAAGGTGCTCTGTACGGCTTTTTTGAAGGCTTTAGGGTCGTTTCTAAGCAAGGCATTGGCTTCTTCATACGAATATCCCAACGGGTAGTATCCTCCAGACCACGGGTTGTGAAGCGACGTTTGGTCTGATCCAATGGTCACGGTTATATTTTCTTTCAAAAAGCATTCCCACAGATCGACAATATTGCCGACATAGGCAATGGCCGTTGCTTTTTTTTGCAATTGGGCCTCGCGCACTACCGCCACCAAATCATTGAGGTTGTAGATAATCTGATCGACCCAGCCTTGTTGGTGTCGCTTTTGCGCAGCCAAAATATTGACCTCCGCTACAACGGTGATGCAACCAACTATGTTTCCTGCTTTGGGTTGGGCACCACTCATCCCTCCCAATCCTGAAGTAAGAAAAATTTTACCTTGTGGCGTAGCGCCCTTGGGTAGGGTATTTCTAAAGGCATTCATCAAGGTTATGGTCGTGCCATGAACAATTCCTTGAGGGCCGATATACATAAAAGAACCGGCTGTCATCTGACCATATTGCGTCACCCCAAGTGCATTGTAACGTTCCCAGTCATCGGGTTTTGAATAATTGGGAATCATCATTCCGTTTGTAATAACAACGCGCGGTGCAGATTTTGAAGAAGGAAATAACCCCATAGGATGTCCCGAATACAAATGCAAGGTTTGCGTATCGGTCATGGTCGCCAAATATTTCATGGTCAATAGGTATTGTGCCCAATTCTGAAAAACAGCGCCGTTGCCTCCATAAGTGATCATTTCCGCTGGATGCTGTGCGACAGCCTCATCCAAGTTGTTGTGTATCATCAACATAATAGCGGCTGCTTCAGTACATTGGGCAGGATAGGCGTCAATTGGTCTTGCATATAGGGCATAATCGGGTTTGAAACGGTACATATAGATACGTCCAAAATCTTGCAATTCTCTGGCAAACTCTGGCCCGAGTTCTTCATGCCAATTTTCAGGAAAATAACGCAGTGCATTGCGAAGGGCAAGTTTTTTTTCTTCTATGGAGAGGATGTCTTTGCGTTTTGGGGCATGATTAAGATTGGGGTCATATAATTTTGGAGCAGGCAACTGCTTTGGAATTCCTTGTACTATTTGTGCTTTAAAATCCATTAAACTTCCTATACGTTAATCGTTTGTTGCTGTACCATAGTTATAATTTTTTCGATGTCTATTGCCAAAAATCGATCTTCTTCTAACGGGGGTACTACGGCACGGATTTGAGAAAGAACTTCTTCTAGTTTGGTCGAAAATCTATTTGGCCTTCTAAACTCCATAGCTTGCGCAGCAATCAGAAGTTCAATGGCTAGGATTTTTTCGACATTTTGTATCACCTGTAAACACTTCCTGCCCGAAATACTTCCCATAGAAACATGATCTTCTTGGCCCATACTGGTAGGAATACTATCCGCTGAAGCTGGGAAACATAGCGTTTTATTTTCGGTAACCAACCCAGCAGTGGTGTATTGAGCGATCATAAAACCCGAATTGAGACCTGGGCTTTTGGAAAGCATGGCCGGCAAACCGTGGATCCCTTCAAGAAGCAGGTAGCTCCTACGGTCGGAGATATTGCCCAACTCTGCAGCGGCAACAGTCAAATAGTCCAATGCCATAGCTAATGGCTGACCATGAAAATTGCCTCCCGAAATGGCCCGTGTGTCATCGGCAATAATGGGGTTGTCTGTAACGGCATTTAACTCAATAGTTGTCAACTCTTTTAGATGTGTCCACGCGTTGCGCGATGCACCGTGAACTTGTGGCACACAGCGTATCGAGTAGGGATCTTGAACGCGTTGGCAATCGACATGTGAATGTAGGTTTTGTGAATCCTTAAGTAAGGCTCGCATCCGTTGCGCAACCGTTTGGTTACCTTCAAAGGGGCGCAAAGTATGTAATAATGCATCATAGGGAGAAGCACTGCCCTGAAATCCCTCCAAGGTCATGGCAGCAGCAATGTCTGCTAAATCTAAAACATATGAGAGTTGGTCCAATGCAGTAATGGCATGTGCCAAAATAAATTGCGTCCCATTAATAAGGGCCAAACCTTCTTTGGGTTGCAATTCTATGGGAATTAATCCCTGCTTTTCTAAAATGGGGGCTGCCGCTTGAACCGTTTCACCATCCCAAAAATAACCCTCACCGATAAGGGGTAAAAATAAATGTGCAAGAGGCGCGAGATCGCCAGAAGCTCCTACAGAACCTTGTTCTGGTACTACGGGTATTAGATCTTTTTGCAAAAAAAGAATCAAACGCTCCAATACCTTTGGACTGATTCCAGAAAATCCTTGTGCTAAAGCGTGTATTTTGCACAGCAACATGGTTTTTGATAGTGCTTTTGGAATTGGTTTTCCTACACCAACGGCATGAGAAAGCAGCAAGTTTTTTTGAAGTTGTGCCGTATCTGTTGCTTCAATTTTGGTCTGACAAAGAGGCCCAAAACCAGTATTGATACCATAAACGGCTTTTGTGCCGTGTGCCATTTTGAGCACCCGATGATGACTTTTTTCTACTTGCTCAATCACCTCTGCTGTCAAAATAATCTGAGAGGGGTTGTGAAGTAAAACATTGAGCTCCTCAAGTTGCAGCGTTGGAATTCCAATTTTTGACATGCGGCTATTTTGATTAAATGTACCAACATTTTTTTTAAAAGCACAGCTCCTTGTTTTTGTCTTTTTAAAAATCTGAAGGGCGTTGACACTGAAGCTTTTCAAATTTTTTATGTTTGTACTGGCGGTCAGATCTCAAAATAATATCATGCAACCTCTACTTTTTCAGAACGATAAAAATCTTTGGAAACCCGATCTTAGAGATGGCGAATTGTTTTATTGGCCCAATTTTTTTGATCACGAAAAAGCAACTTCTTACTACCAAACATTACTCGAGACCATTGCCTGGCAACAAGACCCGGTAAAGGTGTTTGGCAAAATCCATCTACAGCCCAGACTGACGGCTTTGTACAGTACGACAAAAAAAACCTACTCCTACTCCAACCTGACCCTAAAACCCCATCCCATGACGCCCATTTTGGAAGAGATTTTGGAGGAGATAACAGCACAATACCCCCATTGTTTTAATACGGTATTGCTCAACCAATATCGAGATGGCAAAGACAGTAATGGGTGGCATGCAGATAACGAAAAAGAACTGGGAAAACACCCCGTTATAGCTTCGATTAGCTTGGGAGAAGCGCGTTTTTTTCATCTCAAACACCGAACCGATGCCGCACAACGATTAAAATTAAAATTAGAGCACGGCAGTCTATTGGTTATGGCAGGTGCGATGCAAGAATTTTGGTTGCATCAAATCCCAAAAACGGCTCAACCAATAGGCCCTCGAATCAATCTAACCTTTAGAAAGCTTATCTAAAAATACGATTGAGCACCCCAGCAAGACGTACCCCTCCCTTGAGAAGTTGTAGGCGTGCTGTATCAAAATAGCGGTATCTATATCGGTATTCTTTGCTTCGCCCTTCTGGCAAATCTTCATAGAGCTGGTTGGCCAAATCCTGAGACTCGTTGACCCATTCTAGAAGGGGTTGATTTTGAATCGTTCTAATTTCTGCTGTACTTAACTTTGGTAGGTGCTGAGCCAGCTCAGAATAACTCAACTGATAGCTGTCTATCATGTCGCTGTCCCAAATGCGATGAAGATTGGTTTTTTTACCAAACCAAGTCAACTCTACATCGTTACCGCCACGATCTTCAGGCCTACCCACATGCATCGGCTGATGAAGGTCGCCAATAAAATGCACCAACAGTTTTAGGTAAAACTGTTGATCCTCCAAACTGCTATCAGGATTACGCAAAACTTCGATGCATTTGTTGATTGCTGTATATACATCGCCCTCAGGATTGGGGGCTTGATCGCCATAGCGCTGGTCTGCAGGCAGGTTGATGTAGTGCCAACTATAAAGCTCATTGTAACGTGCGTCTGATTTGATATCATCTCCATAGTTAGAAACATAGGCAAGCCCCTCACCCTGCAAAATTTGAGTTACGGCCTTTTGTGCTTTTTTGGACAAATGTTGTTCCGCAACCAGGCCCACTGTACGATGTCCAATTTGACCCCAGTCAGAATGGGTCGAACTCACTAGAAAAACACTCAAAAGTGTTGATAGCAATAATTTCATGTTTTCAATTTTGTATAAAAGTATCTTCTTTAGAAAAACAAACCTTACTTTAGCGGGTAAAAATTAAAATCAACCTCTTAAACTTTAGGATTCGTATACGGTCTAAAATAATTAAACGGATTAGAAATTGAAACAACTACTTTTCGCCCTTCAACTGGCCATCCTAGCATCCCAGGGTCTTTCTGCTCAGCAAGACACGCCGTATTTCATAAAATTTACGACCTCCGATATCCTCATTGATGGCAAGGCAGACGAAGCCGATTGGGAGCAAGCGAACCTGGCAACCGATTTTTGGCAATGGCGTCCTACCGACTCCATCAAAGGGCAGCAACAGACGCAATTTAAAATGCTCGCCAATGACAAAAGTCTTTTTATACTGATCAAAGCATTTCATGGTAAAAACACCTTTGTAACCAATTCTCTAAAACGTGATTTTACGGGCTACGGAACCGATCATGTGACCATGAATTTTGATACCTTCAGCGATGCAACCAACGCCTTTTTATTTGCAGTTGACCCCTATGCCGTCCAGGCAGAAGCTTTGATTTCTAATGGAAATAATGATTTTAGGAACGACCGAAATTATGCTTGGGACATCAAATGGGAATCCGAGTCTATCATTACAGATGAATATTATCAAGTCGAAATAAAACTGCCCCTCAATTTTATCAACTTTCCTTCGGGCACCAAACGGTGGCGATTCAATATATACCGTAACAACAGTCAAATAAACGAATATACCACGTGGATAAAAATACCCCAAAACCAATCCATAGGTGTGTTGGCCTATATGGGAGAAATTGAGTTCGAAAAACCACTGGGCCAATCACGACGACCGGTTTCTATTATTCCATATCTAAACGGATTGCAGTCACGGGACTTTACAATTCCTGAAAACCGATCAAAATTTGGGGTGGGTGGCGATGCCAAAGTTCCTATTGGAAATGGCTTGAATCTGGACTTGACGGTAAATCCTGATTTTTCTCAGGTAGAAGTCGATGATCAGGTCATTAACCTAACACGTTTTGAAATTTCACTGCCCGAAAAGCGGCAATTTTTTACACAAAATAGCGACCTGTTTTCCAACTTTGGCGAAGAGCGCGACGCTCGACCGTTTTTCTCTAGACGGATTGGAGTAGCCAAAGATGCTGATGGCAATACGATAGAAAATAGAATCATTGCAGGTGCTCGACTAAGTGGTAAAGTCAACGAAAATCTTCGATTGGGCTTTCTTAATATGCAGACCGATGCCGATCCAGAAAATGAAATTGCCTCCTTTAACAACACGGTACTGACACTGCAGCAAAAAGTATTTTCTCGGTCTAACATCAGTATGATACTTATCAACAGATTGACCAATGATCAATATGATTTCTTAGAAGAAAGCGAAACCAAAAACCGTGTGGCTGGCCTGGAGTATAATTTGGCCTCTCCAGATAACGTTTGGACCGGACGGGCCTTCGTTCACAAATCGGATACGCCTGGCAAAGGCGATGAAAACCTGAGTAGCGGATTTGCCCTGTCAAGAAACACGCGCAACCACCGCCTACAGATGAGCGCTGTGTATGTTGGAGAAGACTTTTTATCACAACTTGGTTTTTATCGGCGTACCGGTTTTGTCAAATATGGCCCTGGATATACCTATCGCAATTTTCCTAAAAATCCAAAAGTTATCAGCTACGAATTTTCACAGCGGATTTTTGCGGTGTTTAATGAGGCAAAAAACAATGAACTTTCAGACCGTTGGTGGATCTCTAACTACAACATTAGATACACAAATCAGAGTAATTTTGAACTGCGTGCCATCAATCGATACGAGTATATTTTTGATTCTTTCGACCCCACACGAAGTGGCAAAGGAGATGACTTACCCGGAGGATCCGATTATCGATTTACAGAAGTACAATTGACCTATCGCTCGGATCCAAGAAAGAAATTTAGATACGAGCTCGAGTATAACGGTGGCTCTTTTTATAACGGTACAAAATATTCTTTTGGAAACGAATTTACTTTTAGAAAACAACCGTTTATCAATGCCAGTTTGCGGGTCAATTATGATCAAATCCGACTGCCCAAACCCTACGCTTCTGCCGATTTATGGCTCGTGGTACCTAAAGTTGAAATGACGTTTAACAAAACATTATTTTGGACAACTCTCGTTCAATTTAGTTCACAATCCGAAAATTTAGGCATAAATTCGCGTTTGCAATGGCGTTTTGCCCCGTTGTCTGATCTCTATGTGGTGTACAATGATAATTATTTCACCTATGATCGATTGACACCGCGCCTGCGTTCAATCAATTTAAAATTGACCTACTGGATAAATATCTGATATGAGTTTTGCTTTTTTTCGCCCAATAATTGCGTTGCTACTCACTGTAGTGTTTTTGGTTTCTTGCTCCCAAACTACTCCAAAAGGGGATGAGATGTTGGTCAAAGGAACCATTAAGGGACTGCGCAAAGGCACTCTTTTTCTTCAAAAAATAAACGATACCGTATTGGCAAATGTAGATTCTGTGACCATCAATGGCAATCCAAGTTTTGAGCTAAAGACCCTTCTCAAAGGTCCCGAAGTACACTATTTGTATTTAGATAAAGAGGACGCCGATACTTTAAACGATCGCATACTTTTCTTTGGTGAAAAAGGAACCATCACCATCAATACCTTATTGAAAACTTTTGAAAGTAGTGCTCAAGTAGAAGGTTCTGAAAACCATATCCTTTTGCAAGAATATCAATCATTTTCTAGAAAGTTCAACACCAAAAATCTGGAACTTGTAAAGGCTTATTTGGAGGCGCAACGCGATGAAAATACAACGCTTGCTGACTCGCTCCAGCAAGCGATGGACAACTTACTAAAACGTAGATACCTCTACACCCTCAATTTTGCTAACACCCATGCAGATATGGCTGTAGCTCCTTATGTGGCTTTAACTGAGGCATATGATGCCAACCTTGTTTTTTTGGATTCTATAGCCCAAAAATTGACTAAGGACGTAAAATCCTCAGCTCACGGTGTGGCATTTCTAAATTTTCTAGAAGAACGGCGTTCGGCAGAAACCAATTAGGCAAGCTTTTGCAATTTGGCTTCCAAACCACCAATCTTTTTGGTGTAGTTAGCCTTTAGGGCTTGGTATGCTGCTTTGCTACCCTCGCGTTTGGCTTCGTGAACTTCGGCAATTAGACCGTCAAAAACTTCTAATGCCTCATCGATGAGCGCTTCACTTTTTTTGAGATCGAGCTTTGGGTTGGAAAGTTCTAAATAATAAATTGCATCGATGAGCATACCGATTGCGTTATTAACGTCTTTTTTGAATGCTTTGATACTGGCCATGATATTACATATTTGTTTGCGAATATACCGATTTAATCTCTAAGTGTATCAAGCGCTTTACGAATGTGTGAGGCAGGGCGCATATCATTGTGTATCAAAATAATTTTTCCTTGCTGATCAATAACAAAAGTGACGCGCTGGGAAATCAGTCCAAACAGATGAGATCCCACACCAAACCGTTTGGCAATCGATCGATTGGTGTCGGCCAACAATCGATAAGGCAATTGATAAGCGTTTGAAAATTTGTGATGTCGTGAAACGCTATCTGTTGATACTCCGATCACTTCGGCTCCCATTTGTTGAAACTCAACGTAGTGATCTCTAAAGCTGCAAGCCTCTGCGGTGCATCCTGGAGTATAATCTTTTGGATAAAAGAAAATTACAACGGCTTTTCCTTTTAGGCTTTTCGAATCGAATGAATCACCCGCTTGGTCTTTTAAAACAAAGTCGGGCATTGAATCACCTATGGTTAACATGACATACCATTGTATTTGACAAAATTCCTTGGAGTTTCATACAACACAACTTCAAGATCATTTTCTGGAGTGATGTGAGGACGCAGCTTGTTATAAATAACTACTGCAATATTTTCGGCCGTTGGGATTAGCTGTTTAAATTCTAGAACCTGCTCATTGAGATTTTTGTGATCAAAAGCGTTTTCAACATGATCAACAATCAAGTCCTTAAGTACTTTCATATCCATTACATAACCCGTTTCAGGGTCTATTGCCCCCGTAACACTGACTATAAGTTCATAGTTGTGACCATGATAATGGGGATTGGCGCATTTGCCAAAAACATTTTCGTTTTTGGCGTCGTCCCAGTCGGGACGATAAAGGCGGTGTGCCGCATTAAAATGCGCTTTTCTGCTTACAGTAACTCTCATAAACCGTGTTGTTGTAGGTGGTCGTAAAACCGTTGAAAAATAATTTTAAACCAAACCGTATAAGAATCAGGTGCATCAATCAATTGTTGTTGCACGTCAGGGAGTGACATCCATTTCCAATCGGCAACTTCTTCGGGGTTCAATTCTGGAGCTTCATCGGTGTATCCCAAAAGTACATGATCAAGTTCGTGCTCTGTCAATCCATTATCAAAAGGAGCTTTATAAATAAAACTAAACAACGGTTTCAAGGCAGTATCTAGCCCCATTTCTTCGCGCAAACGTCTTTTTCCGGCAGTGACATTGTCTTCTCCGACACGTTGATGGCTGCAGCACGTATTGGTCCACAGCCCTGGCGAGTGGTATTTGTCCCAAGCCCGTTGTTGAAGCATCAGTTCGTTTTTACTGTTTAAAATAAAAACCGAAAACGCCCGATGCAACACCCCTTTTTGATGTGCTTCTAATTTGGGCATCGTGCCCAAAACCGTGTCGTTAGTATCAACGAGTAGTACTTTTTCTTCTTTCATGCAAGCCCAAAAATACCAATTAATTTAACAAAAACCTATGAGGCTTCTTTACTTCGAAGGCATTTGAGTATTTTTGGCAAAATTTGCAGTATGGGCTTTTTGGACGAAATAAAAAAACGGAGAACTTTTGGTATCATCTCGCATCCTGACGCCGGAAAAACCACACTAACCGAAAAGTTACTTCTTTATGGGGGAGCAATTCAAGAAGCGGGTGCTGTCAAATCCAATAAAATCAAAAAAGGGGCAACCAGTGACTTTATGGAAATCGAACGCCAGAGAGGGATTTCGGTTGCCACCTCTGTACTGGCCTTTATCTACAAAGGGAAAAAAATTAACATTTTAGATACGCCTGGGCACAAAGATTTTGCCGAAGACACTTTTAGGACGCTTACGGCTGTGGACAGTGTCATTGTTGTGATCGATGTTGCAAAAGGCGTAGAAGAACAAACCGAAAAACTCGTAGCGGTATGTCGTATGCGAAACATTCCCATGCTGGTTTTCATCAACAAACTGGATCGTGAGGGTAAAGACGCCTTTGACCTAATGGATGAGGTCGAGCAAAAACTAGGCCTACAAGTGGTGCCCATGACCTTACCGATAGGTATGGGGCACGGCTTCAAGGGAATCTACAACCGCTGGAATCATACTGCACAACTTTTTGAGGGAGAACAAAAACAAAAAAAGGCCGCTGTGGCAGCTTTTACAGAACTGGATGACCCCAAACTACTCCAAAAAATTGGCGCCCATGCGCATAAACAACTTCGAGACGAACTCGAGCTTATCGACGGGGTATACCCTCCTTTTGACCAAGAAGCATATCAAAAAGGGACCTTACAACCGGTTTTCTTTGGTTCGGCACTCAACAACTTTGGCGTACAGGATTTGTTGGATTGTTTTATCGATATTGCCCCACCACCACAGCCCAAAACAGCAGACACGCGTGTAGTTCTTCCTTCAGAAACTACATTTACAGGATTTGTATTTAAAATCCACGCCAATATGGACCCCAATCACCGGGATCGTCTCGCCTTTGTCAAAGTGGTTTCTGGGACTTTCAAAAGAAACACCAATTACCTACATGTTCGCAACAATAAAAAGCTCAAATTTTCGAGTCCTAACGCCTTTTTTGCCGAAAAAAAAGAAGTGGTAGAAACCTCTTATCCAGGAGATATTGTCGGGCTTCATGATACGGGAAATTTTAAAATTGGGGATACCCTAACCGAAGGCGATGCGCTTCAGTTTAAAGGGATACCCAGTTTTTCGCCAGAACATTTTCGATACATCAACAATGCCGATCCGATGAAAGCCAAACAACTCAGCAAAGGAATCGATCAGCTCATGGACGAAGGTGTCGCACAGCTTTTTACACTGCAACTCAACAATAGAAAAGTGATCGGTACGGTTGGTGCCTTACAGTTTGAAGTCATTCAATACCGTCTCGAACATGAATATGGGGCGCAATGCGCCTATGAAAACCTCAACGTCTATAAAGCCTGTTGGGTAGTCGCCGAGGATCCCAAAAATGAAGAATTTGCCGATTTCAAAAGAGTTAAACAAAAATTCTTAGCGAACGACAAACAAGGACAATTGGTCTTTTTGGCAGATTCGGCTTTTTCACTACAAATGACACAAGACAAATATCCTTCACTTCGCTTTCATTTCACCTCTGAAAGAACTCATTGAAAAAATTAACGTCTTAATACTTAGACGAATAATCAAAATATTTTAGGGTAGCAATAGCATCATTCGTTTAGAAGGTAAATCTTTTTATCATGCTATACCCCAATTTTTTGCTCCGATTGCGTTTACTGTGTATGCTATCTGTATCAGTAATTCTTTTTTCTTGTAAAAAAGAGGATAACGAAAATAAGATTACCCGAACAGATGCACTAAGTGCATATAGCTATATCGAAATACCCGACAGCACTGTTGATTTGGATGGAGAGAAATGGCCTTTTGTAGACCAGCAAATAAGTGAAGATCGTAGCTATGCTACCTTCTATCTTACTAAAGATTTTGAAAATTACCTAAAAATATTTTTAGACAACAGCGGCACTATTCCGTCTGGTAAAGTCAGTGGTCATTTAAACGACATTGAATTTGAAGATGTTGATTTTGAGCTCGAGATTGAAAAAGAAAAAAACACAAAGGTAGATTTTGTATATAATTTAAAAGCCAACCTATCTGGTAAAGCCATACATATCGCCATGTCGATATTCAAGATAGGAGGATTGGGAAGTACAAAATGGACCGTATCAGGAAAAGACGTTACCTTAAACGGAACCATAGGATTTGATATTTGGAATCAGGTTTTGGATTTATATTATCGATACCCAGAAGTAACAAACATAATTTTTGATGATGTACCCGGATCAATAGCAAATGAAATATACCTCAAAGCAGGTTATTTAATCCGCAAAGCGGGGTATACAACACAAGCGCTGTCCAATTCTGAAATCGCATCTGGCGGTGTAGATTTCTTTTTAGCAGGTACTAAAAGAATTCTTCCCGACAATTGGCAAAATGAAAATTCGGGTTTTTTTGTCCACGGCTGGTGTTGTAGCGCATCGGGTTTAGAACCTTCGGAGGTAGCTGAAGATACTCCAGAACATCGCCCTTTTATCGAATATAGCGAGGACATGCTCGGTGCCGGTATCGGGCGTGATTTTTACTTTTTTACGCTCCATGCTGCCCCAAGTTATGAAATCCACAGAATGACCGATGCAGAGATCAAAAAATATAAGATTGGTACGGATTGAGAAGGGCATCAATTTCAGTAATTGTAAATCGTTAGCACCGCTAAGTTTAAAAAGAAAAACCCCCACTTGCGTTGGGGGTTTTGATTATTAGGCTTCACCTGTAGGGCCAAAATTTAACGGTATGGGGGGTGGATCATTGGATTGAATTTCTCCATGAGCCGCTTCAAACCGTTTGATGTTGTCCGTTAACGCTTTTTGAAAGCGTTTGGCATGCTCGGGCGTCAAAATAATCCGTGATTTTACACGGGCCTTCGGCGCACCAGGCATCAAGGTGATAAAATCTACAACAAACTCAGAAACCGAATGGTTGATGATCGCCAAGTTAGAATACACCCCGTCGGCGGTGGCCTCATCCAACTCAATATTGATTTTCTGCTCTTTCGGTTCTTTGCTCATGGGTTATAAATTGACTTCTTCTTTCTGATCAATCAACAGACTGTTGTACTCGTCTTTAGAACCAACAATCACATCGTTGTATTCACGGAGTCCAGTACCTGCTGGTATCTTATGACCAACAATGACGTTTTCTTTTAGTCCGTTGAGTTCGTCCCATTTACCATTAACGGCCGCTTCGTTAAGTACTTTAGTCGTTTCTTGGAACGAAGCTGCAGAGATAAACGATTTGGTTTGTAATGACGCACGTGTGATTCCTTGAATTTCGGGTGTTGCTGTTGCAGAAGCTGCATCTCGAGCCACCACCAATTTCTTATCTTCACGCTTAAGCAATGAGTTTTCGTCACGCAACTGTCGTGCAGTCACCATTTGACCCAGTTTCAAGTTTTCACTATCCCCTGCATCTTCAACAATTTTCTTGCCGTAGATGTTATCATTTTCTTCGATAAAGTCATTTTTGAAGACCGATTGACCTTCTAAGAAAATCGTATCTCCAGGATCTTCTATCTTCACTTTACGCATCATCTGACGTACTACAACTTCAAAGTGCTTGTCATTAATTTTTACCCCTTGAAGACGGTAAACTTCTTGGATTTCGTTAACCAAATATTGCTGAACAGCAGATGGGCCTTTGATATTTAAGATATCTGAAGGTGTGATTGATCCATCAGAAAGTGGCATTCCTGCTTTTACAAAGTCGTTTTCTTGTACCAAGATCTGGTTAGAAAGTTTGACTAAGTATTTTTTCAAGTCACCATATTTTGACTCAACGATAATCTCGCGGTTTCCACGCTTGATTTTACCAAACGAAATCACCCCGTCAATTTCTGAAACTACAGCAGGGTTGGATGGGTTACGCGCCTCAAACAACTCCGTTACACGTGGAAGACCTCCAGTGATATCTCCTGATTTGGCAGATTTACGTGGAATTTTAACCAAGATTTTTCCTTCCTTGATTTTATCTCCCTCATTGACAATGAGGTGTGCTCCAACAGGAAGGTTGTAGGAGCGCAGCGTATTGCCTTTGCTGTCTACAATCAAGAGTGTTGGAATCATTTTCTTATTACGCGATTCTGAAATTACTTTTTCTTGGAAACCGGTTTGTTCATCGATTTCAACTTGATAAGTAAGTCCTTGCTCGATGTTTTCAAATTCGATTTTTCCAGAGAATTCAGAAACGATTACTCCATTAAATGGATCCCACTGACAGATGACATCACCTTTAGAGATCTTAGCACCATTCTTTATATTAAGGGTCGATCCGTAAGGGATGTTTTTAGAGCTTAGTACTATTTTAGTCTTGGGATCTAAAACTTTAATTTCAGCGGTACGCGAGATAACGATTTCTGAAGCATTGCCTTCAGCGTCGGCACCTTTTACAGTTTTTAAATCTTCGATTTCTGCAATCCCGTCAAATCGTGCAATTAAAGCGTTTTCTTCAGAAATATTACCGGCTACCCCACCCACGTGGAACGTACGAAGGGTAAGCTGGGTACCGGGTTCTCCGATAGACTGTGCAGCTACCACACCAACCGCTTCTCCTTTTTGGACCATTTTGCTGGTTGCAAGGTTGCGCCCATAACATTTGGCACAGATTCCATCATTGGCTTGACACGTTAGTGGTGATCGAACTTCGATGGTTTCTATTGGAGCTGCTTCAATTTTGGCAACGATGTCTTCCGTAAATTGCACACCTGCTTCGATCAATACTTCATCCGTATTGGGGTGACGCAACTCATGCAGGGCTACACGACCTAAAATACGTTCTCCTAGAGACTCAACGATTTCTTCGTTTTTCTTTAATGCCGAAACTTCGATTCCTCGCAACGTGTTACAATCTTCGTGCTTGATGATTACATCTTGAGAAACGTCGACCAAACGACGGGTTAGATAACCTGCATCTGCTGTTTTCAAAGCGGTATCTGCAAGACCTTTTCGTGCACCGTGGGTAGAAATAAAGTATTCTAAGATTGATAGTCCTTCTTTGAAGTTGGACAATATGGGGTTTTCGATAATTTCTCCACCACCTACATTGGATTTTTTTGGTTTGGCCATCAATCCACGCATACCCGTCAACTGACGAATCTGTTCTTTAGAACCTCTTGCTCCAGAGTCCAACATCATATATACAGAGTTGAATCCTTGCTGATCTTCGCTAATGCGCTTCATGGTCAGCTCCGTAAGCATGGCATTGGTGGAGGTCCAGACGTCAATTACTTGATTATAGCGTTCGTTGTTGGTGATAAGTCCCATATTGTAGTTCCCCATAATCACACCGACTTGCTTGTTGGCTTCTTCGATCATGGTTTTCTTTTCTTCTGGGATAATAATATCTCCTAAGCTGAATGACAACCCTCCTTTGAAGGCAAAGCCATAGCCCATTTCTTTGATTTTATCCAAAAATTCTGCGGTTTCGGGTACACTGGTTACTTTGAGAATACGACCGATGATTTCACGCAGGTTTTTCTTGGTTAAAATTTCATTGATGAATCCAGCTTGTTCAGGAACAACTTCGTTAAACAACACACGTCCAACGGTGGTGTCGATGATTTGATATACCAATGCGCCTTGATCGTTAAAATCTTTTGCACGGATTTTGATCATCGCGTTAAGATCAACACGCTTTTCATTGTAAGCGATGTGTACTTCTTCTACTGAGTAGAAAATTAGCCCTTCTCCTTTGATGGGTGCCTGGGGTGTTGATTTTCTTGCTTTGGTCATATAATAGAGACCAAGAACCATGTCCTGAGAAGGTACGGTAATCGGTGATCCATTGGCCGGGTTGAGGATGTTATGAGAGGCCAACATCAATAATTGTGCTTCCAGAATTGCTTCGGGTCCCAAAGGCAGGTGGACGGCCATTTGGTCACCATCAAAATCTGCGTTGAAAGCAGTACAAACCAAGGGGTGCAATTGGATTGCTTTCCCTTCGATAAGTTTTGGCTGGAAGGCTTGGATCCCCAAACGGTGAAGTGTGGGGGCCCGGTTTAATAGTACTGGGTGTCCTTTTAGAACATTTTCTAAAATATCCCAAACAACCGGTTCTTTACGATCTATGATTTTTTTGGCAGATTTAACCGTTTTTACAATTCCGCGCTCAATAAGTTTTCGGATTACGAAAGGTTTATAAAGCTCAGCAGCCATTCCTTTTGGAAGTCCACACTCAAATAATTTGAGTTCTGGACCCACAACAATCACCGAACGTGCCGAATAATCTACACGTTTTCCTAAAAGGTTTTGGCGGAAACGCCCTTGTTTTCCTTTTAACGAATCCGACAGCGACTTTAGCGGACGGTTGGAGTCTGTTTTTACAGCGGAGGATTTTCTTGTGTTATCAAACAAAGAGTCAACCGATTCTTGAAGCATCCGTTTTTCGTTGCGTAAAATCACTTCAGGTGCTTTGATTTCAACCAATCGCTTTAGACGGTTGTTTCTGATGATTACACGACGGTATAAATCATTGAGGTCAGAAGTAGCGAAGCGTCCTCCATCTAGGGGTACAAGAGGGCGTAATTCGGGTGGAATTACGGGGATGACTTTCATAATCATCCATTCGGGGTTGTTTTCTTGGCGTTCGTTTGCTTCACGAAATGCTTCGACAACTTGAAGTCTTTTGAGGGCTTCTGTTTTTCGTTGTTTTGAGGTTTCGTTGTTGGCTTTGTGACGCAATTTATAAGACAGCTCGTCTAGGTTGATGCGCGCTAATAAGTCAATCAAACATTCGGCCCCCATTTTAGCAATAAATTTGTTGGGGTCTGTGTCCTCCAAAAATTGGTTTTCGGCGGGAAGTTGCTCCATAATGTTGAGGTATTCTTCCTCGGTCAAAAATTCCATTTTTTTGACGGCTTCTCCTTCAGCATTTTTTGCAATACCTGGCTGTATAACCACATAACGTTCATAGTAAATGATCATGTCCAACTTTTTGGAAGGCAGCCCAAGGAGGTATCCAATTTTGTTTGGAAGCGAGCGGAAGTACCAGATGTGAGCAACGGGTACGACCAAATTGATGTGTCCAACGCGGTCACGACGTACTTTTTTCTCTGTTACTTCTACTCCACATCGATCACATACGATGCCCTTGTAGCGAATACGCTTGTATTTGCCACAGGCGCATTCGTAATCCTTTACAGGACCGAAAATACGTTCACAGAACAACCCATCACGTTCGGGTTTGTGCGTTCTGTAGTTGATGGTTTCGGGCTTTAGGACTTCACCTCTTGATTTTCCTAAAATGACTTCAGGAGAGGCCAATCCAATCGCTATTTTGTTAAACTTCTTTTGAGTTATTATTTCGTTATTTCTAGCCATAACTGCGTGTTACTAATTTATTAAACGCTAAGCGTATTATTCTTCTAAACGAATGTCAAGACCAAGGCCTTTGAGTTCGTGCATCAATACATTGAAAGACTCTGGTAATCCAGGTTCTGGAAGCGTATCGCCCTTGACAATTGCTTCGTAGGTTTTGGCGCGTCCAATCACATCATCAGACTTAACCGTTAGGATTTCCTGTAGGGTACTTGAAGCACCGTAGGCTTCTAGTGCCCAAACTTCCATTTCACCAAAACGTTGCCCTCCAAATTGCGCTTTACCTCCGAGAGGTTGTTGTGTAATTAGAGAGTACGGTCCGATTGAGCGCGAGTGCATCTTGTCATCGACCATGTGTCCGAGTTTGAGCATATAGATAACTCCAACTGTTGCGGCTTGGTCAAAACGCTCTCCGGTTCCACCATCATAAAGATGGGTGTGACCAAACTGTGGCAAATTGGCCTCAGCGATTAGTGCGTCGATTTCTCCGATGGTGGCACCATCAAAAATTGGTGTTGCAAATTTGCGTCCCAATTTGAGGCCAGCCCATCCTAGTACGGTTTCATAAATTTGCCCAATGTTCATACGCGAGGGTACACCCAAGGGGTTTAGAACAATGTCAACCGGAGTTCCGTCTTCTAAGAACGGCATTTCTTCTTCTCGAACAATACGAGCGACAATACCTTTGTTTCCGTGACGTCCTGCCATTTTATCCCCTACTTTGAGCTTACGCTTTTTGGCGATGTAAACTTTTGCAAGCTTTTTGATCCCTGCAGGCAATTCGTCTCCTACACTGATCGTAAAGTTCTCTCTGCGCAAAGCACCTTGAAGGTCGTTTTCCTTAATCTTGTAATTGTGGAGTAAGTCTGCTACAATTGTGTTGATTTCGTCTGTAGTGGTCCAAGCTCCTTCGATAAGGTGTGTATAGTCTTCTACCGCTGAAAGCATTTTGAGGGTGTATTTTTTACCTTTTGGTAAAACTTCTTCACCGAGGTCATTGAATACCCCTTGACATGTTTTTCCATTGAGAATGGCAAACAATTTTTCTACTAATACCTCTTGTAGGGCTTTGAATTTCTTTTCATAAGACGCTTCTAACGCTTCCAGTTCTTGTTTGTCCTGGTTTCGCTTACGCTTGTCTTTTATAGAGCGGGTAAATAATTTTTTATCAATTACTACACCGTGTAGTGATGGTGGTGCTTTGAGTGAGGCATCCTTGACATCACCGGCTTTGTCTCCAAAGATGGCGCGTAATAGCTTTTCTTCGGGTGTTGGGTCTGATTCACCTTTGGGGGTGATTTTTCCAATCAGAATATCGCCTGGGTTTACCTCAGCACCGATGCGGATCATTCCGTTTTCGTCTAGGTCTTTGGTGGCTTCTTCACTTACGTTTGGAATATCATCTGTCAATTCTTCTGTTCCCAGTTTGGTATCTCTAACATCGAGTGAATATTCATCGATATGAATGGAGGTAAAAATATCTTCACGAACAACTTTCTCAGAAATCACAATCGCATCCTCAAAGTTATACCCTTTCCAAGGCATAAAGGCAACTTTCATGTTTCTACCCAATGCAAGTTCTCCGTCTTGTGTGGCATAGCCTTCAGAAAGTACTTGCCCTTTTTTGACCTTATCCCCTTTTCTTACAATGGGTTTTAGGTTGATGCAGGTTCCTTGATTAGTTTTTCTAAATTTGATAAGGTTGTACGTCTTTGTGTCTCCGTCAAAACTGATTTGTTTCTCGAGTTCACTAAGTGTGTATTTGATGACGATTTTGTTGGCATCTACATATTCTACAACACCATCACGTTCTGCATTGATCAATACACGCGAGTCTGAAGCCACCTGACGCTCAAGTCCGGTACCTACAATAGGTGATTCTGGACGTAAAAGCGGGACCGCTTGGCGCATCATGTTAGATCCCATCAGGGCGCGGTTTGCATCATCATGTTCCAAAAATGGTATCAAAGAAGCCGAAATAGAAGCGATTTGGTTGGGCGCAACATCGGTGTAGTTGATTTGCTCTGGAGTTACTACAGGAAAATCTGCTTGATCTCTTGCAATTACTCGTTCTCTGGTTATTTTTCCATTTTCATCAAGAGGAATCGTTGCCTGAGCAATCAATTTGTTTTCTTCTTCTTCCGCACTTAGATAAACCGTTTCTTTGGTGTTTACTACACCATTTTCAACGGTTCGGTAGGGGGTTTCGATAAAGCCAAGATTATTGACTTTTGCAAAAACGGATAGCGAGGATATCAAGCCAATATTGGGTCCTTCGGGTGTTTCGATGGGACACAAACGTCCGTAGTGGGTATAATGTACGTCACGTACCTCAAATCCGGCACGCTCACGAGAAAGTCCCCCAGGCCCAAGGGCTGATAAACGTCTTTTGTGAGTTATCTCTGCCAATGGATTGGTTTGATCCATAAATTGAGACAACTGATTGGTTCCAAAAAACGTATTGATAACGGAGGATAGTGTTTTTGCATTGATCAAATCAATTGGCGTAAACACTTCGTTGTCACGAACATTCATCCGCTCTCTGATGGTTCTTGCCATTCGTGCAAGACCGACACCAAACTGTGAAGATAGTTGTTCACCAACTGTACGTACTCTTCGGTTAGAAAGGTGGTCGATATCATCAATTTCTGCTTTAGAGTTGATGAGTTCGATTAGATATTTTACAATGGTAATGATATCGAGTTTGGTCAACACTTGTTTGTCCATTTCGATGTCCAAATTCAGTTTTTTGTTCATTCGATATCTACCTACTTCTCCAAGGTTATAGCGTTGATCAGAGAAGAATAGTTTATCGATAATACCCCGTGCAGTATCCTCATCTGGTGGTTCTGCATTGCGCAGTTGACGATAGATGTGTTCTACGGCCTCTTTTTCGGAGTTGGTAGGGTCTTTTTGAAGGGTGTTGTGTATGATTGCATAGTCTGAGGTGTGTGCGTCCAGTTTGTGAAGTAGGATGGTTTTGACCTCAGCTTCTAGAATTTCATCAATATGTTCTTTTTCGATGATTGTATCACGATCAATGATGATTTCGTTACGTTCGATAGAGATTACTTCTCCTGTGTCTTCATCAACAAAATCTTCGTGCCATGTTTTTAGTACCCGTGCGGCCAATTTGCGGCCCAATACTTTTTTGAGACCTGTTTTGGAGACTTTAACTTCTTCTGCCAAGTCAAAGATTTCTAAAATATCTTTATCGCGCTCATAGCCAATAGCACGGAAAAGTGTGGTTACAGGTAATTTTTTCTTTCGATCGATATAAGCATACATTACACTGTTGATGTCAGTGGCAAATTCGATCCAAGATCCTTTAAAAGGAATGACTCTTGCAGAATATAATTTGGTTCCGTTTGCGTGGAAGGATTGACCAAAAAACACACCGGGTGAGCGGTGTAACTGAGAGACAACGATACGTTCTGCACCGTTGATGATAAAAGTACCGCTGGGGGTCATGTAGGGGATGATTCCCAAGAAGACGTCCTGTACAATGGTTTCGAAGTCTTCGTGTTCAGGGTCGGTACAATAAAGTTTTAAACGCGCCTTAAGCGGCACAGAGTAGGATAGCCCACGCTCGATGCATTCTTGCATGCTGTATCGTGGTGGATCTACAAAATAGTCGATGAATTCTAAAACAAATTGATTGCGTGTATCGGTGATGGGAAAGTTTTCTTTAAAGGTATTAAAGAGTCCTTCTTCGGCACGTTCATCGGATTTGGTTTCAAGTTGAAAAAAGTCTTGAAACGATTTGATTTGAATATCAAGAAAATCGGGATATTCGGGAGTGTGTTTTGCAGAAGCAAAATTGGTTCTTTGATTGGCTATTTTTGTCATGGACAACAGTTTTTACTTACTCCTTATTGGTCAATGGTCTTTAAACTACAAAAGGGCTTAGGCCTTTGAAGAGTGCTCTTCAAAAGCCTAAACCGCATTATTGCAAAAGCGAGTCTTACTTGATCTCAACTTCTGCACCTGCTTCTTCTAAAGAATTTTTAAGCCCTTCAGCTTCATCTTTTGAAACGCCCTCTTTAAGGGTGCTTGGTGCATTGTCTACAAGTTCTTTCGCTTCTTTAAGGCCTTGACCTGTAAGTTCTTTTACTAACTTAACAACTGCTAGTTTAGAAGCTCCGGCTGCTTTGAGGATTACATCAAATTCTGATTTTTCCTCAGCAGCATCGGCGTCTCCACCACCAGCGGCTGGACCAGCAACAGCTACAGCTGCAGCTGCAGGTTCGATACCGTACTCTTCTTTTAAGATGCTAGCCAACTCGTTAACTTCTTTTACGGTTAAGTTGACCAACTGTTCTGCGAATTCTTTTAAATCTGCCATTTTACGTCTTAGTTTTTAATATTAATATTCTAAATGAGTGCGTAACACTTTTGGGTTCAGAACTATCGTTCTGAAAGGGTTTTCAATACTCCAGTGATGGTGTTTCCTCCCGATTGAAGGGCAGATACAACATTTTTGGCTGGGGATTGAAGTAAGGTGATAATATCTCCGATGAGCTCTTCGCGCGATTTGATCGCAACCAAAGCGTCAATCTGGTCGTCTCCAATATAAATGGCTTCTTCAATATAAGCGCCTTTTAAAATGGGTTTGGCCGATTTTTTTCGGAAATCTTTTATCACTTTAGCAGGAACATTTCCTGCATCGGCAATCATCAATGAGGTATTCCCTTTGAGAATATCTTTTAACGCTCCAAAGTCTTTATCCGAAGCTTCCATAGCTTTGGCTAAAAGGGTGTTTTTCACCACGGAGAGTTTGATGTTTGCTTTGAAACAGGCACGTCTAAGTGCACTGGTTTGAGCGGCATTAAGCCCTTCAGTATCTGTTAGGTATAAGTTTTTGACTCCGGCAAGTACGTCTGTCAAATCGGCTATAACCTGTGCTTTTTGTTCTCTAGTCATTTCTTGAGTTTTTTAGCTTACCCGACTTTCGTCTCTATTGCAATACCAGGACTCATGGTGCTGGACATAGAAATACTTTTGATGTATGTTCCTTTTGCAGTAGTGGGTTTTAGTTTGACAATTGTTTTGAGGAGCTCATCCGCGTTTTCCATGATTTTGTCGGCAGAAAATGAAACCTTTCCTATCGAAGCGTGTACGATACCGGTTTTGTCTACTTTAAAATCAATCTTACCTCCTTTTACATCGCTAACGGCTTTTTTGATGTCCATGGTTACGGTGCCTGTTTTGGGGTTTGGCATAAGCCCACGCGGTCCTAGAACTTTTCCTAGGGGTCCGAGTTTACCCATAACACTTGGCATGGTAACGATTACATCAACATCAGTCCAACCGTCTTTGATTTTTTGAAGGTATTCATCCAATCCAATAAAGTCTGCTCCTGCTTCTTTAGCTTCGGCTTCTTTATCTGGTGTAACGAGTGCGAGTACACGAAGCGTTTTACCTGTTCCGTGTGGAAGCGTCACAACGCCGCGCACCATTTGATTGGCTTTTCTTGGATCCACGCCCAATCGGATGGCCAGATCAACTGAGGCATCAAATTTGGTAGTGGTGATTTCTTTGACAAGGCTAGAGGCGTCTTGCAAAGAATATAATTTTTTGGAATCTACTTTTGCTCTAGCTTCCTTTTGGTTTTTAGTGAGTCGTGCCATAGCTGTAAATTAGGAGTTAAAGGGAGCTTGACCAGAAACTTTAAAGCCCATAGATCTTGCAGTACCTGCTACCATTTTCATGGCAGACTCGATGGTGAAAGCGTTAAGATCAGGCATTTTGTCTTCTGCGATTGTACGAACCTGGTCCCAGGTTACGGTTGCAACTTTGTTTCGGTTGGGCTCTCCAGAACCCTTTTTGGCTTTGGCTGCTTCCATCAATTGAACGGCCGCTGGAGGTGTCTTTATTATAAAGTCAAATGACTTGTCTTTATACACAGTGATTTGAACTGGTAAAACTTTACCAGGTTTATCTTGGGTTCGTGCATTAAACTGCTTACAGAACTCCATGATATTAACCCCTGCGGCACCCAACGCGGGTCCAACCGGTGGCGATGGATTCGCAGCACCTCCCCGAACTTGTAGTTTTAAAACTTTGGATATTTCTTTTGCCATTGTTATTAATTAATGATTAGAAGTTTTTACGAGGGAAGCATAAAAAACTTCTTGTTTATGTAACACTTATAATTTTTCTACTTGCATATAACTGAGCTCAAGCGGTGTTTTACGGCCAAATATCTTAACCATAACTTCGAGCTTGCGCTTTTCTTCGTTTACTTTTTCTATGGCACCGGTAAATCCGTTAAACGGTCCATCGATGACTTTTATATTTTCACCTACGGTGTAAGGTATTGCAACATGTTCTGTAGCAAGAGCCAATTCATCTACCTTACCAAGCATACGGTTTACCTCGCTAGGACGTAGTGGCACGGGGTCACCTCCTTTGGTTTCACCCAAAAATCCAATAACATTGGTAACGGATTTTATGATGTGCGGAATTTCGCCCGAGAGGTTTGCTTTGATCATAATAT
Organism: Flavobacteriaceae bacterium; assembly: GCA_017852395.1. GTDB lineage: Bacteria > Bacteroidota > Bacteroidia > Flavobacteriales > Flavobacteriaceae > RFYP01. The sequence continues at coordinate 58,639 of JAFMLE010000011.1, forward strand.
AACCTGGAAAATAGGTACGCTCTTTAGAGATCTTCTTTCCATTGCGTATTTGGACTACTTTTTCTGTGGGTACTAAAATATCCTCTACAAGTTTTTCATAACCCATACGAGTAATTTCGCCCATGATGTAGTCTTTGATTTTGGCTTCTTGTCCACTTACAGCGCGGATTACATACCATTTTTTGTCGCTCACCCTTGCTTTTCTTTTGCGGTTAATTAATCAAATCAAAATACACACTCACTACTCTTGAGAGTACGGTATCAGCACCCCATATCGCTAGTGAGAATAGAATAGAAAATACCATCACCACAACGACCAGTCGTTGCAATTCTTCGCGTGGTGTCCAAGAAACATTGTTTTTGAGTTCTTCGAACGAATCCTTGATATAATTGATAATTGATGACATATGTTATCTTCTGTTGCTGCACGGGTTGAGAGGCTCGAACTCCCGACACCTGGTTTTGGAGACCAGTGCTCTACCAACTGAGCTAAACCCGTTTTTATTTGATACGAAAGGCGTCACGCTTACGCGCGACACCTTAAGCATCAATTTAAAAACTGTATTAGTCTAAAATTTCAGTAACCTGACCCGCTCCTACAGTACGTCCTCCTTCGCGGATTGCAAAGCGCAGTCCTACGTTAAGGGCGATTGGTTGGATCAAATCAACAGTAATTGTAAGGTTATCACCTGGCATTACCATTTCAACGCCGTCAGGAAGCACGATGTTTCCAGTTACGTCAGTTGTACGTACGTAGAACTGAGGACGATAGTTGTTGTGGAATGGTGTGTGACGACCACCTTCTTCTTTTTTAAGGATATAAACCTCAGCTTTAAATTTAGCGTGTGGTTTTACCGAGCCTGGCTTACATATTACCATACCACGTTTGATATCTGTTTTTTCGATACCACGTAATAAAATTCCTACGTTGTCACCAGCTTCTCCGCGATCAAGGATTTTGCGGAACATCTCAACTCCTGTGATGGTAGATTTCATTTTTTCTGCACCCATACCAATGATATCAACTTCATCACCAGTATTAGCAACACCCGTTTCGATACGGCCTGTTGCAACAGTACCACGACCTGTAATTGAGAATACGTCTTCAACAGGCATTAAGAAATCTTTATCAACATCACGCTGAGGAAGTTCGATCCATGCATCAACTTCATCCATAAGCTTCATAACAGTGTCTACCCATTTTTGCTCTCCGTTTAATGCACCTAGTGCAGAACCAAGAACAACAGGTGTGTTGTCTCCGTCATAGTCATAGAAAGAAAGTAGTTCACGTACTTCCATTTCGACAAGCTCTAGTAGCTCCTCATCGTCAACCATATCGGCTTTGTTAAGGAATACTACAATACGTGGTACACCAACCTGACGTCCAAGTAGGATGTGTTCACGAGTTTGTGGCATGGGTCCGTCTGTAGCAGCAACTACAAGGATCGCGCCGTCCATCTGAGCAGCACCTGTAACCATGTTTTTAACATAGTCGGCGTGACCTGGACAGTCAACGTGTGCATAGTGGCGGTTTGCCGTTTGGTATTCTACGTGTGAAGTGTTAATGGTGATACCACGCTCTTTTTCTTCGGGCGCGTTATCAATCTGATCAAATGATTTTGCTTCAGATAAACCAGCGTCAGCCAATACTTTAGTAATCGCAGCTGTAAGAGTGGTTTTACCATGGTCTACGTGGCCAATAGTACCAATATTTAAGTGGGGTTTTGACCGATCAAAAGTTTCTTTAGCCATAATTGATGTTTTCTATATTGTTTTAAAGAGGTGCAAATTTACATTTTTTTTTGAATGAAAAAGGGATTTTGATTTAATTTTTAAATTATTTTATAGTCGCATTTTACTTGTAATCAAATATTAAGGACTCAATTGCAACTCTTTATAAATCCGTTGGGTTAGATTGCGCTTGTTCGCTTTGTTTCAATTGATCTTTTTGTTAAAAAAATATGTCGCATCTTTGGGGTGCACAATTTATGAGTACTAAAGATCCAAGATGTACGTGGGTTATTCCCTGTTATAATGAGGCAAACCGGCTTCCTTACTTAAAATATGTTCATTTTCTAAAGGCCAACACCACATCCTTTTTGTGGTTTGTCAATGATGGATCAATTGATGATACCATGGCGGTTTTAGACAAGCTCCAAAAAAAATTTCCGGACACTGTTGGGCTTCTCAACCTTAACAAAAATGTCGGTAAGTCCGATGCGGTTCGTCAAGGCGTTATAAAGGCTCTTGAGACCTCAAACACCCAAAGTATTGGCTATTTGGATGCAGACCTTTCTACTTCATTGGAAGAAGCTGACTTGTTGAGTCATAAAATCTCTACGTCGTGTAATTTTGTTTTTGGATCGCGCATACTCAAACTTGATAACGTGATTGAGCGCAAGTGGCATCGTTTTTTTATTGGGCGCGTTGTTGCAACGGCAATTTCAAGAATTCTTCAGATCGAAGTCTATGACACCCAATGTGGCTGTAAGGTTTTTTCAAGAGAATGGGCTCGTGTGGCGTTTGATAAGCCCTTTCTATCAAGATGGCTTTTTGATGTAGAACTTTTCTTTCGATTGATGCGGTTTGTTGGCAAAAACAACTTTTTGAGCCAGAGTCGTGAAGTACCTTTGAAGCAGTGGATCGACACTGCAGACTCACGAGTCAGCTGGAGTTATGGGCTCAAATTGTGGTGGGACCTTTTTAAAATTTGGAAAACCTATCGCTAGCTTATTTATGGAAAAAGCAAAATCGTTGACACCTCAAATTTTAAAATACAGCTTTTGGTTGTTGGTTGTGCTTCGCGGATTTTTCAATGCCGTCATCCCTTTGATGGATCAGACCGAGGCCCGTTATGGAAACATTGCACGGATTATGGCCGAAACCGGAGAATGGGTTGTACTGCAAGTAGATTATGGGGTTCCCTTTTGGGCCAAACCTCCCCTTTCTACCTGGGCTTCAGCATTGAGTGTCTATTTTTTTGGGGTGCACGAGTTTTTTGTTCGTCTACCCTACCTTCTTGTCTGTGTGGGGCTTGCCTTGTGGATCAAACGATACGACAGCGATACAAAAAAACCAACCTATTTGCTGCCCCTAATCCTTCTAACGATTCCAGAATATTTTCTTCATGCTGGGGTGGTCTCTACAGATGTTTTTCTAACACTTAGCATCAGCATTGTGATGTTTTCTTTTTGGGAAGCGATGCAAGAAAACGCTAAGCGACTGTGGGGCTATCTATTTTTCTTTGGACTTGGTCTGGGACTTTTGGCCAAAGGGCCCATTATCCTATTGCTCACCCTACCCCCTATCGGAATATGGTGCCTTTGGACTAAAAATATAAAAAGTGCGTTCTTAAATGCACCATGGATTGGTGGCATTTTTTTGATGCTCATGATCAGTGTCCCCTGGTATTTTTGGGCAGAACTAAGATCTCCTGGGTTTGTAGATTATTTTATTGTTGGAGAACATTTTAACCGTTTTTTTAATTCAGAATGGAAAGGGGATCTCTATGGATTTCCAAAACAACAGCCTTTGGGCATGATTTGGTTATTTTTAGTTGGGTTTACACTTCCTTGGTTTGGCGTTTTCTTGAGGCTGATAACATGTTCGTACAAGATGCTTTTCAAATCTAAATGGACGGCTTTTTTGCTTTTTTGGCTGCTGTGGACTCCTTTGTTTTTTACCACTTCCAAAAGCCTCATTCATCCCTATATCATGCCCGTAATGCCACCGTTAGCGCTACTCATTTACGAAGGGCGTCATGTTGTAAAAAACCTGAGGATTTACCAAATCGGTGCATTGAGTATCCCACTTTTATTGTTGATCGTGTATAGCAGCGGTTTGATAGACCATGTACTCAAAGACAATACGGACAAATACCTTGTAGACCAAGCATCGGCTCCGCTCTATACCCTTGAAAAACCCAAGTACTCTACGGAATTTTACTCAAAAGGGAAAATCGAAGAAATAAACCACCAAGCGCTTGACCGTTTTCTTCGTGATGACAAAACTTTTTTTCTGATTGCTACCACCAAAAACTGGAATGAATTTTCATCGGAGATAAAATCCAATTTCAGTTTGGTCAATCAAAACAAAAAAAGGAGCTTGTATCGATTTGACGGCAAGTAACGATTTAGCCTTTAAGGGCATCCAGAATTTTTTCCAACAACTCGGTTTGTTTTTTTAATTCTTCTGCGATTTCTCTTTGGGTTCTCTTATCTTCAATTGTACGGGTATTGTTAAAATATTTGTTCATTGTTGTTTCATTTTTAAGTTAAAATCAATGCAAAAAAGGCACGTCCTTATCATCATCAAATTGAAATTAAAAAAAAATAATCAAAACCCTACCAAAAGACATAAATTATCGAAAATAATAGGGCAATAGCAATCGTTAGGCATCCCGTAAAAAAACATCCTTTAAAAGCGTCTTTGGGACGGATCATTTCATCGGCCATGGTGCAAATTGCTCGTTAATCAAAATCGAATTAGCCAACGTGATCCACATTGCGGGCATGTACTAAAGAATGAAATAAACTCTTGCCATCGTGTTCGTGGCCATTGGTGTTTGCATTTGAGACACAACATGTTTTTTGGTTCTAATTATTACAAAGCGCCTGGACGTTATATTTCATTTTTCATTTTTGAAATATTCGGAACAAAAATCCAAAGTATGATATAAATGATTCCAAATCCGGCAAAAATGGTAAGTATTCGCCAAAGGATCGGGTCAACGCCCGTATGTTCACCCAAGCCGTGACATACACCGCCTACATACCCTTTTTTGGGATAACGATAAAGCTTACGCATGCTGTTAAATTTGTAAGAAGGTACAAAAATGGATTATATAAATAAAAAAAGGAGCTTCAGATTGCTCCTAACTCCTTGAATTACAGTGAGCCAATGACGAGATTTGAACTCGTGACCTCTTCCTTACCAAGGAAACGCTCTACCCCTGAGCTACATCGGCTTAAAAGAGCGGGAGACCGGGTTCGAACCGGCGACATTCAGCTTGGAAGGCTGACGCTCTACCAACT
>JAFMLE010000012.1 GCA_017852395.1 Flavobacteriaceae bacterium
CGGGGCACGGAGGTGGTTAAAAAAACAAAAATCAAATAAATGAAAACGTAGGTTAAGCTATTCTGGTTTTGTTTCTAATTGCAATGTTAAAAGAGGACCCAGTCCAAGTGGGAAAGTTGCAGTATCCTTCTTGGTTAAATTTGTGTACCATAAACCAAGAATCCAAGAAGGTGCGCTTAGACTGGACGTCTCTTTAAAAAGGTTTAGTAACCGCGAGTTGAACTTTGAAAAGAACAACCATGAAAAGCAAAGTATGTATAAAAATTTTGCGGTCATAAACCCTATTAACTAATATTTCATCAGCTAAATTGCATCAATTCGGGTTGCTATCCCACCGCAGAGTAATTGTTGGGGACCTACAAGTTGTGGATGGTGAAATAATGTTTTTACCGGGATATGTTAAAGAATCACGGCCAACCCTACAGCGGCAAGTATGCAGACGAGTTTGACCCGATTGAAACGGTGTCCTTCATTGCTTTCAAAAATTATGGTAGTAGCGATGTGCAAGATTACCCCAACAACAATACCCAATAGGGGAGTGCTATAACTTTGGATCATATCAAAATACCACATACTCAATCCACCCAAAGAGGTCATTGAAAGAAAAGCCAACAGACTAAGGCCTCTCGAAGCAGATGAAATCGTACTGTTTTGTAGCAACGAAAAAAGAATAAAGGCTATGGGGATTTTATGGACAAACATTCCATAAGCGAGATGAGGAAAATCTACCAAAGGAAAGCCTTCAATAAAAGCATGAATACACAAGCTTAACCATAATAATAATGGAAAGTTGTTTTTTTTGTCCGAATGAATATGCCCGTGTTCGGCCCCTCGAGAAAAATATTCTAAGAAGCTTTGTAAAAATATACCCCCCAAAATCCAATATCCTGCACTGTCCACACCCTTAGCATAGAGTGCAGGTAGGAGCTCCAAAACCACTATCGACAATAGAAAAGCACCGCTAAACACCAAAATTAGATCGTGGGAAATCTTATTTGCAATGGCCTGTTTGGTGGCCAGCCCTACTCCAATAAGCCCTCCCAAAAAAGGGATGATAAGCATCAAAATCAGTTCTATAGGCATACTATTTTTGTGCACTGCGGTTTAGACCCTAAAAATACGCTATTTTTGAGCTTTAGCATTCCAATGATGGACAATTTCAAAATGACCGCCAAAACCCTGTTTGGGTTAGAGGATATTTTAGCCGATGAGCTTCGCGCTTTAGGAGCACAAGAGGTTAGGGTTGGCAATCGGATTGTGCATTTTGTTGGCGACAAAGGATTTATGTACAAAGCCAATCTTTGTTTGCGTACAGCACTAAAAATATTAAAACCCTTACACGAAGTTCGAGTGTCCAATGAAGACGCACTTTACAAGGCTTTTTTTGATTTCCCCTGGGAAGATCTTATGGATGTTGATCATAGTTTTGCTTTTGATAGTGTGGTAAATGGAACGACTTTTACTAACGGGATGTATGTTTCTCAAAAAGTAAAAGATGCCCTGGTAGATCGTTTTCGGAAGTTAAGCAGACAGCGCCCCGACGTTGACCGGATTTATCCCGATTTTCGTTTTCATCTACATATCGATCACGATCGTTGTACTTTGTCTGTTGACAGTTCGGGTGCCTCTTTGCACAAACGGGGGTATCGAAACCTCACCAATATTGCACCCATCAATGAGGTGTTAGCCGCTGGGATGCTTCAATGCTCGGGCTGGCGCGGAGATGTTGATTTTCTAGACCCGATGTGTGGTAGCGGAACCCTATTGATTGAAGCAGCTATGTTGGCAGCACGTATCCCCGCTCAAATCAATCGAAAAGTGTTTGCTTTTGAAAACTGGACCGATTGGGAACCTGAACTTTTTGAAAAAATACGCTTCGCTCAGTTGGATAAGGCAGTAACGCCAAACATAACAATTATTGGATACGACAAAGCCCCTTCTGCAGTTCGGAAAGCAGAAGAAAATATTCGACAAGCGCAACTACAAGATTTTATAAGCGTCGAACGCAAAAATTTCTTTGATACAAAAAAAATCGACCATCGCCCACTGTTTTTGATGACCAACCCGCCCTATGGTGCACGCCTCGAGGGGGACATCAAAACACTCTACAGTCAGATGGGCGATACTTTCAAGCAACACTACCTCAATACCGATGCATGGGTGATCAGTTCCAATATTGAAGCATTGAAGTTTATTGGACTACGCCCCAAAAGAAAAATAAAATTATTTAATGGAAAGCTCGAATCGCGGCTGATGCATTTTCCAATCTATTCAGGGACCAAAAAAGTACATAAACAGACTAAGGATTAGTCTATTTTTTTCCAAAACGAAAAGGAATCGAATAGGTGAGGGTATAGTTGAAGCCCACCCCAAAATTGTTTTCGTCCGTGACTTTGTTGAATCCAGGGAGGTATAAATTATTGAAGTTATCCGGTTGTTTTTGACTGAGCAGGCGGTTGAGACGCAAGCTCAATCCGAGGTAAAAATTATGAATAATCTGTACTTTGATACCCGCCAGCACTTCAAACCATTGCGCACTAAGGTCGGGACTCGTTTTTGTCGCATTGCTATTACTGATAAGTGCTTCGGGCCAAAAATGGGTGGTCGAATAGAGCGTATAGTTGTTGACCGTCTGCTGGTGCAAACTGTTGCCAAATCGCAACCCGATGTACACTTGATTATTCATTCCTTTCCAATTATCGTACATATTGTAATCGATTCCCAATTTTAAATAATTTCCTTTGGTACTAAAATTGAGTTGTTCCGATTGGAGGGTACGATTTTCGTTACCCAATTCTAGGGCAACGTATAGGTCGTTATATACTTTTAGGTCACCAACCAATTCAAAGCCTTCAAAATCTTCTTCGATTTGTGTGCGGATGGGGCGGTAGAGATCGATACCGAATCGCAAAGCCATTGGGGCTTCTTTTTTGATTGCGATGACTCCAATGCTGTCATTGTCCTGCAATTGCTGCCCCCATATTGGAGCGGCAAAAAAGCTAATGCAACAAAGCCAAATGTACCACTGTTTCATCTTGAACGGTTGTTTCTATTATTGAGTATCCCTTGATCCAATTGTCTGTGTCTTGGCTGTTAACCACCGCATCGGTACCCAAAAGATACTGTGCTTTATAGCCACAAGCCCTATTGATGTATAGGTCTTCTCGACGGTAGTTGATTTGAACCAAATCATGATTTTCGTTTTCTTGGCCCAAATTGAGGGTAAACCTAAATTGTGTAAATTCTTGATCATTTCTAAGCGGAAGCGTGTAGGGCCCACCACCAGCAATGATACTGGTGTTTGTTGCGACTGCACTTATGGTTAGGTTTGATGGGGCTTTGACCGTTTCGGGATTTTCAAAATCATAAAAATCGATAACCAATCGTGGGGTGCCAGGGGTGCCTTCTACACAGATGTCGTCTTTTTCGCAATTATAAAAAAGCAAAAGGCAACAACTCGCCACCACAAATAGGAAGTCTTTTGGTGCTTTCATCGATGGGTTAAAAGTACAACATTTTCTATATGGTGTGTTTGTGGAAACATATCCACGGCTTGAGAACGACGAACTTCATAAGCCTCCTTGAGCATGGCCAAATCCCGTGCTTGTGTTGCACTATTGCAGCTGACATATACAATTTTATGAGGTGCAATCTTGAGCAACTGTGCGATCACTTTTGGATGCATACCGTCTCGGGGAGGATCGGTTATAATGACATCGGGTCGGCCATGGCGATCGATAAAGGCATCGTCAAAACATGCTTTCATATCACCGACCTCAAAAAAAGTATTTTCGATTTGATTTCTTTTTGCGTTTTTAACAGCTGCCTTTACGGCATCGCCAACCGCTTCGATTCCGACTACTTTTTGACAATCTGCAGCAATAAATTGCGCAATGGTTCCCGTACCGGTATAGAGGTCATATACAACTTCATGGCCTTCTAATCCGGCAAACTCATGCGCTATTTGATATAAAACTTCGGCTTGTTTTGAGTTGGTTTGGTAAAATGATTTGGCCGTAATTTCAAATTCGAGATGCCCCATTTTTTCTAGGATATAATCGCGACCATCAAAACACTCAATGTTTTGGTCGTAGAGGCTGTCATTGCCTTTGGGGTTGATGCAATACAACAAAGAGGTAATCTGTGGAAACGCAGCCTTTAGTGCAGTTAACAATGCGATTCTATTTTCTTGATCCTCATGAAAAAACTGAATCAATACCATGATTTCGCCAATACGGGTATTTCGAATCATAAGGGTACGCAAAAAACCGCTTTGGTTTCTGGGGTCAAAAAAGGCCAAGCCCTTGGACTCTGCAAAAGCTTTGATCCAATTTCTTATCGCGTTGGAAGGGTCACCTTGCAAGTGACATTGTTGAATATCAACCACTTTGTCCCACATCCCTGGTTTGTGAAAACCCAAACCATTTTTGGTTAGTATAGTTTCTGATGCTGCAATTTCGCTTTGCTCTAACCAACGCTGATTAGAAAAAGAAAACTCCATTTTGTTACGATAAAAGTACACCTCATCAGCTCCTTTGATGGGTAAGGTTTCTTGTGGAATTATATGACCAATTTTATATAGGTTTTGGGAGACAATATTTTGCTTGAACTCCAATTGGGCTGGGTAGGACATGTTTTGCCATTTGCAACCTCCACAAGTCCCAAAATAATCGCATTTGGGATCGATACGGTGAGGAGAGGGCTGTTCAATGGTATTGAGACGGCCTTCCAAAACGCCCTTTCTTTTTTTGAAGGCGGTTGCATTGATGAGGTCTCCTGGGATGGCTCCGGGTACAAATAATACCTGGCCCTGTGCGGTTTTGGCAACACCGGCTCCTTTGGCGGAGATATCCACCACTTGGAGTTGACTAAAGTTTTGAACTTTGTTTTTTCTTGGCATGTTGCAAAAATACTATAGTTTTAAAGCTTAAAACGAAGTGTTACTTCTTTTTTTAGGTCAAAAAATTGTCAATAACTTTATTGTTTTAAAAAACGAGTATCAATCGTATTTTAGTTATTTTTATCACAATATGCAGTTAAAATGTTATAAATAAAACTTTATGGAAACAACTCAAGCTTCTTTGGCACAACATTATTTGAATCAAGAAAAAGAATACGGTGCACACGATTATAACCCCTTGCCCGTGGTATTGGCCAAAGGGTCTGGTGTTTTTTTATGGGATGTTGATGGGAAAAAATATTATGATTTCTTGTCGGCATATTCTGCAGTAAATCAAGGCCACTGTCATCCTGAGATTGTAAAAACTCTTCAGGAGCAGGCTGCAACGCTTACCTTGACCTCACGCGCATTTCATAACAATAAGCTGGGCGATTATATGGAGTTTACCACCAAGTTTTTTGGTTTCGAACGCTTGCTGCCAATGAATACTGGAGCAGAAGGGGTTGAGACTTCCATCAAAATAACCAGAAAGTGGGGCTATCTGCACAAAGGTGTTCCAGAAAATCAAGCACAAATTATTGTGTGTAATAACAATTTTCATGGTCGAACGACAACCATCATTTCGTTCTCGTCCGATCCAGGCTCTAAAAATCATTTTGGACCGCATACCCCTGGATTCATTTCGATACCCTATAACGATCTAACGGCCTTGGAAGAAACTCTAAAAAACAATCCCAATGTGGTGGGGTTTTTGGTAGAACCCATACAAGGTGAAGCAGGAGTTTATACTCCAGACACCGACTTTATAAGAGGTGCGCGCGCACTTTGCAGCCAATACAATGCGCTATTGATTGCCGATGAAATCCAAACCGGTATTGGTCGTACAGGGGCTTTGTTGGCTGTTTGTGGCGATTGCTCTTGCCAGGGCAGTTGTGAACGACAAAAAGCGACTTATATACGCCCCGACTTGCTCATTCTTGGAAAAGCCTTAAGCGCAGGTACCTATCCCGTATCGGCAGTGCTTTGTGATAGCCATATCATGGATGTCATTCAACCAGGTCAGCACGGAAGTACCTTTGGAGGCAACCCCCTAGGTGTAACAGTTGCTCTAAAAGCACTTCAGGTTGTTCGTGATGAAAAACTGCCACAAAACGCCCGAAAATTAGGGAAAGTGTTTCGAGCAGAAATGCAAAAATACATTGATGGTAGCACCATAGTGTCTAGTGTTCGCGGGCGTGGTCTTCTCAATGCCATTGTTATCAACGATACTCCAGACAGTAAAACCGCTTGGAATATCTGTTTGCGTTTGCGTGATAATGGGTTGCTCGCAAAACCGACCCATGGCAACATCATTCGATTTGCGCCACCACTTGTGATGACCGAAGAACAATTGATGGATTGTATTTCAATTATCAAAAAAACATTAACTGAGTTTGAGTCCTAACCATTACATTTGGTTAGATATTAGATTATGCCTGTATATTTTGACAATGCCGCCACCACCCCTTTACGCCCCGAAGTGGTAGAGGCTATCAGTGCGGTTATGGCTGACACTTTTGGCAATCCTTCGTCGACCCATTCTTATGGTCGGGAGGCAAAAGCGCTTATAGAAACAGCCCGAAAAAGCATCGCATCGCATTTTAATGCCTTGCCCCAAGAGATTATTTTTACCTCAGGCGGTACAGAGTCAGATAATATGTTGCTCCGTTGTGCCGTAAAAGATTTGGGTGTACAAACCCTGATTTCATCACCTTTGGAGCATCATGCGATACTCCACGCTTTAGATGAGCTTGAATCGGAAGGGCTCCAGATAAAGTATGTCAATCACTCCGAAGACGGCACTATAGATTTAGTCCATTTGGGGGCATTGTTGACGGCTGATGACTCCAAAAAACTGGTTACTCTAATGTATGTCAACAATGAAATTGGCAACATCTTAGACCTGTATAATGTAGGAAACCTCTGTCACCAGCATAAGGCGCTTTTTCATACCGATGCGGTTCAGGGAGTTGCCCATTTTAGAATGGACACATCGCAGCTTCCTGTAGATTTCTTTTCGGCAGCAGCGCATAAATTCCATGGTCCCAAGGGAGTTGGTTTTTCTTTTGTACGAAAAAATTCTGGCATCAAGCCCTTTATTGTGGGTGGAGGTCAAGAACGTGGTTTACGCGCAGGAACCGAATCGGTCCACAATATTGTTGGTATGGCCAAAGCCTTGGAGATTGCCTATGCCAAATTAGACGAAGAGTACCTTTATATCCGAGATATCAAACGATATTTCATAACACAGCTAACGGGCTTATTCCCAAATTTGAAATTCAACGGTTGTTCGGGTGATTTGCAAAAAAGCACCTATACTTTGGTGAATGTTCAACTGCCTGTGCCAGAAGATAAAGCCGTGCTATTGGACTTTCATTTGGATTTGAAAGGTGTGGCCTGTTCCAAAGGTAGTGCTTGCCAATCTGGGAGCAATGCGGACTCGCATGTTATAAAAGCGCTAAACCCTAGATCGGCAGTTTCTCACCCGTCATTGCGGTTTTCTTTTTCGAGCTTCAACACCAAAGAAGATGTCGATTATGCGATTGCAGCGCTGAATGAATTTGTCGCTGGACAGGTTGGTGTTTAATATTTTCTATAAAAAACCGTCTCGTATCGACTGCTGTTTTTGCTGTTGTCCTCAACAATAATAAGAAGTTGGTGTTCTGCTGCTTCAAATTTTTGATCTTCAAAATCATAAATCAACGTTCCGTCTTTGGGTTCATACTCAAAGCGTGCCCATTTTCCATTTATGTAGGTCTTATAAGATCGAATTCCGCTAAAATCATCTCCAATTTTAACTTTTAAGAAGCGGTAATTGGAAAGCCATTGTCCAGGTTTGAAATTTAGTGGTTTAATTTCGGGCGCTAGGGTATCACGCGCAATTGTGTAGGTGCCTAAGATTTTGGTTTTGGCCCTCCAGCTTCCCTCTTTGTAGTAAGTGTAGACATAACTTGGTTTATTTTTTTTATTGAGCAAGGCAATAAACGATTGTTTTTGTTCTAGGCTGTCTTGCGTTGCCGCAGGAAATTGCAAGTCGAGTGCTGTTCTAAGGGGTAGGCGGTTTCGATCCAAAAACAAGGTGTCTTTTTTTCCATTGATTTTTAGCAAATGAGGGCGGTACAAACTTTTCTTTGGAAAATAAACCTCAATCCCTTCAAAATCAAACAGATAATCTTTTTCTGGGACAATCAATGATCGGTCATTCGTGTTGGTATCTGTGGTTGCTATTTCGGTCTCAATCCCTTCAAGATAGGTTTCTATATAGCTGGTGTTGCCTTGAAAGTCCGAAACTTCAAAAACAAGTTGGTACGATTTTCCTGGGGCAGCATTAAGAATTCCGTTTGTAGTTTGTTTAATAAAACTGAGGTCTTCAAACAAAGGGTCAAATACTTTTTGGATTCGAGTACCCTCGTCCATATAGGTTTTATAATCGATAAGCTGACTGATCGCTTTTGAATCTTGAAAGGAAAAATCATCAAATCGATAGTCAAAAAAATCTTGACCATTGACTCGCAAACGGATTTTATAAATCCCGTTTTTATTCCAGCTACGGTCTTGACGATCAAACAATTGCAGTCCAAACCCCAATTGGCCACCCGCTTTGATAAGAGGCGTTACATACAGGCTGTCATTGAGTTTGTTAAGCACAAACTCTTTGACCATTTGTAGGCTATCATCATCTGTTTTGGCAAACATAAAAAGTTTGCGCAATTGCGGTTTGATTTGATCTTCTACTTTGATGCCATGCAGCAAGGGATTGACAGGTCTTTGGGAGTCCGCTTCACGCAATTCGAAATGCAAATGCGGTCCAAAAGACCCTCCGGTATTTCCCGAAAAACCGATTAATTCTCCTTGTTCTATTTTGATTTCATCTCCTTTAGGAAATTTTTGAAGGGTAAAAGATTCCTTTTCATACTGCAGCTTTTTGACATAGGCTTCAATCTTTGGGGCAAATTTTTTCAGGTGCGCATATACCGAAACCAATCCATTAGGATGGGTTACATAAAGTGCTTTACCATAACCACTTGTGCTCACCAAAATACGACTAATATACCCCTCCCAAACACCATAAACAGAAAGCCCTTGACGGCCCTGTGTCTTGATATCTAGCCCTGCATGAAAGTGGCTCGAACGCAATTCGGCAAATGTTCCCGATAAAGCAATTGGTATTTTCAACGGAGGTGTGATGGGTTCTTCATACATCTGAGCTTCTAAGGTCAAAACGCAAAAAAAACCAACAAACGAAATTGCAAGAGCTTTAAAGGTTGGCATTCGATTTATTTGATGTACTAAATTACCATTTAATTTGACACCTAAAAAACTTTAAAACACGAGTCTCAAACACAGCTTATGTTAAAGTTTTTAAAAACTGATCGCTCCAAATCGTTTAAACTGGTCCTTATTTTCTAAATTTGTATAGTAAGTTGAAACCACTCTATGCGTGTCATCGACTCCAACTTAGAACTTCTAGAGCAAAAACTTATTATTTTGCTCAACAAGTTAAAGGACAATCACCTTGTAATCAGTAGATTAGAGGGTCAGGTTCTTGAATGTAAAAATCAAATACATTCTCTAGAATCAAAAGTTGAACAGTTGAAAATTGATAATAACGCGCTTCAAGTGGCCAACAGCTTACTCGGCAGTAACGAAAGTAAAGCCACCACAAAACGTAAACTGAGTGCATTAATTAATGAGGTGGATGCTTGCATCCAACACATTGAATCTCTAGAATAAATGGGGGACACCCTGAAAATAAAATTGACCATAGCAGGAAGAGTTTATCCGCTGACAATTGCTCCGGAGCAAGAGCAATCGCTACGGCTAGCGGCCAAACGAATCGAAAGTACAATCAATAAACTAGAACAAAACTATGCCGTTAGAGACAAGCAAGATGTCTTGGCAATGTGCACACTTCAATTCGCTGCTCAGCTAGAAGCACAAAAAAATACTTCTACAGAAGACAGCAGTGCAATTGAAAAAATCAAAGATCTCGTTGATCTTATCAACGTTCATGTGGTGACTTACTAAGTTCTTTAAATTATATACAACACTGCCTGTATTAGTTGACATTTTTGATAAACTCAACGAAGTTTACATTAAAAGAGGTGATTTGCCGTTGTAAGAGCAAGCTGTTTTGTACAGATCCTCGATCAGTGGGGTAGCCTCAAACCTGTCTAATTAGGGGTTTATACAAAACTTCATAACTAATACGGGCTTTTTTATTTAGTAAGACATGGAAGCAGACATCCTAATCATTAGTATCACGGGCATCGCAAGCCTCGGGCTGGGGCTATTGTTGAGTAAAATCATACAAACCAACAAAGCCAACACCATCATTTCTAGTGCAGAAAATAAGGCCAAAAACATCATCCAAAATGCCAAGCACAAGGGCGAAAGGATTCGAAAAGACAAGATTTTTCAAGCCAAAGAACGTTTTATAGAACTCAAAGGAGAACACGAAAAAGTCATACTTGAGCGCGAAAAGAAAATTTTGGAAAGTGAAAATCGTATCAAAGAAAAGGAATCCTACCTTTCGACGGAGCTCAACAAAACCAAGTCGTTAGCAAGACAACTAGAACAAAAAGAAAACGCACTCACCAAGAAAACTGAAAAAGTCGATCAAAAACAAGAAGAGCTCGACGCACTACACAAGGTACAAGTAGAAAAACTCGAACAACTTGCTCAGTATTCTGCTGAGGAAGCCAAAGCAGAATTGGTCAATTCACTCAAAGAAAAAGCCCAAGCGGATGCCATGGCCTATACACAAGAAAAAATCGAAGAAGCCAAGCTAAGCGTACAACAAGAAGCTCAAAAAATAATCATCAACACCATCCAACGCATTGGAACCGAAGAGGCTGTCGAAAATTGCGTATCCGTATTCAATTTAGAATCTGACGATGTCAAAGGACGCATCATCGGTCGTGAGGGACGCAATATCCGAGCCATTGAAGCAGCAACTGGTGTAGAAATCATTGTTGACGATACCCCAGAGGCAATCATTCTTTCGTGTTTTGACCCTGTACGTCGCGAAATAGCTCGGTTGTCTTTGCATCGATTGGTGACCGACGGTCGAATTCATCCTGCTCGAATTGAGGAAATTGTAAAAAAGACGGCCAAACAAATCGATAATGAAATTCTAGACGTTGGGAAACGCACCGTAATTGACTTGGGCATTCATGGTTTGCACCCCGAATTGATCAAGGTAGTAGGACGAATGAAATACCGCTCCTCCTATGGTCAAAACCTCCTCCAACACTCTCGTGAGGTTGCCAAAATGTGTGGTGTTATGGCATCAGAATTGGGGCTGAATCCCAAACTTGCAAAACGTGCGGGATTACTTCACGACATCGGTAAAGTTCCCGAAGAAGAATCTGAAACGCCACATGCCCTATTGGGAATGCAATGGGCAGAAAAATATGGAGAAAAAGAAGAGGTTTGCAACGCAATTGGGGCGCACCATGACGAAATCGAAATGACCTCGTTGATCTCACCCATAGTGCAAGTTTGTGATGCAATTTCTGGTGCACGACCCGGTGCACGTCGACAAGTGCTTGACAGCTACGTACAACGTCTCAAAGACCTTGAAAATGTGGCTTATAACTTTGGCGGCGTCAATAAAGCCTATGCCATTCAGGCAGGGCGTGAGTTACGTGTTATTGTAGAAAGTGAAAAAGTTTCTGACGATCAAGCAGCGCAGTTGTCCTTCGAAATTTCGCAAAAAATACAAACCGAAATGACTTATCCAGGACAGGTAAAAGTTACTGTAATTCGAGAAACTCGTGCAGTCAACGTGGCCAAATAGACTAAGAAAGCCCTAGATATAAAATACCGGCTATTGCAGCTCCTATAATCGGACCTACTATTGGAATCCAACTGTAGGCCCAATCGGCATCTTTATTTTTTCTTGGGAGCAATTGATAAACGATTCTGGGTCCTAAATCCCGCGCAGGATTGATTGCATATCCGGTGCTTCCTCCCAAAGATAGACCAATTACCCAAACCACAATACCAATAGGCAGTGCGTCGATAGATCCAAGTCCAAAGTTGCGTACCGTAACACCGTCAATATCGATATTGGGACCAACAATAGCTAGGGCTGCAAACACTAAAACAAAGGTACCTACAGCCTCAGTAAATAGGTTGTTTGGGAAATTTCTAATTGCTGGACTAGTACAAAATGTACCCCGGACAGTCGCCTCATCTTCAGTTTTATTATAGTGATCTCGATAGGTCAAATAGGCCAACCCAGCACCTGTCATTGCACCCAAAAGTTGCGCTAAAACATAGCCCGGAACAAGCGACCACGAAAATTTTTTGGCAACAGCTAAGCCAATACTTACTGCTGGGTTGAGGTGCGCGCCACTAAACTGGCTGGTGATGTACACACTTACAAATACCGCAAACCCCCATGCCGAAGTTATAAGAATCCAAGAGGGTTGCCCTACTACAAAGGTGTTTTTAAGACTGGTATTTGCGCATACGCCGATACCTAATAATAGAAGCATTGTGGTGCCAATATATTCTGCAAGAAAGGGTTCTATGGTCATAATTTATAGTTTTTACAAAGGGTTTCAAATTGGTTTAGCTGGGATTGTTTCCAATCCGTATCTTTTTTCAACTCTTTTGTCATAATGCCAATCACTTGATCGGCGATTCTAAGGGTTTCTTCCGAATTTAAGAATAATCCACGAATTCTTCTTGCTAGAACATCTTCAAGGGTCTGAGCCATTTCTTCTTGTACAGCCCATCGGATTTGATTGGGGGTAATATAGATCAGTTTCGACAGCGATTCGTTACCAGCAGGGTCTAGAGCAATTATTTTTTCGGCATCTGTTCCATATACATGTAAGGGGTTGTTCCAATCGACATTAAAATCAAATCCATGGATGGGTAGTTGTTCTGTGATGCATTTTCTTTCTGGCAATCCACCCACAGCAATTGCCGTATTGATGGTGTCTTCGGCCATTTTTCGATACGTTGTCCATTTCCCGCCCAGAATACTTACCAATCCAGATGTTGAAACGGTAACCTTATGATGGCGCGATACTTCTTTGGTTTCGTTTTCATCTCCACCTGCAGCCAGGGGTCGTAGGCCTGCAAAAACACTTTTAATGTCTTTTCGGGTGGGTTTTTGCGTCATGTAGATACTGGCATTGGCAAGGATAAAGTCGATTTCTTGCTCTAATGCTATGGGTTCTAGTGCGGGCTCTTTGATGGGGGTGTCTGTTGTTCCAACAACAACATAATCATTCCAAGGTACGGCAAATAATACACGCCCATCGGTTGTATGAGGGATCATAATTGCATGAGGCCCTTTCAAAAATTTTTTGTCGAGAACCAAGTGCACCCCTTGGCTGGGGCGTATTTTATTTTGGGCTTCTGGCTGGTCCATTTGAATAATTTTGTCCGAAAAAACTCCTGTGGCATTGATGATAACTTTTGCCATAACAGTAAAACTTTGATTGGCCAAAGTGTCTGTAACAATAACCCCCGATAAAATCCCATTGGATTTAATGAGTTTTGTAGCACCACAATAATTGAGTAAAGTTGCTCCATGATTTTCTGCAGTTTGGGCCATGCTTATAGCCATCCGTGCATCATCAAATTGTCCATCATGGTAGATGACTCCCCCGCGTAGCCCTTTTTGATTAACATTTGGAATCAATGCCACCGTTTCTTCTTTGTTGAGAAGGGTGGAGGGGCCAAGTCCCAATTTGCCGGCCATTAGGTCATAAATTTTTAGCCCCAGACCATAGAATGGGCTATTCCACCAATCGTAAGAGGGAATCACAAAGCTTAGATCACGAACCAAATGCGGTGCGTTATTTCTCATGACTCCTCGTTCTTTTAAAGCTTCAATAACCAAAGAAATATCTCCATTTTGAAGATACCGCACTCCACCATGTACCAGTTTTGTACTTCTTGAGGATGTTCCCTTAGCAAAATCATGTTGTTCAATTAGGAGTGTTTTGTAACCACGGCTTGCGGCATCTATCGCTGCTCCCAGTCCTGATGCGCCACCCCCAATTATGACCACGTCCCATGCTTTCTTGCGGGAAATAATTTTTTTAAGATTTTTGTTTCTATTCATTTTTGTGATGAATCAAATTTTGGCCATACGTTCTTCCCAAAGTTTGATTACTAAAGCAGATTGATTGTTGGTTTGCGGTGAAAAAATGCGGTCTTTTTCCCAAAGTGCTTGAAGTTCTTCTGTGTTTTTCCAAAATCCTGTGGCAAGTCCGGCTAGAAAAGCAGCTCCAAGTGCCGTGGTTTCGGTTGTTTTTGGGCGTATCACTTGGGTGTTTAGTAAATCAGCTTGAATTTGCATTAATAAATTGTTGGTACTGGCGCCGCCATCGACCTTTAAGGATCGAAAAGGTGCACCAGCATCTTTTTGCATGGCTTCGATGATATCGCGTGATCGTAATGCAATTGCTTCAAGTGCAGCACGTGCAATGTGCCCTTTTGAAGTACCTCGAGTTATGCCCAAAAGTGCTCCTGTCGCATAGGGATTCCAAAAGGGAGCCCCCAAGCCCGAAAGGGCAGGGATAAAGGTAACGCCACCGCTATTTTCTTCAGTTTCTGCTAGCTGTTCTATCTCGGGGGCTTGACCGATTATTTGCAATTGATCACGAAGCCATTGAATTAGAGCTCCTGCAACAAAAACACTGCCCTCAATGGCGTAGGTTACTTTTCCATTGAGACGATATGCTATGGTTGTGAGCATTTTATTTTTTGATCGTACGGGGGTGTCACCTGTATTCATAATGCAAAAACAACCCGTTCCGTAGGTGTTTTTGACGCTGCCAGGTTCTAAACACATCTGTCCGAAAAGGGCTGCTTGTTGGTCACCGGCAATGCCTCCAATGGGTATTTCGGCACCTAAAAGCGTTTTGTCAGTTACTCCTACAATTTCTGATGAATCAACTACAACGGGTAAAATTGAATCAGGTACGTCTAGCAGTTCTAGCAGTGTGGTGTCCCATTCTTGAGTATGGATATTGAATAATAACGTTCTGCTTGCATTGGTAGCATCGGTTACATGTTTTTGTCCTTTTGTAAGTTTCCAAATAAGCCAGGTGTCGATGGTGCCAAAGGCCAATTGGCCTAAAGCGGCTTTTTCTCTAAGGTCTGGATTTTGGTCAAGAATCCATTTGATTTTTGTACCCGAAAAGTAGGCGTCCAAGACCAGGCCTGTTTTATCATAAAAAATTGGAGCCTTATTGTTGGCCGTTAGTGTTTCACAAAACCCAGCGGTTCTTCGATCTTGCCAAACAATTGCGGGGCCTACGGCTTGTCCAGTCTCTCGATCCCATATCACGGTGGTTTCTCTTTGATTGGTAATTCCGATTGCATGAATTTGATCTGCCGTGATGCGGGCTTTTTCGAGGACTTCTTGTAAGGCCTTGTATTGGGTTTCCCAAATTTCGTATGCATCGTGTTCGACCCAACCATTTTTGGGAAAATATTGTGTAAACTCGTGTTGTGCTATGGCAACTGCGGTTCCTTTTTGATCAAAAATTATTGCTCTAGAACTTGTGGTTCCGGCGTCTATAGCTAAAACGTATTTTCCCATGTAAATTGATTTTAAAAGGCAGCGTCTGCTTTGATGATTTTGTTTTCTTCTTGGGCGTGCATATAGGTAAATCCACTGTGAATACTATAGGCGCCTACTGTTCCTTGTTTGTTCATTGCTAGGTAGGCAACTTGAAAGTTAGGTTTTCCGGGGTTTTTTTCTAAAATTCGAGCCACCGCTTCTTCGCAGGCTTCTTGAGGTGTTTTGCCTTGGCGCATGAGTTCTACAATGAGAAAACTACCCACGGTCTTAAGGACCTCTTCGCCCATGCCAGTAGCTACGGCACCGCCGATTTGATTGTCAATAAAAAGTCCCGAGCCAATTATGGGTGAATCTCCAACACGTCCTTTCATCTTATAGGCAAGACCGCTCGTAGTGCATGCGCCCTCAATATTGCCATCTTTGTCGCGACAGAGCATGCCTATGGTATCGTGATTTTCGATGTTAATGACGGGTTGATAGTTGGCGGTTTTAAGCCATTTTTCCCAATTTAATTTGCTTTCTTCAGTAAGCAAATTTTCTGCCACAAAGCCTTGTTCGAGGGCAAAGTTTTTTGCGCCATTTCCTGTTAAGATAACGTGAGGTGTTTTTTCCATCACGGCTTGTGCGAGTGCGGCAACATTTTTAATATTTTCAACGGCCAAAACTGCGCCACAGTTACCCAGATGGTTCATGACACAAGCGTCTAACGAGACGGTTCCTTCACGATCAGGGGCACCACCCAAGCCTACGGTAGTATTGTAAGGGTTGTTTTCTTCTATAGCAACCCCTTCTACCGCCGCTTCTAGGGATGTTTTTCCATCATTTAATGCTTTAAGTGCAGCAGCACTTGCCTTGTCAAAGCTCCACGTACAAACGACAAGGGGTTGAATATTGCCCTTTAGTGGACTGATTTTTTTAGAATTAAAAAATCGTGGAGCAATCAATGCTCCTAAAGTAGTGGCTGTACTTTTTTCGATAAATGTGCGTCTTTTCATGCTTTTAAATTAGTTAAATTTAATGGATGCTGTATTTTTAAAAAAAAATTATGCAAGTAGAAGTATGCGCCACCTCTTTGTTATCGGTTCGAAATGCCGCTGCAGCAGGTGCAGATCGTGTCGAGTTATGTGATGCGTATAGTTTGGGTGGTTTAACACCATCCTATGGGTTGACCAAAGCTGCTGTGGATGAACAAAGCGTTGAAGTTCATTGTCTTATCCGTTCTAGAGCGGGTCATTTTTGTTTTGATTCCGAAGAAATCGAAGTGATGAAACACGATGTGGCCATGGCCCGTCAGCTGGGTGCTCATGGTGTTGTTTTGGGGGCGTTGACCCCCGATTTGAAATTGGATATTGACGCTTTAGAAACCTTGATTGCAGTAGCCGGGTCTATGGCGCTTAGCTTTCATCGAGCGTTTGATTTGATTGCCGATCCTCAAGCGGCCATGACTACTTTATATCAAATGGGTATTCGGCGCATTTTGAGTTCAGGCGGTGCTGCAACTGCTCCAATGGGCATGCAGCAACTAATGGATTGGCAAGCAAAAGCACCCCAAGGGCTGTATTTTCAACCGGGTAGTGGTATAAATGCCTCCAATTGCATGGCGTTTAAAACTGCTGGGTTTTCGTGCATTCATCTTTCGGGGTATCAAGAAGTTTCACCGATGGTATTTGACGGATTAGACGAAGATCAAAATCCTTTTGTTGGTCAAACCATAGGGCATTCTGATTTAGGTAAAATAAAGGCTGTGGTCGACCAAGTTAGTCGTTAGTATTTTGATCAGCGGTTTCTGGTTCGTATGCGATAAAAAAATTGGCCCAAATAATTTTTGCATATCCGTTGAGAAAAGGAGACATGGCAATCAGCGAGAAAACGACCCATGCAAAACACGCTAATACAGAAAAATTGGGTGCTAGCATCCAATATAAAATACTGACAATACCCATGATGGCCACCCCTAAAGCATAAGCGATATACATTGATCCATAATAGAAACTGGGCTCAATCTTAAACACCACTCCACAGTGATCACACTGTTCTCGAACACGTGTGATTTTGAAAATCTGTGAAAGGGGATGCACCAAAAATTTTCCTTTATGACAGCGAGGACAGCGGATGGGTAGGATACTGTTGAGTCGATTTCCTTTGGTAAAAACAGGCATAGAATGTTTAAAATAAAATGGCTAAACTACCCAACAAGGTAAAAAACAAAATCAGTTTTCTGTAGCGGTGTTCTTTAATTTTTTTAACAATAACTGCCCCCAACAATAATCCAATAAGTGTACTGGGCACGAGGCTCATACTTTCAATCAATGTCTCCTGTGTAATGGTCTCCCATACCCATATATGAAAAGGGGCTTTAAAAACATTAATAATAAAAAACAACCAGGCTGAGGTTGCTATAAACTCATATTTGGGCAGACGAACCGCCAAAAAGTAAATATTGCTAATGGGCCCTGCTAAATTTCCTATCATAGATGTAAATCCAGCAAGAACACCAAACAACGGAGCAAAGATCCAATGACTTGTGACTTTTACTGTGTCTCTATACTCCCAATAGAAAAGTAATAAAACGCTGAGTAAAATGCTGGCTGCCATAAAAATTTTAAATGTGGCCACAGGAATTTCATTACCCACATAAACACCCAATAAAACACCGACAATCATTGGCGGTAGTAGCTTAATCAAGTAGGTCCAATTGACATTTTTGCGATAGTATAGAATTGCAAATAAATCTCCAACGATCAACAGAGGCATAATGATCCCTGTTGAAGCCTTTGAGCCATAGCTCAAGGCCAATAAAGTAACAACAAGTATGGCAATACCTTTGATTCCAGACTTCGAAATCCCTAAGATTACTGAACCAAATAAAGCCAAAACAAGCGCGTAGCTTTCTTGAGGTAGGAGGGTAAGATTTAAAGTTGGCATATCCAAAAATTTAGGATAAAGATAGTTATTAACTTAGGCTAAGCAGATGAAGTTTCGTTTCGTTCTCCTCTTATTGGTCATGATTTCTCATATTTGTATAAAATCGTGCACTTGAACGCGTATAAAAAAGCAATAATTTTTATGATATGGAGCACCTTGTCGTTTTCTGTGATGACAGGTTTGGTGAAGTATTTGGTACATTTTCCCACTTTTGAATTGGTTTTTTTTCGATCCCTAGGAACTTTATTGATCACAACCACCATGCTGCGATCTAAGCGGGTGTCTTTGTGGGGAAACAATCGTTTTCTGCTTATTTCAAGAGGGCTGGCAGGGGCCATATCTATGGTGCTATTTTTCTCTGCTTTGCATTTTATTTCAATCGGTTCGGCGGTTACATTACGTTATACCGCTCCGATTTTTACCGCGATTTTTGCCGTATTTGTTTTAAAGGAAAAAATGCGATTAGTGCAATGGTTTTTTATTTTGATCTCCTTTTCAGGGGTCATATTGGTAAAAGGCTTTGATCCAACACTGAGCTATTTTGGTTTTTTTATGATCATGTTGTGTTCTTTATTTAGCGCGATGGTTTATCTAATTATTGGTAAAATTGGAACTTCGGAGCATCCGTTGGTAATTGTCAATTATTTTATGCTCATTGCAACGCTGATCGGTTTTGCGGGTTCATTTATAGAATGGAAATACCCCAATGGTTTTGAGCTATTGTTGCTGGCTGCATTGGGTATATTTGGGTTTTTTGGGCAATATTTTATGACCAAAGCCTTTCAAATTTACCCTTCGCATTGGGTAGCACCTTTCAAATACGTAGAAGTGTTTTTTACTTTAAGTCTTGGACTGTTTGTTTTTAACGAACCCTATTCGCTGCTTTCTTTTTTGGGCATATTTTTAATCATTTTTGGGCTCGTACTCAATGTCATCTACAAAGCGAATATTCGAGGAATGAAAAAGATTTCATGAAAATCTTTTCTTAAATTTGAAAGTAACTATTTTATTATGAAAGATTTAAAGTACTTGTTAGCCTACAGCATACCGCTTGTTACCATTTTTGCTTTAAATGCAAATGGCGTCATGAGTTTTGCTACAGTGATTTATGCCTACATATGCATACCGTTGTTAGAAGTGTCTTTGGCCGAACGGGATGAGCACTATAGTGAGGAAGAAAAACAAAATCGATTGAACAATATAATTTTTGATGTGCTATTATACCTAAACATCCCATTTGTATTTGGGTTGTTGTTTTATGGTTTATGGCAATTGAGCACCCAAGAACTGAGTATGATGACTCAATTGGGCCATGTTTTGTCTTTGGGGATTTTATTGGCCACAAACGGAATCAATGTCGCTCACGAGCTGGGCCACCGCGTTGGAAGCAACGTACGTTTTTTGGGAAAACTCTTATTGTGTCCCTCCTTGTATATGCATTTTTATATTGAACATAATTTTG
The DNA here is from genome assembly GCA_017852395.1 of Flavobacteriaceae bacterium. GTDB lineage: Bacteria > Bacteroidota > Bacteroidia > Flavobacteriales > Flavobacteriaceae > RFYP01. The sequence continues at coordinate 19,885 of JAFMLE010000012.1, forward strand.
GGCATCACAAAAATGTAGCCACCCCTGAAGATCCTGCCAGTGCCAAAAAAAATCAAACCGTATATGGGTTTTGGTTCACCTCAATCTGGGGGCAGATCAAAAGCGCCTACCACATTCAAAAAGAACTCTTAGCGCATCGTAACCGCGGTTTTTTTTCACTTTATAACGATCTCTTTTGGTATGGTCTTATTCAAATGTGCTACCTCATTGTTTTGTACGTTCTTTTTGGAATCAATGGCGTTTTGTTTGGAGCACTAGTTGCCTTAGTGTCTGTTTTGATGCTAGAAACTATAAACTACATAGAGCACTATGGATTGAAGCGTAAAAAAGTTAGTGATCATCGCTATGAAAGGGTATTGCCCATTCACTCATGGAACTCCAATCATATCATCGGACGTCTGGTATTGTACGAACTGACACGGCATAGTGATCATCATCATCGGGCGGGAAAAAAATATCAGATTTTAGAAAATAAAACAGACAGCCCACAACTGCCCTGGGGATACCCCACCTCGATGTTGGTAGCGCTGATGCCTCCACTTTGGTTTTTTTGGATCAATCCTAGGCTAAAGGCGTTTAAGAAAGCCTAAATTAGTCGGGACACTGGATGTAAGCAATACCGTCAAAAGATCGTCTTAAAAAGCGTTCTTTGGCACGGATAAAATCGTTGATTTTGGTGTCGCTACGGGTGATAGAGGGCCACATGATATCACTTGGATTTGTACTGTGTTCGTATTTATAAACATCATGACCAAACTCATGATACATCAACCAAAGTTGTTGAACAGGGGTATAGTCTTCCCAATAATCTTTTATCACGCCGATATCTACAATATCCGAAAAACAATATCCGTTGTAGGTAGAAAAACCTGCATGGTCGGGGGTCACGCCAGAGGCTTGTTGCTGTGGAGTTTGTACCACAAATCGGATGCTAACAGCGGTATGTGAAGCCCCATAATCGGGTCCTCCACGTGAACATTTTACATCGGCAACAAAAAGATTCCAATAGGACATTAGATCTTGATCGTCAACATCTGTATAATCGACGCAACTTGCCAATTGGGGTTCTTCTTCAATAATTTCTTGTTCTTCCTCTTTGGATTCTTCTTTGGCGCAACCAATAACCATCAAACCCAAAAGTCCCAGTAGGAGCAAATTTTTTTTCATTGTAAACATATAGCGTTTACCAAATTTAGCAATTTTATAACCAAATTCTGCATGGGTATAAAATCGTATTCGGTGCCGTATTGTATCGTTCTAATTTCAAAAAATAAACCCACCAATTTTCAATTTTAAATACATGAAAATCAGTGGGTTGTTTGCGTAGCGAGAGGGAGACTTGAACTCCCGACCTCCGGGTTATGAATCCGACGCTCTAACCGGCTGAGCTACCTCGCCATGGAGCGGCAAATATAGAAACATAATCGTTTTGTAGCAAGCGCAACATTTTTTTTTTGATCCTTAGGGCCTATTCATTTTTTTTATTTATTTTCAGCCCAAACCACTTCTTTAATGAGTCAAAAAATAAAATTCCGTTTAGAGATTGATTTTCAGGCATCTCCCCAACTTCTTTTTCAATATCTTTCAACGCCTTCTGGTCTATCCGAATGGTTTGCTGACAATGTAAACTCAAGAGGTGAACGTTTTACCTTTATTTGGGATGATGGTGAAGAAGAGGCGAAGCTTTTGACCAAAAAGCCCAATGAGAAAGTCAAATTTCAATGGGATGAGGATGAAGGCGAAGACTATTTTTTTGAATTTAACATTCAGGTCGATGATATCACCAAAGATGTCTCGCTGATCATTATTGACTTTGCAGAAGAAGATGAAATCGAAGCGTCAAAAATGCTTTGGGAAAATGCCATAGGGGCTCTAAAACAAGTTTTGGGATCGACCTAAAAGCCTGCTATGTATAACTTTAACGGCACTTGCTATCCCAAGTCAGCACAACTTCCAACAACGGCATATCCGGTGCTTTTACGCGGCACTTTTTATACTTCACAACTGCGGATCGAACGATCTAAGATTCTTCTTTTAGAAGCACATTATTTTGCTATTATGGCGCAACTTCGTCGTTTGCGTGTGCAGATTCCGATGACTTTTACTATGGAGTTTCTAGAAGCGCAAGTCAACGCAACACTTTCTGAAGAAGACACGGACGGAGCCTTTTTGGCAAAAATACATTTCTATCGTTCAGAAGCAATTACTCCAGAGGCCCCGGTTTCTCCCATTTCTTTTGCGATTGAAATTTTAGCCACTCGACCCTTGGCGGAGTTGATTGCCGGGGGCAAAAAATTGGAATTGTACAAAGACTATTTTACAGCTATAGATTTGAGTAGTTCGCTTCAGGGTGCCTATAAGCGGTATCAAGATTGGGCCAAGATTTTTGCGTATGAAAATGGTTATGACGATTGTTTGCTCCTCAATACCCAAAAAGATATTGTAGCTTCTGCACACGGCAGTTTTTATCTAATAAAAGATAACACCGTTCTAACTCCTTCTTTATCCAGTGGAGCAACCGATGATGTTTTGCGCGGGACATTCAACGAGTGGTTACGTACACAAAATTCTTTTGGTTTTGAAGAAACAAATCTCTCACCTTTTGAACTTCAAAAAGGAACCGAGGCCTTTGCCATATCTCTGGATCAAGGGTTGGCACTATTTCAAACCTACCGAAAAACCCGCTATGACGATGCGATCGGCCGCCAATTGTACACCCGTTTTTTGGATAGCTTGGTCTAATTGTTAAAAGGATTTTCTGGGGTGTTGGCCCACAGCAAATAATTGCCACCTTGACGCACCAATTGGTTGCGCCACAGTGCTTCTGGAGTTTCTGTTATAACATCTTCTGTGGCCTTACCAACCATCCAAGATCCATTGTCCAATTCTGCTTGAAGTTGATCGGTTTCCCAACCGGCATATCCTAAGAAAAAACGCACAAAAAAGGAGGCATTGTCGTGCTGACTGATTTTTTGGATGAGTTTTTCAAAATCACCACCCCAAAACAAATTTTGGTTGATGGCTACACTTCCTTTGATTTGTGCACCAAGATTGTGTATAAAAAAAAGGTTTTCATTTTCTACTGGCCCTCCAAAATACAAAGGCGCATTTATCCCCACCGAATCCATAACATCATCTAACGTATAGGCCAATGGTTTGTTGAGAATAAATCCCACATGCCCCTCCTTAGTTTGATCTACAATAAGCACCACAGATCGATGAAAATAAGGGTCTCCCAAAACAGAAGGGTCTGCCGTAAGTAATTTCCCTCGGTAAGACATAGTTGTTTTTTGAAAAAAAGATATAAAAAAAAGCCCCATAAAGGGGCTTTATATTTGTTGTCAAAAAATTAGTTAACAGACCCTGATAATTCAGCACCTGCTTTGAACTTAACTACATTTTTTGCAGCGATTTTGATTGTAGCACCTGTTTGAGGATTTCTACCTTCACGGGCAGCTCTTTTAGATACAGACCAAGATCCGAATCCTACTAGAGATACACGGCCACCTTTTTTCAAAGTTCCGCCTACGTTTCCTAAAAATGACTCAAGAGCCTTCTTAGCTGCTGCTTTAGAAATGCCAGCGTCAGCTGCCATTGCATCGATTAATTCTGTTTTGTTCATAATTTTAAAAGGTTTTTAGGTTACTTCTTAAACAAATTTAATTGGTTTGCCCAAAGTCCCAAGTAAAACCGGGGTAAATCCACACTATTGTTGATAAAACAGCATTTTTGTTAATAAGCTAGTTCAAAAAACACGCATTTGGGCCAAATTGATACCCATTCAAAAGCGCTGAAGCCGCTAATCGTCGTTTGTTTGGGAGCTGAAGGGTCTTACAGACAAGCCAACCTTCTGGATGGGCAACGCGTATTTGTTTTTCAACTATAATAATCTTACCCGGAGGGTTTGTATTTTTTTCTTTTACAATGGCAACTTCAAAAATCTTAACCACAGCAAGTTCTGATCCGTTTTGAAAGTTTGTCCATGCTCCGGGATAGGGATCGAGTCCTTTGATTTGAGTGGCAATTGCTTCAAGAGCAGCGTCCCAGCATATTTTTGTGTTTTCTTTGGTCAGTTTTGGAGCGGGTTTTAGCACCATATCGGTGCTTTGTACTTGCGCTTTAAGTGTTTGATTGACCAAACCATCGATGGTTTGTAACATGACTTGGCTACCTATTTGCGCCATTTTATCATGCAAACTACCTGCTGTTTCTTCGGGGGATAGGGGTATTTTTTCTTGAAGTAAAAGGGCTCCAGTATCTATTTTTTCATCGATTAGAAAGGTGGTTACACCACTTATTTTTTCACCATTGATGATTGCCCAGTTGATTGGGGCTGCCCCACGGTATTGTGGCAATAACGATGCGTGGAGGTTAAAGGTGCCTAAGGGAGGGAGCTCCCACACTTGTTTGGGTAACATTCGAAAGGCTACAACGATCATCAAATCGGCCTTGAGGGCTTTTAGCTGGTCGATAAAACCGGTATCCTTGAGGTTTTCTGGTTGTAAAACCTTAAGGCCCTTTTTTTCTGCAAAGTTTTTAACCGCAGATGGGGTGATTTTTTTTCCTCTACCGGCTTTTCGGTCGGGCGCTGTAACTACACCAACAACCTCATGATGGTTTTGCACGAGCGCATCCAAACAATGTACTGCAAATTCGGGGGTACCAAAAAATACAATTCGACACGGTTTATGTAAGTTGCCACTTGTGGTCATGGGTCTTTTTTATTTTTTGTTTGCCTGCCAATAGATGTAGTGCCTCCAAAAGTACGGTTTCTTTAAATGCTAAAGCCAAAGAAATTTCGGGGGTAGTGTACGCCCCTTTTTCTAAGAGATTCAAGATTTGGGGTAGTATTGTATCGGGAGAGGTTGTCCTTTTTGAGGTGCAGAACGAACAATTTCCACAATCCGTCGTGTTTTGTTCTCCAAAATAATTTAGAATATAGGCTGTCTTACAGCCTGAATTGCCAAAAACGTAGTCGCACACTGCATTCCATTTTTTTCTTTTTAGGGCATTATGCTTTTTAAGATTTGGTAGTATTGGATTGAGGGTGTATTGATCCTCCCTTGGCACATTCCAATGAATTTGCAAGTCATTATTGAGAAATTCAAAAATCAGATAATTATGTTCTTGAAGCTCCTTAAAGGCTTGATGTATTTGGGATGTGCTGAATGCTATTCGTGCTTTTATACTTTCAATAGAAAGGGTGTGCTCGGACAAATATAGTTGTTCAAAATGGCGGGTTAGGTAGTTTACTAACTCAGCGGCTTTGGGAGAGCGACCTCCTGTTTTTCTAAATATTTCGGGGGCAACTGTTATTCGAAGTCGAATCGAGGGTTTATTTTTTTGTTGTAAACTAAAGACACCGATTTGATCCAACCATTGAAGCAAAGCCATGACTTTGGGTGCAGAATAAGAATAGGCACTACAAAACGCCTGAAAAGAAAAATGATAACTGTTGTCAAATCCCTCGCCATAAGATATTTGGAGAAAATTGCAGAGAGATTTGAAGGCCGATTTTACAAATTCGGGATCCAATTGTTCTTGGGTCATGCGTTTCTCAACCTGATCGCGCTCACTTTTGTGGATCAACAAAAGTGCCGTTGCCGGGTTGCCATTTCTTCCGGCGCGTCCACTTTGTTGGTAATAGTTTTCGATACTATCGGGCAAATTGATGTGAATTACATGATCGACATTGGCTTTGTCGATACCCATGCCAAAGGCCGTTGTGGCCACCATTATAGGTGTTTTTTCGGACTGCCAATCTTGGAGGCGTTCTTGTTTTTCGGCAGCAGAAAGTCCCCCATGAAAAAAAGCAGCCTTGTATCCCAAACTTTGTAGTTGCGCAGCGACTTCTTCGGTGTTTTTTCGTGTCCAACAATAGATAATCGCAACCTGTGTTTTGTGTTTCAAATGACGGATCAATTGTCCCATTTTATCTTCTGTTTCGACTACGTGATAGGCAATGTTTTCTCTTTTAAAAGAAGCGATTATTGGAACATCAATTTTGAGTTTTAGTACATCAACAATATCCTGTCGAACCATTTTGGTCGCGGAGGCCGTCAAGGCCATTATGGGTATTTTGGGCAGGGACTCGCGTAGGGCAGCTATTTTGCGAAAAGCAGGTCTAAAATCATGCCCCCACTCGGAGATGCAATGGGCTTCGTCAACGGCTATCAAGCTGATTGGCATTTGTAGCAATCGTTTTAAAAACCCGGGTTGGGCGATACGCTCGGGTGCGCAATACACGATTTTATATCCCCCAAATTGACAATTGTCCAGTTGCTGATCGATACTAAGTTTGGGGTCCGAAACAAAGGCCATTGCCTTGATATTTCGATTTTCGAGTTGTTGGACTTGGTCTTGCATCAAGGCGATCAGTGGAGAGATCACTAAAGTAAATCCCGTAGTGCATAGCGCAGGTACCTGATAGCATAATGATTTGCCAGCCCCTGTTGGCAGCACGCCCAACACATCTTCTTGACAAAGGGCTTTTTTTATTATTGTTTCTTGGTTTGGACGAAAGGTTTCATAGCCCCAGTAGGTTTTTAATACGTCGTTGGGGAGTTGCATTAGTGTAGGTTTTTTAAAATGATGTCCAAACGATTTTCTATAGTGTCTTTGGGTAGTTCGATTACATTTTGATGTGTTTCGGTATAGATTTCTTTTAAGAAGTGGTATAGCTCGATGGCGGTTTTGAATTCTTCAAACCGCTCTGCATCTGTTTGGTAAATCGCCTCCCAAGGGGGGAGTAAAAACACGGTATCATAAGGATATTTTTTGAGGGCTTTTTCCCATTGGGGGTGTTTTTCATTGCGGTATCTAAGGTAGGCCACGATATCATGAATACCACGATCCAAAAAAATGGGGGCCTGCGGTTTGCTGGCTTGTAATTTTGTTGAGGCTTGATATTGCGCTACACGCCCCAGCCAGAGTTTTTCACTAAATGCTGCAGGTGCTTCTTGAAAATAGTCCGTGTACCCATTTTCGATCCCCCAACGGATCACACTTCTAGAGATTTCATTCATACAAGTAAAACCCCGGGAAGCCAGTGCGTCTATCAACGCTGTCTTTCCACTTGATGGTCCACCGGTAATGACAATTTTCATGCTATGGCTTTAGAATGGTTTTGGTTCGGTTCAAAACTGTATATTTACACAAAAATACTCCCCAAAATGAATTCTGGAGTTCCCGATGCTGATTTTTATCCACGATTTCGTAAACAGCTAGTTGATTCTCAATCATGGCCCGGTCCCTATATGTTTAAATTTATTTTGAAAAAAGACAGCAAAAGCCGGCAAATGATTGAACAACTGTTTGATATGAAAAATGTTAAAATCACGACCAAGCCCTCTTCAAAAGGGGCTTATTATAGTTTGAGTATTTTGGCTCAAATGGAAAACCCAGATCGTGTTATTGCACTCTACAAACAAATTCATCAGTTTGAAGACGTGATCAGTTTGTAACCCAAAGGCAAATAAGGGGGATAAACTTAAAATTACTATTTTGCAAAAGATGCCCGAAGGCAATTACAATATGGAAACACTACAATACAATACCGACCGTGAAGGTTTGATTATTCCAGAATATGGAAGACACATACATATAATGATTCAACAAGTAGTTGAAGAAAAGGATCGAGAAAAGCGAAACAAACAAGCAAAAGCCATCATTGATGTGATGGGCAACTTGAACCCGCACCTACGTGACGTACCTGATTTTCAGCATAAGCTGTGGGATCAATTACACATCATGTCCAATTTTCAGTTAGATGTTGATGCCCCTTATGAAGCCCCAGAAAAAGAGATTTTAGAAGCCCGTCCAGAACGTCTTAAGTATCCAAATAATAATTTGAAATACCGTTTCTATGGCAACAATATCTTGAGCATGATTGAGGTTGCCAAAGGATGGGAAGCTGGCGATCTGAAAGACGCACTGATTTTTACCATCGCCAGTCATATGAAAAAGTGTTTTTTGAATTGGAACAAAGACACCGTAGAAGACAGTGTTATTTTTACACATCTTGACGAATTGTCAAAGGGGCAGCTCAAAGTGCCAGAAAACCTACTTCCTCTAACCGATTCTGATGAACTATTGAAGCTTAAAACCAAAAACGGAAACGGCCCCAAGAGCAATACCAAACAAAGAAATCGTAAACGTAAACGCTACTAACAGCATGGGAAGTTTTGTTATCGAAGGTGGTCAACAACTCAACGGGACCATCACACCACAGGGCGCCAAAAACGAAGCATTGCAAATACTGTGTGCTACATTGATGACATCGGAGCCAGTTACGATTCACAATGTTCCTGACATCATCGATGTTAACAAGCTGATAAAGTTGTTAGAAAATGCGGGTGTAACGGTTATTCAACATCAAAAGGGATCTTACACTTTTCAAGCAAAAAATATTGATTTGGCCTATTTTAGTTCCGATGCCTTTAAAGAAGATGGCAAAGCACTGCGTGGGTCAATTATGTTAGTAGGTCCAATGTTGGCACGGTATGGAATGGGTTGCATTCCCAAACCGGGAGGAGATAAAATTGGTCGTCGTCGATTGGATACGCATTTTGAAGGGTTGATCCGGCTAGGCGCACAGTTTGACTACAATACCGAAGAAAACTTTTTTAAGGTAAGTGCTACTCAACTCAAGGGCACCTATATTTTGCTTGACGAAGCCTCGGTAACTGGAACTGCCAATATTGTAATGGCAGCTGTTTTGGCCAAAGGGAAAACGACACTTTACAATGCCGCCTGCGAGCCTTATTTGCAACAGCTCTGTGAAATGCTTAACCGTATGGGCGCACACATTTCAGGAATTGGTTCTAATTTGCTGGTCATTGATGGTGTTTCAAAACTTGGCGGAACCGAACATCGTATTTTGCCAGACATGATAGAGATTGGTAGTTGGATAGGTTTGGCAGCAATGACCAAAAGCGCGTTGACCATCAAAGATGTCAACTGGGATGCTCTGGGTCAAATCCCTCGTGTTTTTAGAAAACTTGGGATTACCCTCAATCAATCGGGCGATGATATAATTATTCCTGCCCACACCAATGGATATGTGATTCAGAGTGATATAGACGGTTCGATCTTAACCGTATCTGATGCACCGTGGCCAGGATTTACCCCTGATTTGCTTAGCATCATTTTGGTAACGGCAACCCAAGCTCGTGGTAGTCTTTTGGTGCATCAAAAAATGTTTGAAAGCCGCTTGTTTTTTGTCGATAAACTGATAGATATGGGGGCAAAAATCATTTTGTGTGATCCGCATCGTGCGACCGTAATCGGTCATGATTTTCAGACTCCGCTAAATGCTACAAATATGACCTCACCGGATATACGCGCGGGAATTTCACTTCTGATAGCAGCCCTTTCTGCAAACGGAACAAGTACGATTCATAACATCGAACAAATTGATCGTGGCTATGAAGCCATAGTAGAACGCCTTCAAAAATTGGGTGCCAAAATCAAACGGGTCTAGTTTTCTTTTCTGCTTGCAGTTAAGGCAATGCTTTGCTCAATCAGTTTTTTGAGTACTTCAAAATCAATTTTTTCTAGAGCTTTGAGGTACAAACATCCCTTGCCTTTTTTGTGCGGACCAAGCGTGCTAAAATCCAAACTTTGGTGCGAAACATCACACGTAAGGTATAGTGTCAGCGCATGTTTTCTTGGCGAAAATCCACATAAAAACCATTCCCCCGTACGTCCACTTTTGTACCGATAAGTATAGTTGCCAAAACCAATGATGCATGTTCCCCAAAGAACTCCTTCACAGCCGGTGATTGACTGCATTAGTTGATAGATTCTATTGGCGTCTTGTCTTTTTTTCTCGGGTGTTAATTGATTTAAAAATTGAGAGACTGCTGCAGTTGTAGGTTGGGTTTTGTTTGGTGCCATACCTCAATTTAACAAAAAAGGACTGTAAAGGCTTAGCGTTTTGAAATTTTGTTACTCGAAATGGTTCTTTGGCGGCTGCATTTAAACCGGTCAACCGATTCGGCTCGATTTTTAAGGTGTTTGGTTTTTCGCCCTTGAACACGTGCCCTCCACATTCGAAAACTTTGGGGCTTCATCTCGCGACGCATGAGGGTTATCACCTCCTGTTCTCGCAGTCCAAATTGATTATAAATGGCATCAAAAGGCGTGCGATCTTCCCAGGCCATTTCAACAATTCGATCAACCTCTTCAGGCCGGAGTTCTTTAGTTTTATTTTTCATGAATCACAATTAAAAAGCATCAGGATTTGTAATAATTGCTTGGGCGCGTGTTTTGATTTCGTCACGTTCTGTTTGGGGTATTTTTTCGAGTAAACGCAGCATCATCGTCATGCGATTGTTGTTGATAAAGTGCTTTTTTTTCTCCTCCAAAAAATTCCAATACAAACTGTTAAAGGGGCAGGCATTTTTTCCAATTCTTTTTTTTGGGTCGTAGTAGCATTTGGTGCAATAATTGCTCATTTTGTTGATGTATGCCGCAGCAGATATGTAAGGTTTGGTAGCTACAATTCCGCCGTCGGCCCATTGACTCATACCTCGGGTATTGGGTAGTTGTACCCATTCGATAGCATCAGCATATACGCCAAGATACCACTGGTCAACTTCATCGGGATCTACTTGTGCGAGTAGTGCAAAATTGCCAGTAACCATAAGTCGCTGTATGTGATGGGCATAGGCATTATCAAGGGTGTTATTGATGCTGGTCTTTAGGCAATGCATACGTGTAGCTCCTGACCAATAAAACTTTGGAAGGGGGTGGGTATTTTGTAGCGTATTTTTTTGTTTGTACTCGGGCATATGAGCCCAATACATCCCTCTCATATATTCTCTCCAACCCAAAATCTGACGTACAAAACCCTCTACTTGAGATAGTGAGACCCTAGTACGGTCGCTACGATAGGAAGTAATAACGGCATGAATAATTTCTAGCGGATGCAGCATTTTTGTGTTGAGGGCAAAGGAAATTCTTGAATGAAATAGGTTGACTTCTTCAGTATGCATTGCATCTTGATAATCTCCAAAATAGGGCAGTAAGTGTTCACAGAAATAGGTCAATTGTTCTTGTGCTTGAAGTCTGCTCAAAGGGTATAAAAAGTTATTGGGGTCAAAATTCCCCACTGTTTTTATACCACTGTTAAGAATCAGTTGATGAATTGCTTCTATGGCATTAGAATCTGGGTGAAAGGGTTTTGGTATCGGTGGATTGCCCTTCCATTTGTTGCGATTATTTTTATCAAAATTCCACTGGTTACCTTCTGGAACATCTTGCGTGACAAGGATTTGAAATTTTTTACGCATATACCGGTAAAAATATTCCATCACCCATTGTTTTTTTCCTTCAAAAAAAGTTTTGAGTTCGGTTCTTGTGGTTAAAAAATGTTCGGTATCATAGACCTCATATGGGATTTCTATGGATTTGCAAAAGTTGGATAATTGTTGGTCCAAACGATGTTCATCGGGCCATAGATATTCAAATTTTTTTATTTGATATTGTTTAAAGAGCCCAAGTAGATTTTGCTCAAAGCTGTGTTGATTTTCTGTAGCGTCAAGGGCGATATAATGAACGCGATGGTTGTTGTCTTTTAGCTGGGCGGCAAATTGGCGCATCGCACCGAAAAAGCCTATAATTTTTTGAATATGATGGGTCGTATAGTCCGTTTCTTGTCGGACCTCCATAAGCACATAGATCACTTCGTCATCGGTTTGATTAAACCAGCTGTGAAGGCTATTTAGTTGATCGCCAAGAAGCAGTCTAAGGGTCATGAAAAAAGTGTGGTTTGCAGCCATTTTCGCTGAAAGGTTCCTTGGGCGTCGTACCGTTCTGCTTGCGACTTTATGTTGAATTTTCGATCTCTTGGGTCGTTTCCAACGCCTGAGACATAGAGCCAGTTTCCATAATTGCTATGTACGTCATAATCAATCAGCATTGACTCGAAATAGGCGGCTCCCATGCGCCAATCGATATGCAATTCTTTAGCCAAAAAACTTGCTACATTTTGTCGTCCTCGGTTGCTCATCCAGCCGGTGTGTTTCAACTCGAGCATATTGGCATTTACAAATGGCTCTGGGGTGGTTCCATCCGTCCATTGCAAAAAAAGCTTTGGCGAAGTTTTCCAATCATATTGGCGTTCTAAAATGCCATCGCGTTTAAAGATTTTGTTTTCATGTTTTATGGAGATGTATTTAAAATAATCCCTCCAGATCAACTCAAACAGCAACCAATAGGTAGATTGATTTTTGGTGATTTGTTTTTCATACAGTTTAATTTCTTCGGCAATATGCCTTGGAGATAAAGCACCGACTGCTAGCCATGGCGAAAATTTTGAACTGTAATCGTTGCCCAACAAACCGTTTCTCGTGTTTTTGTAAAACGAAAGTTTTTGGGCATCCCAGAAGTAGTAGTTGAGCCGTTTGAGCGCCGCTGTAGCCCCTCCCAAAAAAGGAAACGCAGTACGTGTGTCTTTTTTAAAGGAATCTAATCCGAGATCCTCCAATTTAGGTATTTGAGTTTGATGCTCCAGCAGGTTGGTTTCTGGGTGTGCTTGGGGGGGTGGAAGGGGTGTTCTAATGCGACAGTTTTTTTCACAATTTTTTCTAAAAACGGTAAAAACTTCAGGCAATTTTTCGATTTCAATTTTGAGGTCTTCGGGATGGAATAAAAACTGTCCGTAAAAGGATTGCCATTTTATGCTTTCGGGAAGATTATTTTTTACATTTTCTACAACCTTTAGTTCTTCGCTTGTCCACTCTTCTTGAAGATAGATTGTGTCAAAGGGCATCTTTTGATAGAATTCTGGGAGTGCGACTTCAGGTTTTTTTAGTGTAACAATAAGGGTAACATTCAATTTTTTGAGCGATTGTGTCAAATCATTGATGGTTTCAATGAGAAATTGCGCCCGAAATTTTTCTGTTTTTTTAAATCCCCATTGGGTTGTCTGATACTGCCGCAGATCGAATGCATAAAAAGCGATGACCTTTTCATGATTTGTAAGGGCATGATTAAGCCCTTCGTGATCATAAGCTCTTAGGTCGTTACGATACCAAACTAGGGCTGTTTTTTGTTGTTTTTGCATCTGATACTACAATAAATTACGTTTTCCCAGTCGCGTTCCCATTTTTTACGCCAAGCAAAGGGGCGTTGACAGTTGGGGCAAACTTTTTTGGGCAAATGGTGTTTTTTGACTCCTCTCATGCGCCATTGAGTGCCGATTTGTAGGTAATCAGGCAGCGTTCTCTGGCCGTTTTGTGCTCAACGATCGGTTGTGGGTAATTGAGTTCCTGGTATTCGGGAACCCATTTTTTGATGTACTGGTGCTTGCTGTCGAACTTTTTGATTTGTTCAGTTGGATTAAAAATCCTAAAATAAGGTGCTGCATCTACTCCACAACCAGCAACCCACTGCCAGTTGCCTATATTGCTGGACTGTTCGTAGTCCAGGAGTTTTTCTGCAAAATAGGCTTCTCCCCAGCGCCAATCGATCAGTAGATGTTTGCACAAAAAACTGCCCACCAACATCCGTACTCTATTGTGCATAAATCCGGTTTTGTTGAGTTGCCGCATTCCAGCATCAACCAATGGATAACCGGTTAGTCCCTTTTGCCATTTTTCAAATTCTTCGGGATTGTTTCGCCAGAGGATGCGGTCATATTGTGGTTTGAAACTCTGGTTTACTGTATGCGGAAAATGCCATAGAATTTGCATAAAAAATTCACGCCATATCAGCTCTTTAAGAAACGTAAGATTGGGACGTTTTGCAGCAGCTATAACCAGTTTTCGGATGCTCACTGTTCCAAACCGCAAATGCACGCCTAAGCGTGAGGTTTGATCTAAGGCAGGATAGTTTCTTGTGGCTTCATATTGGTCAATTATCTGGGTCGTAAAAGAATATTTGGGATCGGGCTGATCCGTTTTTTTAAAACCCAATTCTTCAAGGGTGAGCCAAGGTAGGGGATGATCAATACATTTGTGTAGTAAGGTTTCTGAGGGATGGTTTTTGATATCAGTTTCCTGAAAAGCTTCGAGCCATTTTTTGCTGTAGGGCGTATAGACAACATAAGGTGAGTTATCTGCCTTTGTGATTTCTTTTTTCTCAAAGATCACCTGATCTTTGAAGGTTTCAAAAGCGATGTTTTTTTCTTTAAGTAGGGCGGCAATTTCGGCATCTCTTTTGGTGGCATAGGGTTCATAATCATGATTAGTGACAACACGATCAACCAAAAATTCGTCGGTTATATTTTGTAAAATAGCCTTGGGATCACCACGATACAGTCCTAGTCGGCATCTGTTCCTCTTCATAGCATCATTAATTTCACCCAAGGCATGGTATATAAACTCTAGACGTGCATCTTTTTTGGGAAGTTTGGACAAGATGTTGTCGTCAAAAATAAAAATCGGCAAGACTTTTTCGGAAGTAAGAAGTGCGTGGTAAAGTCCCACGTTATCCTCGACCCTAAGATCTCTTCTAAACCAGAATAAAGTCAAACGATTCATTTTAGGATTTTAGGGTTCCAATTCCACCATCTACCGTCAAGATCTGTCCAGTGATCCAAGCGGCGTCATCGGACAAAAGAAAAGCAGCAAGGGCTGCGATTTCTTCGGGAGTTCCGACCCGTTGTAAGGGGTGTCTTTCTGCAGCGCGTGCTAACTTGGTTTCGTTATTTAAAAATTTGTCAGCAAGTGGTGTATTGACCAACGAAGGAGCGATGGCGTTAACTCTAATGTTGGGAGCCAATTCTGCTGCAAGAGCTCTTGTAAGTCCTTCTACGGCCCCTTTTGCTGCTGCTACCGAAGCATGAAAAGGCATTCCGGTCTGAACTGCTACCGTACTAAAAAATACGATGCTTGCTTGTTGAGCAAGTTGCAATTTTGGAAGAACGGTCTGTAAGGTATGTACCGCTCCAATCAGATTTAATTCAAAGTCCGCTCTAAATGTTTCGGTTTTTAGTCCCTTAAAAGGGCGTAAATTGATGGAACCAGGGCAGTAGACCAGGCCATCTAATTTTTCGGGAAGTTGGGTGGTGTCAAGAGTATCCGTAAGAACATCATAACGTATTGCAGTGCTACCAGCAGATGAATCTGCCGTTCTTGCCGCGATGTAAAGGTGCGCCTGATCGGCAAGTTTTTTGGATAGCGCTGCTCCGATACCTGAGGTGCCCCCGACGATAAGTATATTTTTCTTCATGTATTAGTTTTTATAAACACCAAATATTTCTTCCAGCTTGTTTTTTCGATAGTCAAAAATTTCTTTGAGTTTGGGCTTAACCAAAATGGGGTGTGCCAACTGTCCCAAAACTCCTAGTGGTAACTTATAGTCAACAATGTCTTCCATTTCAACGCCTCCTTCAATAGGTTTGATAAAATGTTTGTGATGCCAAAGTGCATAGGGTCCAAAGCGTTGCTCGTCCACAAAGTATTCGAGTTCTTTTACGTGAGTGATCTCGGTCACCCATTTGGTTGGAATTTTGGCAATGGGTGTTACGATATATTGGATGATTTGACCGGGATACATTTTGCGATCTGCACCTTTTAGAATATGGAAACCCATATAGTCTGGAGTAATGGTTTTGAGGTTGGCAGGATTGGACAAAAAATCCCAAGCTGTTTCCATAGAAATGGGTAGCTTTTGAACGGCATGTAGTGTATAAATTTTCATAGCAAAAGAGGATTCAAAGGTACTGATAATGTTTAATAAAATAAAGTAAATATTAAACAATTTATACGGCTTTCTTTTTAAGAAAGATCAATCGATCAAAAACAATTGTGCTGTATTATTTTGGGTGATCCGTACAAGCCCTTATTTTTGTCGAAAACATTTATTATGAGAATCTATATCAGTACAATTTTAGTGTTTATTGCTAGTGGTCTAATGGCTCAAATGCAGGCCCCGCAGCCGAGTCCTTCTGCAACGCTCAAGCAGACAGTTGGTTTAACCGAAATATCCATCGAATATTCTAGACCCGCCATGCGTGGACGTGTTATTATGGGGGATTTGGTGCCCTATGGAACCCTTTGGAGAACTGGCGCCAATGCAAACTCTACGATTCAATTTTCAGATCCGGTATCCATAGGATCTACTACAATCCCTGCTGGAACCTATGCGATATTTACCCGACCAGGTAAAACAATGTGGGAGGTATTTTTCTACACTAAAACCGATAATTGGGGTGCCCCAACAAGTTGGGATGTACAAGCGGTAGCCGCAACCTACGAAGCTGAGGTGCATGCCCTTTCAGAAACGGTTTCTTCGTTTACCATTTCAATTGGGTCAATTACCAATAATGATGCGGTATTGGAAATTTCTTGGGAAAATACCAAAGTAGGTATTCCAATTGCTGTGCCTACCAAAGAAAAAATGCAAAAAAATATAGCGGCGGTTATGCAAAACAATCCTAAAGCACAAGACTATTATAGTGCAGCGGTGTATTATTTGCAAGAAGGTCTTGATCTTCAACAAGCCAAAAGTTGGATGGAGTTGTCCCTTAAAGAAAACGGTGAAGCCTATTGGGTGCACCGTCAATATGCATTGATCTTAGCGGGTCTTAACGAAATGGACGCTGCTATTGCTGCTGCCAAGACCTCCTTAGAACTTGCAGAAAAAGCGGGTAATCAAGATTATGTCAAAATGAACACCGAATCCATTGCTGCATGGCAAAAATGATCGTTATAATTTTATAAAAACACATAAAGCCCACTGCACAGCAAGTGGGCTTTTTTTTAAGAAAACGTCCGGATAACCCCTTCTTGAGAAACCGAAGCAATCAAGGTGCCTTCTTGGCTATAGATCCGTCCGTTGGCAAATCCACGGGCGTTGGATGCACTCGGAGATTCGATGGCATAAAGAACCCATTCGTCAAGCTTAAATTTTCTATGAAACCACATGGCATGATCCAAACTGGCCATAAACATCTGTGCTCGATTAAATTTTCCTCGATGGGGTTGTACGGCAGTGATAAGCAAGTTATAATCCGATGCAAAAGCGAGGATTTGGTGCTGCTGAGCAAGACTGAGTTCTGCGGCACTGCTGTTGACTTTGAACCATACATGGCGTTCGGGTCGCGAGGGTTGATTGCTGGTAGGGTCAATGTGTTCTACAGAACGAAATTCTAAAATCTCAGGACGTATTGCAGTGAGCATTGTGTAAAGCTCAGGGGATTTTTTTTGCAAATATTCGAGTTGCTTTTGGTCGGGGAGCAATACCTCTGGGGGGAGCACGTTGGGTTTTTCGACTTGATGATCCATTCCAGTTTGTTCCTTTTGAAAAGAAACTGCCATAACAAAGATTGCTTTGTTTTCTTGTAAAGCTGTGATTCTTCGGGTAGTAAAACTTTTACCATCTCGTAGGGTTTCTACACGATATTGTACCGGGAGGTCTAATTTTCCTTGCAAAATAAAATATCCATGAAGTGAATGTGCAAGTCGATCGTCGGGTACCGTTTGATAGGCTGCATTGAGTGCTTGCCCCAGAACCTGACCTCCAAAGACACGCCCCCATGGGGTTAGGTAGTTGTTGCCTTCAAATAGATGATTGTCAATTTTTTGAAGGGTTAGTAGGTCGATGAGTTCGTTAAGGGTTTTCATTTTTCATTAATTTTTGAAGCAATATTGCAAGGATTAGGGTTGAAAATGCACCGAGGACGTTGAGCCACAAAAAAGACACCAAATTGTTGTAATAGACTACAAAAACTACTATTTCTGAAAGAATAGCAGCGTAAAAAACAGCATTGCCACGTATGTTTTTTAGGAAAAAAGCAATCAGAAACACGCCCAGAATTGTTCCGTAGAACAAGGACCCGATGATATTGACCAACTGAATTAGATTTTCAAATAAATTTCCTACACTGGCAAAAAGTATCGCAATTATTCCCCAAAAAAGAGTGAATAATTGCGCCATGGATACATAGTGTTTTTCTGATTTTTGGGGACGATGCACTTTATAAAGATCAACGAGGCTTGTTGCAGAAAGGGCATTGAGTTCGGAGGCAGTAGAGCTCATTGCGGCTGAAAAAATCATAGCCAAAAGCAGTCCGATTAAACCCTTGGGAAGGTGGTCTAAAATAAAAGTGATAAAGACATAGTCTTTATCATTCACTTCGGCATCGGGGTTGGCTTTCAGAATGAGGCTTTTGGCCTGTTCGCGAATTTCTTTGTTTTGTTGTTCAAGATTTAAAAATTCTTTTTGAAGTGTTTTATTTTCATAGAAATCGGGAAGTAGTAACAGTTGTTTTTTAACGGCAGTCAGTCGGTCGTTAGTTTTTTGTAAGCTCTGAAATTCTGGCCCATAGTCTGAACGTATGGTTTGGCTGACCGCTTGGGCATTAAAATGGATTGGTGCCTTTTCGAATTGGTAAAATACGAAAACCAAAACCCCAACCAGTAATATGAAAAATTGCAGGGGTACTTTGAGCAGTCCATTCATAATCAACCCCATTTGTGAGGCTTTAACGGATCTGGCAGACAGATAGCGTTGCACTTGACTTTGATCAGTTCCAAAATACGATAGTGCTAAAAATAGCCCGCCAGTTATACCACTCCAAAAGGTATAGCGGTTGTTTGGGTCAAAGCTAAAATCCAGTACGTTTAATTTTTGATTGATTCCTGCCAAGCGCAGACTGTCGTTAAGTGTAACGGATTCGGGCAACGCGTAGAGGGTATAGCAAAAAGCACCAATCAATCCCAAAAAAATAACAAGCATTTGTTGTTTTTGTGTCACATTTACCGCTCGTGTACCCCCAATCATCGTATAGGCAACGACCAAAAGTCCGATTACTACGGTCAGAAGTTTTAGGTTCCATCCCAAAATTATACTCAAAATGATGGCCGGTGCATAGATCGTAACCCCAGCGGCTAATCCTCTTTGCACCAAAAATAAGACCGCGGTTAGGGTGCGTGTTTTGAGGTCAAAGCGTTTTTCTAAAAATTCATAAGCCGTATAGACATTGAGTTTGTGATATACAGGGATAAAAAACAAACAGATGATAATCATGGCAAAGGGAAGCCCAAAATAGAACTGTACGAATCCCATGCCATCATGAAAGGCTTGTCCAGGAGTGGACAAAAAGGTAATGGCACTGGCTTGTGTTGCCATTACCGAAAATCCAACGGTCCACCATTTGGCCGACTGCCCACCGCGGATGTAGTCATTGACATCCTGATGGGAATTATTCTTCCAAATGCCATAAAACACAATGAAAAGTAATGTACTGGCTAAAATGATCCAATCGATATTTTCCATCATTGATAAAATTTCATGAACAGATAAAAAGCGACCCAATACATCAGATTGCAAAGAACTAAATAGGTGTATATTTTTTTTGACATTATTAGTGATATGAGATAAGGTTGGCCAACAATCTATAGGCTCCAGGGACTCCAGCGGGCAATTGTCTAAACAGGCTAAGCCCTGTAAAAATAAACTTTCCTTCTCCATAATTAGCAACCAAAAGTGCTCCTTTTTTGGGGCTTTCGCCGGCATCATTTAGAGAAATCAATGGGGTGTAGTTTGCATCCCATTGCCCAGCAAAATACAAACCGCGTTCTTGGACCCAGCCCTCGAAATCTTTTTCGGTTAATGCATTAGGGGTGTTGAAAATGGGATGTTTCGAATCGAGTAGGGTAACGGCTGCAAACTCGTCAGTAACACGGTCCCGAGACAATTGGATGGGATAGGGACCTATATTTTTAGTTTTTATACCTCTACTAGTATTGTATTGTACAACTACGGTACCGCCGCTGGCAACAAAATCCCAAAGCATTTGATCTTTAAAGTTCCAAGCATCACCAACATTGAAACTACGAATCCCCAAAATCACCGTATTGAAATTTTTTAGCCATTCTGATGTAAGTTCGGCCACAGCAATTTCATCGACTTCAATGCCAATATTTCTGAGCGCTTCAGGAATTTTGTCTCCCGCTCCTTCGATATATCCGACGCGTTTTTCGGAGGACCTAATGTCCAGTTTTGCCACAGTTGCTTCGGCTGCTTGCAGCATATATTGCTTAGTGATGTGCGGATAGGCGATGGGAGTCAATTTTTTATCATAGGTAGATTGCTTGGTTTTTACGATTGGGAATATGCTTTTTTTGGTATCGTTTTCAGCTATTGTGATCAAAAATTCGTACCGCTGTTCTTCTCCTTTTGTCTCCATTTTGATCGGTATGGATTGGGGGGCTATGTGCCAATTTTTAGGAATATCGATTTCCAATTGCCCATTGACACTGGTTTTTGCATAGTTTTTAACGGTAGCGGTTACTTTAAGTTCTGACCCTTCAGAAATTAGATACACTTCTTCGTCTAAAGTAACAGCGAGTTCTGGCAAGATTTGATAGGGTTGAATGACTTCTCCAGCTATGGGATCTGTGGTGCGGTAGGTGAGGGGTATCTCCAATTGGATGGGTACTTCAAAAAGCTTTACGGTTAGCGTGCCATGAATAGTAGGTGTTTCTGGCAAACCAATCCAATTGGTGTTTTCAACGTGATACATGCCCAACGACCCCTTGTTTGTAAGCCAATAAGGCACCGTAAGTTGGTTTGGGCTCCTAAACGTAATGGATTGCGTCACCGGTTCGTTTTTGGAAGCTCTTGTACCGATTTCAAACGATTGTTTTTCAACAGAAAAACGATCTACAAATAAATCGATTGCTGTGGGATTTACGACCCGTATTTGGGTATTAAGATTTTGGTTTGGGGTGCCATATTCTTCTGAAGTATAAAATGCGACATCCCAACCGCCACAAGCAACGATTAATTCTTGTATTTCTTGAGTTTTGATGGTTTTCCAGTGGTCATCCTCAAGGTTTTGAATGGCTTGGTATATTTCAACCAATTGGGGTAGTGATTTTGAGGGATTAGAAAAATCAAAATCATGGAAAACTTGTGTAATTTTTTCTCCAATTTTAGTTCCTCCTTTTATACGATTCCAGCTGGTATCGATACCCTCAAAAGGATCATTGTTTTGGATTGAAGCCCCCTTGATAAGCTCTAGATATTCGAGTTCTTTACCCAAAGTAGGGGTGCTTCCAAACCCTTGGGATTTATGTTGACTCCTACTTTTTGCTGCAATGGTCGCATTGGAAATCCCCAGTATTGGGTCAAATTTCCCCACGTCTATACTAGTTAGGTTTTGCTTGTTGGCAGCTTCAAATTTTTCTTGACTTCCATAAAACCACCATGAGGTGTTAAAAAAGAGGCGTTTGGGCTGCCATGGTTTTTCGTTTGTACTCTTATAACTTGGATCAGCGGCTAGATCAAAAGCATTGACGCTCAACATGGCTGAACTGGTATGATGTCCGTGTGTAGTTCCGGGAGTGCGGTGGTTAAATCGGTTGATAATCAGATCGGGCTTAAAAGCTCTTATGCGATCGACAACTTGTTCTTGCACCGTCTTTTGATCCCAAATCGTTAGTGTTTCGTCAGGGTGCTTGGAGTATCCAAAGTCGTTGGCACTGGTAAAAAACTGGGTTCCCCCATCGATTTTACGGGCTTCTAAAAGTTCTTGCGTCCGAATAAGACCAAGTCCCTCACGCAGTTCGGTACCGATGAGGTTTTGCCCACCATCCCCTCTTGTCATCGACAAGTAAGCGGTACGTGCATGCAAATGATTTGAAAAATAAGAGATCATGCGCGTGTTTTCGTCATCAGGATGTGCACCGACATAGAGGACGCTACCTAAAAAATTGAGCCGTTGAATTTTTCGATATATTTCTGCACTGTTCTGCCCAAAGGCACTGCCCAGTGTGCTTATTAGGATTAGTAATGGGATGATTTTTCTCATAGATTTTTGATTTCATCTGGATACGATGCATAGCAAATATTACACTTTCTCATCAAAGAACATAATCGTTCAAAGGCGAATTGTCTAAAAGCCTTTCGAGCCGCTCAACAAATTGACTTAGGGGCAGTCCCACTACATTGGTATAGCTTCCTTCTATTTTTGAAATGGCGATTTTGCCAATCCAATCTTGGATTCCATAGCTGCCGGCTTTGTCGAGTGGGGGTTGTGTTTGTATGTAAAATTCGATTTCGTCCATCTTCAGCGCTCTAAAGGTCACTTTGGTGCTGCTGTGAAAACAACTTTGATCCCCATCTTTCAAAATTGCTATGGCGGTGATGACCTCGTGGGTACTGTTTGATAATTGCTGTAACATTTGTGAGGCCTCTGCAGGGTTTTGTGGTTTCCCAAGACAGTTGCCCTTGTGCCATACGATGGTGTCTGCGGTGACGATGATTTGATTTTTATTGGAATTTGACTTGAAGGGGTTCAATTTTTTCAGCGCTATATATTCGGCAATAGCGGCTCCACTCAGGGTTTCTGGAAAACTTTCATCAATGGGATGTGTTTTGACCGTAAAAGGAATTCCTGTAGATTCTAAATAAGCTTTTCTCCGTGGCGAGCCACTGGCCAATATCAATTCATATCCTTTAAGATCAATCATCACTAGGTATTGTTAGGCTTCGCCGTTTTGATCCCATTTTCCTTGAACACGCAGTACTTGTTCAATAACATCTCTTACACAGCCAGCCCCTCCATTACGGTGGGAGATGTAATTTGAAATATTTTTAATTTCAGGTACTGCATCTTGTGGACAAGCAGCTACCCCGACAAGCTCCATAACCGCTAAATCGGGTAAATCATCACCCATGTATAAAATGGTTTTGGGGTCCATCTGGTACGAATCTAAAAGGTCGGTATATGCCTCGATTTTGCGATGAGCGCCAAGATATATGTCATATATGCCTAGTGCTTTAAAGCGTTCTCGAACACCTTCGTTGGTCCCCCCAGTTATGATGGCAACACGGTATCCCTTTTGAAGGGCGCATTTTAGCGCATACCCATCTTTGGTATCCATTTCACGGAGCATTTCTCCAGTTTTGGTAATCAAAATTTTGCCATTGGTCAGCACACCATCTACATCAAAAATAAAAGTTGTAATGTGGTTGAGCAGTTCTTTATAGTTTTTCTTCATGATATTTTTGAATGGATTGGGTTAGGCTTTCATATAGTTCCATATAGGGCGTAGTACTCAATTGCTTGAGGTGCTTTTTTAATGTTTGATGATCGTTTCTAATCGCAGGACCCGTTTGTGCTTCCTGTGGAGGCAAGGTTTGTAATTTTTGGGCCGTTTCTATAATCAAAGGGTGTAAAATCTCAAAGGGCAATTGATTTTTTTTACACAAATCAGCGCTTATTGCGTATAGATGGTTGCTAAAATTATTGGCAAAAACGGCTGCAAGATGAAGTGTTGCACGTTGTGTTGAATCTACGCTATAGTATTTGGCATTGATCAGGCTGGCCAGGCGTGTCAACAAATCAAAATCATCCTTTTTTTCAGCTTCGATACAGATGGGTACACGGTCAATTTGGGGCAAGGCATTTTTGCTAAGGGTTTGCAAGGGGTAGAAAACGCCTTTTTGCTGGTGATCGTTTAAGATTTGAAGTGGTATACTACCTGCTGTATGAACGACCAAACCGCTAACGGTTAGAGATTTAGAAAAAGAAGCAATGGCATCATCGCTGATGCAAATAAAATAAATATCGGCATTTTTGATTACCGAGGTCAAAGCGGTGGTTGTCTCGATGAGAAATTGGCTTTCGTCCCCTTTTGGCTGGCGCATATACCATTGTTTGATTTTTATTTGATTGCATGCAATGAATTGCGAAATCAAAAAATGTGCAGTGCGACCATTACCTAAAATGACAACTTCGATCATAGTACAAAAGTAACCAAACTTTCAATCTTCTTTTGTACATTTAAGTATCCTAAATCTTACCTATGTCTCTCTACCAAAAATTCCGTCATTACTATTTGTCCAATTATTATATGATGATTCCTTTATCCATCATATTGCTGACATGTATTGGTTCTGTTGCCGTGTATTTAATTACCCTAAAAGGGATGTACTCCAGTACATTTTTGATGATGTGTTTGTCCGTCATTGCAGCCGGAAGCTATCTTTCTGTATTATTGGCACAAATGCGAAAAAACTTTGTGTTTCTAATCTTTTTTATTGCCTTGTGTGTGCAATTGCTTTTGATAGTCATCAATCTTCTGTGATAAATTAGCAAAATCACCAGTCATTTCGAAAGGAGGGACTATCTTTGCAGCGAAAAAATGATGTTGTAATGCGCGAAAAGCTCCTCAAAATTTTATTCTCCAACCGTACCATGGCATTTCTAGTTTTGTTGTTTCCAACTGCGATGGCTATGGGGACATTTATAGAAAGTTGGTACAATATAGAAACCGCAAGAATTTGGATTTACAACGCCTGGTGGTTTGAGGCAATCATGTTATTGCTGGCCATCAATTTTGCAGGAAATATCCAAAAATACAAGTTGTTTCGGAAAGAAAAATGGGCGGTATTATTGCTCCATTTATCATTTATTTTAATCATTTTTGGGGCTTTTGTGACCCGCTATTTTGGTTACGAAGGGGTTATGCCAATCCGAGAAGGCGAAATTACGAGCACCTACCTCACCGAAAAGACCTACCTCACCGTCATGGTAGATGGTGAAATTGACGGTGTTCCACAACGCAAAAAACTGCAAGATGATGTTCTTTTTTCGGCACACGTAAATAATGGATTGTATTGGAGCAACAACTTCGATGACATTCCATATGAAGTAGAAGTACTCAATTATATAGAAGAGGCTACTGAAGGTTTGGTACTTGACGAAAATGGCCAACGCTATCTTAAGATCGTAGAGGCGGGCAGTGGTACCCGACATGATCACTACCTCAAGGAGGGTGATGTTGCCAACATTCATAATGTCCTGTTTACTTTGGACAATCCAATAGACGGAGCCATAAACATTACTTCAGAAGGGGGGCTGTATTATTTGTCATCACCTTATGAGGGCAATTTTATGCGTATGGCCGATCAATTTCAGGACACGGTAGTCCCATCCGAAAAGCAAGAATTGGCACTACGATCTCTTTATACGCTTGCCAATTTTCAATTTGTAATTCCCGAGCCTCCTCTTAGGGGGCGCATGGACATTATTGCATCCGAATCCGATCAACCGACCAATCAAGATGCACTTCAATTGCAAATAAAAAGTCAGGGCCAGACCAAAAATATTACCGTTCTTGGAGGTAAAGGCGTTGCCAATGACCCCAAAAAAATAACCCTTGGGGCTTTAGATTTTTATGTGCAATACGGTTCTTTGCAAAAACAGCTACCTTTTGCATTACGCCTCAACGATTTTATTGCAGAAAAATACCCCGGAACCGAACAAAGTTATGCGTCTTTTATGAGCAGACTCACTGTAGAAGATCAAACCGCAGGGGTTTTTGACTATGACGTTTACATGAATCATGTTTTGGATCATAAAGGATTTCGATTTTTTCAGGCTTCGTTTGATCCCGATGAAAAAGGAACAGTACTTTCTCTAAACCATGATCGTGCAGGTACTTGGATTACTTATTTTGGGTATATACTTTTGTATATCAGTATGATGGGGATATTTTTTATAGGGAAAACCCGTTTTGTCGAATTGTCAAAAAGTTTGGATAAAATTAAAATTCAGAAAAATAAGCTTACCCTTTTCTTGTTGTTATTTGGGTTTGTCGCTCAGGCTCAAATTCAAGATTTAAACCATCGTGTTGATTTTGACTCAATCATACAAGCACAGGCCTTTGACGCAGCGCATGCGGCAAAGTTTGGAAACCTAGTTATTCAGGACATCGGTGGACGCATGAAACCGGCCAACACCTTTTCTTCGGAACTGCTTCGAAAGGTAAGTAAATCTGACACGTACAAAGGGTTGAACTCGGATCAAGTACTATTATCAATCGCCAATAACCCTGTCATTTGGTATAATGTGCCGATCATCTATCTCAAACGAGGCAACGATAGCCTACGCCGTATTTTGGGAGTGCCCAGTCAAAATAAGTACGCACCCTTGGTTTCGTTTTTTGATCGTGAGGGCAACTATAAGTTGGGGGACTATTTACAAGAAGCCTATCGTGCTGCAGTGCCTAATCAATTTCAAAAAGATTTTATTGAGGTAGACCGCAGAGTCAATTTATTATACGCTGCACTGGAAGGTAAAGTGTTGCGTATTTTTCCGATACCAGAAGATGCAAACAACAAATGGGTTTCTTATCCCGAGTTACTTCCCGAAATGTTTTCAGGCCGTGATTCTTTGTACGTTAATAATATTTTGCCACTCTATTTTCAATCTCTTCGTTTGGCGCAGCAGACAAAGGACTATGATCAAGCCAACAGTTTGATAGAGAGCATCACTGGTTTTCAAAAAAAATACGGTTCTGAAGTACTCCCAAGTCAAGACAAAGTCACAGCAGAGATTTGGTACAACAAGTACGATATTTTCAAAAAACTATTTAGTTGGTATCTCTATGCAGGCACCCTGTTATTTGTCATACTGCTGCTTGCTATTTTCAGACAAAATAAAGTCATAAAAGGCCTGATATCATTATTGAGTGTGGTGTTATACGGTCTTTTTGTTTTGCATACGGGTGGGCTAATTTTGCGGTGGTTTATATCAGGGCATGCGCCATGGAGTGATGCCTACGAGTCAATGATTTATGTGGCTTGGGCCACGCAGTTTTTTGGAATTATTTTTGGCCGTAAAAATGCCCTTACCCTTGCTGCGACTTCGTTTATCTCAGCAATGATACTTATGATTGCCCATTGGAATTGGATGGATCCTGCGATTGCAAACTTGCAACCTGTTTTGGATAGTTATTGGTTGATGATCCATGTTGCGGTAATTGTGGGTAGTTATGGTCCTTTTGCCTTAGGAATGATTATAGGCATTGTAGTACTTTTCTTGATGTTATTGACCTCAAAAAACAATAAGAAAAAATTGCTACTTCAAATAAAAGAGCTCACCATTATTAACGAGTTGTCCCTAACGGTTGGACTTGTCATGTTAACCATCGGTAATTTTTTGGGGGCCATGTGGGCCAACGAAAGCTGGGGACGATACTGGGGCTGGGATCCCAAAGAGACCTGGGCGATGATTAGTATTATGTTTTACGCCTTTGTAATCCACATGCGACTGGTTCCTGGATTGCGTAGCCCTTGGATTTTTAACCTCATGAGTATTGTGGCTTTTGCCAGTATTTTGATGACCTATTTTGGTGTCAATTTTTATTTGGTAGGACTGCATTCGTATGCAAGTGGTGACAAAATCATCACACCCGATTTTGTCTATTATGGCATATTATTTGTACTCTTTTTAGGTAGCGCTTCGTATTGGGCGTACAAAAAGCATTATCGTTAAAACCATCTTACTCTTATGCGTTTATTCTTAATTGCAGGGACTGTTTTATTTCTTTTTGCTTGTAAAAAAGAGGCCTTAGAAACCGATCTATCGCTTTTGCAAAAGCAGCGCAAAATCTGGGAAAACCAACGCATTGATTCTTATAAAATCGATCAACAAATGAGCTGTTTTTGCCCAAATGCCTTGGTGGCAATATTCACGTGTACCATCGAAAACGGAATCTTAGTCACGGTTGATGACCAACCCTATGATGCAGAACAACATGCGTATCTCAAAACAATTGATGCGGTTTTTGATTATTTGGAAAAGCGTCTAGAAAATAATCCGGATCATTTTTCGGTTAATTACGATGCGACCTATGGTTTTCCTGTCGATTTTTATATTGATCAATCCGAAATGATTGCCGATGAAGAAATCGGCTATACATTTTCTAATTTTCGATCGCTAGAGTAGCTGCGACTTTTTCTTTATTTTTAAGATAAAAAATGAGTACAAAACAAAAATGGCTGACTTATGCCATAACGGGTCTGCTGACCATTGGTTTTGGTTTATCGCTTTTGGGTGAAGCCATCATCATAAAATTAAATGCTTCTGGCAACTGGTTTTTGTGGGGAACTTCTGCGTTGGTTGTTTTCAACAGTGGGATTTGCCTATTTGGTCAAGCCGTTATCGAAAAAACAAAAATTTAAGTTTAGTGCTTCAGCGCTGCAACAAAGGCATCTTCATCCAAGCCATCGGCGACAGCAACAAGTGCTTTTTGAACGATTGTTTCAGATAGGCTGTTAGAAAATCCAAGACCAATAACCAGTTTTTTAAGCAATTTGATCTCTTCCGCATCGGCTATGGCATCGGCATAGACCATTCGGGTAAGGTCATAAAGCCGCTCCAATCTTCGTTGTTCATCTGCAGGAGGATTGATGGGAAATCGACTGGGATCTTCCATTATGTTTTTATAGTCCTCATCATCGATCTCCAAATAAATTGCCAAGCGATTGATAAAGGCCTGTTCACTTTCGGTAATGACCGCATCGGAGAGTGCTACTCTGACGATCGCTGCAAAATGATCTCGATTACGGGACTTAAATCCACTGGTATATAAATCAGAAACAGACATACTTTTTTTTATCAAATATAAACATACTCGTACATAAACACCTAGCTAATGCGGCAAGTTTTTCACTTTCTTTTATCGTTAATAAAAGCCCTCCAGGACAGTTGTAAAATCGGGTAAATGGGGGTATTTTGCAGAAAAATGATTTTATGATTCGTCTGAATCTTCATAATGAAACTTCAAGACTCAAGCAGGTTATTTTGGGTATTGCAAAACAATTTGGTGGTCCACCTGCCTTGGAGGAGGTATACGATCCTAAGTCACGAAAATATATTTTAGAGGACAATTATCCGGTTGAACCTGATTTGGTTGATGAATTGGCAGCTTTTGAATCGGTTCTAAAAAAATATGATGTACACGTATTGCGCCCCGAAAATATTCCTGATTGCAATCAAATTTATGCCCGAGATATTGGTTTTGTCATCGAAGATAAGTTTGTCCAGTCCAATATTTTGCCCCTCCGCGAAAAGGAACAGTTGGCACTTAAGCCGATCTACAATCAATTTGCTAAAGATACGGTAATCAAACTCCCTCAAGACGTCCATGTAGAGGGTGGTGATGTGCTGCTTCACAATCAATATATCCTAGTGGGGATATGTACACGACCGGATTATGCCGATCTAATTACGGCACGAACCAACATCAAAGCACTAAAAGCGTTGCAGGATGTTTTTCCTAACAAAAAAGTGGTGGGATTAGAATTGAAAAAATCAAATACCAATCCATTTGAAAATGCGTTGCATTTGGATTGTGCCTTTCAGCCTGTAGGAAACGACTGTGCGATTATTCACCGCGAAAGTTATGTGAATTCGGATGAGTTGGCCTGGTTGGTGAGACTCTTTCCGGTAGACAATATTTTTTATATATCCGACCAAGAAATGTATGATATGATGAGTAATGTTTTTTCGATTGCTCCCGATGTTGTCGTTTCGGACCCTTATTTTTCCCGATTAAATCAATGGCTTCGCAGTAAAGGTTTTACGGTCGAAGAAGTTTCTTTTCGAGAGATTGCAAAACAAGAGGGGCTATTTCGTTGTACCACTTTGCCCTTAGAACGTGAATAGTATGGAAAATCTGACCGCTCATCTATTGATGGTACGTCCGCATCGCTTTAGAAAAAATGAGCAAACGGCAACCAATAATTTTTATCAAAAGGCCCTAGATGGTCTTAGTGATGAGCAAATCACAGCACGCGCGCACAACGAATTTGACCATTTTGTACAGGTGCTTCGCAATCATGGAATTAGGGTGTCTGTTTACCAAGATCCCGGAATACAGGATACACCAGATGCGCTGTTTCCTAACAATTGGGTTTCTTTTCATCGAGAACATCAGGCTATATTTTATCCAATGTATGCACCTAATAGAAGACTGGAACGGACGGTCAAAATTTTTGAGGTGCTCAAGAGCGATGGCGTTGACATGACACTCCTAGCAGATTTTAGCACTTATGAAAAAAATCATCAGTTTTTAGAAGGTACCGGCAGTATGGTATTGGACCGGCAACACAAAATTGCGTATGCGGCCCTTTCAGAACGAACCGATCCGGACTTGTTGGTGCAATTTTGTGACAAAATGGGCTATAAACCACTGGCGTTTAATGCCTATCAGACCGTTGGTGACCAGCGACTACCTATTTATCATACCAATGTAATGATGAGCATCGGACCAACTTTTGCCATGGTCTGTTTTGATGCGATTGATGACCCAACAGAAGTCGCGCTGCTAAAACAAACATTGGCCGAAACTCATAAAGAAGTAGTGATCCTTTCTGAGAAACAAATCGAACAATTTTCTGGAAATGCACTTACCCTGCAAGGTCGAACAGGACCCCTTTTAATCATGAGCAGTTCTGGATATAAGGCATTGGATGACAATCAAAAAGCGCAATTGAACAAACATGCTACACTTATTCATAGCCCGCTGCCAACTATTGAAAGTTGTGGAGGGGGGAGTGCCCGTTGTATGATGGCAGAGGTTTTTTAGTTGTTATTTTTTTTCAAAAGATTGTAGCAATACAAAGCATGGGCTTTTTCTTCTAAGCGACCTTTTCCTTTTTGATTTTTAAAATATTTGGTAAGCCCTATGATTTGCAATTCAAGATAGCCACTTACCTCGGGCATCAATCCCCTGTCATCGGTCAATTCTAGAATTCTGTTTAAATAATTTTTTTGCAACTCGCGATCGATAACGGTTTTGTTGGGATTATTGACAATCAGGTCCTCCTCAAGTTTTTTGAGTAGTGCACTAACTTTAAGGGGATTTCCCGTCAGGGTGTTTTCTTGTGATAGCATGTTGTTTAAGGTTCGAGGGCTCAAAATTCGGTATAAGGCTGCTTTTTGGAGGTCAACGACGCGCTTTAAAATTCCATAGGGTTCAAATTTTGAAATCATGTTTTTAGAAAACATCCATCCCTGTGTATTCCAAAGGTGAGTTTTTAGAAAATCCAAAGCTCCAAGTTGCTGCTTTGCATCGACATTTTGATAAGGAATTGCCTCTTGCCCTTGAGCCATTAGGGTCTCATTGACCCCGCCAATTATGGTCAAAACATGATAAATGTATCTGCGATATACACCTACCATCTCCGCATATAATTCTTTGAAATCCGCATAAGTTGCCCCTTCGGGAGTCGTCCAATTCTCAAGATTTTCTGCGACTATTTTTAAGTTTTTGAGTCCATACGAGCTGGCTTTTATGGGATCATCTCCGATATTTTCGGTTTGTGTATTGGGGTCATTTCCACTTGATCCAAACATATATATCGGATTGAGACTTTTTTCATCGACCATTTTTTTTAGAATCTCTTGTTCGCTTTGAGGGTTGTTATCTTCAAAATAACGGTATCCCCACTCGATGGCATAGTCATCATAAGGTCCCATTTGACGGACAAATCGGATTCCGGTATCGCCTGGCTGAGCCACATAATTGTAGCGTGCATAATCCATAATCGTAGTGGCGATTCCCATTTTTTGCGTAAATGCACCAGAACGAAGGGAGTCAACAGGATATGCGGAGCTTGCTTTCATATTGTGAGGTAGACCAAGGGCATGACCAACTTCGTGAGCAATCACACGTCGCATCATTTCTCCAATTTCTGCTTCTGGGGTGTTCAAGGTACGTGCCTTTGGATTTGCTGCTCCAGTTTCTAAAAGATAGCGGTTGCGGTAGGAGCGGAGGTGGTTGTGATACCAGATGATGTCGCTTTCTAAAATTTCTCCCGTTCTGGGATCCGAAACACTAGGCCCAACGGCATTTCGTGTGGTAGATGCGACATAACGAACGGTAGAATATCGAACGTCTTCTGGACTAAATTCAGGATCCTCTTCGGCTGTTGGTGGGTCCATCGCCCGAATGGCATTTTTAAAACCTGCTTTTTCAAAAGCTTGATTCCAATCCTCTATTCCTTTTCTAAAATAGGGCCTCCAAACCAAAGGTGTAGCAGGATCCAAATAATAAACAATGGGCTTAATGGGTTCGACCAATTCGCCGCGTGCATAGGCCTCTTTATCCTTGGGTTCTAGCCGCCAACGGCGGATAATTTTGTAGTCTTTGGCCTTAAGATCGGGGGAAGAGTAGTCGTATTTTTCTAATGTAAACCAGCCTACCCTTGGATCTTCATAGCGGACAGGCATGGGGTCGTTGGGAAGTACGATGATCGAATGATTGATTTGAAAGCTTAACGAGTTTGAGGTGTTTCCTCGAGGAGCTTTTCGGGCAGAAAATGTCAAGGTATGACGGATTTCGGTATTTTGTGGAAAACTCTTTGCACTATCGATGCGACTTCTTTTTTTATCGACACTACCCATCTTATAGTCGTCTTTCTGACTACTTCTAACGATGTTGAAGCCGGGAGAATCATCCATAAAATAGGGGGTAACTTCTATCAAAAATCGATCTTTTTCTTCGGTATTTTCAATATCAAACGCCCCAAGGATTGGTTTAAAATTGTTTTGATTTACACTCAAAGCTATTGGATCATTATCCGCAGCAGTATTGGTATAAGACTCTTGACGCAAGTAGAGTGTTTTTCCAACTTTTTCAAAAAGAATGACTTGTTGTGCCGTTTTTGAACCCGCATTGGTGTAAGCCGAATAATTGGAAGGGAGCTGTGCCAATCGAGTAACCATCAAAAGGGGTTGTCCCAAAAGGCTGTCGTGTATTTCAAAATACAGTTTTTGATTATCATCCAGATAGGTGGTGATCACCCCTTGATCTGCGGTCATTTTTTCTGTAATTGATTCAATGGATTTTGATTTTTCCGCAGGTTTCTCTTTTTTTTGGGCCATGCTGGCTGGAGCTATAGCTAGGAGAAAAAGGAGCCCTAAAAATTTTGAAATACGCATAATGATTTTTTTATGTAATTTGGAAAACCAATTTATGGAATCCCTCAAGATTCTCATAATTTTTAACAATACAAACACAAAATTTAATTTATGAAACGTCTATTTTTTTATTTTTTAGTGGTATCGTTAACCCTAGGGATTAGCGATTTGCAAGCTCAGCGCAAGCGAAACAAGACCCCTCAAAAAAGTGCCACAACATATCCTTTGCAAGCCTTTAAGATGCGAAATGTAGGTCCAGCTTTTTTGTCAGGACGCATCGCCGATATAGCCCTTGATCCCAACAACGACAATGTCTGGTATGTAGCTGTTGGCTCTGGTGGAGTGTGGAAAACCGAAAATGCAGGAACCACCTGGGCGCCAATCTTTGATCAGCAAGCCTCCTATTCTACAGGTTGTGTAACGGTTGACCCTCAAAATTCGGCACGTATTTGGGTCGGATCTGGAGAAAATGTTGGCGGAAGACACGTTGGTTACGGAGACGGCATTTATCTCAGTGAGGATTATGGTAAAACATGGAAAAATATGGGGCTCAAAACCTCTGAGCACATTTCAGAAATTATCGTACATCCGGACAACTCAGAGGTGGTTTTTGTTGCGGTTCAAGGACCGCTGTGGAACAAAGGAGGCGAACGCGGACTTTATAAAACCACAGATGGTGGTCAGAACTGGAGACGTGTTTTAGGCAACAACGAATGGACCGGTGTAACGGATATTATCTTAGATTCTGAAAATCCACAAATTCTATATGCAGCAACCTGGGATCGTCACCGTACAGTTGCCGCATATATGGGAGGTGGACCAGGGTCCGGCTTACACCGATCAACGGATGGCGGTGAAACCTGGCAAGCCTTGACCAGTGGTCTGCCCAATTCAAATCTTGGAAAAATTGGAATCGCCCAATCGCCTCAACGCCCCGAGGTATTATACGCAGCAATAGAGCTAGATCGTAAACAGGGAGCTGTGTACCGTTCTGAAGATCGCGGTAGCTCGTGGACCAAAATGTCCAATACCGTATCGGGTGGTACAGGACCACATTATTATCAAGAGCTTTATGCTAGCCCGCACAAATTTGATCGACTCTATCTTATGAATGTTCGTGTTTTGACCTCAGAAGATGGTGGGAAAACATTTACACAACTACAAGAAAGAGACAAACACTCGGACAATCATGTGTTGATTTTTAAGCAAGACGATCCCGACTACCTTATGTTAGGGACGGATGCTGGAATTTACGAAAGCTTTGATCTGGCCGAAAATTGGAGGTATATCAAAAATCTACCTCTTACTCAATTTTATAAAGTGGCGGTAAACAATGCTGAACCTTTCTATCACATTTTTGGTGGAACCCAAGACAACGGTTCAGCTGGAGGACCATCGGCAACGGATGAGCGTGAAGGAATCGCGAACAAACATTGGTATAAAACCCTTTCTGCCGACGGACACCAATCGGCCACTGACCCTGTGTACAACGATATCATTTATGCAGAAACTCAACAAGGCGGATTACATCGTGTTGATCTTACTACAGGTGAGCGTGTTTTCATACAACCGCAAGCACAAGAAGGAGATCCTCACGAGCGATTTAATTGGGACGCTCCAATATTGGTAAGTCCTCATAATCCTGCACGTTTGTATTTTGCTTCGTATCGGGTTTGGAAATCTGAAAATCGAGGCGACGACTGGGAGCCAATCTCTGGAGATCTTACTCGCAACGAAGAACGACTGACTCTACCCATAATGGGGCGTCAGCAAAGTTGGGACAACCCATGGGATGTTGGTGCAATGTCAAACTACAACACCATTACCTCCTTGTCAGAATCCCCACTCAAAGAAGGTTTGATCTATGCAGGAACCGACGATGGATATATTCAGGTAACCCAAAACGGGGGAAAACAATGGACCAAAATCCCGGTTACCAAATTGGGCCTACCAGCGCGTAGTTTTGTCAATGACATTAAAGCTGACTTGTTTGATGTTAATACGGTCTATGTAGCACTAGACAACCACAAAGAAGGTGACTTC
This sequence comes from Flavobacteriaceae bacterium, assembly GCA_017852395.1. Lineage (GTDB taxonomy): Bacteria > Bacteroidota > Bacteroidia > Flavobacteriales > Flavobacteriaceae > RFYP01. The sequence goes on from JAFMLE010000012.1 coordinate 54,602, forward strand.
AATCCTTATTTGTTTAAGAGCACCGATCAAGGCCTCACCTGGCAAAAAATTAGTACAAACCTGCCCGATCGTACATTGGTCTGGCGAATGGTGCAAGATCCTGTCCGCAAAGAACTACTTTTTGCAGCTACAGAATTTGGCATTTACACTTCATTTGATGCGGGTCAAAATTGGCAAAAGCTTCCCGGGACACCGACCATTTCATTTAGAGACCTCACAATTCAGAAACGAGAAAATGACTTGGTAGCCGCTTCTTTTGGTCGTGGTTTTTATGTACTAGATGACTACAGTGCCCTGCGTGAAATGACTGCAGAAACGCTACAACAAAAGGCAAAATTATTTGCACCGCGTACTGCCAAATGGTATGTGCCCAAGAGTGTGATTGGTAACACGGGAGCAGACTATTACTTTGCAGAAAACCCCACTTTTGGAGCAGTTTTCACGGTATATTTTGCCGAAGGCGCAACTTCCAAAAAGCAGACTCGTCAAAAACAAGAACGGGCGCTTAATAACAAAAATGCTAATGTACCATTCCCGGGATGGGATGCCTTGGCGGATGAAAAAGTAGAAACATCACCCGGCGCATGGATTGCAATACAAGATGTTAAAGGAAATGTGGTTCAAAATGTTAACGTTAAGCAAAAGAAAGGAACACAGCGGGTTGCCTGGAATTTACGTCATTCGAACAATAGACCCATACGCTTAGGACGGCCTGGAGGACGATCGTTTGGATTTGGCGGACCATTGGCCATGCCCGGCAATTATACTGCCACACTATTTGTTGAAGAAAATGGCTCCGTAAATCAAATTGGTGAGGCTGTCGAATTTGAGGTAAAACCGATTCGAGAAGGAGTTCTAAAAGGTGTTTCTTATGAAGAATTTGATGCCTATCGTACGCAACTTTCTGAAATGATGCAAAAAATGTATGCACTTGAAGATGCCTTAGGCAAAAGCAATGACTTGATTGCGGCTTATAAACAAGCAGCCGAAAGAACCACAGCGCTACCCGGTACACTGATGGCTGAAATTGACGCTGCTGAAGCGACACTTCGAGCTATCAACGAAACAGTAGAGGGCAACGCTGCTCGTGAAGAAGTAGGAGAGCGCAATCCTCCTAATGTAAGTACCCATATTGGTGTTGCTTCAAGAGGACTATCGACCACTTATGGACCAACAGCATTGCACAAAAAAAGTATGATGATCGCTCAAAAAATGATGGAAGAGGTTGCCCCACAAATCGATGCAATCTATACTAAAACCCTTCCTGAAATTGCAGAAAAACTAAAAGCTGCAGGAGCTCCTTACATTATGGGTACCAAATAATTTCTTTATTATGATTCTAAAAAAAAGCCTCCATCATGGAGGCTTTTTTTTATTTGGAACTAGTGGTATGCAATTCGTAAAGTTCTAAATCAAAATAAGGAGCCGAAGCCAACAAATGATCAAAGATATCTGAGGCAATTCCTTCATAATTTACCCAGGCTTTATCACTAATAAAGGCATAAATCTCTAAAGGTACTCCTTGTGAGGTAGGCGCTAACTGACGGCACATAACAGTCATATTTTGATTGACTTGTGGGTGTTCTTCTAGATATTCTTGGATATAATTTCTATACAGACCGATATTGGTAAAATTACGTCCGTTTATTAGAAGTGATTTGTCCACATTTTTAGATTGATTTTGGGTTCTGATCTCGATGTCTCTTTCATTGATAAACCCTTTGAGACGTTCTACCTTAGACAATTTTTTAACGGTTTCTTCGTCCAAAAAATGAATGCTTGATGCTTTAACCAGCAGTTGGCGTTTCAACCGCCGACCATCCGATTCACTCATTCCCCTCCAGTTGATGTAGGGGTCAGTGATGAGCTTATGTGTGGGAATTGTTGTGATGGTTTTGTCAAAATTTTGTACACGAACACTCGATAAGTTAATGGCAATTACATCACCATCAGCATCCATGTTTCGCATCGTAATCCAGTCACCAATGCGTATGGTGTCGTTGACACTAATCTGGATACTGGCAACAAAACCTAAGATGGTTTCTTTGAAAATCAAAATAAGTACCGCCGACAAGGCCCCCAGCGTAGTAAGAAAGGTTGTGGCAGATTTTCCTGTTAGCAACGATAAAATCAAAATTCCACCAACAAACCATATAAAAATCATAACGACTTGTGTGTAGCTTTCTATCGGCTTGTCTTTAAGAACAGGTACGCGCGTGAGAACGACATTTAAGGTACGTAGAAACCCTCTCAATACCAGTATAAATAAAAATCCTGTAAAAGCCTCTAGGGTATTGATTAGTGTGCCGACTACGGGAGTGATTTCGCTAAAAAAACTTGGAACTATCGATAAAATAAAAATTGCTGGCAACAAGTATCCGATAAGCTGGGGTACTTTTTTCGCCACGAGAATATCGTCAAAATCCGAAGTGGTTTTTGCTGCTATTCTTCGAAAAAGTGTCGTGATTAATTTTTTAGAGATAAGTCCCAGAATTAGGGTAAAGAGTAACATCAATACAATAGCACTCAGTTTACTGAGAAAGGTTGCCAATTGGGTATTAAACCCTTTTTCTAAAAAAAACTCCAATAGATAATCTAACATAATGCCGAGTTTAGTGAAAAGGAACTTTCCAATTCGATGTCAAAATTATGTAAATTGTGGTTAATAAAATCCAATTTTACATGAAGACTTTCCAAACCTTTTCGCATCAAAAAGCCATATTGCTTTTAGTGGTGCTACTTTTGTCAGCTGTAGCTTGTCAATCACCGCAAACTTCGCCCTATCAAAACAATGCCATTGCGAGTGCACATCCCGAAGCAACTAAAGCCGGAAATTTGATTTTTGAAAAAGGTGGAAACGCCTATGATGCTGCTGTAGCCGCAGGTTTTGCCTTAGCAGTTGTAGAGCCTAGTATGAGTGGTTTGGGCGGTAGATTGCAAGCGTTATATCATACCCAATCTGGGACCTTGCATGGCATCGATGCCACCACAGCTGTTCCACAGGCTTATCAGCAGCCCGAAGAACGTTTTGCCTATGGTTATGAAACCATTGGAATACCTGGGGTAGTTGCTGGATTGATAAAACTTCATAAAGCAGGAGGGGTATTGGCACTTGATGTAGTGATGCAACCCGCAATTGCGCTAGCAGAAAAGGGCTTCAAATTGCTTCCTGGTGAAGCTTTGCGTCAGCAAATGGCCGCTTCACAGATTGCTGAGTTTGAGGGGTCACGGAACTATTTTTTGGACAACAAGCAAAATAGTCGACCAGCCGGCGCTTTGTGGGTACAAAGCGACTTGGCAGCTGTTCTAAAAACGATTGCAACTGCAGGTCATAAAGGGTTTTATGAAGGGCAAATTGCTCAACAAATGGTTGATGATATTCAGTCCCACGGGGGGATATTAAGTTTGGAAGATCTCAAAAACTACGAAGCATTGGATGCGCAAGTGCTTAAAGGCAGCTTTAAGGGCAACGATATTTATGGATTATTTTTACCCTCTTATGGCGCCATTAGCATTCAGATTCTTCAATTGATGGAGGCATTAGAAGATCAATCTGCGCAAAAAGAAAACTGGCCTTATCTGATGGGTCTTGCTACTGCTAAAGCATATGAATACAGAAGATATCAGACCAATCCTGATTCACTTTCAACAATTTTATCCAAAGAAAAAGCCGTGCAATGGGCAGCCATGCAAAATTTGACACGCCCACTCGTAGCATCTCAATCCAAAGATTGGCCCGAGTCATGGCGGGTAGCAATGGGGCATACGACGCATCTCACGACCGCTGATCGCTGGGGTAATATCGTTTCCTTAACTCAAACGGTTGGTCCTAATATGGGTGCTAAGGTCGCCAGTCCAGGCCTTGGTTTTTTATATGCGGTAACATTGGGTGGATATTTGGGTAATTACAAACCCGGAGATCGAGCCGCTTCGCACATCAGTCCGATTATTGCACTACAAAATGGAAAACCTCTATTGGCACTGGGAGCTGCCGGAGGAAGTAGAATACCCCCTGCGGTTACCCAAACCCTTCATCGATATCTTGCACAAGGGTTGCGTTTAGAAGACGCATTGGCAGCGCCAAGAGTCTATCCTGAAAATGACACCCTGCTATTAGAAGCCCATCCAGGCTTGGATTGGGATGCTGTTGCTTTAAAGATATTAGAAGAAAAAGGAACACCCTACAAACGAATCCAAACCGAAGCCCGATTTGGAAGGGTTCATGCGATTGCTTTAGATACCCTTCAAATGCGATGGAATGCTGCTGCTGATCCCGATTGGGAAGGTACTGCTATAGACTAGCTGCAGTCTTTTCGATTTCTTGTAACAATGCTTTACAATCCTCGAGTGTTGTTTCGGGATTCATAAAAACAACTCGCAAATAGCGCACCCCTTGAATTTCACAACTGGTAAGGTAAAACTTGCCTTGATCGATTATTGCGTATCGCAATGCCAATTGATTTTTGAGATAATCGGGCATTTTGGTGTACTGAAAACACAAAATATTAGATTCTGGAACAAAGGGACAATAAAAATCTTCATGGGTCTGAAGTAATTCATAAAAAGACCGTGCCATTCCAAAAGTGGTATCAATATAATCTACAATACCTTGTTCTCCATATAGGGCAAATGTCCAAAACAATTTTGTGCCCAAAGCCGATTTGGTACATTCAACAGTGTAGGGCATACTGTCAATCCCCACCACTTCATTTTCATGAAACACATAACTTCCTTTTTGCTGAAAAGCCTGTTTTTGATGTCTTGCTTTTTTAAAAAGAACTGCTGTACATAGGGCAGGAACCCGCATCATTTTATGTGCGTCCCAGATCAAAGAATCTGCAGTTTGAATACCGTCCAACACCTCTTTGTAGGTCGATGAAAGTAGGGCACTTGCGCCATGAGCACCGTCCACATGGTACCAAAGATTGTGTTTCTGACAAAAGTTGCCAATGGCGTTTAGGTTGTCAAACAAACCGGTTGATGTGGCACAGGCATTGGCAATAACTGCCATAACACGTTTTCCATCTCTTCGGACTTGTTGATATACTGTTTCTAGAGCGGCTATATCCATTTTTTCATTTTCAAAAACGGGTACAGGTACGAAACTGTTTTTACCCAATCCTAAAATACTGATGGCTCTTCCGATGGAGTAGTGGCTGCTTGCGGGGCCGATTACCACGAGGTCTTTGGGATTTCCTTCTTCCCAAGCATTGGGCGCAATAGCTGCTCTAGCTGCGGCCAAAGCGGTTAGATTGGCGATAGAGCCCCCATGGGTTAAAAATCCGGAACCACCGTCAGGAAAACTTCTCAAATCATAGAGATCGGATCCTGCAAACCAACCCAGTTTTTGCAACATATAGTTGATCATCACCCCTTCGAGGGTTGCTCCTGCTGGACCCATTTCATATAACGAACTGGGATTGTTGATCACTCCATTGATCCATTCTGGAATGCCCGAAAGATTTTGGGTGACTGCTACTTGATGCCCTAAATATTTTGGGTTTTTAAGGTGGTTGGTATGCGTCAAATAGGTACTGATAAAACTCAGTAAGTCCGATTCTGACGCAAACCCGTGTTTTAAGATTTTTTCTGCACCTAGTGCTTCAGCAATTTCACGAGGTGGCTTTTGCTGGAGTACTTTACTGCCTGATTTTTTGCTGTTAATAATATAGTCGTCAAGGAGTTTGGCCACTCCTTGAACAACAATATCTTCGGAAAGCTGACGCTTTGTCTCGTTAAATTTCAATTGCATAAAAACGTCGGCAGAATTTGCTATTTATCGGCTAAAGGGCACAGCAATGCGTGTGTTGCCCCAACCGATGTGAAGGACAATGTTAGCACCCTCTTCTTTAAAAATCATGGATAATGCCTCAACTGTATCCGTAGCTTCTGTTACAGGTACTTCGATGCGCCCAACATCAAGGGTTTCGTCATACGAATAGGCACCCCAAGTGTTTTGGGCTTTATTGATGATGATTGTCCAGCGATCTGCGCCAGGGATCGTAAATAGTGCATAAGTGCCCGGTGCAATGTTGGTAGATCCAAATTTTAGTGATTCAAAAAAAGTAATTTCTGTGGTTTCGTTGGCTCCTGTACGCCAAACTTTGCCTTGTGGTGCTAGGCTATTTAGATCTCGCCCTTTGAGTTGGGGGCGGCTATAGACCACACGTAGCGCTTTTTCAGATACGCGATAGCTATCTGGAAAAGCAGCGATGTCTAAAGGACTTTTGTCCAAGCCCTTAAAATCTTGAGCTGAAAGTTGTAGGCTTAATGCGATGACGAATACGGTAATAAATGGTTTCATAATACAATGTTTTAAAAAATAAAAATAGCAGATTTTTGGTTTCTATTTGCGTATGTTGTTGAATTTAATTTTCGAATTCAAAATAAGTCGCTACAAAGTTTTGAAGGATTTTAGCTGTCTTGTTCTGAATAATGATAAAATAGGTGTCGATTTTTTCCTTTTCATCACGCTCATAAAACTGACCGGAAAGCCCAATAGGACTCTGATCGCTAAGCTGTGAAAAAATGACACAAGCGGCTAAATAGGTCCCTTCTGGTGAAGTGTGTTTGTTGTCATCAGTCAGGAGATTGATTTCGGGATGTTGTTTTTGAAATTGGGCAAAGACCTTGCCGACTACCAAAATCTGCCCCCCATTGACTTGTTGCAAGCCTTCATAAAAATGTTGGATAGGATAGGGGTGTTCATGCTCTTTTGCGTCAATATTTGGATACATCCACGTGCTATAATAATACCACTTCGGTGTTTTGGGTAGTGGCATTTTTTGAAAGGCTTGGACATACGTTTTGGTATCCTCGGGCTTTTTGAGGGGGTTGGAGCTGTAGTCTTGTAAAATAACCCGGTCATAGTTCCCATTTTTAAGGGTCGTTTGGGTTGTGAGTTCTCGTAGTCCTTTCCAATGTTGCTCGAGCGACGCACCCCCCAAAGTAGCTTGATCGATATCCCAGCGCAACTGGCGCTGCTGAGCCATTAATTCGACTATTTTTGGCAGATTCCAATAAAATGTAAAGCTGTTGCCTACAAATAAGATACGTTCTTTTGGAGGTTCTTGCTGGCCTTGAAGCGATGACTGCCATGCAAAAAGTAAGATCCAAACAATAAGAATTTTACGCGCCATAGATGGGTGTTTAGATGTTCTAAATATAAGCCCCCAAATTTTAAAAGAATATATTTGCAGTTGAAAAATTGATTTAATGAACAAGATTTACTCAAAACACACCACTTTATTATTTTTATTTTTAATGTTTTTTGGCCTTAATGCTTGGGGACAGGATTTTGTAACCAGTAATGCTTGGAATGCAGTTTTTACGACCAAATCCCTAACGGCCAGCACCTCGATTCAATTGGAGTTGCATAACCGAACCCAGCAGTTTTATGCGGCTCAAGATCAATATTTGATTCGGCCTAATATCGGGTATCGACTCAACAAAAATCTGCAACTGCGTCTTGGGGTAACGCATATCAAAAATGCACCGGCAACCCTTGAAAACAATATTTGGGAACAATTGTTTTTTAGATATCCAAAAAAATGGGGTGCTTATGGAGGTTGGATCCGAATCGAACACCGCAATATTCAGAAAAACAACCAAACCCTTACCAATCATCGTTTGCGCTATCGGATGTTTTTGCAAAAACCTTTAAGCGCTCCAGACGCTCAACTACCTGTTTCACTTTTTGTTATGGGAGAGTTTTTTTGGAAATTGCAAAAAGGAATACTTGCCTCCGATCAACTGTGGAAGTTTGTTGGGTTTAATATCAATTTAAACCCTAAGATGGTTTTGAGAACGGGATATCAGATGAATTCTATTTATCAAACGGCATTTACAAAACGCGTAAAAAATATTTGGAACACCATTCTTTTTATCAACATTTAAATAAAACCGAATAAAATGTGCTTCAAGGGATATTTGACTTGGTAAAGTCAATGAAACAGTAGTAAAGCTTGGGCATCTTCCCGTAGGCACTTTTAGTAGCTTAATTTTAAAAAAGCCACCCCTTGCGGGTGGTTTTTTTTAGGTGTAGAAATGAAAATTTTATGTAGATTTCTATACTTTCAAAAGATAAAATAGGACAGATGACTCGAGCAAAACAATTATCGAAATACCGTACCCTCGTTTTGATAGGACTAACTGCAAGCAATTTGATTGCGCAAGAATGGGATACGTCTAGAATTCAAAAAGAAACCGTAGAAAATCTAGCATCTATAACTGCTGATTTTCTAAACTATTTGTCCATACCAAACGTTAGTAGCGATTTGGCCGGGATCGAACAAAATGGGAACTACCTCCAAAACTATTTAAATGAAATCGGCCTTGACAATCGCATAGTCAAATTTCAAGAAGTTCCCTACCTCTTGGCCGATTGGAATGTTGGGGAACAACAAACCATATTGTTCTACCTGCAATTGGATGGGCAACCGGTAGATCCAAAATTGTGGGATCAGACCGACCCATTTGATCCCGTGGTTAAGCTAAAACAAGAAAATCAATTTATATCCACATCAAAAAGTACGTTGTTTGATCACCCCGATGATGCTTATATTTTTGCCCGATCGGCTTCCGACTCCAAAGGCCCAGCTTTTGCCTTTTTATCGGCGTTGGGGCTACTAAAAAAAACCGGTTTTATTCCTGCATATAACATTAAGATTATTGGGGACTTTCAAGAAGAAAAAGGTTCGCCCACGATTGCTGCATTCGTAAACGAAAATCGCGAACTGCTTCAGGCGCAAAGTATGTTGGTAATGGATGGCACACGACACATTTCTAACAAACCGACATTGATGTTTGGTGCCCGCGGGATCGCATATTTTTC
>JAFMLE010000013.1 GCA_017852395.1 Flavobacteriaceae bacterium
ACCCACGACCTGCTGATTACAAATCAGCTGCTCTAGCCAGCTGAGCTACATCGGCGTTTTGTTGAAAACGATGCAAAGTAACTGTTTATTTTTTTTGTTTCAAAAGAAAAAATTAAAAATTTATTGTGCGTTCTCGCGGGCCCTTTCTTTGAACTTCATAAGTAGGCGCTCGGCGCTACTGGCGCACGAATCAACGGCCTCTTCAAATGACTTACAGGTCTTCTTTACAATAAAATTATCACCCGGCACACTGATACTTATTTCTGCCTCCTTGTTTACCTTATCAGAACTGTTAGATACTTTGGTAAAAACCTTTACAGAAACGATACGATCAAAAAATCTTTCAAACTTTTGAACGCGTTTGTTGGTAAATTCGATAAGCTTGCTGTCTGCGTTATAATTAACGGATTGAAATTCTATAATCATATCAGTTGAGATTTAGTTATTTTTTCATTCCCCTAGGATGGGCTTTTTGATATACATCTTTTAGGTGTTGCATACTACTTTGTGTATAATGCTGTGTAGCGGCGATACTATCATGGCCTAACAACTCCTTGACGGCGTTCAAATCTGCACCATTGTCCAATAAGTGTGTGGCAAAGCTATGGCGAAGCATGTGGGGGCTTTTTTTTGATTTTGATGATACCACATTAAGGTAGTTATTTACCGTATCATACACAAATCGTTCGGTTAATTTTTTGCCGTTGGGCGACCTAAAAAAATAGATTGCATACGCACCTATTCCATCGGCGCGTTGGGTCTGATAGGCGAGCAATTCTGTTTTTAGACTTTTTAGAACCGGAAGCAAGCGTTCTTTGTTTCGCTTTCCGATGACTTTGATTTGATTTTTGTTGAGCATCACGTTCTGGTCCATCAAATGGATAAGTTCTGCGCGGCGCATGCCTGTATAATATAATGTCGTTATGATGATTCGCTGCAAGTGTCCAATGGGGGTGTGTGGGTAAAGATTGGGGTCCAATACTTGGTGCATTTCTTTTGGTGAAAAAGGGACTTGTACCCGTTTTTGGACCTTGAGTGGTCGGTGTTCTTCTAGCGGCGAACGCTCGAGTTGATGGCTTCGCATTAGGTATTTATAGTAGGACCGCAACGAAGAAATTTTTCGGTTGATGGTTTTGGCGCTATTGCCCTTTTCGAGCAACATTACAATCCAAGATCGTATGATTGCATAGGGCACCTCGTGCAGGGCTTCGATTTGATACTCTTGACGGCAATAGTCTTCAAAACTTAATAAATCGGCCTGATACGCTTTTAGGGTGTGTATGGCATAGTTTTTCTCGTGTTGCAGATAGGCTAAAAACTGATTGACAGACATAAAAAAACGTTGTAGTTCAAAGTTAGTAACTTCGAAGAACAACGTTTGTTAAAATATTGTGAATTGTACCTACTGATTCTCTTGATCGCGGAGATGTTGTATGTACTGAGCTTTGATAAGCTTGTCACGGTTTTTTACCGAGGGCTTCAAAAATTGTTTGCGGTCGCGCAGTTGACGCATGGTACCGGTTTTGTCAAATTTTCGTTTAAAACGCTTAAGCGCTCTATCGATATTTTCGCCTTCTTTTATGGGTATTATTAACATATTAAATCACCTCCTTTCGATAATAGGTGGCAAATATAGTTATTTCTTTTAAGTAGTTGTATAAAAAAATTTATTTAGACCCCTCTTTTACCAAATTTCTTGAGATGACTAATTTTTGAATTTCACTAGTCCCTTCTCCTATGGTGCAAAGTTTAGAATCGCGAAGCAATTTTTCTACCGGAAAGTCTTTGGTAAATCCATACCCACCATGTATCTGTACGGCTTCATTCGCGGCTTTTACACATACTTCAGAAGCATATAACTTGGCCATCGCACCTGCTGTTGTCACATTTTGATTGTTGTTTTTGAGGGAAGCTGCTTTGTGTGTGAGTAGTGTTGCTGCTTCGATTTCGGTAGCCATTTCTGCAATTTTAAATGATACCCCTTGAAAGTTGATGATTGCTTTTCCAAATTGTTCCCGTTCTTGCGCGTATTTTAGCGATGCTTCATAGGCGGCTTTTGCAATTCCTAGCGATAGTGCCGCAATTGAGATCCGTCCGCCATCGAGTAATTTCATTGACTGTATAAAACCGTCACCTATTTCGCCCAATCGATTGGCATCTGGAATACGACAGTTGTCAAATACCATTTCGGCAGTTTCACTGGCACGCATTCCGAGTTTGTTTTCTTTTTTTCCCGAATAAAAACCTGGAGTACCACGCTCGACCACAAAGGCGGTCATTGAGCGGCTATCTCCTTTAGCGCCATTACGAGCGATGACAACTGCAATTTCTGCAGAATGTCCGTGGGTTATAAAATTTTTGGTTCCGTTGAGTATCCAATCTGCTCCATCTTGGGTGGCGGTAGTAAGCATATTTTGTGCATCAGAACCCGTATTGTGTTCCGTTAATCCCCACGCACCAATAGCTTCTCCACTTGCCAATCGTGGCAGCCATTGCAATCGCTGACCTTCGTTTCCAAAATTATAAATATGCCCCGAACAGAGTGAGTTGTGGGCGGCTATGGATAGACCTATAGAAGGATCTACTTTGGAAAATTCTTCGATGATGGCGACATATTCGTGGTAGCCCAATCCAGCACCACCATAGGCTTCTGGCAGCAAAATTCCTAAAAAACCATGTTCGCCTGCACGCCGCATTAGATCGATCGGAAAATGTTGCGCCTCGTCCCATTCCATTACATGTGGACGAATGTATTTTTCTGCAAAGTCCCTTGCAGATTCAGCGACCATTTTAACAGATTCATTATCTACCACAGCAGCGGAAGTTTCGTAGTCTATCATAGCTTTTTAATACAAATATAGCTTTATTCTTTGAACGGCAATACCTTTCAAGCCACTATACTGCCATAAGCTGTCTAGGGGCAGATTGGGGTGTTGAGTTCGTAATTTCAATAACATTCGAGCTTGGTCCCTATTGATGTAGGGGAGTTTGACCAATGAATCTAAACTTATCGTTTGAAACGACCGACGGTTTATTTTTGGCTTCTGAAGAATGTCAAACTTTTGCTTAAGCGCTAGAAGCACCTCATCGGGCAACCCATAAACCTCATCTAGTTGGTCTAGAGAGGTATATCCGCCCAAGTATTTTTTATACTTGATAATGCGATTGGCGCGAACGGTACCGATACCATTAATCGCAGTTAGTTCATTTGGGGAGGCTGTATTAAGTCCCTTTTTTATCCAAGCATTTTTTGCGGGTTGGGGTCGGTTTTTTAGCTCACTAAAATTCGGATATCTCAGGTGTTTTTCTAATCGCGTCAAAGTCGTGTCAGACACCCCAGTGACTTTTTGAAAGTGTTGGTGGTTTTTTATGTACCTGCCCGATTTTCGAAAAGCCATCAGACGATCGTAAGCCAGCGTTGGTATGCCTAATTGGTAGCTTCTATAGTCGGTTAAAAAATTGGGATTGTATTGAAATTGAGTTCCTGTACTGTCTTGCTTTATTTTTAAATTTTTTTGCAATTTTTCTTCCCAAGCCTGCATCGCTTTTTGATCCCAAAAAACGGAATGATTTCTGGGCCATAGAACAATAACAAGTTGCATTACTACACTGAGTATTCCTAATAGTAAAGCGCCCCTACGTTGGCTTTTGGACCATACATAGGGGCGCTTCCACATGAGGTTATATGTTATTCGCTTTTGAGCGTTCCGATGGCTCCTAGATACTTATTGAGCTCTTCTTTTACTCGGGGATAAAGAAGCAATAAACCAATCATATTGGGGAAGACCAACGCCAAAATCATTGCGTCCGAAAAAGTCCAAACTGCTGACATGTCTCCTGCGGCTCCAATAACGATAAAAATTAGGAAAATGACTTTATAGGTCAAGTCGGAAATACGACTTTTTCCAAAGATATACATCCATGATTGCAGTCCATAATAGGACCAGGATATCATTGTAGAAACAGCAAAAAGCACAACGGCTATTGTCAAAAATGGCCCTGCAAAAGAAATGTACTTCGAAAAGGCAGCTGCTGTGATTCCTGCACCTTCGGCTGGCACTCCATCAATCATCACTACACCGCCAACACCGCCGTATTCAAAGACCGTGTTGTCCCCATTAAAAATAATGATTACCAAGGCGGTCATGGTACAAATAACTACGGTGTCTATAAAAGGCTCCAATAAGGCAACCAACCCTTCAGAGGCTGCATAATTTGTTTTTACAGCAGCATGTGCTATGGATGCCGATCCGGCTCCAGCTTCATTAGAAAAGGCGGCACGTCTAAACCCGGTAATTAAGACCCCTAAAAGACCTCCTAGCCCTGCTTGTGGATTGAAGGCTTGACTAAAGATCATACCAAAAGCATCATCGACAAAACTAAAGTTGACAACAATTATATAGACACATGCAAGTATATACATCAAGGCCATAAGAGGAACTACTTTTTCGGTTACCGAAGCAATCCTTTTGATCCCCCCAATAATAATAATACCGACAAAGACCATCATAATAATACCGATGATGGTACGAGCACTACCACCTGTCATTCCTAAAGAATCTACCAATTGCATAGCTGCTTGATTGGATTGTGCAGCATTTCCTCCTCCAAAAGACGCACCGATACAGAGGAAAGCAAATATCCCGGCTAAAATTTTTCCGAATTTTTCAAAGCCACGCTCCTTTAGCCCTTTGGTAAGGTAATACATTGGTCCTCCATAGACGGTTCCGTCTTCACCAACATCTCTATATTTTACCCCAAGGGTACATTCTACAAATTTTGTTGACATCCCAAGTAGTCCACAAAGAATCATCCAAAAAGTTGCTCCAGGACCTCCGATTGCAATGGCAAGTGCAACACCGGCAATATTGCCATTACCCACGGTTCCGGAAACTGCGGTTGCCAAAGCTTGAAAATGGCTTACTTCACCTTCTTTACTTTCATCCTTAATGGTTCCTTTTATATCCCCATCAATGGCAAGCTTTGCATCACCAGCTGCGTGGTGGTCCAAATCATCATATTTGCCTCGGACCGTATTTACTGCTGTGGGAAATCTTCGAACATTTACAAAACCAAAATAAATTGTAAAAAACAAGGCGCCTCCAACCAATAGAAATATGATCGTGGGGATCTCTGTTCCCGGAAAGTTATGTAAGACAACGGCACCCCACCAATCTGCAATGGGCGTAAAAGCTTCATTGATTTTATCATCAAGACCTTTTTCTTGCGCATTAATCATCGCTGGAAAAAAGAAACACACCATGATTTGAAATGTTTTTATTAAATCTATTTTGGAATTCATAATGGAAATTTGGTTTAAAGGTCTAATATATTAAAAGGATTTAAAAATTACAGTGCCTAGGCCAAAAACATATTTTGCAAAACACCCAGTGCAGTTCCATCTCCTAAAACAATTAGTTTACCGTCATTTTGAATTTGTTGATTTGCTTTGGGATTAATGATCGCACGATCATTTGGCGGGATATAGCCGATCACATTACACCCTGTTTTATTCCTAATCTCAAGTTCGGCAAGGGTTTTATTGGCATAGCTTTCCGACAAATTGTCCAAAGCAATTTCTGCGATTTTGGTTTGCATGGTGGCGTCTTCAGAAAGGGTGTCCAAAAAACGAATCAAATCCGGCTTGAGCAACAAGGCGACCATATGATGTCCGCCAATTTTATCGGGCATAACCACATGGTCTGCCCCTGCAAATTGAAGTTTTTTCAAACTGCTTTGGTGGGCTGCCCTGCTGATAATTTTTAACCCAGGAGCGAGTTCTCGAGCCGCTAGTACTACATAAAGGTTTGCCGCATCCTCGGGCAGGGTAACCAATAGATTGGCCGCCGTTTTGATCCGGGCCAGTTGTAAGATTTTTTCATCTTGAGCATCTCCTTCAATTTTGAGAATCTTTTTTGGAAGTTGGTCCAACACGGACGTATCTTTTTCGATGACCACAACAGGCTGTCCATGTTTGGTCAGTTGTCGGAGTGCTTCATGTCCATTGCGGCCACAACCACAAATAATGGTATGCTTGTTGAGTTTTTGTATCATAGATCGGGACTTTTTGGTTTTTAGATAGGTTAGGAACTCACCCTGAAAAACGGTTTCTCCAAAAACCTTTATGCTGTAGGCAAGAAATAAAAAGCTGAGCGTAATTAATCCGATGGTAAAAATTTTCCCTCCAGGAGTTAGGGTCAAAACCTCTCCATATCCAACCGTGCTGATGGTGATGACGGTCATGTAAATCGCATCGATCAAACTTGCATTTGGGCTTAGTAGATAATATCCTACAACTCCTAGAAAAAAAATGAGTAAAAAGAAAAAAGTAGCGGTAAGTAAGGGGCGTCTTGTTGTCATATCACAAATCAAAAACCGAACTCCGTTTGGAGTAAATCATGTCTTTCAGTTTTAACCAGAAAGCCAAAGTAAGGTAGATTACAAAACCACCAACAAGGGTTGTAAAAGAGGCGTAGATAAAAAACAATCGTACACTTTTTGCTTTCATTCCCATGTATTCTGCCAAGCGTGTGCAAACTGCAAATCCATGACGCTCAAAATAGATCCGTAACGATTGGATGATTTTCATGGTCCCAATTTACAATTATTTCATAAGTAGATGGTGGCCAATGGCACATTTTAGACAGGCTTTCTTATTGCAATATGATTTTTTTAAATGCAGCATTCCTTGTGCAAACAAAGCGTTTTTTGCTTGCCAACCCAATTGTTCAAAACGGGTCAGCACGTTGTTTTTTTCAGCAGCAATTTGCTCCATCCAATGCAAGGCTGCCGAAGCGGCATTTTTGCCTTGGGATTGCTGATATGCAAAGCGCAGTGGCACTAGGGTATTGATGCAAATAAGATCAAAAAAAGAGGTACTGATTTTTTTTAACTGCTTTTTTGGTTTAGAAAGTATCGGGTTAAAGGTGTAGTGAGATTGCCAAAAAGGGCTGACGCTGAGTTGCTTCATCCAGCCGAGCGATGCAGGCTGTTGGGCAGTAACAACCGCCTCAAACAGCTTGTTTTTTTCGTGATATAAGCGGGCCAATTGGGCCAGTCGTATTGTCGGAAAGTTTTGGGGGCGCAACCGAATAAAATGCATCTGCAATTCGATGGGTTTTTTCAATTGGTATTTGCGCTTCAAAAAATTGTATTCATTTTGTAGGACCTCAAGATAATTCGGCGCATTTTCTTTAGGAGATAACAAACCCGACTGTCCCAATAAAAGTGCCTCCAATTGGAGTAGGTTTGCACTGGACTTTTGGACGACCCTAAAGGGAATTGAAGCAGCCATGGTGGCAAATGCATCGCCATTTTTGTTCAAACCAAAATTTTGAGCCAATAATCTAAAAAGTACTGCTTCCCAATCGTTTTTAGATTGTTTTAATAATGAAAAAATTTGTGCTGTTTTAAAATCCAAACGCTCAATGTATAGTCGGGTAATCCAATGCTGCCATTTTAAATTTGGAAAGCTTGCTAGGGCATCTTCACAGGGAATAAACATTCTGTTTTTGGCTTCAAAAATTCTATGATAACGACTGATAAAATCTTCCGAAACAAAAGGTTTTAAGCATAATGTTGGTAGTGGATTTCCATTTTTTGCGACCACTTCCATATCGTTTTCCCAAACAACATGCAAAACAACAGCATCGTAGTTTGGATCTTTTTGATGCTGATGACGATACCAATAAGAAGCTTTGAGATGCAGCTCGACACTTCCACGCCATTGCAAATCATCAAAGACCAAATTGGCATTTGCAAAATCGGGTCCTGCTAGGGTATTGAGGGTTCCAGGTGCCAAAACACGGAGTGCCTGACCACCTGCCAAACGTAGTGCACGATCGGAAAAACACTGGTATTGCCAAACAAACTGAAGTAGGGCTTCGGTCATCATATCGGTAAGTTGGGGGGCGTTACAAACTACTCAACTGGACCTTGCCATTCCATGATTCCTCCAAGAAGGTTAAAGGTTGTTTTAAAACCAAATTGCTCCATCACTTGGCACGCACGAGCACTTCGTGCACCAGATCGACAATAGACAAAATAGGCCTTGTCTTTGTTGCGAGCGTTTAGACCCGACATAAAATTTGGAGGATCGTTAATGTCCAGCAACGTGGCATTGGGGATGTGTCCCGCTTCGAACTCTTCGAGTGTACGCACATCGAGAATTTCATATTCGCTCAATTCGGCTTGTTGGTCAACCCATTGTTGTTGTTGCAAATCCATATTATCTTTTTTTCAAATGTACTACCTCACATCTTTTGTTCAAAAATAATTGTTTGTAAATTCAAATATAATATATTTGTACCAACAACAATTGTAGGTACAACTGTGGAAAATTTTACAAAAAAATCGGTTATAAGCTTGCTCCGTGCGGGCCACCATGTAGAAGAACAGCTGCATGGTTGTTTACAGACTTATGGGTTGAGTGTTCCACAGTTCAATGTTTTGCGAATCTTAAGAGGACAGAAAGAACAACCTGTCTCATTGGCAACGGTTCAAGACCGTATGATAAAAAAGATGAGCAATACCAGCCGTCTGATTGACAAACTGATTGACAAACAATTGGTGTCTCGAAACACCTGTGCGGCTAACCGTCGTAAAGTTGATATTTGCATTACAGCGTCGGGTCTTGATCTTTTGAAAACACTAGATCCCTTGGTTGATCTGACCGAAAAAAATATTACTTCAGAACTCAATGCTGAAGAACAGCAGTTGCTGAACCTTTTGCTCCAAAAAATTTTTAACTAATCACTAACCTAAACATCTTTAACTATGAAAAAGTTTACATTAATCTTGGCCGCACTAATCGCCTTTCAATCGGGGCTAATGGCTCAATCAAAAACACAAACTGTAGATGCAGCCAACAGCAGCATCCATTGGCTCGGTAAAAAAGTAACCGGCCAGCACGAAGGTTTTATTCAACTAAAATCAGGTGCACTCGAAATGGAAAATGGTCAGCTTACTGGAGGGGCTTTCGTTGTCGATATGGCCACCCTATACAGCACTGACCTTCAAGGTGAATCTAAAGCAAACCTTGAGGGGCATCTAAAATCTGATGATTTCTTTGGTGTCGCTCAGCACCCAGAAGCTACGTTCAAAATCAAAAATGCTACGAAAAAGTCTGAGGGAGTTTATGCCATCAATGGCGAATTTACCATCAAGGGCATTACCAATCCTGCAAGCTTTGACATGACTGTTGGCGAAAATTCTGCCACTGCAAAAGTGGTGATCGATCGGTCAAAATTTAATATTCGTTACGGCTCTAGCTCTTTTTTCGATAATCTTGGAGACAAGGTCATCTATGATGATTTTGAACTCGATGTTACATTGAAATTATAATAACTTGGCGGGATAGAACCTTTTTGGAATAAATTGCTATGAAAAACAATTTCAAAATCCCGCCAATTATTTTTAAAAATCTTTTTTGTGTTGTAAATCAAGTCCGTTATATTTGGACTATGAATTTGCAAACAACAAAAAACTGGTGGTGGAAAACGACGCAATGCTAAGCTCGTGAGAAACTCCTATTTATAAAATAAAGGCTTGTCATCACGACAAGCCTTTTTTAATGCTGCAATTATGACAAAAACATACCGCATTGAAACCGATTCAAAAAAAATTTTGGCAGACACCCTTACACCGGTCAGTGTTTACCTGAAGCTGCGAGATCATTTTCCTAACAGCCTTCTTTTGGAGAGTAGTGATTATCATGCCAATGACAACAGTTTTTCGTATATCTGCTGCCAACCCATTGCAAGTATAACGGTAAAAAACGGCGTATTAACAGAACACTACCCCGACGGCACAACCAAAACCACCCAACTTACTCCCAAGGATAATTTGGCACAAAAAATCACTGCTTTTGCCCAGTGTTTTGATTGTGATACGGCCTCTCATAAGTTTATACAAAATGGTCTTTTTGGCTATTTAGCCCATGATGTTGTTCAATATTTTGAATCCGTTACTATTGCCAAAAAAGAGGACGATTTAGACATCCCCGACTTGTATTATGCTGTTTATAAAAACATCATAGCCATCAATCATTTCAACAACGAAGCCCATCTATTTTCACACAACTATCAAGACCGTTCCAATATTGATGAAATTGAACAATTGATTGCCCGGAAAGGTTTTTCTGATTATGCATTTGAATGTACAGGAGAAAAAAAATCCAAACTTAGCGATGCCGATTATCGCCAGTTAGTCGCTCAAGCCAAATCGCATTGCCTACGGGGCGATGTTTTTCAATTGGTGCTTTCTAGACGATTTTCGAGGTCTTTTAGTGGAGACGAATTCAATGTATACCGTGCCTTGAGAACCGTCAACCCTTCCCCCTATCTGTTTTATTTTGACTATGGTGATTTTAAGATTTTTGGAAGTTCGCCCGAAGCACAACTCATCGTCAAAAATGGTCAGGCCGAAATCCATCCCATAGCGGGCACTTTTAAACGAACCGGAGACGACGAAAATGATGCCAAACTGGCGGTAGCCCTCAGCGAAGACCCCAAAGAAAACGCAGAACACGTGATGTTGGTCGATTTGGCTCGCAATGATTTGAGTAGAAACGGAACTATGGTTACCGTAAAAACCAATCGCGAAGTCCAGTTTTTTTCGCACGTGATTCATTTGGTATCCAAAGTGGTCGGGCTCAAAAAACCCGAAATACCTACCTTTCAGGTCGTTGCAGACACCTTTCCTGCAGGAACCCTAAGCGGTGCCCCCAAACATAAGGCCTTGCAATTGATTGAAAATTATGAAAAAGAAAACCGCAGTTTTTATGGTGGAGCCATTGGTGTGATGGACTTTGAAGGCAATTTTAACCACGCCATCATCATCCGATCTTTCTTAAGCAAAAATCACAAACTCTACTACCAAGCCGGTGCCGGAATCGTTGCCGCTTCCGATGAAGAAAATGAATTGCAAGAAGTCTACAATAAGCTAGGAGCATTAGACAAAGCCCTCGAACTCGCCCAAAAGATTTAGACCATGAAAAAGGTTTGTGTTATTGACAACTATGATTCGTTCACGTACAACCTCGTGCATTTGCTTGCCGAACTCGGCGGTACTATTGATGTTTTTAGAAACGATCAATTTGAGTTGGCTGCACTGGCGCACTATGACAAAATCTTATTGTCACCAGGCCCAGGGATACCCGACGAAGCAGGACTATTGAAACATGTAATAACCACCTATGCCCCCACCAAATCCATCTTGGGAGTCTGTCTAGGACATCAAGCTATAGGCGAAGTTTTTGGCGGTCAACTTATCAACCTCGAACAGGTCTATCACGGAATTGCAACTCCAATTCACCTCCAACAAAAAGATGTTTTGTTTGAAGGACTCCCACAAACCTTTGAGGTTGGTCGCTACCATTCTTGGGTAGTCCAACATCCCTTGCCAGAGTGTCTTGAGCCGCTAGCAATTGATGATCATCAACAACTGATGGCCTTACGGCACAAACAATACGATGTCAAAGGCGTACAATTTCATCCCGAATCGGTGCTGACGCCCTGTGGCAAAGCGCTACTAAAAAATTGGTTGACCCATTAAGCGATTACAAATGAAAGCAATACTAAATCAACTTATCCAACACCAAACCCTAAGCAAAGAAGAAGCCAAAGCCATATTGGTCAATATTGCTAATGGTGCATACAATCACGGACAAATTGCTGCCTTTCTTACGGTTTATATGATGCGTAGTGTTACTACAGAAGAACTTTCTGGGTTTCGAGACGCCCTTTTAGAACTGTGTTTGGCCATTGACCTGTCCGATTTTGATCCCATTGATTTATGTGGTACGGGTGGCGACGGAAAAGACACCTTTAATATTTCTACGCTGGCCTCTTTTGTAACTGCGGGTGCGGGCGTAGCTGTAGCAAAACACGGCAATTATGGCGTTTCTTCTTCCTGTGGATCGAGCAATGTTATGGAACATTTGGGGATTAAATTTTCAAATGACGCCGATTTTCTAAAAAAATGTATCGATCAGGCTGGAATCTGCGTGCTGCATGCGCCCTTGTTTCATCCTGCCATGAAAAATGTGGCCCCCATACGACGTGAATTGGGCGTCAAAACGTTTTTTAACATGCTAGGCCCAATGGTAAACCCAGCGTTTCCAAAAAATCAATTGGTGGGCGTCTTTAACCTAGAACTGGCACGGATCTACGGCTATCTTTACCAAAATAGTGGAAAAAAATACACCATTTTGCACGCCTTAGACGGCTATGATGAAATTTCTTTAACCGAAGGAGGCACCAAGGTGATTACAGAACGTTCTGAAGGAATCCTCTATCCCAAAGATTGGGGACTTCAGCCCCTGACACCGCCACAAATTGCAGGTGGTGATCGGATTGCTGATGCTGGAAAAATATTTGTCAATATTCTTAATGGTGCAGGAACCGATGCACAAAATCAAGTGGTCTGTGCCAATGCCGGAATGGCCATTGCCACTCGATTAGAATGCACCCCCCAAGAAGGTTATGAAAAAGCCGTAGCTTCCTTGCAATCGGGACGTGCTAAAAAAGCCTTTACCACCCTTCAAAAACTCAGCAGCTAATGACCATACTCGACCGTATTATTATTTCGAAAAGAAGGGAAGTAGATCTTCGAAAAAAATTGCTGCCCGCGCATTATTGGGAACAATCCCCCCTTTTTCAAAGAACCCCCATCTCGCTAAAACAACGTTTGCAAGACAGCCCATCAGGCATTATCGCTGAACACAAAAGACGCTCTCCATCAAAAGCAATTATCAATGACAAATTGGCTGTTGAAGAAGTTGCAAAAGGCTATGAACAAGCTGGCGTGTGTGGAATGTCTGTATTGACGGACGGTCACTATTTTGGGGGAAGCCTAGACGATTTGGTCATCGCAAGAGCACAAACCAAACTTCCGCTTTTGCGTAAAGATTTTATCATCGACCCCTATCAAATCATCGAGGCCAAAGCCCACGGTGCAGATGTAATTTTGCTGATTGCTGCTGTTTTGGAGCGTACTGAAATTGAAATCCTTTCTGAAACTGCAAAAAACTTAAGTCTAGAGGTGCTTTTAGAAATTCACAATGCCGCAGAATTAGAAAAAGCATTGATGCCAAGCCTCGATCTTATTGGAGTCAATAACCGCAACTTAAAAACCTTTGAGGTGGATCTCGAAACCAGCAAAGCATTGGCCGCACAAATACCCGATCAATTTCTAAAAATATCTGAAAGCGGTATCAGCCAACCCGAGGCCGTAAAAATGTTGCAAACTTATGGATATCATGGTTTTTTGGTCGGAGAAAATTTTATGAAAACAACGCATCCCGGGGCTGCTGCGGAAGCGTTTATTAAAAATATTACGGCATGAAATGGAAAGTTTGTGGAATGAAAAATCCCGACAACATACGTGCTTTAGCACCGCTTGAACCCAATTATATGGGGTTCATCTTTTGGGAGCATTCTGCAAGACACCTCCAGCAGCCGATCCCAAAACTGGTTGAGGGCATCCAAAAAGTTGGGGTCTTTGTCAACGCTTCTCTACAGACCGTAGAATCAACCGTAGCATCCTACCACTTGCAGTTGGTACAATTGCACGGAAACGAAACACCCGAATTTTGTCATCAATTGCAAAAACAAGGCATCAAAGTCATCAAAGCATTTGCTGTAGGGACTACTTTTGATTTCGCAATACTACTCCCTTACGAATCGGCTTGTGACTTTTATCTATTTGACACAAAAGGAAAAAAACCTGGCGGAAATGGCACCCAGTTT
The DNA here is from genome assembly GCA_017852395.1 of Flavobacteriaceae bacterium. Lineage (GTDB taxonomy): Bacteria > Bacteroidota > Bacteroidia > Flavobacteriales > Flavobacteriaceae > RFYP01. The sequence continues at coordinate 13,749 of JAFMLE010000013.1, forward strand.
GACTGGGAAGTTCTAAAAAAATACCCGTCTAAAAAACCATTTTTTCTAAGCGGCGGAATCGGCCTTGAAGATCTTTCAAAAATCAAAGCAATTGAAGGCCTACCAATACATGCTATTGATGTAAATAGTAAATTTGAACTCGAGCCCGGCCTTAAAAATATTGAAAAGTTAAACGAATTAAAGTTGCAACTATGAGTTATAATGTAAATGAAAAAGGGTATTATGGTGATTTTGGAGGGGCGTACATCCCCGAAATGCTCTACCCCAATGTAGAAGAACTCCAAAAAAATTATAAATCCATCACCGCATCACCGGATTTTAAAATCGAATTTGATCAACTTCTCAAAGAATATGTAGGGCGCCCTACCCCTTTGTATTTGGCCAAACGACTCTCCGAAAAATACAACACCAAAATTTATCTAAAACGAGAAGACCTTTGCCACACCGGCGCACATAAAGTCAACAATACCATCGGACAAATTTTATTGGCCAAACGCCTCGGCAAAAACCGAATCATCGCAGAAACAGGTGCCGGCCAACACGGTGTAGCCACCGCCACTGTCTGTGCGTTGATGGGCATCCAATGTATTGTCTATATGGGTGCCGTAGACATCAAACGCCAAGCCCCCAACGTTGCACGAATGAAGATGTTAGGTGCAGAAGTACGCCCGGCACAATCGGGAAGCAAAACCCTCAAAGACGCCACCAATGAGGCCATCAGAGATTGGATCAACAACCCTGTAGATACACATTACATTATTGGATCGGTTGTTGGGCCACATCCCTATCCCGATATGGTTGCCCGGTTTCAATCGGTGATTAGTGAAGAAATCCAGACGCAACTCTTAGAAAAAGAAGGTCGCAAACATCCCGATCATATTGTCGCCTGTGTTGGAGGTGGTAGCAATGCTGCCGGGGCTTATTATCACTTTTTGGATCAACCAAATGTCAATATCATCGCCGTAGAAGCGGCTGGCAAAGGAATCGACACCGGAGCCAGTGCTGCCACATCGGTTCTGGGTAGAGAAGGAATCATACATGGTAGTAAAACCTTATTAATGCAAACCCCTGACGGACAAATCACCGAACCCTATTCGATCTCCGCTGGTTTGGATTACCCAGGTGTCGGGCCAATGCATGCGCACTTGTTCCGTTCGGGACGGGCCGAATTTATCGCCGTAACCGATGACGAAGCTATGACCGCCGGACTAGAGGTATCACAATTAGAAGGAATTATACCTGCCATCGAAACGGCCCATGCGTTTGCCATTTTAGAACAACGAAAATTTAAACCTGAAGAGGTGGTTGTCATCAACCTCTCGGGTCGTGGCGATAAAGATCTCAATACATACATCGACTATTTCAAATTATAATGCATCGAATTGACCAAGCCTTTTCAAAAAAAGGCAAACTACTTTCTATCTATTTTTCCGCAGGGCATCCACAACTCGAGGACACGCTCCCCATATTGACCGCCCTCCAAAAGGCAGGTGTGGATATGGTCGAAATTGGACTGCCTTTTAGTGACCCCCTTGCCGATGGGCCTACCATTCAAGAAAGTGCTACAACTGCCTTGAAAAATGGTATGACCACCCAAAAACTTTTTGAGCAACTCCAAGACGTACGCAAAACGATTGATGTTCCGCTAATAATCATGGGGTACTTCAATCCCATCCTGCAATATGGAGTTGAAGCCTTTTGTAAAAAATGTGCCGAAGTTGGTATCGATGGTTTGATTATTCCGGACTTGCCAGTTGCTGTGTATCATGAGGCCTACAAAGACCTTTTTGAACAGTATGGTTTGTATAATATGTTTTTGATTAGCCCACAAACATCGGAAGAACGTATTCGTTTCATCGATTCTGTATCTAAAGGTTTTATTTATATGGTAAGTAGTGCCAGTGTAACTGGAGCTCAAAACAGTTTTGGGGCGCTTCAGCAAGCCTATTTTGAACGCATCGCTGCCTTGGCGCTCAAAACGCCTCAAATTGTAGGTTTTGGAATCAGCAATGCTGCGACCTATTCGGCTGCGACCACGCATGCTCGAGGGGCCATAATTGGGTCTGCTTTTATCAAATTTTTAGAGGAAAAAGGAATCGAAGAGATTCCTGCTTTTATTGATCAAATCCGCGGAGACAAAACCTAATCTAGACCACGCTTCCCTGACAACTACTGCCCGCACCTGCGGTACACCCGTAGCAATGTTGTGATGTGGCGATTTGTCGTTCTTGCAATTGTTGTGCATCAAAATCTTTGATATGACCTATGGGGCTTTGCAATTTGAGGTCTAACATTTGATTAAAATCACAATCATATAGCTGACCGTCCCAGCGCACCGATAAGGTATTGGTACACATCACTGCACGTGCGGCAGCAGGATTAAAAGCTTCTACAAGAGCGGTCATATAGTCTTCATAATTTTCCGAGGCAATGAGGTATTCTAAAAAACGACTGATTGGCAGGTTGGTAATTGTAAATAATTGATTGAAAGAAATTCCATAATCTTCGTACAGCGCCTTTTTAAAATCATGCTCTAAAGCAGCCTGATCTCCAGGCAAAAAAGCGCCCGAGGGGTTGTAAACCAAGTCAAGCTTTAAGGGGCTTCCTTCACTACCATAGCCCAGGGTGTTTAGCGTTTGCAAAGCAGCAATGGAACGTTGAAAGACACCCAATCCGCGTTGCCTGTCAGTTTTTTCTTTTTTATAAAAAGGCAAGGAAGAAATCACATGGACATGATGATCGGCAAAAAATTGGGGATAGGTGCTAAAGGTTTTATTGGCATTGAGAATCGTTAAGTTAGAGCGCACTATCAAATCTTGAACACCACGCTTATGCGCTTGGGTGACAAACCATTTGAAGTGCGGATGCATCTCTGGTGCACCCCCCGTCAGATCAAGGGTTTCTATGGGAAGACGTTCTAAAAGGGCCAAACAATGCTCTAGGGTCGCTTTGGACATCTGCTCTTTACGGTCCGGACCGGCGTCAACATGACAATGTGCACACACTTGGTTGCACATGTACCCCAAATTGAGTTGAAGTATTTTTAAGGCATTTGGTCGTAGGGCCTCAATCTTGTGTTGGGCAAGTTTATCCTTAAATTTTGGCAAAGAGCCGGATTGAAATATTCCATTTTCTAAATACTGCAATTGTTCTTGAGTATCAGATAATGGGTTATGCCGAGCTTTTAATGATTTGATCACCATTTACATACTCAATTTATCATGTAAATTCATCATTTGAACACCATGAACTAAAGCAGCACCACTCTTAATAGCAGCACCTACATGTACGGCCTCCATCATTTCTTCTTTTTCAATTCCGCGCTGCAAGCCATCTTTGGTGTATGCGTCGATGCAATAGGGGCACTGTACAACATGCGCCACGGCAAGTGCGATCAATGATTTTTCACGAGCAGATAACGCCCCTTCTTTGAAAACGGCGTTATAATATTCAAAAAATTTGTCACCCAATTCGGGGCTCCAGTTCGTGATGTCTTTAAATTTTTTTAAGTCTTCGGGTTGATAATAGCCTTTTTTCATAGTGTGAAACATAACGTTTAAAGATACACAAATCAAAACATCGCCCTGTAATTTTTATACAAATGAATTTTTATAATTTAGTAGTGAATTATTTCATTTTTCTATTACTATTTATGCTTGTACCGCCATTAATATATATATCAGCTACAATAGCGTCAATATTTAATTTCATTTCAAATCATATGGAATGGTTTTTTTTGACTTTAATGGTAACGCAACTCCGGATATCATGAATACCGTAGCCAGACAGGTACAGTATAATGGTGTTAATCAAGGTATTAGAGTCCAGTTAGAAGATACTGAAGGGGCAACTTCGAGCTCATTTGATGTAACTGCTGGAAGCAATTAACCCACCCTCTACCTCCTATCCCCATTGTATTTCATGGGGATAGTCAGGGTGGGTTTTTATGAATTGGATTATTTTCAATACCACTTAGAGTATTCTAAATATCCTGAGACTTCGTAGTAACAACCAATCACCTTAGTAAATCAAAGAAACATTGAACCTCAGGTAACGGAAACTGTTAAAAGGACCCACTAAAAACCCTCTCGACTATCTTTCACCCAAATCAAGAGGGAAACCAATATGGTTTTTTAAACTCTCCTTATCTCTTATGTTTGATCTTTTTAAAAGAGAGAAACCCGAAGGTTTTTTTAAAAACTCCATAAGTCGTTCTTAAAAAAGAACGATGCTGTATAAAAAATGGTAATAGTATTGTGAAAGAAATATCTAATGTCTAGATCTATTAAAGATAGAAAAAAAACCTCAAAATCAATAAGAAAACACCCATATAAATAGGGTATTCTGATAAAAGTTTAATGCCTTGTAAAAACAAAAAAGGTAGTAACTTCATAGCATGCAAAGCTTGCTACTCATATTTACCAAAAACCCAACCTTAGGTAAAGTAAAAACCCGACTTGCCAAAGACATTGGACCATCACGTGCTTTAAAAATACACCAGGCACTGGTTCAAAAAACGCAACAAGCCATCGCGCCGCTTCCCTTTAAAAAAGCATTATTTTACAGCGATTTTATACCAAAGGACGACACGTGGTCGCCCCATGTCGATTATCGTAAAGTTCAGGAGGGTAAGGACTTAGGTCAACGCATGGAAGCTGCCTTTGACTGGGGCTTTTCACATGGATATCGCAACATAATCATCATCGGCACTGATCTTTGGGAAATCAACACCGAAATTATTCATCACGCTTTTGCTGTATTAGAAAAAAACCATACTGTTATAGGACCTGCCAAAGACGGAGGATATTATCTTCTGGGGCTCAATAAAAAACACCCCGAAATTTTTAGAAATAAAAACTGGGGCTGGGAAACCGTTTTAGAAGACACCCTCCAAGACCTCAAACCCCAAAAACCAATACTGCTGGCAGAAAAAAATGACATCGATTACCTCGACGATGTCCGAGAATTTCCAGAACTTGAAAGCCTTTTGAAACCCTAGTTTATTGAAATCTGCAACACATGATTAGCAAAATAGAAGTCCTTCAAAACTATATTAACTCCAAAAAACTTCCACAAGCCCCCCTAGGAATAATACTTGGGACAGGACTCGAATCATTAGTAGAACAGATGGATATAGAACATGAAATTCCTTATGAATCACTTCCACACTTTCCTGTCCCTACTGTGGCTTTTCATACTGGAAAATTACTTTTCGGCTACTGGCAAGGACACCCCCTCTGGGTATGTCAAGGAAGATTTCACCTATACGAAGGCCATACGCTATTTGACATTACTTTGCCCGTCCGGACATTGGCGCTTTTGGGCGTCAAAACACTTTGGATTAGCAATGCTGCAGGTGCAATCAATCCCAATTTTAAAAAAGGAGAGCTCATGTTGATCAAAGATCACATCAATTTGCAAGGGGGGTCACCACTTGCTTATCAAGGTATCGACAAACTGGGCCCCCGCTTTGTTGATATGAGCACACCCTATGATCGTACACTTCAAAGTCGGTTTATTTCACAAGCAAAAAACAACAAGATCACCTTGCACCAAGGAGTCTATGCCGCAGTAGTTGGCCCTCAATTAGAGACTGCAGCAGAATACCGCTATCTAAAAATTATCGGTACCGATGCTGTTGGCATGTCAACGGTCCCAGAAGTTATTGTTGCACGACAATTGGACCTGAATGTGGCCGCATTTTCTGTACTTACGGACGAATGTAACCCTGAAGATTTGCACCCCATAGATATTCCGGATATCATGGCGCAAGCCAAAAAAGGTGAAACGCAACTATTATCCCTTTTAGCGGGTTATTTAGACCAATATAACCAATGATTTTTGTACTTTTAAAAGAAAGACATGGGTTATTTAGATACCACTCACAACCTCTACAAACAAGCAGCGCTAACACCAGATGTTGGCTTGTGCTGTACCACCACCCCTGTTTGGCAATTTCCAGGACTTCACATACCAACACGAATGCTGGAAATGAACTACGGTTGTGGCAGTACGGTTCATCCTAGAGACCTTATCAATAATCCCAAAATTTTATACGTTGGCGTAGGTGGTGGAATGGAACTGCTCCAATTTTCGTATTTCTCCAGACAAAAAGACGGTGTTATTGGTGTTGATGTCGTAGATGAAATGCTGGACGCTGCACAACAAAATTTTAAAGAAGCTGAAAAAAAGAACTCTTGGTTTTCTACTGATTATGTCCGTTTAGAAAAAGGAGATGCGCTAGCACTTCCGGTTGCTGACAACAGCATAGATGTTGCTGCCCAAAATTGCTTGTTCAATATTTTTAAAACCGATGAGCTCAAAAAGGCCTTAAAAGAAATGTATCGTGTGCTAAAGCCCCATGGTCGCCTGGTTATGAGCGATCCCGTTTGCGAACAACCTATGGGCCAAAATCTTCGTAACGACGAGCGCCTCAGAGCGTTGTGTCTCTCAGGAGCATTGCCGCTTAATGACTACCTAGAACTCCTCACCGAAGTTGGTTTTGGCACCCTCGAAGTGCGTGCCAAACGACCCTATCGAATCCTTGACCCCAAACACTACCCGACCGATCAAACGATTTATGTAGAAAGTGTCGAGGTCTGTGCTATCAAAGACCCCATGCCCCAAGATGGTCCTTGTATTTTTACTGGTAAAGCAGCTATTTTTTTTGGCGAAGCTCCCTATTTTGATGATCAAAAAGGGCATGTTCTGATGCAAAATCAACCTTTGGCAGTTTGTGACAAAACAGCTGCTGCATTGCAAGCGCTTAACCGTGAAGACCTATTTATATCTCCCGCTACCTACCATTACGATGGTGGCGGTTGTTGCTAAGTTCTCAACATGAAAAACCCACTCAAGATTATTTTATGTTTTTTTTTGACCAGCACAATTGCCTATGCCCAAAAAAGCAGACATGAAGTTTGGGCGCAACAACTGCAACGGTATGTTAGTCCGTCAGGACAAGTAAATTATTTTGAGTGGAAAAAAGAACAGCCGCTGCTAGATAATTATATTAAAAGCCTTGAAGCAGCTACCCCCAAACCGCATTGGCAAAAAAATGAAAAACTTGCCTTTTGGATTAATGCCTACAATGCATTGACCGTGCAATTGATTCTAAATAACCCCACCGTGAGCAGTATCAAAGAAATCAAAAATCCTTGGGACACTCCTCTGTTTTGGTCCAATGGAGAACACCTTAGCCTTGGCGATATCGAACATCAAATACTAAGAAAACTCAACGAGCCACGAATTCATTTTGCCATCAATTGCGCTTCGGCATCCTGCCCAAAATTGTCCCAAGAACCCTATACCCCCAGAGGTTTAGAACAACAACTCCAAAAAGCAACCACCGATTTTTTGTGCGATACAACCCGGAACCAACTGGCCAAAGAGCAACTCAAACTATCTAAAATATTTCTTTGGTTTTCAGAAGATTTTGGAAGCAAAAGCGATTTAATTCGATTTATAAAGCAATACACCCACCAAGAAATTAATCCGGATGTACGCATCAGATATCTAAAATATAACTGGGCGCTCAATGACTAAAAAAGGGGTTTCTATCATCCTACCCGTATGGAACGAAGTTGATGCCATACCCGCTTTATTAGACCAATTGGCCACAATCCACGCCTTTGATTATGAAATCCTATTTGTCGATGGTGGCAGTAACGATGGTAGTAAAACCCTACTAAAAAGGCATTCAGAAGTACTATTTATCGAATCACAAAAAGGGCGTGCTCATCAACTCAATGCAGGAGCACGAAGGGCAAAATTTGAATGGCTCTACTTTTTGCACGTAGACAGCACGCTGCCCACAGATTTTGATCTTCAATTGCGCACGGCCATGAATGATCCGCAACAAGCTGCCTGCTTTAGAATGCAATTTGATCATAAGCATCCTCTTTTACGGTTATCGGCCTATTTTACAAAATTCAATTTTTTGAGTTGTCGTGGTGGCGATCAATCCTTGTTAATCCATCGGCACTTTTTTGAAAATCTCGGAGGATTTGATCCCAAATTTAGCGTTTGCGAAGACCTTGACCTGATCAAAAAAATCTATAGGCACGGCCGGTTAAAAGTGCTATCGGGGCCCTTGATTACAGCAACACGTCGTTTTGAGAAAAATGGTGTACTCTATTTACTTTTTCATTTTGGAATAATACACATTTTACATGCTATGGGCACACACCCAAACCGACTTAAGCGGTATTATGATTACTTTGTAGTTTAGAAATTTACATCATGCCAATGGCTAGATAGTATAATCCAAAAATGAGTACGTATAAAATTCCACAGGAAATCAAGAAAATCAAAACGTATAAGGCAAATGAAAACCAATCAAAGCCGCTATCAAATTCTCTTTTGATACGCAAAAAAATTAGAATACTTAAGAATACATAAATTACGGATAGGAATATTAACATCATTGAGGCTTTAGGTGACTATTTTACTGGAGCAGTATGTAGGACACGTTGTGGAAAGGGAATTTCAATTTTGGCAAGATCAAGTGCTTTTTTACATTCTTCAAGTAATCCAAAATAGGCCTCCCAATACATTGTTGGCGGGACATAGCAACGAACTGCCATCACCACTGATGAGTCCGCGAGGGTCAAAACCCCTACAAAAGGAGCTGGGTCTTCCAATACACGCTTGTCATCTTGGAGTACTTGCAACAGCACTTTTTTGGCTTGAGTTACAGACGCATTGTAAGCAATGCCGATCTCAAGATCGACACGTATTTTCATGGCTGTTGTATAGTTGGTCAACGCTTCGTTACTCAAATTACTATTGGGTAGCAAAACCGTTTTATTGTCTGGTGTAAGCATACGAGTCATAAAAATTTGAATTTCTTGAACCGTACCAATATATCCCTGAGCTTCGATCACATCACCTACCTTGAAGGGTTTGAATAATAAAATCATAACCCCTCCAGCAAAATTTTGAACTGTCCCGCTCAAAGCCATACCAATGGCCAATCCCAAAGCTCCTAAAACTGCGATAAAGGAAGTCATTGTGATGCCCAACATAGAAAGTATGGTGATGAACAACATGATTTTGAGCAACACGCCAACCAAGCTGGTCAAAAAAAGTTTCAAAGACACTTCCATTCGACTTCGCTCAAAAAGCATGCGCAACATACGCACCATCATTTTGATCAACCACCAACCCACAATCAATGTGGCTAAGGCAGTCAAAATTCTGGGACCATATTGAATAAATAACTTTTTTAAAAGCTCAAAAACCCAATCGGCGTTGAGTGAAGATAGTTCCCATTCGGAAGAAACTAAAGCAATAAAATGAGTTTGGAAAACAAGAAAAAGAGAATTCATATTGTAAGATTTGGTCCTATAAAGGTACAAATGTTGCAGGAGTTCTCCAATTATTTTTTACCTTGAACTACCATGAAAAAGACACCCCAGCCTATACTAATTATTGGAAATGGAATTGCAGGAATCACTCTGGCAATTCAGCTTCGAAAAAGAAGCAATCTACCGATCATAGTAGTTTCTGACGAGCATCCTTACTTTTTTTCAAGGACGGCATTGATGTATGTATATATGGGCCATATGAAATGGGAACACCTACAACCCTATGAGGCCTCTTTTTGGGACGATAATAAAATCACTTTGATACACGAACGTATAACAGGTCTAAATTCGTCAAAAAAAGAAGTCATTTTAGCAACAGATCAGCGTCTGAGTTATAGAAGTCTAGTCCTTGCAACAGGATCTAAACCCAATAGATTGGATCTACCAGGCATCAACGCACTCGGTGTGCAAGGCTTGTATCACAAAAAGGATTTGGAGCAACTCGAAAGATTGACCCCTTCCATACAATCGGCAGTGGTTGTAGGCGGTGGACTTATTGGAGTTGAACTTGCAGAAATGCTTCACAGCCGGGGTATTGAAGTACATTTTTTGATTCGAGAAAATGCATTTTGGAACACCATCCTTCCCAAGGAAGAGGCCCAAATGATTGGCGCTCATATCGAAGCACATGGCGTCAAATTATATTGCAACACCGAGCTAAAAGCTATCGAAACAGATGCGGAGAATCGTGTTAGAGGCGTCATCACCCACAAAGAAGAACAACTCCCCTGTCAATTTGTGGGGCTCACAATTGGTGTACACCCCAATATAGACTGTTTTAGAAACAGTGGTCTCGAAACGGATCGCGGAATTCTAGTCGATGAACAATTGACAACCAACCTACCCGATGTCTATGCTATTGGAGATTGCGCCCAACTGCGCAATCCGCCGAAAGGTCGCAAAGCCACAGAGGCTGTATGGTATAGCGGTAGAATGATGGGTGAAACCCTGGCAGAAACCCTTAGTGGAAACCCCCAGACCTACACTCCGGGACCTTGGTTTAATTCAGCAAAATTTTTTGATATAGAATACCAAACCTACGGTTTGGTTGGTCCTCAAGAAACGGCTATCGAAGCACACTGGTATTGGCAGCATCCCAAACAAAATTGTTCCTTTCGAGTGGCTTACAACAAAGCAAACCGTCAGTTTTTGGGTGTCCACAGTCTAGGCATTCGACTACGACACAAAATTTTTCATCAATGGTTGCTCAACGAGAAGTCTATAGATCAAGTTATGGAAGCGTTGACCCAAGCACATTTTGATGCCGAATTTTCTACCATCCATCTAAAAACAATCCAAGCCGCTTATTTTAAAAACAGATTGCAAACTACCCAGAAATGAATAAGACCCAATCCTTGACCGTACTAAAAAATACAGGACTTATAGCTGGCCTTATTGGATTGGCCTTGTTGGCATATGGAAGTTATTCTGATACGGACAATGGTTTTCTTCTTTGGAGTTGCCTTTCCCTTATTTTGTTGGGTACTAGCCTATATAGTGCAGCACTTTATCAAGGGCAAATACCTGGCATTCAAAACAATGGCGTATGGTTCAATGCGTTAACCAATAAGGGGTATTGGGGTTGGTTGTTGGGTATGGCACTTACAGCATTTTACATCGCAATTTATTTTTACCCAGAACTTTTGGGATATCGAACACAGGAAAAAAGTACCGGTTTGGTTGCCTTCTTTGATCCGCTAAGTTTAGCCCTTAATGGCAAACCAGCAACCCAATGGTTTATGTATGGAAGCCTCTATACCTTAGCCATTTTGATTTTTGGTGTCAAGTTTATTTTTAAATACCGCACCAATCGGTATCAAATTATCCGTACGCTATCTGTAATATTTTTTCAATTGGGATTTGCTTTCTTGATTCCAGAATTATTGGCAAAGCTCAATGGAGACAGCCCTTATTTTGCCAAAGACCTCAAAAATATGTGGCCTTTGAACTACTATTTTTTTGAAGACTGGCATCTCGATGGCATGTTACAAGGTGGATCCCTAGGGCTATTTATGCTCCTTTTTGGGCTTGCTATGATTGTTGTTGTTTCTCCACTGCTCACCTATTTTTATGGCAAGCGCTGGTATTGCTCATGGGTTTGTGGTTGTGGGGGACTGGCCGAAACCGCAGGGGATCCTTTTCGGCAACTTTCTAGCAAAAAAATAAGTGTTTGGAAACTCGAGCGCTGGATGATCCATTGCGTATTGCTATTTATCTCCATAACCACAATTGCTGTATTATGGACCTATACAGCCAATCCCAACAATGGATTAGGAATCACACAATCTGCACTATGGTACGGCCTCCTTTTTTTGTTTAGCCTTATTTTGGTTGTTCTTGGGGGATTCTATCGAAAACAACTCCCTACTGACGCCCGATACACGTTCTATACAATTGGCACATTATTGATTTTGACCCTAGCCTTACGGGGCTGGAACGGAAGTGAGCCGTTGTTTGGCATTTCAAGTTATCAACTTAGAGCTTGGTATGGCTTTGCAATTGGAGCCGTTTTTTCTGGTGTATTGGGTGTGGGGTTCTACCCTTTGTTAGGAAGTCGGGTCTGGTGTCGCTTTGGCTGTCCAATGGCGGCAATTTTGGGATTGCAACAACGGCTGTTTTCACGATTTAGAATTACAACCAATGGCGGTCAATGCATTTCTTGTGGCAATTGTTCTACCTATTGCGAAATGGGAATCGATGTGCGTAGCTATGCACAACAAGGCAAAAATATCATTCGATCATCCTGTGTAGGATGCGGCATTTGTGCCTCCGTCTGCCCAAGAGGTGTTTTGCGTTTAGAAAATGACACCCCAAACAATCGTATTCAGGATAGCGCATATCCCTTAGGCAACCTTTTAAAAACAATGCCAAAAAAGTGAGTCTTGCTATTGATGTAATCATACCCGCTTATAATGAGGCGGAGGCTATTGGTAAGGTTTTGGCCGAAATTCCTAAAACGGTCCGAGAAATCATTGTGGTCAATAATGGTTCTGAAGATGAAACTGCCCGAGAAGCACAAAAGGGTGGAGCGACTGTTTTGCAAGAATACAAAAAGGGCTATGGTTATGCCTGTCTAAAAGGCATCAACTATCTAAAGCAAAAAACAAAACCACCTGATATTGTGGTTTTTTTAGACGGTGACTATTCGGACTATCCGCAAGAGCTCGGTCTACTCACCCAACCAATAATTGCCGGCACATGTGATTTTGTGGTGGGTGCCCGAGTAAAAGCATATCGAGAAAAAGGAGCGCTAACACCTCAACAAATTTTTGGAAATGGCCTTGCGGCCTTTTTGATGAAAAAACTCTATGGTAGTCACTTTACCGATCTTGGTCCGTTTAGAGCGATACGATGGTCAACGCTTTTGGCACTCAATATGGAAGACAAAACCTATGGGTGGACCGTAGAGATGCAGCTCAAAATTTTACGAAAAAAAATCCCCTACCAAGAAGTGGCAGTACATTATAAAAATCGAATTGGGCAATCTAAAGTCTCCGGAACGGTTAAAGGCACTATTTTAGCCGGCATAAAAATCATTGGTTGGATTGTCAAATATTATGGTGCAGATGAGTGATCTAAATAGCAATTTCATGTTCATGATCCAAATTTTGGTGGTGGTCATCTATACCCTATCATTACTTTGGATGCTGCTATTTTGTATTGCTCAAGCACAACTTGCATGGCATTATGCAAGGGACAAAAAACAGTCGAAACCCATTTTTCGACAACCGCTCAAGAGCGAAAATCTCCCACGGGTGACCATTCAATTACCAATCTACAATGAGCTATATGTTGTCAATCGTTTGTTGGATGCGGTTTGTCAAATGGATTATCCCAAAGAGCGGCTAGAAATTCAAGTTTTGGACGATTCTACGGACGAAACCGCAGAAGTACTCCAAAAAAAAATCGAAATGCTGCGACCAAAAGGCATAGACATTGTGTATTTGCATCGAAAAAATCGAATTGACTTCAAGGCTGGAGCGCTTCGTGAGGGACTTCAAAAAGCAAAAGGTAGTCTTATAGCCATTTTTGATGCGGATTTTCTTCCACAAAAAGACTGGTTATTAAAAACGGTCCACTATTTTGAAGATTCTACTATTGGTCTGGTTCAAACCCGATGGGGACACCTCAACTCTGATCATTCGTTGCTTACCAAAGTACAGGCCTTTGCCCTTGATATCCATTTTACAATCGAACAAAAGGCACGGAACATCAGCAACTATTTTATCAACTTCAATGGTACGGCTGGTATTTGGCGTAAAACCTGCATCGAAGATGCTGGCAATTGGCAAGGGGACACCCTCACCGAGGATCTGGATCTGAGTTATCGGGCGCAACTCAAAGGTTGGAAATTCAAATATTTAGAAGATGTTGTAACTCCTGCAGAATTACCAATTACGGTAAGTGCGATTCGATCGCAACAATTTAGATGGAACAAAGGGGGTGCAGAAAATTTTCAAAAATTAATTGCTGCCTTTTGGCAACAACCCAAAAAAAGTTTTTTAGCAAAAATTCATGGAACCCTACACCTTCTTAGCAGCAGCATGTTTGTTCCTGTTTTTATTATCACCATACTTAGCCTTCCGATGCTGTATTTTAAAAATAATTGGCCGGTTTGGATGCCCTTTTTCAATTTTACCGCCTTGTTTTTTATCGGATCCCTGTTGCTCTATTTTAGTTATTGGCAATTTTATAAAAGGTTGAATGGATCAAAAAAACCGTCTTGGATTGAATATAGCAAAACCTTTATCTTATTTTATAGTGTGGTCATGGGCTTTGCCGCACACAATACCCGAGCAGTAATTCTGGGGCATCGCAGAAAAAAATCACCGTTTATACGGACGGTCAAATTTAATGTTGATGCAAAAAAAGCACCTACAAAAAATAAATATTCACAACACTTGAGGCTGTCTAGTCTGTGGATTGAAGTACTGATTTGTTTGTATCTATTGGTCGGGATTTACAGTTGTTTTACGGTAGGTGTTGGGGGCGATTTTGGGCTACTGCCTTTCTATATTTTAGTTTTAGGCGGCTATGCTACGGTACTCTATCATGCGTTCATCCCCGCTAATACTTCGTCACGATGAATCGCCTTGTAGTTTTTTGGCCGTATCTGTTAGTCCTATTTTGTATGTGGGGGTATGGCTTTTTGGCCCAAGAAGTGCATCGTTTTGAATCTGGTTGGCTTATCGGTCTATTTTCACTACTGTTTGTAGGATACTATTTGCTGGTTAAGCAGCTACACGATTGGAAAGTTTTGATTGCCATAGGGGCTGTTTTTCGGTTGCTTTTTTTATCCCATGTCCCAGAACTCTCCCCGGATTTCTACCGGTTTCTTTGGGATGGACATTTTCAACTCATTGGGGGTAATCCTTTTACGACTGTTCCAAACACCGTATATCATCCGGATCTTTTTCCCTTAGCCAAACAACTTTTTGACGGTATGGGCCACTTGCACCAAAGTTATCCGTCTAACTACCCACCACTGAGTCAATTGATGTATCGATTTACGGCCTATTGGGGTGGTGATCTCCTAGCTCAAAATATTGGTGTTCTTCGTTTGCTTCAATGGACGGCAGAAATTGGCACTTTGGTAGCGGGGCTTCAGTTGCTCAAGCATTGGCGGCTACCACTCAAAAATATTGGATGGTATTTCTTAAATCCCTTGGTAATCCTCGAAATCACTGGAAATCTCCATGCCGAAGTGTGGCTCTGCTGTTTTATAGGCTGGGGACTTGTGGCTTTGGTAAAGAAGAAAAGCCTTCTTGCAGGCCTGTTTTTTGGGACTGCAGTGGCGGCCAAGTTGATTCCATTGTTACTTTTACCCTTGATTGTTCGCTATTTAAAAACCCAAAAAACACTTCTCTTTGCCATTGGATTTGCCGCAATTATAGGGTTATGGATTCTCCCGTTTTGGAGTCCAGAGATGGTAGAAAATTATTGGAACACCTTGGGGCTTTGGTTTTACAAATTTGAGTTTAATGCGAGCTTTTATTACCTATACCGTTGGATGGGCTATCAATTGCTGGGGTATAATGCCATCGCTTATTGGGGAAAAGTTGTTCCAATTGTCATTTTCATAAGCATTTTGAGCTACAGTTTTTTTAAACCAATTACGGACCAGCAGCGACTGATTACCAAAATGCTTTGGGTACTCACTTTTTATTGGCTCGTTGCAACAACTGTCCATCCTTGGTACCTGATACCCCTAATTTTTATAGGCATTTTTACCCCTTATCGCTTTTGGGTACTTTGGAGTTGTACGGCTTTTTGGAGTTATGCAGCTTATGCTAAAACGGATGTGCAAGAAAACACAACCCTCTTAATAATCGGCTATCTAAGTGTTTTGGGCTATCTACTCTATGAAAAAAAGGCTAAAGCATTCGTAAAAAATTGACCTCTTTGTCGTTGAGCATGCGCCAGCGTCCACGAGGTAAATCTTTTTTGGTCAAGCCTCCCAACATGACCCGATCGAGCATTTGAATTTTAAAACCGTTGTTTTCAAAAAGTTTGATCAACATACTCGGTGGGATGTTATGGACTTCAACACCGATTTCATTTTTTTTACCTCCTTGTATCGGACTCACCTGATCGAGTTTAACAATCCGATCAAAGATTTCTTGCTCGCGGAGAATTTTCCCCGCATCGGCAGTAGTAAAACTTTTATCCAACACCGCATGATAGAGCATCCGTAGTCCCTTTTGAGATTGGCTGATTTTCTTTCGCAACTCGTGATCGTTTGTAAAAAAGAGCAAACCCGTAACAGGACGACCCATATCACCCAATGGAGGAATTGCGTATGGTGCAGCAGTCTGAATCAGCTCCTGAACCGAGCGTTTGATACGCCCCCCTTGAGAAGTGGCAACAAATCCTTTGGGCTTGTTTAGCAATAGGTAAACGCTCTTTTGTGGAGCCAACCGCTGGCCATCATAGCGTACTTCATCCTTGGGCTGCACTTTATACCCCATCTGTGTAATAACCTTGCCATTGACTTGTACCATCCCCATTTTGATGAACTCATCGGCCTCCCGTCGGGAACAAATTCCGGCGTTCGAAATGTATTTATTGAGTCGAACTCCTCCTACATCAGAAGGGGTTTCAACCGTAAAGCGTTTAGCGGGTTTTCTTGGTTTTGGTGCGGGCACTATATTTTTTATTTATTGAAAAAGTAAATGCTACAAACGCCTATCAATATGAGCAACTTTAACAAATTATGGAGCCAAAGATACGTCTTTTGTGATCGTGAAAACCACAAAAGCACTAAAACAAAAAGAAGAAATACCAAGGCCAACAAAAAATAATAATACATCAACCCCATTGGATAGTCCAATAAAACCACAGCCATGACCAATGCCCCAACGACAACAACACTTATCAGGCCTTTGCTTTTTTGGATGCCAAATACAATCGGCATGGTTTGGTAGCGATGTACCCAATCTCCTTTGTAGTTTTGCAAATCTTTGATCAAATCCCTTGATAAAATGAGCAAATACAAATAACCTGCATGCAGAAAGATAAGCGTATCAAAATTTTTGAAATACAAGGTGATGACAAAAAAAGGTAAAATCATCAAAAGTGCTGCAAACCAATTGCTCAACCAATACCAACGCTTTAGGACACTGCTATACAATGCGATTGCTAGAATATAAAATCCAAAAAAAAGAACGGCACGAATCGAAACCAAACCTGCAAAAAAAAGGGCCAATAAACTCAAAACAAAATACAATACCAACTGAGATTGTTGCGAGACCAAATGTTCTAAGACATATTTATTGGGACGGTTGATCTGATCTGTAGCAGCATCAAAAAAATTATTGATGATGTAGCCCGATGCAGTTGTGGCCGCTGAGGCCAGAATCAAGAAAAACAAATCGACATCCAACAGCACCTCCATCAAAGAACGTGTTGGCACCAATATGTAACGTGCGGTAAGGTATTGCGCAACAATAAGTGCCACAATATTGTAGCCCCGTACAAGACTAAAAAGTCCAAAAATTTGAAATAAAAAGCGTTTGGTTATAGAGGGGCTTCTCATCACAAAGGATTAGAGATAATAAACCACTTCTAAGTGATGCCCTTTGAGTGCTGCTTGCGCTTTTTTAAAATCTTGAGTAAATCCTAATATATAACCACCGCCACCCGATCCACAAAGTTTGAGATAATAGTCGTTGGTCTCAATACCACGCTCCCATAACGATTGAAAATTTTGTGGGATCATAGGCTTAAAATTCTGAAGCACCAATTTGGATAAGGACTTAACATTGCCCAATAGGCCTTTAAAATTGGCTTTCAAAAAATCTTCGACACAATAATCGGTGTATTTAATAAACTCCTCCTGCATCATTTTGCTAAAGTGGGCATTTTTCATGTTTTCCATAAAAATGGCCACCATAGGAGCGGTCTCTCCGGTTGCACCACTGTCCAATAAAAATACTGCACCTTTAGCGTCTGGATTTTGTGAAGGTATGCCTGTGGGCTCGATATTTTCTTTTGAATTGATCAACAACGGCAAGCTCAAATAACTGTTTAGAGGATCTAATCCAGAAGATTTTCCATGAAAAAAAGATTCCATAGCAGAAAAAATGGCTTTGAGCTCCAACAATTTTTCTTTCGTAAGATTTTCTAAAACCGTGATTTTTTCGATCGCATAACGTTCATAAATCGAAGCGACAAGTGCCCCACTACTCCCTACTCCATAACCTTGAGGAATACTACTGTCAAAATACATACCTTGATCCAAATCTGCTTTCATACGATCAAAATCAAACTGTACTCCTTGCACGTCCAAGGTCTTTAGATGTAAATAAAAATTATGAAGTTTGCGGTTCGAGTCTTGATGCTGTTCAAATTTGTCTTGCGGCAGTTTGAGTGCTCCACGATAGAAATTATAGGGTATCGATAATCCTTTGGAATCTTTGATGATGCCGTACTCTCCGAAGAGTAAAATTTTTGCGTAAAATAAGGGTCCTTTCATAGCACTATAAAATTACAGTTTTTTGGCTCCTTGACCAACATAATCATCGATATAAGAACCGTTTTGACAAAAAGGGACCAATGCTGTTGCAATAAAACTTTTGACCGTAGCGGCAAATCGCTTTGGATATAACACATGCACATTGGCACCAGCATCTAATGTAAAACATAGCGGCGTGTTAGTGGCTTCGCGAAATTCTTTTATCCTAGAGATAATTGCTAAGGTATTGGGCTGCATCAATATAAAGCTGGGTGAGGACGATAGCATCATTGCATGAAGGCTTAAAGCTTCGGTTTCGACCAACGCTACAAAATCTTCCAAGGCCCCACTTCTAATAATCGCTTTGAGCGATGTCATGTTATTTTGAGCCTGATCAAAACGCGCTTTTGCAAAAGGGTGTCCGTCCATTAGTTGATGCCCTAGAGTACTACTCACTTTTTTGTGGCCTTTGTCAACCAATAAAATAGTATCCTGAAAATCTCCAAACTCGGGATGTACCTCTTCTAAAGAAACACCATAGAGATTGGAACTGTTTTTATAGGCCGAGTGCGTACCCCAATAGACCAGTGGACCTTCAATACTTCTTGAAGCACTTCCAGAACCCAAACGGGCTAAAAAGCTGGCTTTTTGAAAGAAATACTGCTCGGTCATTTCAGGACATGCGGACTTTTCCATTTCCATAATGGTCAAAGCCAATGCTGCCATTGCAGATGCCGAGGAGGCGATACCACTGCTGTGCGGAAACGAATTTTGACTAGCGATGGTAAGATGATGGTTTTTAAGTAACGGCAAATAGGGGGTTATACGGTCAAAAAAAGCATCCAGTTTTTGATGAAATTGTGGTTGTGGAGCTCCTTCAAACAGGAAATCATAGGTGACTTTTTCGAAAGTTTTTTTGGGCTGATAACCTAGACGTGTCGTTGTATGGCTTTGGGATAGTGTAAAACTTAACGATGCGTTTTTGGGGTATTGGTCGCCAAATTTGCCCCAATACTTTACCAAAGCAATATTGCTTGGAGCTTGCCATGTACATGCACCTTCAACTTGTTGTTGGCCCGTGTACCTAAACTTTTTTTCTTTTTCCACAGCTCAAAGATACGTTTTTGAGATTTTATGTTTACACCATTTTAGATTTCATTAAATTGAGCTTTATTTTCAAAAAATGAAACGTACTGCACGAAAAATTTTACCGATCACACTTAGTATAATTCTTTGTTTGAGCATCGGCTTTATCTCTAGTGCAGCAACACGAGATGCGATCCCTACCTGGTACGCAGGATTGCAAAAACCTTTTTTCACACCTCCCAATAGTATTTTTGGGCCAGTGTGGACGCTTCTCTATATACTCATGGGCTGGTCTGCAGGCCGTATTTGGTACTTGGGACAACATCACCGGTGGGGAAAAACAGCCCTCTATCACTTTGGCATGCAGTTGGTTTTTAATGGTCTGTGGTCGATTGTTTTTTTTGGAATGAAAAACCCCGCATTGGGCATCCTTGTCATTCTAATTTTATGGATACTTATAGAACGTTGCGTCAAATGGTTTGGCCTGATCGATAAGCTTGCCACCCGCCTGCTCTACCCCTATTGGGCATGGGTAACCTATGCAACAGCGCTCAACATCGGAATATGGTGGCTCAATTGAGCTGTTGGTAAAACTCCACCTTTTTTTGTAAATTGAAGGGTATTAACCTCAAATCTTTTCAATTATGTTTTCAAAATCTACTCTTTTTGGAACCCTAATCGGGTTCATCGTATTCAACATTATCGGTTGGATTTTTTATGATAGCTTAGCTGCAGACTATTTTGAGTCACATCGCATTAATATGACCATGGGCGATCTTGACATTCTGTACATGACTTTAGGAAGTCTTATACAAGCCTATGCCCTATCTATACTTTATGGTCGTTGGTGTAGCGCCAGCCCTTCGTTAAACAGTGGTTTCAATTTTGGCACTTGGGTGGGTGTTTTTGCCGGATTTGGCATGAATTTGATGATGTATGGCACCATGCAACTAATGGATATAGAAGCCACTTTGGTTGATGCGGTGTGGAGCGTATTCTTTTATGGCATTGTAGGAGCGAGTATTGGTTGGGGACAAGCCCTTAGTGTTCCCAAAAAAGTTACGAGCTAATAGGTTATTGCCGTACCCGCTCTGGATAATCTGTGATGATGGCATCTACACCCAGCTGTTTCATTTCAGCAATGGCAGCGGGTGTATTTACCGTCCAGGGATAAATTTTAAATCCAGCTTTTTTAATTTTTTCAACCTTTTCCCGATCTAACGATTGATAATTTGGATTGATTGCAACAGCTCCGAGCTCTTGTGCTACAGGCAGGGCATCTACGGGGTCATCTTCTGTCAAAACAGCCAAGGGGACAGTTGGATTGAGTGCCTTAAAATTTCTGAGTTCGTCCCAGTTGAAACTTGAAATAATCAGCTTGTCTGCCGTCCAATTTGAACGCTGAAAATATTCGGTTAACAAAAGATGGGTGTCTCGGGCTGTGTTGTTTCCTTTGAGTTCAATATTTAAAATAATTTGACCGTCTAACAGTTCGAGAACTTCAGCTAAAGTTGGAATTTGATACCCATTGAGAACGTCAATTTTACGAAGGCTATCTAGGGTTTGCATTTCGATCAGCCCCGAAGCATTGGTCAAATGATCGAGTGTTTGGTCGTGAAATACCACCAACTCACCACTAGCACATTTAAAAATGTCAATTTCAACGCCGTCAACGCCCAAAGCCATTGCTTTTTCTATCGATGGTAAAGTGTTTTCTGCCACATGTCCTCTTGCACCGCGATGCCCAATAATTAGGGGGTTGGAATTGGTTTGGCAAGAAGTGATAAGGGGTAGTATTAGCAACATTGCATATTTGATTGACATCGAAAATGGTTTTTAATGAAAAGGTAGTTTTATTTGGTTAAAATCCAAAATTCCCAAGGTTTCATGTCGTATTGATAGGTGCTGGACAAACGCTTGTTTTTACCGTCTTGATACCGCTTAAACCGACCGTTGTAAGGCATCGTAAATTGTGCATAGTTTTTGCTGAGATTTGCCATAAAAATCAGGGTGTCACCCCCCTTTGCGCGTTCAACGGCTAATACTTGGTGATCCTTGGAGGTTGCAATCCTTTTATAGCTTCCTCCTTGCGCTCCCGCCGAAAGTGCTGGGTGGTTATTTTTGAGTTTACCAAGCTGCTGTAATAATTCCATAGTTTTACCGGTCTTTTTTGGAAAACTATCTTTTTCAAAAAACAATAATCTTTTGTCGAGATCGTATTCTTGACCAGAATATATCAAGGGCATTCCTGGAGTGATGTAGTGTGCGGCCATAAACGTATGTGCTGCAGCACCAAAACTTTCTTTTAGGGTTCCGTTCCAGGAGTTCTCGTCATGATTGGTGACAAAATTGACCACCATATTGTCCATACCATAGTTTTGAAGTATGCTGTTTACATGAGCATCCCAATCCTTTACGTTTTTAAATCCTCGGGCAATATCCTTACTCAAATGATGCCCAGGCCAGTCGTATGATGCATCAAATTTTGAAATCAATTCGATTCCTCCGGGGTGATTGATGTCGGTTTCAGCCAATAAAAAAACAGGTTTAATTGCTTTAAGGGCTTCAAATGTTTTCTCATAAAAAGCTTGAGGCACGGCATAGGCTTGATCAATTCGATAACCATCTACCTCAACTTCTTTGACCCAATAGATCATGGCCTCGCGCATGGCCTCGCGCATTTCCAAATTTTCATAATTCAAGTCCGCGACATCAGTCCAACCAAAAGACTCGCCCGTAAAGGGGTTGATCGGATCAATGATTTCACCAGCAGCGTTTTTTAAATAAAAATCTGGGTTTGACTCAATCCATTCGTGATCCCAACCCGTATGCCCTGGAACCCAATCCAAAATAACATACATCCCCAACTTATGTGCTTGACGAACCAGTTGCTTAAGATCTTCTAGGGTGCCAAACTCAGGGTTGACCTTGGTATAACTTGAGACGGCATAATAACTGCCAAGAGGCCCCTTACTTTTGGTGGTAGAAATGGGGTTGATGGGCATCAACCAAAGCACTTTTACGCCCAGTGACTTTAGTATGGGCAAATCTTTGGCAAAGGCATTAAAGGTGCCTTCGGGAGAATATTGACGGATGTTGGCTTCGTACAACACCCCCGTTGCCAAAACCTCATCAGAAATTGGTGGAAAAACAACAGGTCTTGCGGGTTCGGGTTTTGAAGTGGTACAACCAAAAAAGGTTAGGGCTATTAAACATATAATCCAAGGTTTCATAAGGCTATTCATCATTTTTGAGTTCTATTATTAAGGTGTTTTCTGGCACCATACTATACGGCTTACTAAAATCAATCCTCGTTTTGGTTTCAACGGTTTGTCCCCAATTAAAATTGGCGATGCCTTCTTGATAATCTTTCCAATCAAGGGTTTTGGTTTGGGAGCTGTTGTTTACCAAAACAAGTATTCGTTCATTTTTAAAGATTCTAAAGTACACATATAAATCTTGGTCTGGAACATAATGTAAGGTTGTCCCCCTGTGTATTGCAGGTTGGGATTTTCGCCATTGTACGACCAATTGTGTAAAATCAAAATATTGCTTTTGACGTGGGGTACGTTGGTTTTCTTCAAAGGCATTTTGAATATCCCCGGCCCAACCCCCTGGAAAATCACGTCGGATATCTCCATCACCTGAGGATTTTTTTCCTGTCATTCCAATCTCGGTTCCATAATAGATTTGTGGTATGCCACGCAGTGTCAACAATACTTTTAGGGCATTTTTATAATCGTTGAAATTGGGATAGGTGTCATTGATTCTATTGGTGTCATGATTTTCTAAAAACAACATCAATTGATCCACATTTGGATATAAAAAATCATTTTGAAGGCTTCTGTATATCCGATCGGTTCCCAGGCTCCAAACCTTATTTTTTTCATTAAATGTTTTTGTCAATGCAAAATGGGTACTAAAATCCATAACACTTGGAAGGTGTGAATTGTAGCCTTGCAGTGCTGCAATTGGGCTGTCTTTTTGCCAATAGGCGCTGTGTACACTTTGATCCACCCAACTCTCTCCAACCATATTAAAGTTGGGGTATTCTTCCATTATGGCTTTGGCCCACTGTGCCATGGCGTCTGGGTGATTGTAGGGATAGGTGTCAATACGAAGTCCATCAAGGTCTGCAAATTCGATCCACCAAATGGCATTTTGTGTCAAATAGTTTAGCAACAAGGGATTTTGCTGGTTGAGGTCGGGCATAGACGGTACAAACCATCCGTTAAATTGTTGTAAACGATCTTTTTGTGTGGCATAGGGATCCGATACAATTTCTTTGCGATGATTGGTATTGGTGTATGTAGGGTGTTGATTAAAAAAGTTAGGCTCCGGAGGGTCTTGAAACATCCAGTGGGGACGCCCCCAGTGATTCGTGACATAGTCCATGATGAGCTTCATCCCCTGTTGATGAAGCTTTTCACTCAATTGCTTATATAATAAATTGGATCCAAACCGGGCATCAATCGCATATAAATCACTTTGGGCATAGGTATGATACGATCCCTTAGGGTCATTGTCTTCACAAACAGGAGTTAACCAAAGGGTCGTAGCGCCCAGTGATTTTATATAGTCTATATGATCGATGATACCTTGTAAGTCACCGCCATGACGCCCATCTTTGTTTGCTCGATCGGCAGATTCTGATAGGGTAGAAACGGTGTCATTTGAAGGGTCACCATTTGCAAAACGATCAGGCATTATAAGATAAACGACATCTGAGGCATCAAAACCCTTTCTTTTGGAAGAATCGCTGCGTCGTTGTCTAATTTCATAGTCAATACTAAAACTTGGTTTTGTGGGATGTGAAAAAGTTATTGCATATACTCCAGCCGGAAGGGCTTTCAAATCAAAATTGACGAACAAATAATTTGGGTTTGATGTACGGGTCTCCCTCAAAATGGGTAATGTAGCACTCACTTGATAGTCCGAAAGTTGCGCTCCATAAAACACCACTTCGAGTTCTGGATTTTGCATATTTGACCACCAAAATGGAGGCTCTACACGATCAATTTGTCCATATAGAAATTGACCCAACCATACGATTATTAGTACAAGACGGTATGCTCTGTTAGGCTGCCTCATAGGCAAGTAATGATTTTAATTGACCGTTGAGCAACACCTTCAAATCGTGGTCTCCAAACCAGGTCAGTGTGGTTGCTGATCGGCTCACATGCACCTTCAAAGGAGCACCTTGATAATTGATTTTAAACGAAAAAGAGGACCAATTTTCGGGAAGTTTTGGATTTAACGACAATAGGCCATTTTCGATTCGTAATCCTCCAAATCCTTCTACAATACTCATCCATGTTCCGGCCATACTAGTTATGTGCAAGCCTTCATGAACTTCTTTATTATAATCATCCAAATCCAATCGTGAAGTACGTAGATAAAAACGATATGCTTCATCCATTTTATCGAGTTTTGCAGCTAAGATGGCATGCACACAGGGTGACAATGAGGACTCATGCACTGTAAAGGGTTCATAGAACTCATAATGTTTTTTGAGTTCCTCAAGACTAAACTGATCCTCAAAAAAATAAAACCCCTGCAATACGTCTGCTTGTTTTATGTAAGGCGAACGCAAAATACGATCCCAAGACCAGTGCTGGTTTATCGGACGTTCGTTGTCTTTTAAATGGTCAACACTTTTGAGCTCTTTATCCAAAAAGCCATCTTGTTGTAGAAAAATTTGATGCCTTTCATCGTATGGAAAATACATGGTATCTGCAATGGATTGCCACTGGATCAGCTCGTCTGTGTTAAGTTGTGTTTTTTCTTTTATTCGGATATAATCCTCGGGGTGATTGGTTTGAACATCACGGCTTTGTTGCGCAGCATATTTTAGGCACCACGAAGCGATATAATTGGTATACCAGTTATTGTTGACGTTGTTTTCATACTCGTTGGGCCCCGTAACACCGAGTATCACAAATTGTTGCAACCGCTCAGAATAACTGACCCGCTGTGCCCAAAAACGAGCAATGCCTATCAAAACCTCGAGACCCATTTCAGGGATGTAGGTAGTGTCTTTGGTAAACCTTACGTAATTATAGATAGCAAAGGCAATTGCCCCATTGCGGTGGATTTCTTCAAAGGTGATTTCCCATTCATTGTGACACTCCTCACCATTCATAGTAACCATTGGATAGAGTGCAGCACCATTGGTAAATCCAAGCATCGCTGCATTTTGCTGTGCAGCCTGGAGGTGATTGTAACGATACTTGAGAAGGTTTCGTGCAACATCCGATGACTTTGTAGCCATATAAAATGGCAAACAATAGGCCTCTGTATCCCAATAGGTACTCCCTCCATATTTTTCTCCTGTAAATCCTTTGGGTCCAATATTGAGTCTCGGGTCTTCTCCCGAATAGGTTTGATTGAGTTGAAAAATGTTAAATCGGATGGCTTGTTGAGCCGCTTGATCCCCTTCAATTTCGATATCAGAGGTTTGCCACAGCATATCCCAGGCCATTTCTTGTTCCCGGCGTAGTACATCCCAACCTTTTGCCGTCAGTTTTTGAGCAATTTTTTCGGATTCTTCGAGCAAAGCGTCTTTAGCGTAATACTGATCACTCAGATAACCTCCAAATTTAATTAAGGTTGCCGTTTCATTTTGACCGCACTCCAGTGTGTAGGACTGTGTTAGGCAAGACGCTTTTTTCGTGTTTTGTAGCTGTTGCTTTATCGGCTTGTCATTGAGCAATAATTGGGTCTGCATGTAGGTCACAATTTCAAATGCAGACTTGAAGGTTTGGGATTTCAAAGCTGCAAAGGCACCGAGCATTTTATGATTCATATGCTTCCAAAAAGGGTCGTCCCAATTGGAGTCTTCGTTGGTTACATTGCCGTCTACATAGGGCATCCATTGCAGAGATACCTTACCATTTATTGGAGTGATTGCGTATTTGATAGCACCTGCCTCGCGCTTGCCCATCATAAGAAAACGTTCTACCTCAATGGCAATTTGAGTACCATCTTCGAAAGCAACGGTTGCTGTTCGGGTATAGATCCCAGTTTTCATATTCAAAACCCGTTTAAAACTCAAAACGTTTTGTTTGTTGAGATCGAGTCTTTGGCCATTGACCGCTATATCTATGCCAATCCAATTGGGTGCATTTAGAACTTTGGCAAAATATTTTGGATATCCATTTTTCCACCACCCCACACGGGTTTTATCCGGATAATAGACTCCAGCCACATAACTCCCTTGAAAAGTGGGGCCGCTATAATGCTCTTCAAAATTGGCACGTTGGCCCATGGCCCCATTTCCTAAACTAAAAATACTTTCAGAAGCTTTTACATGTTTGGGATCGTAGTGTTCCTCGATGATTTTCCAAGGATCGACCGTTAGATAGCGGTTAGTCATTCTTTGTTGAAAAAATTTAAAAGTTGTACAGCTGTTAGTGATGAAAACCCAGGGATACAATGAGCAGCTCGATCCAACACCGTTGCATCTCCAATACCTATCGGTTTCATCATTGCCGCAATGGCGGCTTCAATACCGGCTTGGGCGTCTTCAAAAACGACGCAATTTTGTGGGTCCACCTGCAATGCAGCCGCTCCTTTTAGAAACACTTCTGGATTGGGCTTGCTGGCCTGTGTATCGTTGCCATCAACAATGGTATCAAAGTATTGGGTGAGGACCAACTGATCGAGAATTTTTCGGGCATTTTTGCTTGCAGATCCCAAAGCGATGCGGATTCCTGCTGATTGCAATTCCTCCAATGCCCAACGGACTCCTGGCAGTGCATCTTCGGGTGTGAGTGCCTCAATGTAGTGGAGATAATCGTTGTTTTTTTCAACTAAAAAGCGATCAAATTGCGCTTGCGTAATTTGTGTACCACTCCAAGTCACAATCTTTTGAAGTGAATCAACGCGACTCACGCCTTTGAGCGCTTCATTTTGAGCGTGGGTAAGATCAAACCCAAGTGCGGTAGCAACTTTCTTCCACGCCAAGTAGTGAAAACGTGCAGTGTCCACAATCACCCCGTCAAGATCAAATATTGCTGCGGTTGGTTTCATTTTGTTCCTTAGAATGAAGATACTAAGAATGATGTTTTTGAAAACACTTGTCCTAAAAATGTCAATTAAAAAATAACGAAATCATTTTCGTAAAAAGTCTAGGACTCAGGAGCAATGGTAATGGATAATCCCTGTAAATCTTGAGTGATGGGAATCTGACAAGTTAGCCTACTCGTACTTTTCACATACATTGCCTCGGCGAGCATGGCTTCTTCGTCTGGGGTTTTGGGAGGCAATTGATGGTCCGAATTGATATAGCAATGACAAGATGCACATAAGGCCATACCGCCACATGTACCTTCTATGGGCAGATCTGAAGCACGACAAATTTCCATGACACTGAGTGCCATATCTGTAGGGGCGTCGATAGTATGGGTTTGTCCTTCGCGGTCGATAACCTGAAATGTGATCTCATTTTCCATCAAACAATTTTCTTGATAATGGATTTTGGTGCTTCTTTTACAGAACCATCAAATCCTTGAATACCACTTACTGTGGTGTATTTTAGGATGTTGCGCTTATTAGGATAAATTCGTTGGTAGGCACTTTGGCACATCAAGGTGGCCTCATGAAAACCACAAAGGATGAGTTTGAGTTTTCCTGGATAGGTATTGACGTCGCCAATGGCATAGATGCCTGGGATATTGGTTTGATAGTCCAGACTGTTATCTACTTTAATGGCATTTTTTTCAAGTTCTAGTCCCCAGTTGGCAATAGGTCCAAGCTTTGGGGTTAAGCCAAATAGGGGGATGAAATAGTCGGTTGCAATCTGCTGGTCGATGCCCTCACAATTGACCGTCACGTTTTCTAAATGGTTATTGCCCTGTAGGTCCGTTACTTCTGCCGGAGTAATGAGGTTGATTTTACCCTGATCCTTGAGGGCTTGTATTTTTTCTACCGAATCTAAAGCGCCCCTAAACTCAGAACGTCGGTGCACCAATGTAATTGAGTTGGCTACTTCAGCCAAGAAAATGGTCCAGTCTAAGGCAGAATCACCACCACCAGCAATAAGCACCTTTTTGTTTCGGTATTTTTCGGGCTCCTTTATGATGTAATCAACTCCCTTATTTTCAAAATTTGCTAGATTTTCCAATTCGGGTTTTCTGGGTGTAAACGTGCCCAAACCTCCAGCAATAGCGATCACAGGGGCTTGATGTTTTGTACCTTTATCCGTGGTAACGATAAATGTTCCTTCGGGGGTTTTTTCGATGGTTTCGGCCTGTTCGCCCAAGGTAAAACCGGGTTCGAATGGTGCGATTTGTTGCATCAAATTGGACACCAAATCACCAGCCAGAATTTCGGGATGAGATGGGATGTCATAAATGGGCTTTTTGGGATAAATTTCTGCACATTGACCTCCAGGTTGTGGTAGTGAATCAATGAGATGACATCGCAATTTTAGCAATCCTGCTTCAAAGACTGCAAAAAGGCCCGTTGGACCGGCACCAATGATAAGAATATCGGTTTTTATCATTATTAGATTGTCGGTTCTACATTGATCACCTGTTCTATCTGTGGTGCATATTTTTTTATGGTCATTTCGACACCCGATTTGAGTGTCATTTGATTGACCGAACAGGAGACACAAGCCCCATGTAATTGCACCTTTACCGTATGGTCATTTTCTATTGCAACCAAGGAGATATCTCCTCCGTCAGAAGCAAGAAAAGGACGGATTTCATCGAGTGCCAAAAGGACTTTTTCTCTTAACGCATCATTTTTCATAAGCTATACGTTTACGGCCGCACAACCGACCATATTGGTTATGGCAACCGCCTTAGTGGGAGGCAGGTGTGTATTTCGGGCAATGAGTTGTGCAACGGCATTTTCGGCTACTTGATCAAAAGCTTTACGCAACGGACTGCCATCTTGTAAGGCAGCGGGCCGCCCAATATCGGCTGCTTCGCGCACGCTTTGCACTAAAGGTAAAGCACCCAAAAAAGGAACTTTTTTATCTGCTGCCAAATGTTCTGCGCCTTGTTTTCCAAAGATATAATAGCGGTTGTTGGGCAACTCTTCTGGCGTAAAATAGGCCATGTTTTCTACGATACCTAAAACAGGGACGTTGATGCTTTCTTGTTGGAACATTGCAATTCCTTTTCGGGCATCGGCAAGGGCTATATTCTGCGGAGTGCTGACCACTACAGCACCATTGATAGGTAGGGCTTGCACAATGCTAAGATGAATATCTCCCGTGCCCGGTGGTAAATCTATAAGTAAAAAATCCAGTTCTCCCCAGGCTGCATCAAAGATGAGTTGGTTGAGTGCTTTTGCTGCCATGGGCCCCCTCCAAATAACGGCTTGATCCTTTTGAGTGAAAAATCCTATCGACAATACTTTAACACCATAATTTTCGATAGGTTCCATCTTTGATTTGCCATCGACATTGACGGATAATGGTCGTGCGCCTTCCATATCAAACATTATAGGAATCGAGGGTCCATAAATATCTGCATCTAGAATTCCGACCTTACATCCCTTTTGAGCCAAGGAGATCGCCAAATTACTTGTTACCGTAGATTTTCCGACGCCTCCTTTTCCAGAAGCTATGGCAATAATATTATCGATGCCCGGGATTGGATTTCCTTTGATTTGTTCTTGCTTTGGGGGAGAAGTCACTCTAATGTTCACTTTTACCTTAAGGGCTTCTGACACCCGAGAGGTAATCGCTTTTACGACTTCGGTTTCTAATTTTTTTCGAGCTTGCAAGGTAGGGTTTTGAAGCTGTAGGTCTATGTCTACCTGATCTTCGAACACCAGAATGTTTTGTAGCGCGCCACTTTCTACCAAATTTTGACCCCCTCCAGGAAGGGTAATTTGGGTTAGTGCGTCCTGTATCTTTTGTTTATTAACACTCATATGCTGGGTCCAATTCTCCGAGCAAATATACTGTAAGGGCTGCAGATAAAAAAGTTATAGCTCGATTTCAAACGGGGGAAGCTCTAGTGCGGGATCCCAAAAAACAGTTTCAAAATTCTGTACCTGATCGTCAACAATTCGATGGCCTTCGTTTTCTAATAATTGCTGCATCAGATGTGTGCCCGGAAAATGATGTTTGCCTGTCAACAGTCCCTTTCTATTAACCACCCTTTGGGCAGGAACATCTGGCCTATTGTGGGCAGCATTCATCGCATAACCGACCATTCGTGCGCTTTGTGGAGCGCCAATATAGCGTGCTATTGCTCCGTAAGAGGTAACCCGTCCGATGGGTATTTGAGAAACTACACCATATACTGTTTCAAAAAAATGAACCTTGCTAGACATGGGGCTTCCATCTGAACTTGAGGTACGTAATGGCTTTGCCTTGTGCTAAAAACTGCTTTTCATAAAAAGTTTGCACGGCAATGGCTTCTTCGGGGGCGTGTGCATTATTGTAAATATCATGGTGTGCATATAGAATTTCTGAGGGTGATTGTTGCAACAACCCCAAAGTATATCCGTGCAAAAATTCACTATCGGTTTTGAGGTGAATGACGCCTTCTTTTTTTAGTATTTTGTTGTAGGTGTCTAAAAATGTGGGATTTAGTAACCGGTGTTTGGTGCGCTTAAACTTGATTTGTGGATCGGGAAAAGTGATCCAAATCTCTTGCACTTCATCTTGCGCAAAAAGGCGATCAACCAACTCGATTTGTGCACGTACAAAGGCTACATTTGCTTGTTTGGTCTCGAGTGCTGTTTTGGCTCCGCGCCAAAATCGAGCGCCTTTTATGTCGATCCCTATAAAATTGAATTGCGGATATTTTTGAGCCAGATATACGGTGTACTCCCCTTTTCCACAGCCCAGTTCTATTACGATCGGTTGTTGATTCTTAAAATATTCGGCCCATTTCCCTTTTTGTGCAAATTGATCTTTTTCCAAAATTGCACGTTGGGGTTGCAGGACATTTGGAAATGTTTCGTTTTCCTTAAAACGTTTGAGTTTGTTTTTACTTCCCACGGTTAGCGTTCGATTTCTTGAGCTTCGATTTGTTTTTGGGTTGCCCGTTGTAAAGTAAACGAAAATTCTGAACCTACACCGGGGGTACTTTCGATAAATATTTTTTCTTGATGGGCTTCTATTATATGTTTGACGATAGCCAGCCCCAGCCCCGAACCGCCTTGAAAACGGCTTCCTGACTTGTCCACACGATAAAAACGTTCAAAAAGGCGGGGAAGGTGGTCTTTTTCGATCCCTTCACCATTGTCGGTAACCCGTACAAGAATTTTATCCTCGGTAAGGTTCTTTATACTTACCTCTGTGGTGCCATGTTCTACTCCATATTTGAGCGAGTTGGTGAGCAAATTGGTCAATACTTGTGAGATTCGTTGTGCATCGGCATAAACCCATATAGGTTGCTTGTATTCGCGGTCCAATTCTAAGGAAATTTTGCTTTTTACAGCTTGAATTTCGAGTAGCTCAAAAACCGTATTGATGATCGAAATGATATCAAAGGCTTTTCGATCTATAGTTTTGACACCGGACTCAAATTGGGTAATCAAATCCAAATCACGAATGATGTAGATCAATCGATCAACCCCTTTTGAAGTCCTTTTAAGATATTTTTGTCTTGTCTTTTTGTCTTTGACGGTGCCTTCCAAAAGGGTTAGAATGTACCCTTGTATGGTAAATAAAGGGGTTTTTAATTCGTGGGAAATATTGCCAATAAATTCCTTTCGGTAATTTTCTTGGTCCTTGAGCAATTCGATTTCGAGTTTTCGATCAGAGGCAAATTTTTTCAAGCTCTTTGACAAAGCTTCCATATCGGTTTTGATAATTTGTGATTTTGTAGTCTGATCCGACGGGGCAAGATCGGTATATATTTGAGTGACTTTTTTTTGCACAAATTTTTCGACACGATAATACACCAGCAAAAAAATAAACAGGTATTGAAAAACTAAAAAAAAACCAATAAATGAGCCCGACAACATAAATGTGTCAGCATCAATTAGGTGAAGTACCAAAAATAGGAATGCACTAAAAAGCAAAAACAAATTAGCAATGAGAAAGGAAAGTCTAAAATTATTGGTGTTACGCAATCTATCAGTCTATTGTTACAAATTTATACCCTACGCCTTTTACGGTTTTAAAGTATTGGTCACCAACTTTTTCTCTCAGTTTGCGGATATGGACATCGATGGTTCGATCGCCTACCACGACATCGCTGCCCCATACTTTTTCCATGATTTTATCACGTTTTATAACCTTCTCGGGTTTTGATGCCAGCAAAAACAATAGTTCGAATTCTTTTCGAGGTAGCGTAAATTCAAATTGACCTTTGGTTACTTTATACTCTTCTTTATTAATGATTAGATCTCCTATTTGAATAATCAGATCTTGAGAATCGGATTTTTTAAACCTCCTCAAAAGTCCTTTGACTTTAGAGACTAATACTTTGGGTTTTATGGGCTTGGTAACATAATCATCGGCACCGGCATCAAATGCTGCTACGTACGAAAAATCTTCGCCACGAGCACTTAAAAACATAATCACCGTTTGTTGCAAATTTTCATTTTTTCGGATTCGTTCACAGGCTTCGATTCCATCCATATTGGGCATCATTACATCCATAATTATTAGGTGGGGTTGGATTTTTTCTGCCTTTTTTACGGCTTCATGGCCGTCCTTTGCCTTAAAAACCTGATAGCCCTCGCTCTCAAGGTTGACACCAATAATTTCCAAAATATCGGGCTCATCGTCCACGAGTAAGATTTTTATTTCACTTTTCTTCATTTTATGGAAATTTTGCACCTAAATTAGGAATCTCTTACAAATTTAAGTTAATATATCGTTAACAGCGCAGCGTTTTATAAACCGTGATATTTTTTGTAATTTTAAACCGTCCCAAATTTGCAACAATGTCAAAACATTATCTGACACTCGCCGTTCTGCTTTTTTTCATCAGCATTTGTTCGTATGGCCAAACCCTGCAAACGGAGGTCAATAGTCAAAGAAACGAGTTGGTTTTCGAGATATTTCCCAATCCCTTGAGATCTGGTATTCTAACCATCAAAAGTGATGCGACGGGCCCCAAGGCAATTTTTGTGTATGATATCATGGGCAATTTGGTACATCAGATCATAACACAAGAAACCATGATCAATCTCCGTGTTCTTAAAACAGGGATTTATTTTTTAAAAATTATTCAAGATGAAAAAACCGGTCTAAAACGCTTGGTGGTTCATTAGCATTAATGATAGATTTTGGTAATTTTGGGGTATGAATGGGCAGCAATCACTTGAGTTTTTAAAAGGCATTTCCGAATCAAATTTTGAAAAACACGTTTGGACAACTTTTAGAAACCAATACGAAAACAATTCCGTGTACAGATCCTACTGCGACCTGATTCATAAAGACCCTGATCGGGTGCAACGGATTGCAGATTTGCCATTTCTTCCCATATCTTTTTTTAAAACCCACAAAGTACAGACCACCAAATACACTGACTTTTATTTTACCTCAAGCGGAACCACAGGCAGCAGTATCTCAAAGCACTATGTTCCCAATTTGGCACTTTATGAGGCCAGTTTCAGATGGGGTTTTGAACGTTTTTATGGTGCAATAAATAAGTATGCCGTTTTGGCACTCCTACCATCGTATCTGGAAAGATCTGGGTCTTCATTGATCTATATGGTTCAAGACTGGATCAAAAATTCTATGCATCCACTCAGTGGATTTTACCTCAACGATTATGCCGCCTTGGCCAATCAATTGGCGCTGTTAGAAAAGCAAAAACAACCCACATTGCTCATTGGCGTGAGTTTTGCGCTATTGGATTTTGCAGAACAATATCCCCAACAACTAAAACACACTATGGTTATGGAAACAGGCGGTATGAAAGGGCGAAGAAAAGAATTGCTGCGTGAAGCCTTACACCAACACCTGAAAGAAGGGTTTGGACAAGCATGTATACATTCTGAATACGGCATGACCGAATTGCTTTCTCAGGCCTATGCATGCAAAGAGGGCCAATTTGAAACCCCGCCTTGGATGCAGGTATTGGCTAGAGACCCTTCGGACCCCTTGAGTCTAATTGCTCAGGGTCAAATTGGAGGGCTCAACATCATCGATTTGGCCAATCAAGACAGTTGTGCTTTTATCGCTACCGAAGATCTAGGACGCGTTTCTGCTTCGGGGAAGTTTGAAGTTTTGGGTCGGTTTGATGCTGCAGAAATACGGGGCTGCAACTTGATGGTGGTTTAGCTGACGATCTGAAGAATAAAATAGTTTTTCTTTCCGCGTTGCAAAAGAATGTATTGCCCTCCGATTAAATCTTCTTTGGACAAGATATAATTTTCATCCACCTTTTGTTTGTTGACAGAGATTGATTGTTCTTTCAATGCCCTACGGGCTTCCCCGTTAGAATTTAGAAATTGGGTTTCCCCTGCGAGCGCAGCGATCATATCCATTCCTTTGGCAAATGCCTCAGCGTTGATTTGCGCCTGTGGCACGCCTTCAAAAACTTCTAGAAACGTTTTTCCATCCAAAGCTTTTAGCCCATCAGCAGTCGATTTGCCAAACAAAATTTGAGAGGCCTGAATGGCCTTTTGGTATTCTTCTTCACCGTGTACCAATAGGGTTACTTCTTCGGCTAATTTTTTTTGTAAAATCCGTTGGTGTGGCGCTGCAAGGTGTTCTTCTATCAACTGCTCTATCACAGGACGGTCTAAAAAAGTAAAAATTTTGATGTAATTGATGGCGTCTTCGTCCGAAGTGTTGAGCCAATACTGATAAAATTTATAGGGAGAGGTCCGGTCTTTGTCCAACCAAACATTGCCCCCTTCTGTTTTACCAAACTTTGTCCCATCGGCTTTGGTAATCAAAGGACAGGTGATTGCAAAGGCTTTTCCAGATACTTTTCTTCGTATCAGTTCGGTGCCGGTAGTGATATTGCCCCACTGATCGCTGCCGCCCATTTGGACTTTACAATCCATGTTTTCGTAGAGGTACAA
The DNA here is from genome assembly GCA_017852395.1 of Flavobacteriaceae bacterium. Taxonomy (GTDB): domain Bacteria; phylum Bacteroidota; class Bacteroidia; order Flavobacteriales; family Flavobacteriaceae; genus RFYP01. The sequence continues at coordinate 49,116 of JAFMLE010000013.1, forward strand.
AAAATCATATCCCTGGAGCAATTGATAGGTAAATTCTGTAAAAGACATCCCCACCTTGGCATCGCTCCCCAAACGTTTTTTTACGGAGTCTTTTGACATCATGTAGTTGACCGTCAGGTGCTTGCCAATATCACGCGAAAAATCGATCAAGGTGTAGGATTTCATCCAATCATAATTATTGACCAACAAGGCAGCATGATCGTCTTTTGTATCAAAATCTAAAAACCGACCTAGTTGACTTTTAATTCCTTGGATGTTTTTTTCTAAGGTTATGGCATCCAAAAGATTGCGCTCATCGGACTTGCCTGAGGGGTCACCAATCATTCCGGTTGCACCTCCTACAAGGGCAATCGGCCGATGGCCAGCACGTTGAAAATGCATCAAAATCATGATCTGTACCAAACTTCCTATGTGTAAGGAGTCTGCGGTAGGATCAAACCCAATATATCCCGTAGTTGCATTTTGCTCGAGATACGTTTCTGTATCGGGCATGATATCATGTAACATTCCGCGCCAGCGAAGTTCGGCTACAAAATTTTTTGGCATAATTGCTATCTTGAAGTGCAAAGATAGATTTATGATTGAAAACAAAAAACACCCTTTAAAAAAGAGTACTTTTGATCTATGATTTTAATTACCGGAGCCACGGGATTGGTAGGAGGGCTTTTGCTAGAACAATTGTGTTTTGATGATCAAAAAGTAATTGCACTCTATCGTAGTGACTATCGTAAAAATCAACTGCTCAACGCTTGGGCCAAAAAGTACACCAGTCAATCTGCGGTTTTTGAAAACATACAATGGGTGCACGCCTCCCTGACAGACCTTGGGGCCTTAGAAACCGCTTTTGAAAAAGCGACCCATGTATATCATTGTGCAGCTCAAGTAGAATTGACCGATCAAAACGCCGCAAAAATGATTTTGACCAATGTCACAGGCACTGCTAATGTCGTAAATCTTTGCCTCAAGTATCGGATAAAAAAATTGGCTTTTGTAAGCTCAATTGCCGCCTTGGGAAAGGAGACTTCTTCTGGGACCATCAATGAAGAAACACTATGGAGCAACGATGCTCCACAAGCTGCCTACAACTATTCTAAATACCAAAGCACACTTGAAGTTTGGAGGGGAGCTCAAGAAGGATTGGATGTTATTATCGTACATCCAGGTGTTATTTTGGGCTACAACCACCGTACAGGACCCATCAAAAAAGCTTTTGATTATATCCAAAAGAAAAGCTACTACTACACCAAAGGCATTACAGGATTTGTCACCAATGCAGACGTTGTAAAAGCGTTGCGAATGCTTATGGAAAGTTCAATTAAAAATGAAAGTTATGTGTTGGTTTCCGAAAATATCTCGTATAAAGAATTCTTTGAACGCTTGGCCAAAGCCAATAAAATAAACAACTCGGGAAGATTGATTCAAAAATCCATTTTGAGCACCTTATGGGCCATGGACGCCTTTTTGGCCAATCTCAAACTGAAGCGCAAAACGCTCTCGCGCGGATTGGTAAACTTGCTCTATGAAAACCATCAATATGATGGTCAAAAAATCAAAACAGACCTACCCAATTTCGAATACGCTTCTATCGATACTGTGTTGGTAAAACCCTAGCAGGCGTTAACGGACCCCCTTTTTTTCCATTTGGGCGTCTTTTTCTAGTTTTATTACCCGTTCTAGACTGTCGCTGATTTGCTCCAATCGTGTCAAAACATTGCGATGCATACGGGTGTATATTTTTGGAATTTTAGAATAATAAATCTCGCTTTCTTGCAATTGATCTGCTGTGATGTTGTATTTTTTGTAGAGGTACTGATCGCCAAAAAGGGTGTCGCTATTTAGCTGTCCTCTATTGTTGCTCTTTGCAGATTTCATTATCACTACATCCAACAAAATTTTTTCCATCTTTTTTTCAGAAATTAATTGATCTGGCTTTTCAATACCGTGATTTTCACATGCATTGAAAATTAGTAGTTGCAAAAGGGCGATGGGTAATAAAATTTGTTTTCTCACCTTGTAAAAGTTAGTTGCATACCTGCGTGCTTTTCGATAATTTTTCCTTGGTTGAAAACCTTTTTTCCGTTGACAAACGTAGTTAATACGCTACCGCTAAATTGGGTGCCTTCAAAAGGAGACCATTGACATTGATAGAGCAAATCCTTCTTTTTTACTTCGAAGGATTGATTTAAATCTACCAAAACCAAATCGGCAAAAAACCCTTCTTTGACAAATCCTCTTTTTTCGATATCAAAAAGTATGGCCGGATTATGGCAGGCTTTTTCGACGACTTTTTCGAGGGAGATTTTGCCTTTATTGACTGCAGTCAATAAAGCGGGCAAAGCATGTTGCACTAGCGGTCCTCCAGAAGGAGCTTGAGTGTACGGTTGTTGTTTTTCTTCCCATGTATGGGGGGCATGATCAGTTGCCAAAACGTCCAAACGGTCGTCATTGAGTGCAGCCCATAAAGCCTCCCGATCACTGGCTTTTTTAACTGCTGGGTTCCATTTTATTAGCGTCCCTTTTTCGGCATAATCGTCTTCAGAAAACCATAAATGATGGGTACATACCTCCGCCGTAATTTTTTTATCCCTCAACGGAATGTCGTTTCTAAACAAGGTGGTTTCTTTTGCTGTAGAAACATGAAAAACATGCAATCGTGCACCTGTTTCTTCTGCCAACCTGATGGCTTGAGAAGAAGAAATATAACACGCCTCTTCACTACGGATCACAGGATGTTTTTCGATCGGAATCGCCGCTCCAAAGATCGCTTTGTGCTTGGCCAAATTGTCGCGTATGGTTTGCTCGTCTTCGCAATGGGCAGCAATAACCATGTCCGTGTTGGAGAAAATCTGACGCAGTACTTCATGATCATCGACGAGCATATTGCCTGTCGACGAACCCAAAAACAATTTGATTCCTGCAACTTTTGTTTTATCAAGTTTTTTGAGCAGTTCTAGATTGTCATTAGTACCACCAAACATAAACGAATAATTGGCGGCAGCGCTTGCTGCAGCACGGTCCAATTTGTCTTGATAGGCCTCAAATGTTGTTGTCTGGGGTTGGGTATTGGGCATTTCTATAAAAGAGGTAATACCTCCCGCAACTGCGGCTTGGGATTCTGAGGCGATGCATGCTTTGTGTGTTAGTCCAGGCTCTCTAAAATGCACCTGATCGTCAATCAAACCCGGCAATAAAAATTGCCCGGTGGCATCGATACATTCTTCGTTGGGCAATGGCGATAGTATTGGAGCGATCGCGTCTATGTATGCGCCTCGAACTCGCAAATCCGCAACCCGTGCAATTCCTTCATTAATGATTGTAGCATTTTGTATGAGAATTGTGGTCATGATTTTGTTTTAAAAAGGAATTGCAATCGTAAAAATAATACTCCAAACAGGGCTTCCCAAATAATGGAGCCATTCATTTTAGAAACCCCTTTTTCTCTATTTTTAAAAATAATTGGGTGCTCAACAAGTTTAGCCCCTTTTTTCCATGCTTTGTACTTCATTTCGATTTGAAAAGCATAGCCTACAAATCGAATTTTTTCTAAACCTATCTGATCCAAAACCGAAGCGCGATAACCCACATATCCAGCAGTGGGGTCTTTAACGGGCATTCCGGTGAGGATTCTGACGTATAGCGACGCAAAATAGGACAGAAAAATTCTTGACAAGGGCCAATTGACTACATTGATTCCATCGCAATACCGAGAGCCTATCACCACATCAGCGCCATCGCTAAGAATTTTAAATAACGTGGGGAGCATATCTGGATCATGAGAAAAATCGGCATCCATTTCAAAAATATATTTAAAATGCCTTCTTCGGGCCCATAAAAATCCATGAATGTAGGCTTTGCCAAGTCCTTGTTTTTGGGTGCGCTCTTCGATAAATAAGCGTCCATCAAATTCGGGCATCATCGCTTTGACCAACTGGGCTGTTCCGTCAGGAGACTGGTCGTCCACTACCAAAACCGCCAAAGGCATATTGATGGCAAAAATGCGGCGTAACAACGAACCAATATTTTCTACTTCGTTGAAGGTTGGTACAATAATTAAGATTTCTTGCATGTGCCCCAAAAATACAAAACCTTAGTATCTTTGATACGATTTCTAATCGATAACCCGCATATTCCAGATTGATGTGGCAACAGCTCGATACCGTTAGTAACAATTGGATAACCGTTGTTTTGTTTTTGACCTTGATTGTTTTGGTTCAAACCTATCGGTTGTACCCTTTTGAAAGTAAATTTTTTATTCGCTTTTTTGAGTTTGACACTTACCTAAGAATCTACAGTAATGATCGGGAGACCAGCCAACTTGATATATTTCAATTTGTGTTGCTTTTTCTTAGCCTTATCAGCAGCAGCTTTTTGATTTTTTTTGGCTTTGTTTATGTTGAAAAACTTACCAACACTTGGCAAAACTATTTCGGATTGATTTTTGTGCTCGCAACAATTATTGCGGTGCGCTATTTGATCCTCAAATTGCTGCTATGGCTAACAGATCTAACGTCTGTGGCCCGTTATATTATCTTTAAAAACATATCACTCCAGGGGCAATTTTCTTTAAATGGATTACTGTTTATCACCCTGTATGTTTACAGTCCAATAGACCATCAGAGCCTTATCAAATATGGTCTTCCTGTACTGGTCTTGATCTATTCTTTTTTTCAAATTTATACCTACAGCACCATATTAGTGACAAATTTTAAATCTTGGATATATATAATTTTGTATTTTTGTGCCTTCAAAATTCTCCCTTGGATTTGGGTAGCAGAACGTTACCAACTCTTGTGAGAACGAACCAAAATTTGAATTTATGAAAGTGAAAACCATATTGGTTTCTCAACCCCAGCCTGCGACAGAAAAGTCACCCTACCAACGCCTAATCGACAAACACAAGGTAAAAATTGATTTTAGACCGTTTATCCATGTCGAGGGGATGACCGCCAAAGAAGTGCGCCAACAAAAAGTTGATTTTGCCCAGTTTGACAACATCATTTTGACCAGTAGAAACGCGGTGGACCATTATTTTAGACTTACCGAAGAAATGCGCTATAAAGTCCCCGATACGACCAAATATTTTTGTCAGTCTGAGGCCGTTGCCTACTACCTTCAAAAGTATGTACTCTATCGAAAACGCAAAATTTATGTAGGCGAACGAAAGATTGAAGATTTGGCACAGGTATTTCAAAAGTTCAATAAAGAACGTTTTCTACTTCCCAGCTCTGACATTCTAAAACCTTCAATTCCAGAAGCATTGGATAAGATTGGTATTGACTGGACCCGTGCTCAACTCTACAAAACCGTAGTAAGCGATTTGTCAGACCTTAGAGATGTTTCTTATGACGTTTTGGTCTTCTTTAGCCCATCTGGCATCGAGTCATTGTTCAAAAATTTTCCAGACTTTAAGCAAAATGACACTCGGATTGCCGTCTTTGGAAACAGTACCGTGAATGCTGCGGATCAAGCCAAATTGCGCATTGACATCAAAGCACCATCGCCAGAAACTCCATCAATGACGATGGCAATCGAAAAGTATATTGCTGAGGTAAACGGCAAATAATCATCTTTTTTTTACGAATAAAAAAAGAAATACTGCCCAACCAAAGATCATTACCGTACCTCCCAACGGAGTGATCCACCATAGGGGAGGTGTCGTTGTATTTGTAATTTTAAAAAAAGTCGTTGCAAAAATGCTTCCGCTAAAAAGAATTGCTCCACTTAGAATAATCCTAAAACTTCCACTAACCGCAGCATGATTGTGCAGCGAACCGCTCCCAAATATCAAGGCGGCAAATCCATGATACATCAAAAAACGAACCCCAATGTCAAAAGACGCTTGCACGTTGTCCGGGACCCTATCTGCTAATGCATGACTTCCAAAAGCAGCTAAAACAACCCCAATCAATATTAATAAAGCTCCAATGATTATTCGATTTCTGTTCATTTTATATAGGTATAATGGGCAAATTAGTTGTCAATTTTAAATAAAAAAAATTAAAGGCTATAATTATTAAACTACTTTTACAAAAAAAAGTATGGCAAATACCGCTGAAAACACGTTACAACTCGATGGCATCGACAAAATAATTCTGCGTGCACTAATGCAAAATGCACGACAGTCCGTCAATTTATTAGCATCTCAGGTAGGTATTTCGGGGACTGCCATTCATCAACGTCTTAAAAAATTGGAACGTGAAGGTGTTATCAAAGGATCACAAGTAGTGCTCAATGAAAAAGTTTTGGGTTACAAAACATTGGCATTTGTTGGAATTTTCCTCGATAAAGCCATGCGCAACCCCGAAGCCGTAAAGCTCTTAAAAAACATTCCTGAGGTAATCGAATGCCACTACACCACGGGCAATTGGAGCGTTTTTATCAAAATATTATGCCGGGATAACGCCCATCTAATGGAACTACTTAACAAAGAGATCCAGACCATTGATGGAATTTCAAGAACGGAAACGTTTATTTCTTTGGACCAACAAATCGATCGTCAGATCGGTCTATAATCAATCGCGAGAAGACCCCCCAACTCGTAGCGCAAAATAGATTAGTGTTGCTAAAGAACCCAAAGCAGCAACAACGTAGGTTCTAGCGGCCCATTTGAGTGCATCTTTAGCCCCGTCATATTCTTGTTGTGTTACCATATTTTTGCGCTGCAACCACGCCAATGCACGGTTACTCGCATCGTACTCAACGGGAAGTGTGATGAAGCTAAACAGGGTTCCCATTCCAAACAAAATGACTCCAATAACTGCTATGGTTTGACCCATAGGCATGGTTTGCATCAACACCAAACCGCCAAAGATGACCCACACAGAAAGGTTAGAAGCCACACTAACCATAGGAACCAAGGTAGAGCGCATGGTCAACCACTCATAACCCTGTGCATGCTGTACAGCATGTCCACACTCGTGCGCAGCAACTGCAGCGGCGGCGGCATTTCGTTCTGAGTAAACCGCTTCACTTAGATTAACGGTTTTGGTTTTGGGATTGTAATGATCGGTTAGCATCCCAGGAGTTGAAACCACCTTAACGCCACGGATACCATGGTCGGCAAGCATCTGCTCTGCAATTTCTTTACCATTCATCCCATTTTGGAGTCTGGATTGTGAGTACTTTTTGAATTTTCTTTTTAGCTGGCTGCTTACCGCCATACTGGCGATCGATATTAGAATGATAAGTAGGTAATACATATTTTTTTATTTCAAAATTAACAAATTCGCAAATACCGCAATAGGGATTTTAACGGTGTTTTAGCTTCAAAATTATAATCATCAATTGCAGACATGCCGTAAATCCATTGGCCAAAATAATCGCCAATCGATCGAGTAAAATTCCATAGGTCAACCAAAGCAATACCCCTATAAACATGACTAAATACATTGTCAAGGATACAGAGGAAGCATTTTTACTTCGCCAAATTTTTAGAGCTTGCGGGATAAACGAAAGTGTGGTCAAGGCGGCTGCAATCAAACCGATAATTTCTATTTGCCAGGCGGTCATATTAGCTAACAATATTGATGATTTTACCAGGAACCACGATTACTTTTTTGGGAGCTTTGCCCTCAAGGTATTTTTGGGTCTGTTCGTTTTCGAGAATTAGCGCGGTGATTTGTTCTTGATTCATTGCCAATGGAAAGGCTGCCTTAAACCGCATTTTCCCATTAAATGATACCGGATATTCTTTGGTAGATTCTACCAAATAATCCGGATTATATTTGGGATAGGACGCTTGAGTAACCGAAGTTTTATGCCCCAATGCTTGCCATAATTCTTCGGCAATATGCGGTGCAAATGGTGCTAACAAAACAACCAAAGGCTCCAATACCTCACGACTGTGGCATTTGGCGCTTGTAAGCTGATTGACACAAATCATAAAAGAACTGACACAGGTGTTGAATGAAAAAGCAGAAATATCCTCTGTAACCTTTTTGATGGTTTGGTGTGCAATTTTGAGGTCTTCTGCAGCTGCTGGTTGATCGTTAACTAGCAATTTGTTGTCTGCATGAAAAAGGCGCCAAAATTTCTTTAAAAAAGAATGTACTCCAGAAATTCCAGCTGTGTTCCAAGGTTTGGCTTGTTCTATTGGACCCAAAAACATTTCATACATCCGTAAGGTATCGGCTCCATAAGTTTCGCAAATTTGGTCGGGGTTGACCACATTGTACTTGGATTTAGACATTTTTTCTACCTCCCGCTCAACAATAAATGCATTTGCCTCGAGCTCAAATGTAGCGGATGCAAATTGGGGCTGCCATTTTTTGAGTCCCTCAATATCCAATTGATCGGAGGCATCGACCAGGCTTACATCGACACGAATCGGTTCGACTGCACGCCCTTCGATTTTATTTTTTGATATATAATTTTGGGTCCCATGCTCGCGGTATGCCACTGCTGAGGTTCCCAAAATCATCCCTTGATTGATGAGTTTTTTGGCATATTCATCGACAGGGACCAACTCGTAATCATACAGAAATTTTTGCCAAAACCGTGAGTAGAGCAAATGCCCAGTGGCATGTTCACTACCTCCGAGATACAGGTCAACTTCGCTCCAATACGATAAGGCTGATTTGCTTACAAACGCATCGCTATTTTGCGCGTCCATATAGCGGTTAAAATACCAAGAGCTTCCCGCCCAACCTGGCATGGTATTGAGTTCTAAAGGAAATACGGTTTGGTGGTCGATTTGATCATTTGACACCACTTTATGTTGTTGGGTATCCCAAGCCCAATCGGTTGCATTGCCTAGAGGTGGGGCCCCTTCCGAAGTTGGCAAATAATTTTCTACCTCGGGTAAAATCAAAGGAAGGTCTTCCAATGCCAAGGGTTGAGGAAGTCCGTCCTTATAGTAGACAGGAATGGGTTCTCCCCAATAACGTTGGCGACTAAAAATAGCATCTCGCAAGCGGTAGTTGATCGTGCCCCTACCTCGATTTTGAGCTTCTAAAACTTCGATGACTTTTTTTACGGCTTGCTTATAATCCAAGCCATCTAAAAAATCAGAATCCATGAGCTTTACGCCGCTTTTATCTGAAAAGGCTGCTTCAGAAATATCGGCCCCGTCAAAGATATTTACAATAGGGATGTTGAAATGCTTCGCAAAGTCATAATCTCTTTGATCCCCACAAGGTACGGCCATCACAGCTCCAGTTCCATAACCGGCCAAAACATAATCACCAATCCAAATCGGTATTTTTTGTTGGGTAAACGGATGTATGGCATAAGCACCCGTAAAAACACCACTAATGGTTTTGACATCTGCCATACGATCGCGCTCTGATCGCTGGGCAGTTGCAGCAATATAGGCCTCAACCGCTTCTTTTTGATCGGTACTAGCAATTTTTAAAACCAAATCAAGCTCTGGCGCAAGCGTCATAAATGTCACACCAAACAGGGTGTCCGGTCTTGTGGTAAAAACAGTGATGGTTTCATCATGATCGGCCACCTCAAACTGAACAGAGGCCCCTACCGATTTTCCGATCCAATTGCGCTGCATCTCCTTGAGTGATTCGGGCCAATCGATTTTTTCTAAACCTTGAAGTAAGCGTTCTGCATAGGCTCCGATACGCATGCTCCATTGTTTCATTTTCTTTTTAGTAACCGGATGTCCACCGCGTTCAGAAACGCCATTGACGATTTCATCATTGGCCAAAACCGTTCCTAAAGCAGGGCACCAATTTACCTCCGTTTCGGCGAGATAGGCCAAGCGATAGTGCAACAAAATTTTTGCTTGTTGGTCTGCTTTCATAGCACACCATTGGTCTGCCGAAAACTTTGGCGTGTCGGCATCACAAATTGCAAGAACTTGAAGATTGCCTGCATTTTCAAATATTTTGACCAGTTTAGAAATGGGTTGTGCGCGATCTTCATTTTGACAATAATAAGAATCAAAAAGCAGTAAGAAAATCCACTGCGTCCATTTATAAAAACTAGGGTCAGAAGTACGCACTTCACGACTCCAATCAAAAGAAAAACCCATACGATCCAATTGCTCGCGGTATCTTTTGATATTGTTTTCTGTGGTTATGGCGGGGTGCTGCCCGGTTTGAATAGCATATTGTTCTGCGGGCAAGCCAAAAGAATCATACCCCTGTGGGTGTAATACGTTATATCCCTGGTGCCGTTTAAAACGGGCATAAATGTCCGTGGCAATATATCCCAGTGGATGACCTACGTGCAATCCAGCTCCCGAAGGATAAGGAAACATATCCAACACATAATATTTGGGTTTGTCGCTGTTTGTGGCAGCCTGGTAGGTATTGTTGGCAGCCCAATAGTCTTGCCAGCGTTTTTCGATCTCCAGGAAATTGTACTTCACTCCATTTATTTTTTAAGAGTGTAAAAATACATTTATTGCTCCAAAGGAAAAAAGTTTCCCATCACTCCAAATCAATTTGTTGGGGTTTCTTATTTTTACAATTACAAAATCATCACTCTTGGCTCAAAATACAGAAGAAAATTTCCAAAAAAGAAGGTTGTTAAGCTCCTACGCCTCGGTGGTGATGAGCATCACTTTGGTTTTATTTCTGGTAGGAGTACTTGGTCTGCTGTTGATCAACTCCAAAAGAGTGGCCGATCATTTTAAGGAGCAAATCGCACTAACCATTTTTTTGAAGGATGATTCGCGGGATATTGACATCAAACAATTGCAAAAAAGCCTTCAACTAGAGGCTGCAACGCGTGCAGTTAATTTTGTTACAAAAGAAGAAGCTGCCGCACAACATGCGCTAGAAATAGGCGAAGACTTTATGGAATTTTTGGGGTACAACCCGTTGTTGGCATCGATAGATGTCTATTTTAATGCCAGCTATGTCTCTCCCTCTTTTATTGAAAAATTGAGTAACGATTATGCCAAATATGATTTTGTCGATGCGGTGTACTATGACCAACCCTTGTTGGAGCTGCTCAGCGAAAACATTCAAAAAATTAGTTATTGGCTGCTCGGCGCAAGTCTGATCTTTATATTTGTTGCGCTCTTATTGATCCACAGCTCGATTCGACTATCGATCTATTCCAAACGATTTGTAATCAAAACCATGCAATTGGTAGGCGCCACCAAAGGATTTATCCGCCGTCCTTTTTTGGCAAGTTATGTTCGTTTGGGACTTTTGGGATCTGTATTGGCCTTGTTTTTCTTGATTGGCGTATTGTGGGAACTTAACCAGCGGTTTCCAGAACTCGAATTGCTAAATCGTCCCATTGAACCCGCCCTAGTCTTTGGTGCAATTATTTTATTGGGCGTCGGAATCTCTTTTATGAGCAGCTTTTTGGCGACGCAACGTTATCTGAATCTCAATACCGAAGCCGTATATTAATCATGTTACAAATGCAAAATAAACCCACAGGCAAATCCTTTTTATTTGACACAAAAAATTATCGCTTTCTTTTTCTTGCCATTGCCATTATCTCCCTAGGCTTTATCTTGATGTCTGGTGGTGGCAGTGATGATCCCTTGGTGTTCAGTCCAGAAATTTTTAATTTTCAACGCATCCGTCTCGCGCCAAGTCTTGTTCTTGCTGGGTTTGGAGTTGCGATATACGCTATTTTGGCGGATTCTAAATCGGATAAATGAGCAACTGGGAAGTCATCATCCTCGGGATTGTTCAAGGGGTTTCTGAATTCTTACCGATCTCATCGAGCGGCCATTTAGAAATTGCAAAAGTATTGATGGGCACTGCTGCAATCCCCAAAGAAAGTCTTCTGCTAACCATAGTCCTTCATGGGGCAACAGCCCTAAGCACGCTAGTAGTTTTTAGAAAAGACCTCCTTGCTATTATAAAAGGGCTTTTTGAGCCAACCTATAATGCAAGTTGGAAATTTGCCGTATTTATTTTGATTTCCATGCTTCCAGCAGCAGCCGTAGGTTTATTTTTTGAGGAAGAAATAGCAGCACTTTTTACAGGCAATTTGACACTGGTTGGTATTCTTTTATGGATCACGGCGGGCCTTTTATATTTTGCAGATCGCTCAGGACAAACAACGCAACCACTTACTGCCAAAAATGCTTTTTGGGTTGGAATTGCACAATGTATAGCCATCTTGCCGGGTCTCTCCCGAAGTGGCGCTACCATCGGAACGGCACTTTTATTGAAAATTGACCGTTCAGAAGCAGCTCGTTTTTCTTTTCTGATGGTCATTCCATTGATTTTTGGGAGTATGGCCAAAAGTATTTTAGACCTCAAAACCACTTCGCTAACCATCGATTTTACTCAATTGGGATTGGGTTTTGTCGTTGCATTCATTACGGGGGTATTGGCCTGCCAATGGATGATTGCCTTGGTCAAAAAAAGTAAATTAATCTATTTCAGCTACTATTGTATTATAGTCGGGTTGATTGCATTGGCCTATGGATTTGTCTAAGAAACTGACCCTAGAATCGGTACTAGAGGGGCAGGTTTTGCTTTTTGACAAACCGCTCAACTGGACTTCATTTCAGGTGGTTAATAAAGTGCGCTGGTTGCTCAAAAAAAAATTTAACCTCAAAAACATCAAAGTGGGTCATGCAGGCACATTAGACCCATTGGCAACAGGTTTGTTGATCTTGTGTACGGGTAAGATGACCAAAAAAATTTCTGAGTATCAAGGAATGCCCAAAACCTATACGGGTTGTTTTTTGCTTGGAGCCACTACATCGTCTTATGATTTGGAAACTCCCATCGATCAGCAATTTGACACCAATTCCATCACAGCAGAACAGATTGAAAAAGTTCGTAAACAATTTTTGGGAGTTCAACAGCAATATCCCCCGATTTTTTCGGCCCTAAAACAACAAGGAACCCGCCTCTATGAATTGGCCCGCAAGGGAGAGGAGGTCAAAACACAAGCACGCGAAATCACCTTGTATTCTTTTGACTTAGAAAGTGTCGATTTTCCGACCCTACACTTTCGTGTGCAATGCAGCAAAGGCACCTACATCAGATCCCTCGCAAATGATTTTGGAAAAGCACTCAACAACGGGGCACACCTCACCCAACTTCGTCGTACCGCGATCGGGACCTATACGGTTGAAAACGCTATTTCGCTAGAAGATTTTGAAGTGCTTTTAATGTAGCTTTTTAAAGGCTTATCGTATCTTTACAGACTAAAGCCCCAAAAAATGTCTGTTTCTACCGCCGATTTCTCATCGGTTACCACGTCAATTCAAAAACTTAAAAAA
>JAFMLE010000014.1 GCA_017852395.1 Flavobacteriaceae bacterium
TTAGATAGCAACCTAACAGCCCCATGACGCAAAACACCTACCCCCTAACCATCAAACAATGGGCCGATGAAGATCGGCCAAGAGAAAAAATGATCGCACAAGGTGCCCAACAACTAACCAATGCAGAATTGTTGGCACTCATTATTGGCAGTGGAATTCCTGGGACACCAGCAGTGCAATTGATGCAGCGATTGTTGATAGAATCCAATCAAAAACTCAAAAAATTGCAACAAATGTCTGTAGAAGAGCTGATGTTGGTCAAAGGTATTGGAGTTGCAAAAGCAGTAAAAATAAAAGCGGCACTGACCCTCGCCCTTCGTATGGATCGCGAAAAAAATAACGCCAATGATCCCATTCAATCAAGTAAACAAGTTTATAATTTGCTAAAAAGCGAATTGGCTTTTTTGGGTCATGAAGAATTTTGGGTGGTCTATCTCAACCAGTCCAATCGGGTATTAAAAAAGCATTGTTTGAGCAAAGGAGGCATCACCCAAACCGTGGTCGATGTTCGTCTTGCGCTAAAAAATGCGTTACAATCGGGGGCCACTGCCCTGATTTTGGCACACAATCACCCCTCTGGTGGACTGCACCCAAGTCGAAGTGATCACGAAGTTACGAAGCGCTTTAAAAGTGCGGCAGCATTATTTGATATCCGAATTTTAGACCATATCATCCTGTCCGAAAAAGGGTATTTTAGCTTTTTGGATCATAAAGCCCTGTGATTTCAATGCGCGCACCCATCCAAAATTAAGAATTGGCACGCTCCAAATTTTTAGGTTATTTTTGGGGCAATGATAGATATTAGCCGAATACGTACCATCTATTTTGATTTAGACCACACCTTGTGGGATTTTGAAAAAAATTCGGCGCTTACCTTTCAAAAAATTTTTGAGGAAGCGCAAACCCCAGTGCCGATAAATCAATTTTTGGAGCACTATATTCCCATCAATCATCAGTATTGGAAACTGTATCGGGAAAACAAAATCACACAAGAGGAGCTTCGCCTTTTGCGCTTAGAAAAAACGTTTCAAAAGTTGGAGATGGTATTTTCGCAAAATGAGTTGATGCATTTATCAACGCAATACATCAAATATTTATCGACGTTTACACACCTTTTTGATGGGACAATAGAATTGCTGTCTCATCTCAAAACCAATTTTGATCTTCATCTAATCACCAATGGCTTTGACGAGGTTCAGCATTTTAAGGTCCGCAACTCGGGTTTGGATTCTTTTTTTGGTCAAGTTTTTACTGCTGAAAAAGTAGGCTACAAAAAACCACACCCCAAAATTTTTGAAATTGCATTGCAAAATACGGTTACTGCTCCAGATGCAGCATTGATGATTGGAGATAGCCTCGAGGCGGACATTCTTGGTGCTCAAGCCCTGGGCATGCAAGCAATCCATTTTAACTCACACCACGAACCGCATCATCAACATTGTCCGATTGTCCAATCTTTAGATGAAATCAAAGCCATGTTTTAGGCGTGACTTCAAAAAGAGTAGTATTTTTGCTTTAGCATCCAATTTTCAAATCAATTGTTGTGGAATTAAATCAGGCCCAAGAAAAAGTAGATCAGTGGATCAAAAAACACGGTGTCCGTTATTTTAATGAGCTTACCAATATGGCACAACTCACAGAAGAAGTTGGTGAGGTTGCTCGAATTATCGCCCGCCGTTATGGAGAACAAAGCGAAAAAGAGACCGATAAATCAAAAGACCTTGGCGAAGAGCTCGCCGATGTCCTTTTCGTGTTGCTCTGTTTGGCCAATCAGACAAATGTGGATCTGCAAGCAGCTTTTGATAAAAAATTGGCCCTCAAAACACAAAGAGATCACGATAGACATCATACGAACCCCAAGTTGAAAACGACTCAAAAATGACCATTGATCTTCATCATCCCACAGCTGTAGTCGATGGAAAACTCAATATAACGGGGTCCAAAAGCGAGTCTAACAGGTTGTTGATTTTACAAGCACTTTATCCAAATTTAGAAATCACCAACCTTTCCAATTCGGATGATACACGTGCCATGCAAAAAGCATTATCCGTTAGAGAAGATGTTGTTGACATTCATCATGCAGGAACTGCAATGCGATTTTTGACCGCCTATTTTGCATCACAAGGCTCGGGTACACGAATTTTGACCGGTTCGCAGCGAATGCAAGAGCGCCCAATAAAAATTCTGGTTTCGGCACTCCAAAGTATGGGGGCAGCGATTGCTTATCAAAAAGAGCTTGGTTTTCCTCCATTGAAAATCACCTCAGCACCCCTAAAGACAGATCAAATTGCTTTGCCCGCATCGGTTAGCAGTCAATATATTACTGCGCTGATGCTGATTGCTGGTAAACTTCCCAAGGGCTTAAAAATCCATTTAGAAGGAAAAATCACCTCAACCCCATATATCGAAATGACCAATAGCTTACTTCAAAGCTTGGGTATCGATAGCCGGTTTGAAGGCAATACCATCGTCATCAAGCACACCCCCAACATCGACACAAAGACCCTAGCGGTAGAGTCGGATTGGAGCTCTGCGTCTTATGCTTACAGTCTTTTGGCTATAGCGCAAAGCGGTAGTATTACCCTAACCCATTACCGTCAAAAAAGTTTGCAGGGAGATGCGGTACTGCAACAAATTTATCGCCAATTGGGTATTGAAAGTCGTTTTGAAGACGCCCAATTGATGTTAACAAAAATTCCCGATTTTGAATTTCCTGACCAGATTTCTCTAGACCTCGCCAACGCTCCTGATATTGCACAAACCATAGCGGTGACTTGCGCCGCACTTGGCATAGGATGCACTTTGACAGGGCTTCACACACTTAAAATCAAAGAAACCGATCGTTTGGTGGCACTACAAAACGAACTTCAAAAGTTAGGAGCGGTCCTACAAATCACAAACGACAGCCTCACACTTGCACCACATACGGCTCTCAAATCAGGGATGTCAATTGCCACCTACAAAGACCACCGCATGGCTCTCGCTTTTGCTCCTCTAGCACTTAAAGTTCCGATAACAATTTTAGAAGCAGATGTGGTTAGCAAGTCTTACCCCTCGTATTGGGAAGACCTTAAAAATTTGGGTTTCAAAATTGGATTGTCCGCAAAATAATCCCCAAAAACCTTGACAACCCCCCCGGTCAAAACCTATATTTGCATTTTTAAAAAAATTTATGAAACTATCCGACTTTAATTTCACCCTTCCAAAAACCTTATTGGCACAACATCCTGCCGCTGACCGCGACGAATCTCGATTGATGGTGCTCAACCGCGAAAAAAAAACGATTGGACATCATATTTTCAAAGATGTGATTAACTTCTTTGATGAAGGCGATGTCATGGTGCTTAACAATACCAAGGTTTTCCCTGCGCGACTTTTTGGGAATAAAGAAAAAACAGGCGCCCGCATCGAAGTTTTTTTGTTAAGAGAACTCAATGAAGAGCAACGACTTTGGGATGTGTTGGTTGATCCTGCACGTAAAATTAGAATCGGAAATAAATTGTATTTCGGTGATGACGAAAGCCTTGTTGCCGAGGTAATTGATAACACCACATCAAGAGGCCGTACCCTACGTTTTTTATTTGATGGCTCCTACAGCGAGTTTAGAGCCAAGCTCAAACAACTTGGTCAAACCCCGCTTCCAAAGTACATCAAACGCGAAGTGGAAGACCAAGACAAAGAGCGCTATCAAACCATATATGCCAAGCACGAAGGAGCCGTTGCGGCACCCACTGCGGGACTCCATTTTTCAAAACACCTCTTAAAACGACTTGAGATCAAAGGTGTGGACCTGGCCGAACTTACCCTTCACGTTGGCCTGGGTACTTTTAACCCTGTTGAAGTAGAAGATTTGTCAAAACACAAAATGGATTCTGAAGAGTTGATCATCGAACAAGCTGCTGTAGACCGTGTCAATTTGGCGTTAAAAAATAAAAAGAAAATATGTGCCGTAGGAACCACAGTAATGCGCGGCTTAGAAAGCTCAGTTTCATCAATGGGTACCCTCAATCCCTACAATGGTTGGACGCATAAATTTATCTTTCCACCGTATGATTTTTCGATTGCCAATTGTATGATCACCAATTTTCATACACCAAAATCAACGCTGCTTATGATGATTTCTGCGTTTGCCGATCCCGATTTTGTCCGTCAAGCATACAAAGAAGCAATCAAAGAAAATTATAATTTTTACTCGTACGGAGACGCCATGCTGATCCTCTAACCGACTGCAATGGCTGAGGTTAAAAAAGATATTCGTTCTTTGGACAAAGAAGCACTACGAGCCTTTTTTGAACAAAACGGAGATCGTGCTTTTAGAGGAGATCAAGTCTATCAATGGTTGTGGCAAAAAGGGGTGCATAGCTTCACTGCCATGACCAATTTGTCGTTGCCAACCCGTCAATTATTAGAAACACATTTTACCATCAATCACATTGCGATTGATCGGCAACAACGAAGCACAGACGGAACGATAAAAAATGCGGTTCGTCTCCACGATGGACTAGTCGTTGAGTCGGTGATGATCCCTACGCTTGAACGTACTACGGCCTGTGTGTCATCACAGGTTGGTTGCAGTCTTGATTGCACCTTTTGTGCAACTGCTTTATTAAAACGAATGCGTAATCTCAATCCCGATGAAATTTTTGATCAAGTAAAGGCAATTGACAAACAAAGTCGTCTTTACTATCAGAGGCCCCTTAGCAATATTGTTTTTATGGGTATGGGAGAACCGCTTATGAACTATAACAATGTGATCAAGGCCATTGAAAAAATTACCACCCCAGAGGGTCTTGGCATGTCCGCAAAAAGGATTACGGTCTCAACCTCTGGAGTTCCCAAAATGATACGCAAGCTGGCCGATGAAAACTGCAACGTAAAGTTGGCCCTTTCGCTTCATAGTGCCCGACAAGAAGTCCGCGAGCAAATCATGCCCTTTGCCAAAAATTTTCCCCTGTCTGAGATTGAAGAAGCCTTGCATTATTGGTATCAGCAAAAAGGGAAAAACACCACCTTAGAATACATTGTTTGGAAGGGCATTAATGATACCCAAAAAGATATTGATGCATTGATTGCCTTTTGCAAAAGGGTGCCCTCAAAAGTAAACCTGATCCAGTACAATACAATTGGAGATCCCAATTTTAAGCAAGCCGACCGTACGGTGATTGCAGCGTATCAGTCCCAATTAGAGGCTGCAAGAATCACAGTGACCATACGACATTCTAGAGGTCAGGATATCGATGCCGCATGTGGCCAGTTGGCCAACCGATCTACGCAGCAAAATAACGTTTAGTAGCAAAAGAATGGTATATTTGAGGGTCGTATGAAAGCTGTCGAACAGATCAAAGCCCCTATCTATGAAGAAATGGAACTTTTTGAAAAAAAGTTCTCCGCTTCCATGTCCTCCAACGTGGCTCTAATCAATCGAATCACACACTTTATTGTCAACCGAAAAGGCAAACAAATGCGCCCCATGTTTGTTTTTTTGGTCGCCAAGATGTTGGGCAAAGGAAAAGTTACCGAACGCGTTTACCGTGGCGCATCGGTGATCGAACTCATTCATACCGCAACCCTAGTCCATGACGATGTAATTGACGACAGCAATCAACGCCGTGGATTTTTTTCTGTCAATGCATTATGGAAAAATAAAATTGCCGTTTTGGTTGGTGATTTTCTATTGTCCAAAGGGCAATTATTAACCGTTGAACACGAGGATTTTGATCTGCTAAAAATCATCTCTGTAGCCGTAAGAGAAATGAGCCAAGGCGAACTTTTACAAATAGAGAAGTCAAGACATTTGGACATCACAGAAGAAATTTATTATGAAATAATTCGACAAAAGACCGCCACGCTATTGGCGACTTGCTGTGAAATGGGTGCGCAGTCCGTAAATGCCCCTGAAGAAGATGTACTCAAAATGCGTGCGTTTGGTGAGGCTATTGGAATGGCTTTTCAGATCAAAGATGATCTTTTTGACTACGGAACCTCCAAAATTGGAAAACCCCTGGGTATCGACATCAAAGAACAAAAAATGACCCTGCCTCTAATTCATGCTTTACGTCAAGCTCCAGAAAAAGAGCGCAAAGCAATGATCCATATTGTAAAAAATAAAAACAACGATAAAAAAGCTGTGAATCAATTGATCGAAAGGGTGAAACAGCTTGGTGGATTGGATTTTGCCGTCGTTCAAATGAAACAATATCAAGAAAAAGCACTTGCTATACTTGCGCAATATCCCCAAAGCGAGTATAAAAATTCTTTAGAATTAATGGTCAATTATGTCATTGACCGAAAGCATTAGTATCGTTTTTTGTCAAAAAGTTTATTTTTATAAAAAACCACTGTTTTGATCAGTAAAACTACCATAGATCAAGTTTATGAAATCGCCCGTGTCGAAGAGGTGATTGGTGACTTTGTCTCGCTTAAAAAGTCGGGCTCCAATTACAAGGGGCTCAGCCCTTTTTCGCAAGAGCGGACACCCAGTTTTATGGTGTCTCCGGTCAAGCAGATCTGGAAAGATTTTAGTAGTGGAAAAGGTGGCAACGTAGTTGCCTTTTTGATGGAGCATGAGCATTTTAGCTATCCCGAAGCCATCCGGTATTTGGCCAAAAAGTATAATATTGAACTTGAGGAGACCGAGCAGTCTGATCAAGAAAAAGAGGCACGTAGTCAACAAGAAAGTATGTATTTGGTGGCTCAGTACGCCTCCGATTTCTATCAAGATCAGTTGTGGGATTCTCAAGAAGGAAAGGCCATTGGCCTTTCGTATTTTAGAGAACGTGGTTTTACCGATGATACCCTCCGAACTTTTGGTTTGGGATATGCGCCCACCAACAAGTCAGCGCTCACCCAAAAAGCGCAATCTGAGGGTTATAATTTAGAATTTTTAGAAGCAACAGGCCTCTCAATCATTAACGAGCAACAAGGACCGCCAATCGATCGATTTCGAGAACGTGTAATGTTTCCTATACGCTCCATGTCTGGTCGCGTTCAGGGATTTGGAGGACGCATTCTTTCTTCTAAAACCAAAGTAGCCAAATACCTCAACTCACCAGAGAGCCAAATCTACCACAAGAGCAAAATACTTTATGGAATCTATGAGTCCAAAAAAACAATTGCCAAAGAAGATTGTTGTTATTTGGTCGAAGGATATACCGATGTCATCCAAATGCATCAAGCGGGGATCACCAATGTGGTATCCTCTTCGGGTACAGCACTGACCGTTGAACAAATACGATTGATAAGAAGGCTCACAGCCCAAATTGTAGTTTTGTTTGATGGAGATGCGGCAGGCTTACGTGCATCATTGCGAGGGATTGACTTGATTTTGGAAGAGGGTATGCATGTCAAAGTATGTGCTTTTCCCGAAGGGGAAGACCCCGATAGTTTTTGTAAATCACGGTCCAAAGAGGAGATCGAAAACTATTTGGCAGATACGGCAATGGATTTTATCCAGTTCAAGGCTTCTCTTTTGGTGTCAGAAGCAGCCGATGATCCGGCGCAAAAGGCACAAACCATTAGAGATATCGTCACCAGTATATCAAAAATTCCAGATGCCATACAACGTGAATTATATGTCCAGCGTTGCGCGACCTTACTCAAAGTCTCCGAACCGGTTTTATTCAGTGCCTTGGCGCAGTTATTACACCAAAAAGAGAAACCGACATCAAGACGATCCCAACCCGAAATTCCCCTCCAGGTGGTGCCCAAACCCCTCGCTACCCCAAAGGTTAATCGGTCTTACGAATTGGAGCGTCAGATCATTACATTATTGTTGCAATATGGTGCAACTGAAGTCGCTTTTGAAGAGACACTCTTACAAAAAAATGATAAAGGAGAATTGACAGAAATATCACAGCAGATTTCTGCCAAGGTATTTGAAAAAATATTTTTAGACCTACAGCAAGACGAAGTTGAATTTGCAGACCCCCGTTTTAAATCGCTTTTTTATACCCTGATACAATCGTATCAAAAAGATGGGGTGGTCCATCCAGATCGACTTTTGCAATCTGACGATCCAAAGTTTAATCAAGTTATATCAGATATTTTGATGGAAGACGAACACCATCAATTGCATAGTTGGGAACGAAAAAACATTTTTGTTAAAACCCACGAAAAAGAAATTGCACGGCGCGTAACCGAAACCATTCTGTCTTTACGAAGACATTTGATTGATCAAAAGATTATAGAATTGCAAGGAAAAACCAAGGAGCAAACGATTGAAGATGGTGATGAACAGTTAGAAGAAATAAAAAGTTATTTGCATCTAAGAACGTTGGTCTCCAAAAAGCTCAATCGCGTTCTTTAAATCAAGCTTAACTGCTTTGCCTGAACATAGAGTTCTGCAGCATTTGCTACTTGCAATTTTTTGTACAACCGCATTTTATAGGTGTTGATTGTTTTGGTGCTTAGTTTGAGGTTTGCGGCGATCGAAATGTTTTTATGCCCTTCAATCAAAAGTTTTAGTACTTCCATTTCTCGGGGAGAAAGTTTGCCAAAGTTGGTTCGTGGTCGTCGTAAATCGATACTGGCGTTGATGTGATTGCTAAAAGCTGAGGTAACCCGCAGCTTGGTCTCATAAATTTTTTCTACAGCACTGATAAATGTTTTTTGATCGATTTTTTTGGATAAATAACCCATAGCTCCTGCCTTTAACAATGAGGGTGCATAGATGTTTTCAGAATATTCACTAAACATAATAATCTGTATATGGCTGTATTTTTCATGGACCTCTGTGATAAAATTTACAGGGCTTTCTTGGTTGAGTTCAAGGCCTAATATGATTATGTCAAAAGCGGTCTTGCTGAGCAGTTTGAGCGCTTCTTTTGCGCTCGTGGCTTGCCCACTAACTTGAAATTTGGGCGAGTCTTTTATAAAACTTTGAATCCCGAGATGGATTACCGGATGGGAATCTAGGGTAAGTATATTAATCATGGCATTTGGGTTGCCATAAAATTACAAAAAGCCAGCTAAAATTTTATAAAAGATCTTTTGGAATCTCACAAACCGGAATAGGAAGCATTTTGTGCTTGTTTTGTTGATTGAATTTCAAGAAGATTTCGAAGTCTTTTTTCTGTTGCGCTGTCATCGCGGCAGGGTCCATTTTTTTGTCGTAGGCCGCCATTGCCCACTCCAGTGCACCGTAGGTGGTTCCGATTTGCTCTTCGTCAGTTCGGTTGTCTTCCCACAGACCGTCAGTTGGTGGTGCCTTTAGTATCGTTTGGGATACTCCTAAATGTTTTCCGAGTGCAAAAACTTCTGTTTTAAGCAGGTCGGCAATTGGGCTAAGATCTACACCCCCATCGCCATATTTTGTATAAAAACCTACTCCAAAGTCTTCTACTTTGTTTCCGGTTCCGGCGACCAAAAGCTGATGAAGACTGGCAAAATAATAAAGGGTGCTCATACGTAATCGCGCTCGGGTATTTGCTAAGCTGAGTTGTTTGGTGTCCGAT
The DNA here is from genome assembly GCA_017852395.1 of Flavobacteriaceae bacterium. Lineage (GTDB taxonomy): Bacteria > Bacteroidota > Bacteroidia > Flavobacteriales > Flavobacteriaceae > RFYP01. The sequence continues at coordinate 9,453 of JAFMLE010000014.1, forward strand.
GGTGTTGTGTTGGTTTGAGAAACAGATTGTACAAACTGATCATAGAGTGTTGTTAAGTCTATTTTTTGTCCTTGTACATTGGGGTACTTGCTTGTCAGCCACTCGATATGTTTTTGCGCTCGACCAACTTGGTCGGGATGTTGATGAATGGGCATGTCTAAACACAACACCTCAAGTCCTGTATGTGCACAAAGTGTCGAGGTTACTGCGGAGTCGATCCCTCCTGAGATGCCAACGACAAATCCTTTGAGATGGGCTTTTTTAGCATAGTCGGTTAGCCAGTTGACAATATGATCTTTTACTTTTTCAGGCGATTTCATAGCAGAATCCTTATTTTCCTTTATATTTTTGTCCAAAAATAAGCTATTTCGATTTTTCTATCCTATGATAAAGCCTTCGTTTGTGTTGAAATTTAATTTTTCGCAAAACTTCTATGCAATTAGTCTGATTTTTGCAGTTTTGATAGGGTGTACTTCCATGGATGAAAAGGAAGCAGCTATTGAAGCCCTTGATCTCAATGTGACTTTGGATCGATTTGATCTCAAATTTCATAATGCTTCGCCAGAAGTTATTTTTGAATTAAAAGAAAAATATCCCTATCTGTTTCCAGAACAATTTGATGATCATATTTGGATCCAAAGACAAAAAGATAGTCTGCAACTTATGTTGCAAGCAGCCGTTTCCGAAAAATTTGACGATGCCGCAACACTCAATAGCACTTTGACCCATCTTTTTAAACACATTGCCTATGAGTTTCCTGCCTTTAAGGTACCACACACCATAGGCTTGATCAATAATGTGGATTATCAAAGCAAAACGATCTATGCAGACAGTTTGTTATTGGTTTCTCTTGATACCTATCTGGGGGCTTCAAACCCCCTTTATGAAGGTATTCCAAGCTATGTAAGACAGCAGATGGACGAGCGCTACCTGCCTGCTCATGTTGCCGAAAAAATTGCCGAAACCATTGTTTCTCCTCCACAAGAAAGATCGTTATTGGCCGCAATGCTTTATCACGGAAAAATTTTTTATTTAAAAAAATTGTTTTTGCCACATACCTCCGATGCGATACTGCATGGCTTTACGGAGGAGCAAGAGCAATGGGCTTTGGGAAATGAAACCTATATTTGGCAGTACTTTGTCGAAAATCAAATTCTTTTTGATCCCAATCCCGCGCTTCAAGATCGATTTATCGCTCCAGCACCATTTTCCAAATTTTATTTGGAAATCGACAACGAGTCGCCTGGGGGAATCGGTCGTTGGTTGGGTGCTCAAATGGTAATGTCATTTATCGAAAAAAACAACCCCAAGTCATTGAATGCCTGGATAGAGTTGCCTGCCCAGACCCTTTTTAATCAATCAAACTATAAACCCAAACGCTAATGGGAACGACAAAAGAAACACCAATAACCATACAGGTTAGTCTAGATGAAAATAAAATTCCTGAAAAAATAAAATGGTCTGCTCCCGACGGAGGAGTCCTTGATGAAGAGGCAAAAGCAATGCTATTGGCACTTTGGGATGGAGAACAACAAGAAACTTTAAGGATGGATCTATGGGTAAAAGACATGCCTTTGGATCAGATGCAAAAATTTTTCCATCAAACCTTAGTGACCATGAGCGACACCTATTATCGTGCTACTGAAGACGAAAAGATGACCGGTGCAATGAAGGATTTTTGTGATTATTTTGCGGAGCAATTGAAGCTTAAAGCGCGTTAAGCCCTTTGATTTCGTCCATTATCTGGCCAATATATGCCGTAAGTTGCTCCAATCCCTCAGACTTTGCAGATGAGGTGATAAAGTAGGGAGGGAGGCTCTCCCAATCCGCCTTGAGCTGCTCCAGATAGGCTGCTGTTTTTAGAGCAACTTGTTTTGGTTTGAGTTTATCTGCTTTGGTAAATACTAGAGCAAACGGAAGTTGTTGACTGCCTAACCATTCTAAAAACGTTAAATCAACCGCTTGAGGTTCGTGACGGATATCCAACAATACAAATGCACAAAGCAGCTGTTTGCGTTCTTTGAAGTAGGCAGTGATATAGGACTGAAATTTTTGTTTTTCCTTTTTTGAAACCCGCGCATACCCATAACCAGGCAAATCAACCAAATACCATTGATCATTGATCAAAAAATGATTGATGAGTTGTGTTTTTCCAGGTCTTGAAGAGGTTTTGGCAAGGTTTTTACGGTTGCATATAGCATTAATCAAAGAAGATTTTCCAACATTAGAACGCCCAATAAATGCAAAATCAGGAAATGGACCTTGAGGACAACGGTCTACACTGGTATTACTTTCTACAAAAACAGCAGACTTGATCTGCATAGTACTTAAAGGTTATTGGCATGGAGCCACTCTTCGGTAATTTCATTGAAGCGATCGGGATGCTCCATCATCGGTGCGTGCCCACACTTGTCAATCCAATATAAGGTGGATTGCGGTAACAATTTATTAAATTCTTCCGCAACATTAGGTGGGGTGACACAGTCTTGAGCTCCCCAAATAATTGCTGTTGGCGTTTTCATATTTGGAAGGTCTTTGGCCATATTGTGCCGGATAGCACTTTTGGCAATCGCCAATGTTTTGATCAGTTTGTTGCGATCATTGACGGTCGCATAGACGTCATCAACAATTTCTTTGGTGGCCACATTGGGGTCATAAAAAACCTCTTCACTCTTGGTTTTTATATAATTATAGTCTCCGCGTTTGGGATATCCATCACCCATCGCATTTTCGTAGAGTCCCGAACTTCCTGTGATAATCAAACCTTTGACCTTTGAAGGAAAGAGCTTGGTGTAGAGCAGGCCTATGTGGCCGCCGAGCGAATTTCCCAAAAGGACCACCTGATCTAGGTCCATACACTGTATAAACTTGTCTAGATGAAGGGCAAAATCTTTGACCGTGGTTTTCAGCAACGGAAGATCATAAACGGGCAGCTCTGGAATAATGACGCGATAGTTTTTCTCCGAAAAATAGGTATAGACTCCCTTGAAGTTACTCAATCCACCCATTAAACCATGCAATATAATGATGGGCTGGCCTGTGCCTTTTTCGATGTAACGAAACCCATCTTTTTCTAAAAGTTGCTGCGTCATCAACTAGTCTTTCAATGAATGCAAATATAGTTATTTCCCCCTTAGGTCGCTGTAATTAGTTTTGGGACTTTTTATCAGGTCATTTTCAGTGCAAAAAGTTATTAACAAAGTGGTATTAAGTGGTAAAATGTGGTAAAATAATTTTATATTTGATACGATCTAATTCAAAAACAAGGTGCAGCATTTTATAGGAACATACGAATGTAAAGCCGACGCAAAGGGTCGGATTATGATTCCTGTGGCTCTCAAAAAGCAGCTGGCGGCCAAATTGCAAGAAGGCTTTGTGCTTAAGCGTGCCGTTTTTAACCCTTGTTTAGAATTGTATCCTCTCAAAGAATGGGAGGCTTTGATGGAGCGTGTCAACAAATTGAACCGCTTTAATAAAAAGAACAACGACTTCATCCGGCGGTTTACCGCAGGGGTTAAGTTGGTCGAAATTGACGCTTCAGGTCGTCTTTTGATTCCCAAAGATTTGGTGGTACATGCTGCGATGAAAAAACAGGTTGTGATTTCGTCCGCGGTCAATATTCTAGAATTGTGGGACAAAGAAAATTATGAAGCAGCAATAGATGCAGCCACGGTAGATTTTGGCGCACTTGCCGAAGAAGTAATGGGAGATGCCAATGATGACAGCCTATCATAAACCTGTTTTGTGTTCGGCTTCGATTGCTGGTTTGGCAATTCGGCCCAATGGTGTTTATGTGGATGTTACTTTTGGCGGGGGCGGTCACTCAAGAGCAATTTTAGAACAACTAGATGATCATGGGCGTCTGTTTGCTTTTGATCAAGATGCGGATGCTTTGCAAAATGCGATTGACGACCCACGCTTTACGTTAATTGCAGCCAATTTTAGCCATCTTCAACGGTTTTTAAAATTTTATAAGCAAGATCAGGTAGATGGTATTTTGGCTGATTTTGGGGTGTCTTCATATCAATTTGATACGCCTCATCGAGGGTTTTCGACACGATCAACAGGGCCGCTTGACATGCGAATGAATGGCACACAGTCCTTGGATGCACAGACGGTAGTCAATACCTATGGTCAAAAAGAATTACAACGGTTGTGGTCTGTTTATGGCGAGTTGACCAATGCCAAGCAGTTGGCAGAAGCGGTATGTAAGGTGCGTGAGCACAGCCCAATCCAAACTACGGATCAACTGTTGGACCTTTTGCAACCTTTTTTTCCTGCCCGCATTTTTCACAAACGCATGGCGCAGGTATTTCAGGCGTTGCGTATTGAAGTAAATCAAGAGCTTGAAGTGCTAAGGGCTTTTTTGATGCAATCGATCGAGGTGCTAAAGCCCAAAGGCAGGTTGGTCTGTATTGCCTATCATTCGTTAGAAGACCGCTTGGTAAAACGTTTTATCCGAGACGGTCAATTTGAGGGTCAGCCAGAAACCGATCTTTATGGAAACAAAGCAGTCCCTTACAAGGCAGTAGGAAAACTGATTGTTCCGACCGAAGACGAAATCCAAGAAAACAATCGCGCACGAAGTGCCAAACTTAGAATCGCAGAACGGCAATGAAAAAAATCATTTCCTTATTGAATATTGAATTCTTGGTCAATGAAGGAGCATTGAAAAATTGGCGCATGATTTTTTTCTTATCCACCTTGGCGCTTATCATGATCGGTAGCGGGCACAGTGCAGATGGAAAAATATTTAGAATTGCACAGCTCAATGATGAAATCAAGTATTTGAAAAGCCAATTTATAGAAGGGCGCTCACAATTGATGGATCGTAAAATGGAAAGCAAAATAATCACCCAACTCCGTGATCGAGGGGTAAAACCGGCTACACAACCACCAGTAAAAATTGTTGTCAAATGATGGAAGATCGATTGCTAAAAAAAATAATGAGTCGTACCTATCTGGTGGGTGTCGTATTGGGTCTTTTTGCTTTTGTATTGATTGGCAAACTCCTTTATATCAACACGGTTCAGGGAGAACATTATCAATTGATTGCAAAAGAGCGTACGGTCAAAAATGTTCGTCTCGAGCCCAGTAGGGGAAATGTCTATGCCGATGATGGCAGCATATTGGCCACTTCTGTACCCCGCTACGAATTGCGTTGGGACGGCAAAGTGCCTACAACAACCTTGTATGAGCAACATCGAAAAGAACTGGCACAGGGGTTGTCCGAAATTCTAAAACAGCCCAAAGAAGCGCTCCTAAAAAAATTGGACGGAGCCAAAATGCAACAAAATCGGTATCTTCTTATAGCTAAAAATTTGACCTACAGTCAATTCAAAAAAATAAAAGCGTTACCCCTGTTCAATCTACCCATCTATAAAGGAGGCCTAATTGTAGAACAACAAATTATTCGAGAACATCCCCTGGGCAAAGTTGCTGAGCGAACAGTAGGCTATGAAATGCAAGATCGTGATGGCAGCTATTTGCGTGTCGGCCTAGAGGGGGCTTACAGTCAATATCTTAGAGGAGATGAAGGCCGTAGATTGAAACAAAAAATTGCCAATGGTCAATGGAAGCCCATCAATGATAGCAACGAAAAAGAGCCCACTGAGGGGTTTGATATCTATACCACACTAAACATCAATATTCAGGATGTAGCCCATAACGCCCTACTGGCCCAACTCGAGGAGTATGAAGCTGATCATGGAACCGTTGTGGTCATGGAAACCCAAACCGGGGCTATAAAAGCCATTGCCAACCTTGGCAGAACCTCAGAAGGCACCTATTATGAAAAATTGAATTACGCGGTGGGCGAGGCCCACGAACCCGGCTCAACATTTAAATTAATGGCGATGGTTGCCGCGCTCGAAGATGATGTGATACGAGAAGATGATTTGATTGAAACCGGAAATGGCGAATTAAAGTTTTTTGGAAAATACAAAGTAAAAGACTCCAAAAAAGGGGGTTATGGCACCCTAACCGCCGCAAAGGTTTTTGAAGTTTCTTCCAATACGGGTATGGTCAAAATCATTACCGAAAACTACCGAGATAATCCCCAAAAATTTGTAGATAGACTCTATCACATGGGATTAGACAAGCCCCTAAAAATTGATATTAAAGGCGAGGCAAACCCCAAAATTCCTTATCCAACAGATGCCGATTGGGATGGGCTGGACTTGCCTTGGATGGCCTATGGTTATGGTGTGGCGATTACCCCATTGCAAACCTTGGCATTCTATAATGCGATTGCCAATGATGGTGTGATGGTCAAACCCCAATTTATAAACAAAATAAGCAACCTCGGAGTTGCACCAGAGCAAACCTTTAAACCTCAAATACTAAACCCTTCAATTTGCTCGAAATCTACTGTTCAGAAGGTCAAAACAATGATGTTCAATGTGGTTGACAAAAGTTGGGGCACCGCAAACGGCATCAAGGATGATCAGCTTACAATGGCGGGCAAGACAGGAACTTGTCAAGTAGATTATACAACCGATCAGGTTCAATACGTTTCCAGTTTTGTGGGGTATTTTCCTGCAGAACAGCCAAAATATTCATGCATCGTAGTCATTCATCGTCCCAATAAGAAAAAAGGGTATTATGGCGCTACCGTTGCCGCTCCCGTTTTTAAAACGATAGCAAAAAAAATATACAACAACACCCCGATTGAGGTCTCCGTTTCTGCTGATGCAATTGTAGCCACGGCAGAAGAAGTTCCTCTTCCAGCAACTGAAGATCAGCAATTGCCCAATCTAAAGGGATTGGATCCACGCGCAGCGATTCAGTTGTTAGAGGGTCTCGGAATACAAGTAGAGCTTATCGGAACGGGTAAGGTAAAGGCACAATCCATCAAACCGGGAACACAACTACAGCAAATTGATAAAATCACCCTAGAGCTCTCATGAAAACACTTCAAGATCTTTTATATCGTGTTGCTTTAGAAGCCACTATTGGAAATATCAAAATTCCGATTGCAGACATTGCTTTCGATTCTAGAGCGGTGCAAAAACAGGGTGTTTTTGTTGCACTAAAAGGTACAGTAGTAGATGGGCACGATTATATAGCTGGTGCAATTAAAAAAGGAGCTGCTGCTATTGTTGTAGAGACGCTTCCTGAAAACCTCCCCGAATCCGTCGTTGTAGTTCAAGTAAACGACACGCATAGCGCGCTTAGTATTATTGCTGCAAACTTCTACGACAATCCCTCCAAGCAATTGCAACTCGTGGGGATTACGGGGACCAACGGAAAAACAACCATTGCGAGCTTATTGTCCAAAGTGTTTTCGTTGTCAGGTTATAAAACGGGATTGATTTCTACTGTTGCCATACAATATTTGGACCAACAGTTCGAAACCTCTCATACCACACCCGACCCTATAGTCATCAACCGGCATCTACATGCCATGGTATCCGGAGGCGTGAGCCATTGTTTTATGGAAGTTTCATCGCATGGAATCGATCAAAGGCGAATTACCGGTTTGCATTTTACCATGGGTATATTTTCAAACCTTACCCACGATCATTTAGACTATCACGGGTCTTTTGCCAATTATCGAGATGTTAAAAAACAATTCTTTGATCAGCTGCCCAAAGAAAGTTTTGCCTTAGTCAATTGGGATGATAAAAATGGGGGGTATATGCTGCAAAATACGCAGGCCAAAAAATTTAGTTATGCCCTAAAAAATTATGCGGATTTCCAAGGCACTGTTCTAGAAAGTCAGTTTCAGGGAATGTTGCTTAAAATAGACCATACCGAGGTATGGACGCCATTGGTAGGCGCCTTTAATGCTTCCAATTTATTGGCCGTCTATAGTTGTGGTCTCTTGTTAGGTTTGGATCGTATGGACTTGTTGCAACAGCTGAGCAAATTGCAAAATGTAGCCGGTCGTTTTCAAACTTTCGAGTCGCCCGACAAGGTGGTCGTTGTGGTCGATTATTCTCATACGCCAGATGCCCTCGAAAATGTATTGCAAACCATCGATAAAATACGCACCAAAAACGAGTCCCTAATCACCGTAGTAGGCTGTGGGGGCAATCGAGATAGTGAGAAACGGCCGTTGATGGGCGCAATAGCTGCCCAGTACAGCACCAAAGTAATCTTTACGTCAGACAACCCCCGAGACGAAGATCCAGAGGCGATCATCAAGCAGATGATTGCAGGTGTTGCACCCGAAGATTATAAGAAAGTGCTCAATGTGGTCTCCCGAAAAGAGGCCCTCAACGTAGCCCACCATTTGTCTCAACCCAAAGACGTTATTTTGATTGCGGGGAAAGGTCATGAAACCTACCAAGAAATCAAAGGAGAGCGCTTGCCTTTTGATGATTTCAAAATTGCTCAATCGATTTTTCTAAAAAAAGAATGATATGCTATATAGCTTTATAGAATACCTTCAAAATCAATATGACATTCCCGGTGCAGGCTTGTTTCAATTTTTGTCATTTAGGGCACTCTTTGCGATTGTTGGTGCATTATTATTTATGTTGTTTTTTGGAAAAAAAATCATCGACTTATTACGCGCGATGCAAGTTGGTGAGACCATTCGTGATCTGGGTCTTACAGGTCAAATTGAAAAGGCTGGCACACCGACCATGGGAGGTATCATCATCATTTTGGGCACCTTGATTCCGGTACTATTGATCGCCGATCTTAACAACGTCTATATACTGCTGTTGATTTTTACAACACTCTGGATGGGTGCCATTGGTTGGATTGATGATTACATCAAAATATTTAAAAAAGACAAAAAAGGACTTAAAGGGATTTTCAAAATTATAGGTCAAATTATTTTGGGTTGTGTCGTTGGAGGAGTCCTCTACCTGCACCCAGAAGTTACCGTTCGTCAAGAGCTTCCATTGGCGGTTCAGCAGCAACAGCCAGAAGCTTCAATTTTTGGTAAAGAAGAAAAATCATTGATTACGACCATTCCGCTACTCAAAAACAACGAGTTTAATTATGCAGATTTTCTTCCATCTACAGAAAACGGGCAATCCTGGGCCTGGCTAATTTTTATTCTAATAGTGGTTTTTATTACTACAGCAGTGTCCAATGGCGCCAATCTGACCGATGGCATTGATGGTTTGGCGGCGGGTAGTTCTGCCATTATGGTTTTTGCATTAGGAATTTTTGCTTGGGTATCGGGCAATGTCATTTTTGCGGATTATCTCAACATCATGTTTATTCCAAAAGTAGGAGAGGTCGCCGTATTTGTGGCTGGATTTTTGGGAGCGCTTATCGGCTTTTTATGGTATAACACCTATCCTGCTACCATTTTTATGGGAGATACGGGCAGTCTAACCATAGGCGCATTGATTTCGGTCATTGCCATCATGGTTCGCAAAGAGCTATTGATCCCGGTATTGTGTGGTGTTTTTGTCGTCGAAAACCTTTCGGTAGCCCTTCAAGTAGGGTACTTCAAATATACCCGTAAAAAAACCGGTGTTGGTAAGCGACTATTTCTTATGGCACCCTTGCATCACCATTTTCAGAAAAAGGGATTTCATGAAAGTAAAATCGTTGCTCGGTTTTGGATCATCGGAATTTTGCTTGCAGTATTGTCTATAGTAACGCTAAAAATTCGCTAATGAAAGAAAGAGGAATCGTTTTGGGTGCAGGCATTAGCGGAATCGGTGCAGCATTGCTGGCCAAAAAGCAAGGTATGGATGTTTTTGTTTCTGATGCCGCTCCAATTGCTGATACCACCAAGCAACTTTTTAACGACCATCAAATCGACTGGGAAGAAGCGTGTCACAGCGTCGAAAAAATGCAAAATGCCAATTGGGTTGTAAAAAGTCCAGGAATACCTGAAAGTGCGCAAATTCTAAAAACATTTAGAGACCAAGATTGTCCGATTCTCTCCGAGATCGAATTTGCTTCAAAATTTACAGATGCCTTACTCATTGGTATCACCGGCAGCAACGGCAAAACAACCACAGCCATGCTCACCTACCATTTGTTGAAAAATGCGGGCCTCAATGTAGGATTAGCCGGCAACGTAGGACACAGTTTTGCACAACAAGTGGCCCAAGAGCAATACGATATTTATGTCCTGGAGTTAAGCAGCTTTCAATTGGATGACATCCACGGTTTTCAGCCACACATTGCTGTGATAACTAATATTACTCCCGATCATTTAGATCGGTATAACTATGATTTCAATGCTTACATACAGGCCAAATTGAACATCACCAAAAACCAAACCACCAAAAATGTACTCCTTTTTAATGCAGACGACCCCGTACTAAAAGGGGCTGTTTTAGAACAAAAGCCCCAAGTAAAAACCCATCCATTTGGCTTTGAAAACATGGAACAATCTAACTACACGACGCATCATGATGATGCCATTCATATTGTTAATGAAAATGATCACAAAATGATTGCAACTCAATCCTTCACACTGTACGGCAGGCACAACTTGCTCAATGCAATGGCAGCGGCCACTGTAGCTGATTTATTTAAAGTAAGCAAAGAAAGTATTCGAGAAAGCCTTACGACTTTCAAAGGAGCACCCCATCGTTTGGAGCCCGTACTGACCATACAGAATGTCAACTATATCAATGACTCCAAAGCCACCAATGTCAATGCCACCTATTATGCCTTAGAGTGTATGGATGCTCCCACTGTGTGGATTGTTGGCGGTGTTGACAAGGGCAATAACTACAACGATTTGTTGCCTTTGGTACACGAAAAAGTAAAAGCCATCATTTGTTTGGGGGTGGATAACAAAAAACTAATGGAAACCTTTCAGCCTATTGTTGAGGTTATGGTCGAAACCACATCAATTCGTGAAGCCGTCAAAATCGCACGTAAAATCGCGACACGGAAGGATAATGTTTTGCTTTCGCCCGCCTGTGCCAGTTTTGATTTGTTTAAAAATTATGAAGACCGCGGCAATCAGTTTAAAGAAGCGGTAAGAAACTTATAATAAAGATGAAATCAAGTTTTTCAATATTTCATGGGGATCGCGTGCTGTGGGGCATCATAGCGCTCTTGGCCGTATTTTCTTTTTTGCCTGTGTATAGCTCAAGTACAAACTTGGCGTATGTGGTCGGAAAAGGCACTCCTATGGGATACTTGATCAAACATTTCTTTATCATCTTGTTTGGCTTTGGATTGATGCTTGCAATACATCGGGTGCCATTTCAATATTTTAAAGGGATTTCGATTTTGATGCTTCCAGTATCCATCGTTTTGCTGCTCTATACCGCTACACAAGGAACCGTAATTGATGGAGCCAATGCCAGCCGATGGATTCGCATCCCGTTAATTGGTTTGAGTTTTCAAACTTCAACTTTAGCTTCTTTAACCCTTTTGACCTATTTGGCCAATTATTTGTCTAAGGGCAAAATACAATCTGCCACTTTCAAAAGTACGGTGTTGTATCTGTGGCTTCCAGTACTTGTGGTGGTTTTGCTGATCTTTCCTTCTAACTTTTCGACGGCAGCCCTTTTGTTTTTTATGGCCTCTGTTTTGATTTTTATCAGCGGTTATCCGCTTAAATATTTGTTTGTAATACTAGCGAGTGGGATAGGCATGGCCATGTTGTTTATTCTTTTGGCCAAGGCCTTTCCCAATGCGGTACCAAACCGAATAGATACATGGATTAATCGAATAGAAAATTTTAATCAAGCCGATGACGCAACGGGCAATTATCAAATAGAACGGGCAAAAATTGCCATTGCTACGGGTGGCATTTTTGGAGTCGGCGCGGGAAAAAGCGTCATGAAAAACTTTTTGCCACAAAGTTCTTCAGATTTTATCTATGCAATTATTGTAGAAGAATGGGGGGCTCTTGGTGGAGGTCTATTGATTTTACTTTACCTGATCATGTTGTTTCGCATAGTGGTAATAGCGCATAAGTCTTCTTCCCCTTTTGGCAAATTATTGGTTATGGGAATCGGAATCCCAATTGTATTGCAAGCCTTTGTAAATATCGGTGTGGCTTTACAGGTTTTTCCGGTTACGGGACAAACCTTGCCCCTTATTAGTAGTGGAGGAACTTCTGCCTGGATGACCTGCATTGCATTGGGCATGATACTCAGTGTAAGCCGTGCCATGGGTACAATACAATCCCAAAAAATCGAAGTTGATGAAAATAACCCTTTATCTGTATTGAGTGAAACCGTCTAAAATAATCATATCAGGAGGAGGAACCGGGGGGCATATCTACCCCGCACTTGCGATTGCAGAGACGCTAAAGTCTCGGAGCAAAGACTGTGATATATTATTTGTTGGCGCACTTGGACGTATGGAAATGGAGAAAGTTCCAGAAAATGGCTTTCCGATCAAAGGCTTATGGATTGATGGGTTTCAACGATCTCTGTCGGTACGCAACCTTCTTTTTCCCTTAAAACTCTTCGTTAGCTTACTACAAGCCACTTGGATCGTACTTACTTTTAGACCGCAGATCGTGATCGGTACCGGAGGATTTGCCAGTGGCCCCTTGTTGTTTGTTGCTGCTTTGATGGGCATTCCAGGAATTATTCAAGAACAAAACTCATACCCAGGAATTACCAATAAAATATTGGGTAAAAAGGTCCAAAAAATTGCGGTAGCCTATGATGGAATGGAGCGTTTTTTCCCAAGTGAAAAACTTGTTTTTACAGGCAACCCCATTCGGAATAAAATAAACAATCAACACATAAATCCCGAAGAAGCCAAAGCCGCCTTTGGACGTGATCCTAAGAAAAAAACATTGGTAGTACTCGGAGGCAGCCTTGGCGCCCAAAAAATCAATCAAATGATTGCCTCACAAATGGCGTATTTCGAAGCCCAACAAATCGAACTCATTTGGCAATGTGGCAAACTCTATTATACGACCTATCAATCGATGGCCAATGCACATTGTAGCATAATGCCCTTTGTAGAACATATGGATCAGTTGTATGCAGCTGCAGATTTGATTATCTCACGTTCAGGAGCAGGCACGCTCTCCGAGTTGTGTCTGGTTGGCAAACCCTGTATTCTTATCCCTTCTCCAAATGTTGCAGAAAACCATCAGATGCACAATGCACAAGCACTCGCTCAACATGGCGCTGCTTTTGTGATTGCCGAAAAGGATCTTGATAAGCAATTTATACCCGTCTTCGAACATCTATGGAACGACGAAAAAATGGGTCATGAGATGGCGGTGCAATTAAAAAAATTAGCACGCCCAGAGGCGACTAACGCTATCGTAGATGAAATCCAAAAACTAATTGCAGCATGAGTACGTCAACCTACTATTTCTTGGGTATTGGAGGTGTCGGAATGTCTGCCTTGGCACGGCATTTTTGGAAGGCGCAACATCGGGTGTTTGGCTATGACAAAACACCAACCCCACTTACGCAAGAATTGGAAGCCATGGGAATTTCGATTACCTATGATCAAGAAGTAGCGGCCATACCACAAGCATGTCAAGCACCAGATACCAAAATTGTATATACCGCTGCACTGCCCAAAAATCACCCACAACTTGTTTATTTTCAAGAGCGAAAATTTTCCATTGAAAAACGGGCAGCGGTGTTGGGAGCGCTATCCAAACTCACACCATGTATTGCTGTTGCAGGTACGCATGGAAAAACCACAACAACCGCTTTACTAAGTCATTTGTTGTACCACACAAAACAGTCTTTTACTGCCTTTGTTGGTGGAATCATGAATCAATTCAATTCTAATTATATCCACACAGGCTCCGATTTTCTCTTGGTTGAGGCCGATGAGTACGACCGCTCTTTTTTACAACTTAGTCCAGACTATATCGGAATTACATCGATGGATGCTGATCATCTGGACATCTACGAAACGGCCGATCAACTTGAGGAAACCTACAAAATGTTTAGTACCCGATGTTCGCATTTGGTTCATGCCGAGGGGCTCCCCCTAGAGGGTATATCTTATGGGTTTGGACCAAATGCACACTACCGTGCTTCGGATTTGAAACCTATCGAAACAGGCTATGCCTTTACCTTTGTTACTCCGCAGGCTAGTTTTCCCAATGTTGTCCTCAATATGCTTGGAAAACACAATTTGATGAACGCTCTTGCGGCACTAACATTGGGGCATCAAATAGGCTTACAACTCGATGAAATGACGACCGCTCTTCCATCTTTTAAAGGAATACAACGACGGATGAATCGATATGATTGGAAGGATAAAGTATTAATCGATGACTATGCCCATCATCCTAAAGAAATCGAGGCAGTATATCAGAGCTTGAGAAATCATTATTCGACACACAAAATAGCGGTCGTGTTCCAACCGCATTTATTTTCAAGAACCCAAGACTTTTGGGAAGCATTTTGTACGATACTTTCAAAATTTGATGCCGTGGCTTTGATGGATATTTATCCAGCCCGCGAACTTCCTATTGAGGGGATCACTGCAGCACGATTATTGGACGCAATTTCGCATCCGCAAAAAACCATGGTACAACCCGATGAACTCAATACCTATGTCTCCCATTCACCTTGTGAAATCGTTGCCTTGTTGGGTGCTGGAGATATTGGCCTTGCAATTCAAAATCTAATCCGCGTCTCATGAAAAAAAGAAATCAGGTCTTGTTTTGTAGTTTGATGATACTTCTTCTGATCGGTCTATCAGCTTTTAGTAGATGGCAAAATAATCAACGAGAGTACACCGAATTCAACATAATTTTTGAAGACCAAACCCCCAAGTTTTTGGATGCCGATTTCGTTGAAAACTTGTTAAAACAAAAATTGGGACCCTTTCCTACAACAGCAAAAGATAGTTTAGATTTGAATAGAGTGGAGGACGTGTTGAATGCCGAAAAAGCAGTAGAAAAATCAACGGTTTATGCTACTCCAGAAGGAACTCTAACCATTTTTATTGAAGAACGCAAACCCTACATACGTGTCCAAGGATCTCAAACATATTATCTCGATGCTACGGCTCACGCTTTTGCTCTTTCAAAAACATATTCGGCGGATGTCCCTTTATATTTCGGTGATTTGCAACCCAATACTGCAACGGCTATTGTTGCCTTTGTTCAAAAGTTACAAGCCGATCCTTTTTGGAGTCGTGAGTTGGTTGCTGTTCAACAAAAAAATCAAGGCTATGTCCTTCAACTGCGTTCTTTCTCCTTTGATGTTTATTTTGGCACCCCAACACAAATGCTAGAGAAGACCAAAAAAATAAAGGCCTTTTGCGCCTATTATAAATTAAATAATCCGCAACCTGCGGTCCGCTCGATCGATCTGACCGTTGCGCATCAAGTGGTTGCAACAGATTTATAACGTTATGGAACAAGAAAAAATATCCGTAGGACTTGATATTGGAACCACCAAAATTGTAGCGATGGTTGGCAAAAAAAACGAATTTGGCAAGGTCGAAATCCTGGGCATCGGAAAATCCAAAAGTTTAGGCGTACATCGTGGAGTGGTCAATAACATCACACAGACCATCCAATCGATTCAACAAGCGGTTGACGAAGCCAAAATCAATTCTGGGATGCCCGTCGAGCGGGTAGTAGTAGGTATTGCCGGACAGCACATCAGAAGTTTGCAACACAGCGATTATATAACGCGTCAACACCCCGAAGAAGTAATCGACGAAAAAGACATCGAGGCACTGATCCAACAGGTCTATAAGCTAGTCATGCTGCCTGGAGAAGAAATCATACACGTGCTTCCACAAGAATACAAAGTAGATGGTCAAGCCGAAATCAAAGAACCTATAGGCATGTATGGGGGACGCTTAGAAGCCAACTTTCATGTTGTCGTTGGACAAGTATCATCGATCCGCAACATTGGTCGATGTATAAAAAGTGCAGACCTCGAATTGAGCAATATTACCCTAGAGCCCTTGGCCTCATCAGATGCGGTACTTAGTCGTGAAGAAAAAGAAGCAGGGGTTGCGCTGATCGATATTGGAGGTGGTACCACAGATTTAGCTATTTTTAAAGACGGAATCATTCGGCATACCTCAGTCATCCCTTTTGGAGGCAACGTCATTACGGAAGACATCAAAGAAGGATGTTCTATAATCGAAAAGCAAGCCGAACTGCTCAAAGTAAAATTTGGATCTGCTTGGCCGGGAGAAAATCGCGAAACCGAAATCGTAGCAATACCCGGTTTACAAGGTAGAGATCCCAAAGAAATTTCTTTAAAAACCCTCTCAAAAATCATCAACGCGCGCGTGGTCGAAATCATCGAACAGGTTTTTTTAGAAATAAAAAATTATGGGCACAATGAGCAAAAGAAAAAATTGATTGCAGGCATTGTTTTGACAGGTGGCGGTAGCCAGCTCAAGCATCTCAAACAATTGGTGGAGTACATCACGGGTATGGATACACGCATCGGTTATCCCAGCGAGCATCTGGCCGGAGAAACCCCAACAACACAAACCAGCCCCATGTTTGCCACCGCTGTAGGATTGCTGATGAATGCTTTGGATACAGATGCTAAAAATCCGCCTCCTGCAACAGTAAAAGCTTCTGAAGAAGAAGAAACCCCAACCGAAAACACCACCGACTCAGCAACGAAAGACGACGCGATAGCGCTCAATAGAAAATCCATCTTGGAACGATGGGTAGATAAGTTTAAAGAATTTTTAGATAACGCATAATTTTTGAAATGGAAGATATTTCGAACACCAATTTCAGTTTTGATTTACCAAAAAATAGAAGCAACGTCATCAAAGTAATCGGTGTGGGCGGTGGCGGTAGTAACGCCATCAACTACATGTTCCAGCAAGGGATTAATGGTGTTGATTTTGTGATTTGCAATACCGATGCACAAGCACTGCAAGAAAGTCCAGTACCGATAAAAATTCAGCTGGGCGCCACCCTTACCGAAGGACTTGGTGCGGGTGCCAATCCAGAAGTAGGAGCTAAAGCCGCAGAAGAAAGTTTGGAAACCCTTAAGGCCCTGCTCGAAACCCAAACCAAAATGATTTTTATCACCGCAGGAATGGGAGGGGGCACCGGAACTGGAGCCGCTCCTATTTTGGCGCGGATGGCCAAGCAAATGGACATTCTTACTGTTGGTATAGTAACCATGCCGTTTCAATTTGAAGGAAAACTTCGTCTAGATCAAGCCCAAAAAGGACTGGACAACCTCAGACAAGAAGTCGATTCGCTGATCGTTATCAACAACAACAAGCTTCGAGAAGTCTATGGAAATCTAGGTTTCAAATCCGGTTTTGCCAAGGCAGACGAAGTATTGGCAACTGCGGCCCGGGGGATCGCTGAGGTAATTACACATCACTATACACAAAACATTGACCTAAAAGATGCCAAAACTGTTCTTACAAACAGTGGTACAGCCATTATGGGATCCTCTCTAGCTTCGGGAGCCAATCGTGCTCAGGAGGCTATTGTCAATGCGTTGGATTCCCCATTGTTGAACGACAATAAAATCAAAGGCTGCAAAAATGTACTGCTACTCATCGTTTCGGGTACGGAAGAAATTACCATAGACGAAATTGGAGAAATCAACGACTTTATTCAGGACGAAGCGGGCCACAATGCCAACATCATCATGGGTGTTGGCGAAGATGAAAATTTAGGGACTGCCATTTCGGTGACCGTAATTGCCACAGGATTTAATGCCGATCAACAACACGAAATTGTCAATAGCGAGGCCAAAAAGATCATCCATAACCTTGAAGAAGATCAGGTCATGCAACACAATTTGGGAGCCGATCAACCAAAGACTCTAAAACCGGCTTCTAACATAGAATCCCAAGATCCTTTAGACGCACCATTGACTATAAAAGAAGAAACGGTTCATGCACACCATCTCATTTTTGACGAGGAAGAAGTGGACGAGGAAACAGCACATCTACAACCCGAATCTGTTACCACAATACCCACCCAAGAAGAAAACACTCCGAGGGAGTTATTTCAATTGGACGTCGAGGATATTGATGTAGAAGACCCGATCCTTGTCAATAGCGATGACGCTGAACCCGCCGAAGCAATCGCGTTTTCTCAAGAAGAAATACCAACGGACGAAGTACCTTCATATACGGAAGACGAATTGCATAATCTCGATGTTATTTATGAAATTATAGCGGCTCCATCAATTGAAGAACAAGGTGCAGAGACTGATGACGAAGCAACCACCAGTCCTACTGCGTCAACGATGGTTATCGAAGAAGAAATGCGTCAAGAAATTGAAGATGAATCTTTTTCGTTGGAGTTTGACCCCGTAGTTTCAGAAGAAATTTCAGACTTTGTTATCAATGATTTAGACGAAAACATCATGGAGATGGAGGTTGTTGATGAAGAGGAAATTGTTTCTGAGAAAGAAGCACAAATTACATTTGACTTTGACCTTCCTATTTTATCTGTTGATGCACCACAAGAAGAGCAAAAACCTGATTTTATCGCTGAAGAGCAAGACCTGCAAACACCGATAAAACACAATTTAGAAACTGTTTTTCAGGAAACCGAGGAGGTATCGTTTGCACCACGTACAAAACAGTCCGAAGCACCCCTTGCGTTAGAAGATAAAAAAGCTCAGGAAAAGGTTGCTGAAACGGATTCCGATAATCCGTTTGAACGTAGCATTCAACAATCTGTTCGCATTGAAAATGAAAAGCGCAAAGCGCAGCTCAAGAAATTTAATTATGTATTTAAGTCCAATCTTCACAAAATCGAAGAGCTGGAGCGACAACCTGCCTATAAACGTCAAGGGATTGATTTGGAAGAATCTTCGGGGCACGCAGATGCTTCAAGAATGTCTGTAGATCGAGACAGCAATGACGAGATCCAATTGCGATCAAACAATTCTTATTTACACGATAATGTAGACTAATTATGGCTTTAGAAAATGAAATAACAAGCGCATTGAAAGATGCAATGCGTGCCAAAGACACGCTCAAATTGGAGGCTTTGCGTGCCATCAAATCGGCACTGCTTCTTGCCAAAACACAAACGGGAGGCACGCCTGAACTTTCTGAAGATGACGAAATCAAATTGTTGCAAAAGCTGGTCAAGCAACGTAAAGAAAGTGCTACTATTTTTAGAGATCAAAATCGCATCGATCTTGCTGAACCCGAAGAAGCCCAAGCTCAGATTATAGCAGCTTTTTTACCCGAACAACTTTCGGAAGAACAAATCACCGCGATCATAGACGATATTATTGCCACAACAGGTGCATCAAGCATGAAGGACATGGGACAAGTCATGGGCATGGCTAATCAAAAAATGGCGGGTAAAGCTGACGGCAAAACCATTGCAACGGTTGTCAAACAACGTCTATCCTAGTAGGGACTTACCAATATTTTTCGATTAAGTCTTTGGTTAGGGTTGCTCCTTGATTTCTAGGGATTTTAGTGCCAAAAAATTCAACACCAGCAAATTCTAGCTGCGGTGCTTTTTTCAAAATAGCAAGCATTTTTTTGTAGTCAATACGCGACTCTTCTCCTGACGGTGTAAATTCTTCAGATTTTGCACTGACAGCACGTATATACGGTGCCAATATCTCAATGCCTTTGTAGGGGTTGGGGTAGTTGACCTCAGGATTATTTTTGATTCGCCAGTTGCTAAAATCTCCCAAAACGCCAACATTAGAAAGATTGACTTTCTCCATGAGTTGTGCTAACCACTCGGGGTCGGACGTATATCCGTTGTGGTTTTCAATCAGAAGGTCGATGCCTTTTGACTTTGCATAAATTCCTAATTCATAAACACCTTCGGCAGTATATTTTAGTTTTTCATCATACGAAATGGTAATAAAATCTGCACAAACATTTCGCATGGCCTTACAATTAAGTGCAGCGGCTACATCGATC
The DNA here is from genome assembly GCA_017852395.1 of Flavobacteriaceae bacterium. Taxonomy (GTDB): domain Bacteria; phylum Bacteroidota; class Bacteroidia; order Flavobacteriales; family Flavobacteriaceae; genus RFYP01. The sequence goes on from JAFMLE010000014.1 coordinate 29,190, forward strand.
CAATACTGATATTTGTTAAGGGCTTTTTTTCTTTCACTCTTATCAGCATCACCCAAATCACCAGCACCACCTGTGAGTAAAACAGCACTTTTGACGCTCGCTGCTTTGCAGCGGCTGTTCATCAGTTCGAGATGTTCGTCTTTTAGCGGTTTGGGTAAATGAAACATCTCGTGGTCGATATAATCAAATCCAAGATTTTTAGCGGCTTTTGGAAAATCAAAAACGCTCATTCCGTTTGGATCGTCGCCCCCATAACCTGCTCGTATCAAAGACCAGGGTGTGAGGGAGATTTTTAGACCCGAAGGTGCTTTAGTGCTTGTCATAAAAGAAGGACATCCTAAACCCAAGGCGCCTAGGGATACCGATTGGACAAAGGTTCTTCTTTTCATAGGGTTAAAATATAATTAGACTATTGTTAAGATAATAAAACTTTTACTACTTGATAAAATAAATCATTGCGGACCTTTTTTTAGAATTTTAAAAGGGTTTTGATCCAATTATTATGTTTAAATTTGACACGATTTTAGGTGTTCAATTACCTTGCAAAACAATCAACTGGCCCAGTAGTTCAACTGGATAGAATATCAGATTTCGGCTCTGAGGGTTGGGGGTTCGAATCCTCCCTGGGTCACTAATTTAAATCGTTTTTGCAGCTCGCAAGGTTTTAAGATTCTATTTTACCCTATATTATCCAGAAAAAATTCAGAGTTTATATTTTTACAGTGCTATAGTTTATTTTGAAGTTTACCTTTTTCCCTTTTTTGTTTTTTATTTTTTTGTTTCAACAACGGTTGTTCGCACAAGATTCTAAAATCGAAACACAACTTATCCTTACAGAGGACATCACTTCTAATTTTAAAGGCGGTATAAAAAAAGCCACCGGGCATTTGGGAAATATAGACTTTATTCTCACGGCAGACCTATGGAAAAATGGGCAATGGTTTGTGTATGGACTTTATAATTATGGCAATGCATCATCTGCTTGGGTCGGTGATCTTCAAGTGACCAACAATATCGAAGCGCTTTCTAGACCTCGGTTGTACCAGTTTTGGTATCAGCATCAATTTGATCAATTTACGGTTACTTTAGGACAGCATGATTTAAATTCTGTGTTTGCGGTAACCGATTATGGAAGTACTTTTATTAATAGTTCTTTTGGAATCCAGCCCGATCTGTCTGTAAACGCACCATTTTCGATATTTCCGGTTGCTGCTCCAGGCGCTATATTGGCGTGGCGGCTCAATGATTTTATACAGGTTTCAGCAGCAATATATGACGGTGACCCTGGTGCTGAAGAGGACAATCCAAACTCACTTCAGTTTCATTTGGGTCGCAACGATGGAAGTCTAATGATCGCCGAGTTACAGTATCAAAACCCACAAGCAACTGCAAAGTACAAACTGGGGTATTGGAAAAGTAGCACCGCCTATTCACGGTCTGAGGTGCATGGTTTTTATGGGATTATCGATCAACAACTGTATCAGCATCCAGCAATAAAGTCCCGTGGTCTTGGTGCTTTTATGCAATGGGGTATTGCTTCCAGTTCCGCTCCTGTGTTTCGGGGTTTTTATAGCTTGGGCCTCGTTGCAACGGGTCTATTTGGTGCTACCAATGAAGATGCTATGGGCCTTGCTTTTGGCAGTGCAAGCGTAAGTAGTTTATTTCAGCGTGAAGTTCCCAATAGTTCTTCTGAACATGTGCTTGAGTTTCATTATACCTATATAATAAATGAGCGTTGGAGCGTACAACCAAATCTTCAATGGGTTATAAATCCAGGCGCAACGAACGCCTTAGATGATGCTTTGATAGGAGTACTTCGTATCACCGCAACTATTTTTTAAGATGCTGATTTTTTGAATAACCTTCTTGCAGTTAGAAAAGGCGATTATTTTTAATTAATTTTAAACATCCTTACTGTATCGTATTTATAAAATGAAAAAATCAAGCTGCTATCTAATTATAGGAATCCTTTTCTGCGTACATCAACTTCAGGCGCAGACTTCTGAAAACCCTTGGCGTTTAAGATTGGCAGTCAACGTCATTGATATCTATCCAACAGCGCCGGATGCCAATGCGCCCTTTGCAGATACACAAGGGGGTTTTATGGAAGGTTTTTTTCAAGTAGGTGATCATTGGAATTTTGGTTTTCCCGCTATTGAATTGTCTCGATACCTTGCTGGTGGATTTTCAATTGGTGTCATGGGTTCTGCGAACACCCTAAAAAAAGTTGCAGGGACAAGCGGTCTAGCATTTCCGTATAATGCCCTAGAAGGTTTTTTGAAATATAGTCCATCGCGTAGGACGATCCGACCCTATGTATTGTTGGGGTACGGATTGAGTAGCTTTGACACTTCTTCAAACAAAACTGCCGATGCTTTTTTGTTGTCCAAGAATGCCTCTAAAACCTATTTTGGAGGTGTGGGATTTGATTTAAAGATGGGGTCAAAATTGTTTTTTTCGATCGCATCTACCTATAAAAATCCAACAGAAAACTACGGAATCAAGCATTTTCAACATCAAATAGGATTGAGTTATGATTTTGGCGTTCAAGATCGGGATGGAGATGGCGTTTCTGATAAAAAAGACCAATGCCCGGATCAAGCGGGGCTAAAAGAATTTGGAGGTTGTCCAGATCAGGATGGAGATGGAATTATAGACGGTAAAGACTCGTGCCCAGAGCTTCCCGGTAGCGCGGCCTTGCAGGGGTGTCCAGATACCGATAATGATGGTGTGGCGGATCAAGATGATCTTTGCCCTGATGTAGCCGGACCCATAGTTTTTGATGGTTGTCCCGATACTGATGATGATACCGTACATGATGCCCTTGACCCTTGTCCAGAAGAAAAAGGGCCTGTAGAAAACAAAGGTTGTCCTTGGCCCGATAGTGACGGTGATGGAGTGCCTGATATGTCTGATTTATGCCCAGATGAAAAAGGGCCTATAGAAGCCAATGGTTGTCCCGTACTGGCTGATGCGATTATACAAACAATCAATGAGTTTGGTTCAATGATCAATTTTATGGCCGAAAGTGATCAAATTCTCGGTAGCAAAACCTATAATACCTTAGAAAAAATAACAGCCCTTTTGGTGGCAAATCCTAGTGGAACAATACTTATCGAAGGCTATGCTTCTGAAGATGGGAGTACAGCCTACAATCAAAAGTTAAGCCTCCAACGTGCTGCAGCAGTAAAACGTTATTTGGTTGCCAAAGGAATTGATCCCAAACGATTAGAAATTGTTGGTTTGGGAGAAACCGGACCAATTGAAGACAACAAAACCCCGGGAGGTCGTGCCAAAAATAGACGCGTTCAGTTCAAATCAAAGCACTGATTGATCCCAAAAGGGCTTAAAGTCTATTGTTAGGGATTTTTTAAGCAGTAATTTTTTTGAGATTTGCAATGGTCCCTAACGGGTCTTTTGCTTTAAAAACAAAACTTCCGGCTACCAAAATATCTGCACCACAAGCGACCAATTGCGCAGCATTTTGATCGGTCACACCCCCATCGATTTCGATTTTTGTTGATGCCCCTTGTTCAGTGATCATCTTTTTGAGTGCCACAACCTTAGCGTAGGTTTCTTCTATAAAAGATTGACCGCCAAAACCGGGATTAACACTCATTAAACAGACAAGATCAAGATCTTTGATAATGGATTCCAGCAGTGCAACAGGTGTGTGTGGGTTTAAGGCCACGCCCGCCAGCATTTGGTGTTGTTTGATGTTTTGTATCGTGCGGTGCAAGTGGGTACATGCCTCATAATGTACAGTAAGAACAGCTGCATTGAGTGTAGAAAATGTGCTGATATAACGATCGGGATCAACGATCATCAAATGTACGTCCAAAGGTTTTGTGGCAGTTTCACCAATGGCTTTAAGTACCGGCATACCAAAAGAAATATTAGGCACAAAAACACCGTCCATGATATCGATATGAAACCAATCGGCTTGACTGTCATTGACCATTTTACAATCCCGTTCCAAATTTCCAAAATCTGCTGCTAAAATGGAGGGTGCGATATATGTTGACATAGAAATAGTATATGAAAAAGGCAGCACACAGGCTGCCTTTTTTGTTTATCCTAAATAGGTTTTTAAAATTTTACTTCTCGAAGTATGTTTTAAACGTCGGATGGCTTTTTCTTTAATTTGACGAACACGCTCTCGTGTAAGATCAAAAGTTTCTCCGATTTCTTCTAAGGTCATAGCATGTTGATTGCCCAATCCAAAATATAAGCGTACCACGTCTGCTTCACGAGGCGTTAACGTTTCTAACGCACGTTCGATTTCGGTGCGTAATGACTCATGAAGAAGTGTTTTGTCTGGATTTGGAGATTCACCACTGTTTAATACATCATAGAGGTTAGAATCTTCTCCTTCAACCAAGGGTGCGTCCATAGAAACATGTCTCCCAGAGTTTTTCAACGACTCTTTTACATCATTGACGGTCATGTCCAATTCCTTTGCAATTTCTTCCGCCGAGGGGGCACGCTCGTGTGCTTGCTCTAAAAAGGCATAGGTTTTGTTAATTTTATTGATCGATCCAATTTTGTTAAGGGGGAGTCTAACAATTCGAGATTGTTCTGCAAGTGCTTGCAAAATTGATTGACGAATCCACCATACAGCGTACGAAATGAATTTAAAACCACGGGTTTCATCAAAGCGTTGTGCGGCTTTTATGAGCCCAAGATTTCCTTCATTAATCAGGTCGGGTAGTGTAAGTCCTTGGTTTTGATACTGTTTGGCAACAGAAACAACAAAACGTAAGTTGGCTTTGGTCAATTTTTCCAAGGCAATCTGATCACCAGCTTTTATCCGTTGGGCCAATTCTACTTCTTCTTCGGCAGTGATCAAATCCACTTTTCCGATTTCCTGTAAATATTTGTCTAAAGAGGCCGTTTCTCGGTTGGTAACCTGTTTGGTTATTTTTAGTTGTCTCATAGTTGTTTTATGTACTTACTTATACGACAAAAGGTGAAAAATGTTTCAAAAAACGAAAATTATTTTTCTTTTTGGTTTTTGCGATCCTCTCTTGGCGGTCTTGGTAAAAGTGCTTTTCTAGAAACTTTTTCCTTTCGGGTCCTTGGGTCAATACCAAAATATTTTACATCGAGTTCGTCACCTAGATTGACAACATCGCTGACATTTTCGGTGCGCTCCCAAGCAAGTTCGCTCACATGAAGCAGAACTTCATTGCCGGGTGCTTCCAGATATTCGACAACGGCACCAAACTCTAACATCTTGATGACTTTTACTTTATAGGTGTTGCCTACTTCGGGTTTAAAAGTGAGTGCATCAATTTTGGCCTCGACCATTGCGATACCTTCAGGAGAGGTTCCCAAGATTTCAACGATTCCTTCTTCTGTTACAGGATCCTCGTTAATAACAATGGTACAACCCGAAGCTTTTTGAAGCTCTTGAATGACTTTTCCACCTGGTCCAATAAGAGCACCAATATATTCGTTAGGAATACGTCGGTTGATCATTTTTGGAGCATGTTCTTTAACATCTTCATTGGGTACTGCGATTGTATCTGTGAGGTGTTTTAGAATGTGTAAACGTCCTTCACGAGCTTGTTTGAGTGCCTTAGTAAGGATTTCATAGCTGAGTCCTTTGATCTTAATGTCCATCTGGCAAGCGGTGATACCGTCTTGGGTTCCAGTAACTTTAAAGTCCATGTCACCCAAGTGATCTTCGTCTCCTAGGATATCAGACAGAACCGCATATTTGTCTCCATCCGTTATGAGCCCCATGGCGATCCCCGAAACCGGTTTTTTAATTTGCACACCTGCGTCCATCAATGCCATTGTTCCAGCACAAACCGTAGCCATAGAAGAAGAACCGTTTGACTCTAACACCTCAGAAACCACACGAACCGTATAGGGGCAGGTTTCGGGCATTACCTTTTTAAGGGCACGCTGTGCTAAGTTTCCGTGTCCGACTTCGCGACGTGAAGTACCTCTTAGAGGACGTGCTTCACCTGTCGAAAAAGGCGGGAAGTTATAATGCAAATAAAAGTTTTCTTCACCTTGCAAGGTGGGCAGATCGATTACATTAGCCTCTCTTGAAGTCCCCAACGTAACCGTTGCAAGAGCTTGTGTTTCTCCACGTGTGAAAATTGAAGAACCATGCGTAGAGGGCAAATAATCTACTTCACACCAGATGGGGCGTATTTCGTTTGTTTTACGACCATCCAGGCGAATACCCTCGTTGAGTAAAAGGGTGCGGACGGCTTCTTTTTGGGCTTCGCCAAAATATCGAGCAATCAGTTCTTTGTTGGCTTCGATTTCTTCTTCGGTAAAGGCCTCTAAAATCTGTTCTTTTAATGCTGAAAATTGCTCAGAACGATCGTTTTTAGAAGCGCCTTTTTTGGCGATTTCATAACATGCATCATACGCCATGCTATGAATTTTGTCTTTCAATTCTGCGTCGTTGACTTCTTCCTCGTAAGTACGTGTGGGCTTTATACCAACAGCGGCAGCCAATTGTCTCTGGGCATTGATTTGGTCCTTGATTGCTTCGTGACCAAATGCAATTGCTTCTACCATTTCTTCTTCAGAAATTTCGTCGAACTCACCTTCAACCATAGCCACAGAGTCTTCACTGGCACCAATCATGATGTCGATGTCAGAATGGGCAAGTTGCTCCATACTTGGATTGAGGATCATTTGGCCATCTACTCGGCCAACACGTACTTCAGAAATTGCAGTTTCAAACGGTATGTCAGACAATTGAAGGGCTGCAGAAGCAGCCAGTCCAGCAAGAGCATCGGGCATGACGTTATCGTCATGGGACATCAATTGAATCATTATTTGGGTCTCTGCGTGGTAGTCCTTTGGAAACAATGGACGTAATACGCGGTCAACAAGACGCATGGTCAAAATTTCTTCGTTGCTAGGACGTGCCTCACGCTTGAAGAAACCACCAGGAAATCTTCCTGCTGCAGCAAATTTTTCTCTATAATCTACCGTAAGTGGTAGAAAGTCTACAGGGCTTGCTTGGCGTGCAGAAACTGCGGTGGCCAGCAACATACAGTTGCCCATGCGTACGACAACAGAGCCATCTGCTTGTTTGGCGAGTTTACCCGTTTCTAGGGTAATGGTTCTACCATCAGTTAACGTGATGGTTTGTGTAAATGTTTTTGGAATCATGTGTTCATTTTTTTAGGTTAATGCGAGTGTTGTGTGTTGCAGCAACCAATGAAACGCGATGATCCAGCAGAATGCTAAGTCAGGGAATTTTTATTTTCTTAATCCAAGTTCCTTGATGATCGCACGGTAACGCTCGATATCTTTGTTTTTAAGATAATCCAAAAGGTTACGACGCTTACCAACCAAACGAACCAAAGAACGCTCGGTGTTGTAATCTTTGCGATTGCTTTTTAAGTGATTGGATAGGTGCTCAATACGGTGTGAAAACAAAGCGATTTGTCCTTCTGTAGAGCCAGTGTCTTTATCAGACTTGCCGTGTTTTTTAAAAATGTCGGCTTTTACTTCTTTTGTTAGATACATTCCAATATTATTTAAATGATTATTATGTATTGCCTAAGGCGGTGCAAAGATACACTTTTTATATATAAAGCAATAATTTGCTATTAAAAAGCGCGTAAAGGTTTGTTGAGCAGTAAATCCAAATAACGATTGATACTTTTTTTGAGCTCTTTTCGGTGAACAATAAAATCTAAAAACCCTTTTTCTTTCAGAAACTCGCTTGTTTGAAATCCTTCTGGCAGTTCTTTGCCGGTCGTATCCTTGACCACACGAGGTCCTGCAAAAGCAATAAGCGCTCCCGGTTCGGCAATATTAATGTCTCCCAACATGGCAAAAGAAGCAGTGGTGCCCCCTGTTGTGGGGTCGGTACAAAGGGATATATATGGTATTTTGGCTTCAGCTAGCTCCGCGAGCATAGCCGAAGTTTTGGCCATTTGCATAAGCGAGGTAGCCGATTCCATCATCCGAGCACCTCCAGATTTGGAGATCACAACGAGCGGAAGATTGTGTTCGAGCGAATATTTTGCAGCACGCGTGATTTTTTCGCCTACGACCGATCCCATTGAACCTCCAATGAAGGCAAAATCCATACAAGCAACAACAATTTTTTCTCCAAAGGAGGGCCCTACTGCAACGCGTATGGCATCATTGAGGTTGGTTTTTTTGTGTGCAGCTTTGAGTCGATCAGCGTATTTTTTAGTATCCTTAAATTTTAGGAAGTCTTTCGAGCGTAAGTCAGTGGCTAATTCTTCAAATTGATTGCCGTCAAAAAGGATTTCAAAATATTCTTTGCTTCCTATATGTACGTGATAATCGTCTTCGGGACTTACATAATGGTTGCTTTCCAGTTCTTTGGTGTCAACTATTTTTCCAGAGGGTGTTTTGTACCACAGGCCTTTGGGCGTGTCTTTTTTCTCCTCTGTACTGGTCTGTATTCCTTTCTCGCTTCGTTTGAACCAACTCATTTTAAGGCTTTTGTATTAGTCTAAAGTATTGACATTATTTAAATCTTCAAAAGCTTTTTTCAATCGGGCTTTAAAAGTTTCTTCACCCAGACGCATCCATTTGCGTGGATCATAATGTTTTTTGTTGGGTACTTCGCTGCCTTCAGGGTTGCCGATTTGGGTTTTGAGGTAGTCAATTTTGTCAGTCATATAGTCGCGAATACCTTCTGTAAATGCAAACTGAAGATCGGTGTCAATATTCATTTTAATGACTCCATATCCTATTGATTCACGAATTTCTTCAAGTGAGGATCCCGACCCGCCGTGGAAAACAAAGTCAACAGTATTGTCGGCAACGCCAAATTTTTGAGTGATGTATTCTTGAGAGTTTTTCAAAATTTTGGGGGTTAGTACCACATTGCCGGGTTTGTATACGCCATGGACATTTCCAAAGGCCGCTGCAATCGTAAACTGTGAACTAATTTCACTAAGTTGCTCATAAGCATAAGCAACTTCTTCGGGTTGGGTGTATAATTTGGATTGATCAACATCGGTGTTGTCCACACCATCTTCTTCACCACCGGTGACGCCCAATTCGATCTCAAGGGTCATGCCCATTTTGGACATTCTTTTGAGGTAGTCCTTGCAGATGGCAATGTTTTCTTCAAGAGGTTCTTCAGAAAGGTCAATCATGTGCGAGCTAAAAAGTGGTTTTCCGGTGGCGGCAAAATGTGCTTCGCTCGCATCAAGAAGCCCGTCGATCCAGGGTAATAATTTTTTGGCGCAATGATCGGTATGTAAAATCACACGAGCGCCATATGCTTCGGCCAATTGATGGATGTGTTTTGCACCTGCTACGGCACCTGCTATGGCTGCTTTTTCATTTTCGTTTGAAAGACCTTTACCTGCATTAAATTGTGCACCCCCGTTTGAAAATTGGATGATGACTGGGCTGTTGAGTTCAACCGCCGTTTCGAGTACGGCATTAATTGTATTGCTCCCTGTTACATTGACTGCAGGAAGTGCAAACGCTTTTTGTTTTGCTAAAGCAAAAGTTTCTTGGACTTGATTGCCGGTGAGTACTCCAGCAGGAAGGGTAGTTTTCATTCAATTCTAATTTGACGCAAAAATATTAATAATTATTAAAAGGGGTAATTAATACCGACATTAAATACCGCACGATTTAGCGCATAATCGCTCCACCAACGCGCTGTTCTTGGTCGTGCGGGGTTGTAGGTTTTGAAGGCGGTGTCAAATCGGAACACAAAAAAATCAAAATCATACCGAAAACCAATTCCCGATCCTACCGCAATATCTTCAAGATCACGCCAACCGTCAAAACGGGCCAACGGATCTGAGACATCATCTAAGGCGTTCCAGATATTGCCTGCATCAACAAAGAGTGCTCCTTTGAGGCTACCCAATATCGGAAAACGATATTCGATGTTTGCAGCCAATTTAAAATTTGCTTCGTTAAACTCGTTGATGTTATTGCTTTTTCCAGGGCCCAATCGATAGGGTCTCCACGCCCTATTGTCATTGGCACCACCACCAAAATACGATCTCGAAAAAGGGATGTTGGTAGCATTGTTGTAAGGTAGGGCAAACCCACTAAAAAACCGTAATGCTAGTACCCTTTGGGTGCCTAATCGAATGTGTTTGATATAATCAAATTCGGTTTTGAGGTATTGTGAGGGGACAACCCCTTCGATAGTGTATTGATTATTTTCATTTTTATCACGCCCGGTCAGCTCAAAGAGCCCCATAAGTAGGTTGCCTACCCATTCTATTTTAAATCGAAATTGCGAAAAATTTTCGTCCAACAAATCTACTTGGGTATTGCGGGTGTAGGCCAATGCAGACCCCATAATAAAGTTGTTTAGTGTAAGTCGTTCTTGTCGTTCTCGTACTCGGTTGGCAACAATGTATGCGTTTTGGTCTGGTCTAATTGAGGTTTGTTGATTTAAAACAGCATTTAAAAACTGATTGGCCCCATCTGGAATAATCAAATCTCCATTGGGATCGGTGAATCCCATAGTGTCCTCTATTACTTTGGCAATGGAATTGAGCCGCTCGTAGGAGTTTTTATAGACATTAAAATAGTTGTCAACATTTCGGTTGTTGATGTATTCGACATCCAAAAGTTGTAATTGAATTTTTGTGGTCCGGGTAGGCGCCCAATTTAAGGCATATCCGGCGCCAAAATACTGTTTGTCTAAACCGATGTTTTTTTGAAGCGATGTACCCAAACTGATGTCCGTTTGTGGATTCATGGTTTTGGGAATAATTCCTTCGGACTCAAAAGGCACAAGTATTTTTGGGAATTTGAGCTTGGCGTCAACGCCCAGTTCAAAAAGATTAAAAAACCGATCGTTTGGGTTGGCAGCATTTTTAGAAGACCCTAGGGTGTTTTTGAGACTCAACTCCAATACATCTGTGCTTTTAAATAAATTTCGTATCGCCAAAGAAATACCACTTCCAATACCAAAATCTTGGATGTTGGAATGCGATAGATCCAAATCGAGGCCCAACGAAAATCGCTCCTTCGGATTTAAATAGATGGTTGTCTCTAGTGCCGTTGGGTCATCAGTAGTATCAAAAACAATACTGGGGTATTTAAAATTGCGAAGTTGGTTAAAGTAGCGGTAGGTCAAATTTCGTTGTTGTTCGCTATACAAACTGTCTTTGGAAATAAAGATAGCATCAGTAAGCGCTTGGGGCCGATAGCTCAGTTTTCCCTTATAAAAAATAGTAATATCCTCATGGCTTAAGCTATCCCATCTGGGGAGGCTTTCGTATTTTGGATTTAAGATATACAGGTCAATTTTTTTGATCCTCGACAGCGTATAAGGGGTACTTATAACACGATCACCAGCACGGCTAATATAATCCTCAATGTTGATTTGAACCGGCACTTTCAGGTCAACTTCAGAGCTGTCAATAGCTGCTTCAAAATTGAGGCTATTTTGTTGAAAATTATAGACACCATTGTTTTGTAAAAGGGCCGTTAGCCGTTCTCTTTCGGACTCAAAGTCTTTAATTTTAAATGCAGCTCCAGGGACCAAAAAACTCGCATCGCGATGGGCTTCAAGAAGGGCTACTATTTTGTCCGAATTGCTCGAAAAATTTATGGCGTCTAAGATATATTGCGGCCCCGTTTGAACAGCATATGTAATGCTTGCTTTTTGCTTACCTTTTGGAAGGATCGTATGGGTGGTTGTCGTGTTAAAATATCCTCTGTTTTTATAATATTGGCCAATGCGTTCTTGGGAGTTCAAAACCGCTAAGGTATCTATCAGTGCAGGAGGTTCGCCCAATCCCATCAACCATTGATGCCAACCTATTTTATATTTTCTGAGCTGTTCGATTTGTTTTTCAGACCAAAGATTTGCGAGCCGTGTTTTGCGCTGGGGCTTTTTGTTGAGCCAAACTTCAAAAAGCGAATCTGGATTTTGTTGTGCCGACAAGTAGAGGTTTCTTTTGACCGGTATTTTGAAAAGTGTGGTATTGGGTTGGGGACTGATGATTTTTTTTACGGGGTGGTTGCGTAATTTTTTGCCGTTGAGCAGCACCGTGTTTTGGGTTAGTATTTGATCATTCTCCTGAAGTTTTTTTATACCACTACAGCCAAAAAAAAGAAGGCTTAACAGCCCAAGAATGCTTAATTTTGTTGGAAGATGCCGCAAATTATAAGAATTAATATCAAAAATACATCATTTGGATGGTAAGCAAAAATCAACAGAAGCAAATCCAACAACTCAAACAGAAAAAATACCGACAACAATCTGGAATGTTTGTCGTAGAAGGGCTTAAAAGCGTTCAAGAATTTTGGGAAATGGGTTGGCAAGCCCAGTATATTTTTACGACCCTAGAAGATACGATTTTTCCTGCGACTGTGCTTAGCCAAAATGAGATGCAAAAAATCACCCACCTCAATTCGCCCAGCCCTGCTTTGGCTGTTTTTGCTATGCCTGATGCTGAGGGATTAAAACGTGATCGACCCAGTATTTTGTTGGATGGCATCGCAGATCCTGGCAATTTGGGGACCATCATAAGACTGGCAGATTGGTTTGGATTCCATCAATTGGTTTGCAGTACCGATACGGTAGATTGTTATAATCCCAAAGTCGTACAGGCCTCTATGGGTTCTTTGTCACGCATCGGTTGTTTTTATACGGATCTCAATGAATTTATAGACGGTCACCCGTTACCTGTTTATGCGACATTGCTTCAAGGCAAATCAATTTATACCAAGCCGCTCGCCTCAAAATGTTCTTTTCTGATGGGAAGTGAATCCCATGGAATTCGAAAAGCATTGGAAAGTAGGGTTACAGAAAAAATCACCATTCCTTCTGTACCAAATTCGGGTGCAGAAAGCCTCAATGTTGCTACGGCAACGGCCATTGTTTTGTCAGAGCATGCACGTCAGCAGGGCTAAATTATTCGAAAGTTATGTTGATCGCCAACCCACGACTAAATAGGTTGGTAAGGTGTCTGGTCCATGGACTATTGGTGTCATTGTCAGGCACAAGCTCGTTTTCGAAAGAAAAAATACCGCGAATGGATGGGGTAAATTTGAAATAAAATAGATAAAATTCAAACCCCAATCCAATTTCATAATTGAGCGTTTGATTGATGGTACGAAAAACCCCGGTGGTGTTGTCGTCAATATTTTTAAAATTACTCGAGAGGTTGAAGTCTGTAGAAACCCCAAAAAGCAAAAACGGTCTGAAATTGTTGATTCTTTTGGCGTTTACTTTAAGATAGAGGGGCAAATGGATATAAGTCGATTTGATTTCACGCAGTCGATCCTGCTCGGATTTAAATTCGGGCAAATCAGGATAAAAGAGATCGCGCTGGCTATAATAAAGCCCGGGTTCTAATCGAAGACTCAGAAACTGGTTGATTCTTAAATCTCCAATCATCCCGATATTAAACCCTTTTTTAGGTATTACTTCAATATCATCATAGCCATTGATCCGGTAGTAGTCTCCAACATAATCAATTCTAAAATCGTATTGATTAATTCCAATAAAGTATCCATAATGTATGGGTCTTTCATCAAAGTTGGGCAGGTTATTGATCCGTTCACGAACGGTAGGGTATTGCCCATAAACGATTGCATTTATGGCCAACAATAAGAAGACGATACTTTTTTTCAACTTAGGGTTTTGTTGCACTATATATGGTAGCGACCCCTAGGGTTTGTGGATCATCTACTACTTCTATAAACCCAATTTTTAGTAAAATATTGTTAAAGGCTTTACCAAATGGGAAGTGTGCTGCCGAATCCGAAAGATATCCATAGGCTGCACGGTCTTTGGAGAAAATTTTCCCGATCAGCGGCATTAAAAAACCGGCGTAAAACCGATAGCCTTGTTTGTATGGAAATCGTGTAGGAACTGAAGTTTCTAAAATAGCCAATTGGCCGCCGGGCTTGAGTATGCGATAAATTTCGGACAATCCCTTTTCAAGATTTTCAAAATTACGAACTCCAAAAGCTACCGTTACGGCATCAAAACTTGCGGTCTCGTAGGATAGATTTTCACTATCACCAATGTGCATTTCAATGATATCGGACAAGCCTTTTGATAAGACTTTTTCTTTGCCGATGGCCAACATTCCTGGTGAGATGTCCAACCCTACAATCGACGACGCCCCTGTTTTGCAAAGCGCTACTGCCAAATCACCCGTACCCGTGGCAACATCTAAAATGTTTTTAGGTTGTTTGGCCGCAATTTTTTGGACCAATCGATTTCGCCATTTTATATCAATTCCCAGTGATATGACCCTATTGAGAAGGTCGTATTCTTTTGAAATCGTATCAAACATGGTAATGACCTGTTCTTTCTTAGAACCCTGCTGATTCTGGTAAGGACGTATCTCCTTTTTCATAGGATGCAAATATAAAGGATTTGTGACAGGAGGATGTCTTTTTGTATATTTGTATTGCATTTTCAATTTACTAAATGAAAATAATCATTGCTGGTGCAGGAGAAGTTGGCTTTCATTTGGCCAAACTCTTATCCTTCGAGTCCTTAGACATAACCCTCATCGACACCGACAAGGAACGCCTAAATTATGCAGAAAGCCATCTGGATATCAAAACACTTCGTGGCAATGCAGGTTCTTTGCAACTTATCAAAGAGGCCAATGTTACTACCTCAGATCTATTTATTGCCGTAACCTCCGAAGAGTCGACCAATATCATGATTTGTAGTTTGGCCAAGCAATTGGGTTGTAAGCGGACAATCGCCAGGATATCTACTATAGAGTACATCAAAGAAGATTGCTGCATCGATTTTCAAAAACTGGGTGTAGATGAGCTGATTTCACCCGAAGCATTGGCAGCAACAGAGATTCAGCAATTACTCGATCAATCCGCTTTTAGCAACACCTATGAGTTTGATGAAGGGGAGTTAACCTTGATTGGTACGACACTCGGGCCAAACGTCCCTTTTGTAGGACGGTCTGTAAAAGAAGCGGCAGATTTTTTCCCAGACCTGCATTTTATGCCTATCGCTTTACAAAGAAAAGGCACACAATATTCTATCATACCACGGGGTGACACGGTTTTTGAAGTCGATGACTCCGTTTTTTTCATCACACTCAAAGAAGGGGTCGAAGAAATTTATAAGCTGGCAGGTAAAACCAAAACACCGATCAAGGATGTATTGATCCTTGGGGGTGGAAAAATTGGCCTGTCAACTGCCCGAGAGTTAAGTGAAAAAAAATTCAATGTAACACTGGTAGAACAAAACAAACAACGTGCCTATGATTTGGTAGAAGAACTTCCAAATATTATGGTCATTCATGGTGATGGTCGTAGTGCCGAACTATTGGAAGAAGAAAATATTGAGTCTATGGACGCGTTTATTTCGGTAACCGAAAACTCCGAAACAAACATCATGTCTTGTTTGATGGCCAAGTCCAAAGACGTCAAACGTACCATTGCCTTGGTTGAGAACATGGATTATTTTCAACTTTCACAGTCTATTGGAATTGACACACTTATCAATAAGAAATTGTTAACGGCCAATACGATTTTTAGATACATCCGCAGGGGAGATGTATTGGACATGACCACACTAAATAATCTCAATGTCGAAATTTTAGAATTTCAGGTACATGAATCCTCAAAAGTCAATGGATTGAAAATCCGTGACATCGATTTCCCAAGAACAGCCACAATTGGCGGTGTGATCAAATCAGGAAAAGGCATGATCGTTCTTGGAGATTATAAAATTGAAGCGGGAGATCGCGTTGTCGTCTGTTGCTTGCCCCGATCAATCAAGCGAATTGAGAGCCTATTTCTTTAAGTTCTTGCAATGAGGAAGTTTAATCTAAAAGTTGTGCTGCAGTTGTTGGGGGTCTTACTTGTCTTCAATGGCAGTTTGATGCTCTTTGCTGTTTTGGTAAGCATTCTGACCAATGACGGCGCAATCTTTCCGATGGCCTTGGCTTCCTTCTTGGTACTTGTTATTGGAGGCATGCTGATGTTGCTCACCCGTTCTGAAGAAGCACCTCAAATTCAGAAACGAGAAGGTTATTTTATTGTGGTTTTTGGTTGGATTGCGATGACCCTAACCGGTATGCTTCCCTTTTTATTTACAAAAACCCTTCCCTCTGTATCGGCGGCTTTTTTTGAAACACTTTCGGGATATACCACAACGGGTGCGTCGGTGATCCAAGATTTGGAAATATTGCCAGAAAGTATTCTTTTTTGGCGGAGCATGACCCACTGGATTGGAGGCATGGGAATTATTGTTTTGGCGATTGCAATTCTGCCCCTATTGGGTATTGGAGGAATGCAATTGTTTAGTGCCGAAGCACCCGGTCCCAATAGTGATAAGCTGCACCCACGGATTACAGATACGGCAAAACGATTGTGGCTTATTTATCTGGGATATACCTTAGCAGAAACGCTGTTGCTTCATCTCGCTGGTATGTCTCTTTTTGATGCCATAAATCATGCGATGAGTACCTTGTCAACAGGAGGTTTTTCTACCAAAAACAGTAGTGTTGCTTATTGGAACGATGCTCCGTTGATACAGTATATCATTATCTTTTTTATGATTATTGCTGGGACCAATTTTGTTCTGAGTTATTTTGCTTTTACGGGCAAAGTACAGGCGATTTTAAAAGATCAAGAATTTAAAACCTATTTAGGTTTTATAATTGGTTTTACTCTAGTTGCTGCAGCGGTTATTTTCATTTCTGGTCACGTTTTTGGGCCGGGATTTGAACACCCCCAAGTTTTGGGAAAATTAGAAAGCATTTTTCGGCATAGTTTTTTTCAGGTGGTTGCGATCATTACTACCACCGGTTTTGTTACCGCCAACTTAGCTACTATATTGCCCATTTTAACCCTTATTTTGTTTGGGTTGATGTTTTTGGGAGGATCTGCAGGATCGACCGCTGGAGGTGTAAAAATTGTTCGGCATTTGCTGATGATCAAAAGTGGATTTTTAGAATTCAAGAGGGCTTTTCATCCCAATGCCATTATTCAAACACGGTACAATAATAAAATCGTAAATGATGCCATTGTCTATAATGTTTTGGGATTTTTTATTTTGTACATGCTTTCTTTTATCATCGGTTCTTTGGGTTTTGCCTTGTTGGGTTTGGACTTTGAGTCTTCATTGGGAGTAGCAGCTTCTACTTTGGGCAATGTTGGCCCTGCACTTGGGAGTTTTGGACCAGACAGTACCTATGCTGCCATGCCCACATTGGGGCTTTGGTGGTCCTCTTTTCTGATGCTATTGGGCCGTTTGGAACTCTTTACGGTATTGATATTATTTACGCCTTTCTATTGGAAACGCCGCTAATAGCGGTATTTGTCTCCCCATATTTTTTTTAGATACAATCGTATTCGGTCCTCAGCAGCATTTGCAGCGGGTTCATAAAAGGTTGTTCCACTCAATGTGTCGGGGAGGTATTCTTGATCGACCGTGTGGTTGGGATGGTCATGGGGATATAAGTAGCCTTTTCCATAATCCAATTCTTTCATCAATTGGGTAGGGGCGTTGCGAAGGTGTAAAGGGATGGTCAAATTTCCTGTCTGTTGAACCGCTTGCTGGGCAAGATTGATGGCCTTATAGGCGGCATTGCTTTTGGGAGATCCTGCTAGGTAAGTTGCGCATTGACTCAATAGTATACGTGCTTCGGGCAGGCCAATGATTGCCACAGCCTCAAAGGTTGTTTTGGCCATTAGCATTGCATTGGGATTGGCATTTCCGATATCTTCACTGGCAAGAATCAACATCCGTCGTGCAATAAATTTTACGTCTTCACCGGCTTCTAGCATTCGTGCAAGCCAATAAACGGCTGCGTTTGGGTCACTACCGCGAATCGATTTTATGAAGGCAGAAATTATGTCATAATGAAATTCACCATTTTTGTCAAAGAGCACCAAGTTGGTTTGTATAATTTCTTGTACCGCATCGTTGGTGATAATCAGTGGGTTTTGCTCTTTTAGATTTTGTACGACCAATTCTAAAAGGGTCAACAGCTTTCGAGCATCTCCTCCAGAAAGTTGGAGTAGGGCTTCGGTTTCTTCAAGTTTTATATCCAATTTTTTCAGATATGCATCGGAATGAATTGCTCGATCTAACACCTTTTCTAAGGCCTTTTTGTCCAAGGCTTTTAGGGTATATACCTGACAACGCGAAAGTAAGGCGTTGATGACCTCAAAGCTGGGGTTTTCTGTAGTGGCTCCGATTAGTGTAATCATGCCTTGTTCTACAGCGCCTAGGAGCGAGTCTTGTTGTGATTTGCTAAAGCGATGGATTTCATCAATAAAAAGCAACGGGCTTTTTTGTGTAAACAACCCTCCGTTTTGTTTTGCTTTTTGGATGACCTCTCGAATATCTTTGACGCCAGCATTTATTGCAGAAAGTTCATAAAAGGGACGATCTTGAAGTTTGGCGATCAAGTAGGCCAAGGTTGTTTTTCCGGTGCCGGGTGGTCCCCAAAAAATCATCGAATGCAATCGGCCGTCCTCGAGTACTTTTTTTAAACTCCCTTTTGGACCCACCAAATGCTCTTGGCCGATATAATCGTCTAAGGAAACGGGTCGAACTCGTGCGGCTAGTGGTGTTGAATCCATTAGCTAAAAGTACTAAAAACAAGCTGGATTAGGACAGGCGTTGACGAACAACTTCATATAGCACAACCGCACAGGCTACAGATACATTTAGCGAATCGATATCGGAGTGCATCGGCAATTTTGCATGCGTTTGTAGGAGATTAAAAAGCCCTTTTGAAATCCCTTTGTCTTCGGCGCCCATGACCAATGCGATGCCTTGTTTGAAATCTTCGTCATAAACTAAAGCAGTCGCTTTTTCTGTGATTCCTACAGTAGCAATATCATAGGCCTGCAAGAGTTGTAAGGCATCTTTAAGGTGCGCCACTCGAGCAATAGGAACCTTAAAAATAGCTCCTGCAGAGGTTTTTATGGTATCTCCGTTGATTGGTGCACTTCCACTTTGTGGGATGATTACCCCGTCAACACCCGTTGCAGCAGCAGTTCTTAGAATGGCTCCAAAATTTCGAGCATCTGTGATGCCATCTAAGATAACAAACAGTGGGGTGGTGGTTTTGGATAAGGTATTTTCGATAAGGGGCTCTAATGCATGTGTTTGTACCGGTGCTATGCGTGCGACAGCTCCTTGATGGGTTTTAGAAGCAAATTTTTGCAAACGCTCCGTAGGCACAAAACTAAAAGAAACATGCCGCTCATTTAACGCCCGAATAAGCGTGTCAAATTGGGGGTTTTTAATCCCCTTGAGCAACCAAACCTTTTCGATGGGTTTGTCGTTTCTAAGCGCTTCTAAAATGGCATGAATGCCATAAATGGTAATTTGGTCCATGTATTGTTTTATCCCGCCAAAAATACGAGAATAATCTCCGGTCTGCGAAGCTTTTTATGGGTTTATTATTTGGATAATTGTGCCATTTGATAATTCTACACTAATTTAGGGCACACTAAGGGAACTACGAATCTATTTTTAAAAAAATGAAAAAATCCATAATTCTACTTTTTGGCCTGCTCACAGTCTTTGGATGTAAAAAAGAAGCCGCGCCTCCTTTGACGGATATCTTATTGACTCTAGATCAAAGTGGTGAAGGAACGTTTGATATTCAATCGGGTGTTTTTCCGTTAGGACAAGAAATTTCGATCACAGCAACTGCTGCTTCTGGATTTTATTTTGATCGTTGGGAGGGAAGCTTGTCTAGTGAAAACAACCCCTTGGTATTTACTCCTGAAGTGGATACGTACCTAAAAGCCATTTTTGAACCCATACCAGAACTGTCCGAAAATGTCGTTTTGTATACGCCCAAAAAAATGGATGAAAATCATGTTTTCATGATTGAAAATGGCGGTAGAGCCGCATATATTGTAGATAAGACAGGGGCGAAAATAAAACAATGGAGTTTTGATTTGAATTTAGGAAATGATTTGGAGCTTTTGCCGGATGGTGGTGTTATGGGGCTTTTTAAGCCCGAAACGTTGCCGCCCTTCAATTTTGGTGGTTATGGGGGTGTTTTGAGACGATACGATAGCAACTATAACTTGACCTGGGAATATGCACTGCATGATGAAAACGAGTTGTTGCATCATGATTTTAGCATCCTTCCCAATGGCAATGTAATGGTCTTGGTTTGGGAGCGCATTGCAGCTGCTGAAGCTGTTGCCAACGGAGTAGAACGTACTTCGGATTTATTTACTGAAAAAATAATTGAAATAGACCCCACAAATAATGCCATTGTTTGGCAATGGCGAAGTTGGGAGCATGGTGTTCAAGATGTCAATCCAGATGCTTTGAATTATGGCGAGCTCCATGAAAATTTTAATCGAATCAATCTCAATTATGATCAACGTGCCAATGGTGATATAATGCATGCCAACGCATTGGCCTACGATGCAGAACGTGATTTGATTTATATGAGCGTAAATTTCTATAGTGAGGTCTGGGTCATTGACCATAGTATTTCGACCCAACAAGCCCGAACCAGTGCGGGTGATCTCAAATATCGTTTTGGAAACCCCACAGCCTATAACGGAACGGGAACGCGTTTGTTTTATAACAACCACCACCCCAATTTTATAAATCCAGCTTATGGAGCTGTGGGCGATATGATGATTTATAACAATGGCACGCCACAAGAAAAGTCGGTCGTCTATGAGTTGGACTTACCCGATACATTTGTTGAAAATGGCACTTTGGTTCCTCCCACCGTGGTATGGTCTTTTGAAGATCCAGAATTGTACTTCAATCTTATTTCTGGTGCAGTGCGATTACCAAACGGAAATACGCTTATTTGCGAAGGAGATTGGGGGTATTGGGAAGTTACTCCTGCCAAGGAAGTAGTTTGGCAATATAAAGGGCGCTCCTGGTTTTGGCGCGGATATACCGTCGCTAACTAAGGCAACATATTATTTTATAGAATAGGGGGTATGGCCCCCTTTTTTTATGATTAATAGATAATTCTCTGAGCCGATACTCCAAGCTGTGAAATGCCAATTTTTACATTAGAAATCTGCTTAAACTATGTTTTATTCATGACCTCATTGGTTTCTATTGCTGGTGCTTGTTTCGGGTTGCCGTAAGCCTATCATTCCTTTTTAAAGCATCTTTTCATAGTGGTACCCTGATTATGCTAAAGTTGTCACGATCCACTTATCAGTTTTAGTATACAGCCGGACTTCATATCCACGGATTGCGATTATAACTCGTTACTAATTTCTTCTATGAGCAAAAAAAAAGGAGGCCTATGGCCTCCTTTTTAAAGTATATAGATGTTAATTATCTACAGATACTAAGTGTTACAGCACCTTCGCTTCCGTAACCACCTCCACCTGAGTAGGCAGACTGGCTGTTAGAACCGTCAAGTTCGCTGTAGTTAACACTCCATCCAGCTTCACCAGGATAAGCACCCTCTACGAAGGCCATAGACATAGTAGAGGCACCATTAGGCACTTCCACAGAAATGGTTCCCGCAGAGTAGTTACCTGAGTAACCTGCTTCTAAAGTAAGACCATAAGTCCCACCCCAGTAGCTTGCGATACCAATTTGCTTTTCTACACCATCAACGATGAAACTGATGTGGCTTCCCTGCCAACCGTCTCCATAAGAGTCAGTAAGCGTGAACGTATAGATACCAGGAACTGCAGATCCATCTACTACGAAACATCCTACAATAAGATTGTATTTGTAAGGAGAAGCGAAGTAAGATCCAGTCATAGATCCTGTTACATCGTTAGAGGAATAACTTTTACCATTGGTTAGGTTGTACTGTAAACGGATGGATACAGTGCTACCACCACTAAAAGAAATCGCGCTTTGCACTTCTGATAGGGTAACGGTAAAAGTTGCTCTTGGAAGTCCGGTTGGACCTGTTTGAAAGTCTGAAGGCGTAAGTGTTCTGATTTTTGCTTCAGATCCACCATCGGCAGATACAAAAATCTCTACGTCTTGCATCAGACCACCATCTTCGACATCATGCGCTTCGATTGTAGCCGTAAATGCAGATGAGCTGATGGCGTAAAAATTGAATTCACCACTTTGAGAGATGGTTCTGAGAACAGCACCTGTTTCGTAGTTATCCAATACGTCGTTAATCAAGTTGTCGGGTTCTTCACAGCTTGTGAAGAGAAGGCCAACTATACCAATAATACTTAATAATTTTTTCATGTTTCTAGGTGTTAGAATTAGTAAAGATTAGTATTATCGCTAGCATTCCAGAATACTCTACCGGTTTTGTCACTCTTCTGCGTAGCATTTGAGTTATTGGTAGTGTAGTTCGCAGGATACCACTGTGATACAGGGAAGCTACCTGGATTTGGCTCTAAGTTTGGTTGAATGTTGGTTGGCAATCCATTTCTTCTGTAAGAATTGTATCCATCGATACCATTTCCTGCCATAGAAATAAAGAATTGCTCAGCCCAGATATTCAATTTTTCACTAGTACTAGCAGAATCCCAAACGACATCAAAGCTTGAAAGGAATGCGCCTACTTGAGCTGAATCAAGTGGATCACCTCCCATGTCATCTACTTTGTTGATTGAGATTTCAATACCTTTTCTTGTCATCGCTTTTACTGTTGCTAAATCGTTAGAAGCTAACGCAACTTCAGCATTCATAAAGTGTTGCCAAGAAGAAAGGAAGATTGGAGTGATACCAGCTCCACCAAGACCATCACCCAAAGATTTTGGTCTTCCATCCGTTCCCGGATCAGAGTCATAGGTATCCATAGCTCCACCACCTGGGTAAACACCACGAAGGGTTCTTAAGAATCCATCTGGAGGCGTTCCGTTATCGTTACCGTGGTCACGACCCCAGTATCCTTCTTCTACAGCACAGAAAGTAACTCCTGCTGGGTAAGGGTTGAAGTATCCAGGAAGTCCACATTCAAGAACTTCTTCGTCTGGATCTGCACCAAAACCAGGAACATAGCGTACTTGTCGGTAGTAGTAATAAACCATACGTGGGTCCTTAACACCATTGAAGCTGTTAAGCATTTTGCCCATCATCCAGTTTGACATATACTCTCCTCCTCCAGTTGCAGTATAGTTGCCTCTGTAGTAGGGATGACGCGTATCAGGTGTTGCTTGGTTTGTACCCCAAGTAAATTGGAAATCTTCAGAAGGCTCATCGATGTAATCAGTGATGCCATTGTATCCTGAGAAATTTCGTGTGTTTAAGTATGCTTTCTTCTTAAGAGAGTTCGCAGCTTTAATCCACTTGCTTGCATTTCCGTTGTAGAAAAAGTCATACTGAGGACGTGCAGAACCTGAATTGCTAAAGTCAGCAATTGCTGCGTCTAGTTCGCTGATTACATACGAATATACTTCAGCACCACCAGTTGCAGTAGGATTGAGTACACCTTCATTGGCTTGTAGTGCTTCACCAACACCTTGAACAGGTACGTCGCCGAAGAAATCTACAAGTGTCATATAGATATAGGCTCTAAATACTTTACCCATACCTTTTGCAAAAGGTGTTGTTGATTCCAATTGCTCCATAAGGAGAATATCTTGTAACATTCCTTGGTAAGCAGATGCCCAAAGTCCGTCCCAGCTAGTAGGAGAATAAACTTGGTCATAGTTACGTCCAGACATGTAAGAGATACGAGTCAACTCAGCTCCGCGGTCTCCCATACTGTGTACCCAAGAAGCAAAATCTTCTTGTACAGCATTGAGGAAGAAGTCAGAGCTCGCTTGCTCAGGTGTCAATGCGTTTGGATTTGAAGTTAGATCCAATTCCATAGTCTCACATGAAGTGAGCACAAACATTCCTGTCAAGCAAAAAACTAAAAATTTATTTATTAATCTCATGATTATATAATATTTCAATTATTAAAAAGTAAGTTTTAAACTTGCTCCAAAACGCTTAGAACTCGGTCCGTTCAAGTAATCGAACCCTCTACCATTTCCAATACCTGTACCAGCGATGTTAGGATCAAAGTTGGTTCCGTCAGGTGTATTGTAGGCATCGTACCAAAGGTTGTAACCAGAGGCACTGAT
Organism: Flavobacteriaceae bacterium; assembly: GCA_017852395.1. Taxonomy (GTDB): domain Bacteria; phylum Bacteroidota; class Bacteroidia; order Flavobacteriales; family Flavobacteriaceae; genus RFYP01. The sequence continues at coordinate 53,148 of JAFMLE010000014.1, forward strand.
GCTAGCACTTCCAAAAGGTGTTTTTTCTAGAAGTGATTTTGGTATATCATAGCTAAGAGAGATCTCTCCCAAACGCCAAACTGATGCATCATAGACCAACATTTCGTCTGGTCCATAAAGTACGTTACTAAAGTAGAACGTAGAGTTGTTGATTTGTTTTGTGTTTGGAGAGCCGTCAGACTGAACACCAGGAAGGATGAAACTTAATTCACGATCCAAAGTATCCGCCGATAATCCACGTCCTAGAAGCGTAGCTACTGTATAAGTGAAGATGTCTCCACCCTGTACGTGGTTTATTAAGAAGTTGAATGAGAAGTTTTTGTAACTCAAACTGTTGGTGATGTTCAATAACCAATCTGGGTTAGCATCACCGATGATGTTGTTACCAAACGTTGTATCATAACTTCCTTGGCTGTTTACTACTTTTTGACCTGCATCGTTTCGAGTAACACTAGAACCTACGATAGTTCCGAGTGATTCGCCCACGATAGCAGCGTTTCCTAAGTTGGAGAAACCAGAGTAAACGATGATGTCTGTATCAGCACCTAAGTCTTTTACAATAGCATCGTTAGTTGACCAGTTGATATAACTGCTCCAGTTCAAACCATCTTGGCTAGTAACCCAATCAATACCTAAGTCTAACTCAACCCCTTTGTTTTCGATTTTACCAACGTTGGTTTGTGTTGAAGTAAATCCGGTAGATGGGTCAAGACGACGGTTGATGATCAAGTCTTTTGTGATCTTGTTGTAGATCGAAAGGTCCACGCTCAAACGGCTGTTTAAGAAACGACCTTCGACACCAAATTCGATCTCGTCAATACGTTCTGGTTTCAAATCGGGGTTACCCAATACAGATCCAGAAGTGTTTGTAATTACGCGGTTTCCATTTCGATCTAAGAAATCTTGTGTATCAAGGTTAAGAGTAGCTGCAATAGGATATCCTGTTGGGAAGTTTGCAGATGTACCATAACCAGCACGTAATTTCAATAGGTTAACAAGATCGCTCTTAAATTCTGGGAACGCACTTGTTGGAAGGAAAGAAACACTAGCAGAAGGATATAAAATCGATTGGTTAGCTTCAGCAAGGTTTGATACCCAGTCTTTACGACCTGCAATCGTTAGGTATGCCATACGCTTGTAGTCGAAAGAAGCTTGACCATAAAGTCCGATAATATTTCGCTTTTCAAAGTATTGAATTTCATCTTGCTGTTCGAAGTTGAAGTGACGCAATACATTAAATACTTGTTGACCAGTACTACGAGTACCATTACGATCATAGGTATCACTACGAGTTGTATAACCTATGTTGAAGTCTGCTCCAATATCATCGGTTAGTTTGTAGCTACCTGTAAGGGTAAAGTTGTGGTCAAAAATTGATTTTCTGTTGTTCCAAGTTTCATAGATACCATTTTGGTTTACTACAGAACCTGTTTTACCCCCTTTGTTAGAGTAGTTAGTGTTATTCTCAGAATACACATCGATACCATAACGATAAGAAGCAACAAGGTTATCACTGATGTCATAACTGATCGTAGCCCCACCGAATACACGGTCAACAATTTGAGAGTTACCAGCATTGTTAACAGTCCAAAGCGGGTGTTGGATTGAGTTGTTTTGACGGTAGTAGATAGACTCACCAGTAATGGGGTTCTGATAAGGTAATCCCATCAAATCCACAGAACGAGGTGTATAGAATACGTTTGCAAAAACAGAAGCGCCTTCTCCACCTACGTTAGAACCGTAACCGGCTGCTACTGGAGGAGCTTTGAAGTTTGTTTGTGCATAGTTAAGCGTTCCGTTGATCGTGAACTTGTTAGAAAGTGCGGCACGACCTCCAAAACTTAAGGTGTTTCTTCTAAGTGTGTTTCCTCTTGTAAATCCTTCATCCTCAAGGTTACCATAGTTGATGTTGTAAGAAATCTTACCATCATCACTAGCACCACGAACGTTAACGTTGGTGTTGATAGTTGTACCTGTACGGAAGAAGTCTTCAGGGCCTGTATATGCCTTCCACTCATACAATTCGTTAGGAGAAATACCCAACAAATCGATGATCTGAGGAATTCCTGTTGCAGAAGACGCCGTAGTGTAGGGGTGTCTCAAAAATCCAGGAGTACCAGATGAAGTACCGTTTATAGCGGATTGACCTCCCCAACCTGCTGGACCACCTTCATCGAAGCTAGGCCCCCAGTTAGAGAAGAACCAACCAAAGGCTTGGTCAAATCCATTTCCATACTGGTTTTGATACTCGGGCATAGAAGCCATTTGCGTGTTGAAATAGGAAGTGTTTACCGAGATTTCAGTTTTCTTAGAACCTGCTCCAGTTGTGCTACCAGATTTGGTAGTAATTAGGATTACACCATTACGTCCTTGAGTACCATATAGTGTTGCAGCGGCAAGACCTTTAAGTACGTTTACAGACTCAATGTTGTTTGGATCGATATCAAGGAAACGCGAAGATCCGTTGTTACCATCAACGAAAGAACCTTGTGCGTTGGTGTCACTTGAGAAAGGTACACCATCAACGATAAACAATGGCTGGTTACCTTGGCTAAAGGTATTGAAACCACGGATTACAATACTTGTACCAGAACCGGAAAGTCCACTCTGGTTAGTGATTTGTACTCCAGACGCTTTACCAGTCAATACACGACCGATATCACCTTCACCGCGTTGTTCGAGAGCACCTGAATCAACTTCAGAAACCGCATACCCTAGGGCTTGCTTCTCTCTCTTAATACCTAAACTTGTTACGATTACCTCTTCGAGTTGGTTACCTTGCGCCAAGCTGACATTGATAACATCATCTTGTCCTACTGTGATTACAGCAGTTTCGTAACCAACGAAGCTAATTTCGAGAACTTGGCCTTCAGCAACATCGATGCTAAAGTTACCGTCAAAGTCTGTAGAGACTCCGTTGGTCGTACCACGTTCTAAAACTGTAGCTCCAGGAAGCGGCATTCCTTGGTCATCAGAGACCACACCAGTGACGGTCTTTTGTGCCATTGCAAATTGCAACGTCAGCAAAGAGCACATCATCAGTTTGAATAAGCTTTTCATACGTTAGTTTGATTAGTTAATAAATAGAGTTAATAAAATATTAGTCGTTAAAGATATTCACATTTCTTAACATATACAAAAATAAATGTTAAAGTCGTTAACTAATTTTGATGATGTTCCAAACAAAATCGCTGTAAAACAATGACATCAATAAAAAAAAGCTTCGAAAATTACATATTTCGAAGCTTTTTAACAGATTTACTAAAAAATAATTAAAGTTGATTAAAATACTCAAAGACGTTTTTATAGTCCTCATTGGTTTTTAATCGATTGTTTTCACGCTTCAGATACTCTTTAAGCTCTTTCTCTTGCCCTTTAAACACTTTGGCAAGACCACTTTTTGATTTTCTAAGGGGTAGGGGTGTTTCATCACCGATACTATAATAGAGCGTAATATCGTCCGTAAAGCGAGCCGGAAGCGACTGTTCTAAAGAAGTCCTGGCTTGTGTGGCGTCCATAAATACTTTTTTTCGTTGTAGGTAAAGTTTGTATTTGGAACCTTGGGTTAATACAACCAAATAGCCGATCAGAGGGAAATTGTTGACTTTACTTCTATAAGGCAACAATTTGTAGTATTCTCCGTCAATTTCACAGTCCACTTTAGCACTTTTCAAAAGAATTTCTTCGATGTTTTTTTGTCCAGGCTCTCCTTTCCAAATTTCCATTTCATCCGTGTAGGCATTGTAGCGCAAATAGATTTCACCATCAAGTTCTTCACCAAAATAGATTACTCGAGATTTTTTGAAATCTTCTTTAAAATAATAACTCCCCCTGATGTTTTCCGGTGGAGTAGCACTTCGATCAACACGGTTGCGTAGGTCTCTAAATGCATCCATAGTCCGACTGTCCGAAATACGAGGAGCTGCTGTGGCGGCTCCTACAAACCCCTGTGCAATCATGAGGCTTGAAGATATAAGTGCAACGATTAAGAAGGTATGTTTCTGAAAAGTACGGAGATTTTTTGTGATCATAGACGTGTTTTTTTCAGATGCAAACATAACTAAAATTTTAATTTCATTAGTCTTT
>JAFMLE010000015.1 GCA_017852395.1 Flavobacteriaceae bacterium
TCTGAAAGTCTTGATTCTGATGGTGATGGTATTGGAGACAATACAGACCAAGACAATGATAACGACGGTGTACCTAACGTTAGTGTCAATTGGCCTAATTCTGCTGTACAATTTGATCAATTTCCGTTTGATCCTTCTGAAGCTTTTGATTTTGACAACGATGGTATTGGTGATAATGCTGATCTAGACGATGATAACGACGGTGTCAATGATGATTCGGATGCTTTCCCTCTCAATGCACTTGAGTGGTCAGATACTGATCGAGATCGCATTGGAGATAATGCCGATGATGATATCGATGGTGATGGCTACCTCAATACTTATGAAGAGCAAGCAGGTTCTGATCCCTATATTGCTAGTAGTGTTCCTGCTGATTTAGATGGCGACTTGTTCCCGGATATTATTGATCTTGACATTGATGGTGATGGTATTTTAAATGAGTTTGATACAGCGCCTAATTTTGCAAATCCAAATCAAGAATATGTGCCCAACGATCCCAACTATATATCCATAGAAGCCACCCAGTTCTTCTCACCCAATGGTGATGGAATCAATGACACATGGATGTTCCCAGAAATTCAAAGATTCCCACTCAATCAAGTATGGGTGTATTCTTCGGATGGTGAGTTGGTCTTTTCGCAACAATCCTATCAAAACGATTGGGGTGGCAATTACAATGGCAGTATTTTGCCTGTAGGCAGCTACCTGTATATGGTTGATGTCGATGGAAATGGCACCATTGATTTTGAAGGATGGTTATATCTATCAAACTAATGAAGAAAAATTTAGTACTACTTTTTATAAGTATCGCAACGTTCAGTTGGGGGCAAAATGGTGCAAACTATGCACTGTTTCCCTATCAAATGAATTTTGTCAATCCTGCATATGCAGGGGCCAATGAGATGACGGCAATTCAACTTTCGTCAAGAAATCAATGGGTATCCATAGAAAATGCACCCAAGGTGATGTCTTTTGCCGCAGGAATGCCTTATAAAAATAATCTTGGGGTTGGACTCAATGTGCTTAACAGTTCGATTTTTGTAGAACAAAAAACGGTCGTTTCCGCAGACGCTTCATATAAATTGGTGCTTAATGAGGTGAGCAACTTATATCTAGGACTGCGCGGTGGTGGCTATTTTTATAATGTAGATCCCTTATCCCTAACAACCTATGGGGGTGTTTCGGATCCTTCACAACAAACGCAGTCGAGTTTTACCCCAGTGATTGGAATGGGTGCCTACTGGCAACATGAAAAATTTTGGGTATCCTATAGTATTCCGCAACTTATCAAGCTTGGAAAATTAGATGCTGCAGTAAATAGCGCAATTTTGGTACAGCATTATCTTGCAGGGGGTACCAGTGTACCACTTTCAGGCAATATCAGCCTCAAACCAGCTGTAATCCTCAGAAAAATAGGAGAACAAAAGCCCTACTTGCAATATGCGGGAGCAATCGCCTTTCAAGAAATGGTCGAATTGGGAGCCAGCTATGTTTCTACTGGTGCTGCCGCAATTACAGGACTGGTTCGGATTGGCTCGTTTCTCGATGTTGGTTATGCTTACGAAGCATCTACAAAAAGTCGTTTGGGAGGATTAAAAAATCAGACCCACGAATTTTTTATCCATGTAAAGTTTGGCGGATCTGGAAACACCAAGGCTGATCAGCCCGATGAAAATTCAGCTGACGATTCGGACGAAAAACAGCAGGACAGTCCCTATTGATTAAAATCAGGAACTACCAAAGTGGGAATCGCTAACGCTTTATACTGATCATTAAAGTTTTTGATCTCAGAATTGATAAGTGTTTCCAACGTTTCGCTGTGCGTTTTCCAAACCGCTTTTAGATCCTCATAACGCTCTAAAGCTCCACTAGTGACTTTGGGATCAGGACTGTCAACATATCCTTTAAGATGCATAAACTCTGCGTTGAGTTTATTATTGAAATTAATCACATCCTGAAAAGTTTTCTGATCGGGTTGTATCAAATGACGCTCCCAAACATCGAGTTGGTTTGCTAGTGTTTTTCCTTTTTGATATAACGCATCATATTGAGTGTCTTTTTTCAAAATGGCCATATGATGCTTGAGCTGACTTTGCACCTCACGCATTCCTTGAACCGTTTTATGAATTTCAACAATATGATTTTCAATCCCCAACAGCAACTGCTCTTGTGCCAAATAGTCTTGAGCTGAAGCCGTTATATTGGGGTCAGGATTTACTTGTATGGACACTGAATTTTGGGTATCGCCAAGGGTCATTTTTGCTGTATAATTGCCGGGGGCGACTACCCCTCCCTCAAAACTTCCATAAACGAAAACACCATCAACGGCAGGAAGCACTTCTCTTCTAAGATCCCAGTTGAAGCGGTGGTATCCCTTTTTGGAGCCTAAACGTTTTGGTTTTGGTGGTGCGCCGGGCCAATTCAATTGCTTTTTGGACTGTTGATTGGTAAAAGTCCGAATCACCTTCTCGTCTTTTAATATCTCAACAACAAGCTGCATCGAATCGGCATCTTTAGGCAAATAATAGTCCAAAATAACCCCTTGAAGCGGGTTTTGTCCAGCTGTAGCGTTCTTGGCATTGGTCCGCCCCCCTAGGATACGATAAGATGTTTTTGGTTTTAAAAGACCGGGGGCATCCGGTAGTATGTGTTGTTGTAGCGGTGCCAAATCATCTAGAATCCAAAATGATCGTCCAGCAGTAGCTGCTATCAAATCATTATCCTGAATGTACAAATCATTGATTGGAACAACAGGTAAATTTAATTGTAATTGCGTCCAGGCCGCTCCATCATCTTTAGAGATATAAAAACCGGTTTCAGTGCCGGCATATAGCAATCCTGGCATTTTTTTATCGGCTCGTACAACCCGGACAAAAGTATGGGGTCCGGTTATACCATCGGTAATACGTTTCCACTTTTTACCATAGTCTTCTGTTTTATAGATATAAGGAGACAAGTCCATCGATTTGTATGCCATAAGTGTGATATAGGCTTTTCCTGGTTGTTGGGGTGCCACTTCTATGCTATTGATAATCCCCTCTGGAAGTCCTTTGGGTGTTACATTTTCCCAAGTTTTACCACCGTCACGGGTAAGATGTACCAACCCGTCGTCACTACCCGTCCAAAGGACTTCTTCGCTATGTGGAGACACTGCCAAGCTCATTAAGGTGTTGTAGTTCTCTCCCCCTGCCGCTTCGTTGGTATATGGAGCACCACCCGCTACTTGCTTGTCTTTTTCATTTCGTGTTAGGTCGGGACTTATGACTTCCCATGACTGTCCCCCATCTAAGGATTTGAAAACTACGTTGCCGGCATGGTAAAGTACGTTTGGATTTTGAAGAGCGGTTAATATTGGAGCATTCCAGTTATAACGGTATTTAAAATCCTTTGGGGTATTGCCCAGCGCCAATTCGGGGTATTCTTTGATTGATTTTGAAGTTTCGGTCGCACGATCCCAGCGTTCTATAATTCCTTGATAACATCCACCATAGACCACAGAGGGGTTGATAGGATTAAAGGCTAAAAAAGCACTTTCGCATCCCGCTACCGCATACCAATCTTTCCAGTCGATATCCCGGTCATAGGTTCTACTCTTGATCCCAATCGAAGAATTATCTTGTTGGCCTCCATAAACGTGATAAGGTACTTGGGCATCTGCGATAACACGATAGAATTGGGCTGTTGGCTGATTTTGCTGCGTACTCCAAGAGCGCCCACCATTGATACTTACATTGGCTCCTCCATCGTTAGAATTAATCATTATTTGGTTGTTTTTTGGATGGATCCACAAATGGTGATTATCGCCATGGGGTGTTGGCATAGGGGTAAACGTTTTGCCACCATCAATAGATTTAAGTGCTGGAGCATTGAGTACATAAACCGTGTTTTCGTCAATTGGATCTGCAAAAACTTCCATATAATACCAAGAACGAGCCACGGTGATTCGGTCTTTGTTAACCTGATTCCAGGTCATACCGCCATCATCAGAACGATAGACGCCACTCTTAGTGCCTTCTGCTTCAATATTTACAAAAACACGATTGGGATTGGCTCTTGAAACAGAAATACCTGCTTTGCCAAATGCCTTGGGGAGGCCTTTTTCTAATTTGGACCAAGTTGTCCCACCATCGGTAGATTTATACAAACCCGATTTTGGGCCTCCAGATTTCATTTGCCACGCAGAACGACTGTGTTCCCACATTGCGGCATACAAGATTCTAGGATTGGTTGCATCCATACTCAACGAAGCTGCCCCAACGGTTTCGCCTACAAATAGAACCTGTTCCCAAGAAGAGCCACCATCCATACTGCGATAAACACCGCGCTCCTTAGAAGGTCCGTACTGTGCTCCTTGAGCAGCAACATAAATAATGTTTGGGTCGTCAGGATGAATTTCAATATTGGCAATATGTCGTGTAAATGATAAACCCTTATGTTTCCAAGATGCACCTGCATCGGTGGATATGTAAACGCCATCGCCCATAGAAGTCATCACACCTCGAGCGGCGTGTTCGCCCATTCCAGCGACGACAAAATTGGGATCACTTTCAGAAACTGCCAATGCACCAACACTACCCGTTTTTAAAAAGCCGTCCGATACATTGGTCCAGGTTGTCCCTGCATCTTGCGTTTTCCAAATTCCACCACCTGTAGATCCCATATAAAAGGTATTGGGTGCTTTAACCACCCCGGTTGACGCCACGCTTCGACCTCCTCTAAATGGGCCGATATTACGCCATTCTAAATTGTGATATTTGACCGGTGCTTCTTCCGTATTCTTTGGTTTGGATTTTTGAGCAAATCCCACAGAAGTAGTAAGTAAAAATGCTAAAAGCGAAAGGATTAAACGTGGTTTCATGTACACAAATTTTTAGTTTCGAAATGTTATTCTGTAGGTGTTTGGATTTTATCTCCCATAAAGAGTGCGTTTAAAAACAATCTATTAGTGCCATAAGCGGTTCCTCTAAAGTTGGGGTTGTCGGCAAACGAAATAATCCGTCCTCTTCCCTGGGGGCTGACCAACAACGAAGCTGCTTTAGGTAAAAAATTGGTTTGTATATTTTTAGAAATATAGCCATCAATATGGGCGTCATTTGTATAACGAATTACGGTGTTGTAAGGGCTTCTTGAGGGCGCTAACCATACAAGATTATTTTTATAGAGACTAATTTGAGCCTCTTTATAACCAAAAGCAAGAGGATGAGTAAGATCCAAAACCCCTTTTACAAAGACCCCCCCTAGTTGTTCGCGTCCTAGATTCTCAGGAGCATCTACATAGGGTTTGCGCGTCGCATTTGCGGTACTATCCTTTTTGCTGGTCAGCTGTTTTTCATTTAAGATCTTGGCTTTTATTAAGGCTTCATTGGCTGTACCAATGGCAATTAGCGTATTGCCCTTTGCCACCCAATTTTTTACCTTTTCTTGTGTCTTACTGTCCCAATCGTATCGGCCAGAGACCATAATCAAGGTATTATAGTCGTCCAATGGGAGGCGATTAAAAGTACGCTTGGGCACTTTTGTGATCGGCATTTGAACACGTGTATCCAGTAAATGCCATACTTCACCAGCTTCGTAGGATCGAACACCATCTCCAATAAGCATAATGGCTTTAGTAGGTTTCAAGGGTTCCACAAAGCGGCTTCCTAGGTCAATTCCTTTAATGTTATAGCCGGTTTGGACACTATGAACCTGAATGGACCATTTGTCTTGAAGTTTTTGAAGCAACGCATAAAGGCGGTCACGATCCATTTTCTGGACCGATACCGGGATGACCAACGTGCCGTAAGAAAAATCAAATGTCCCAAGATGGGATTTTGTGCTAAAAGGTTTAAAGGCTACAGAAACTACTACACCTTCTTTTTGTAAACCATGAATCATCGCAGGAACATTATAATCTTGAGCATCAACTACATAGGCATAATTGGAAGCTTCGAGCGGTTGGGGTTTTGGAAGTTGTGCTAAATCTGATATTTGAACACTACGTTGATCCGTTTTACTCGCTTGATATTTGATGTTGTAGAAATTGGCAACGGACCAGGCAGAAGCATCATAAAACACACTGTCTCGATAGTTTTCGTAGGTTTCAAAAAAACTTTGTACCATTCGATATTGTGGTTGCTGGGTCGGCACCGAATATACATTGGGACGAGTTTGATACACTTCTATTTGATGTCGTAACAGCTTGTCAATAAAACCCTTGGCTAGATTTTGATCCGTTTCTTCAAAAGTGTATGATTTTACTTTCTGTTTTGCACTATTGTTCAACGCTGATGCAAAAAACTGCTTTTGATAGCGTTGTAGGTAGTCTTTTGTAGCGACAGCTGCCTTCACGGTTGTCATACTGGACACAAACTGGTTTCTGATGGTAAACGGAAATGTTATTTGTCCGTTAGGTGTTTTTTGGACGTGTCCTCTAGAGCTGGCTTGCTCAAAGAGGATCCCAAGTCCACCCTGCAAATCGGGATAAGAAGAACCATATCCTGGATAGGTTCCGTCAAAAACTTCTTTGGTAAAATATAACGACCCAATACTATCTAGTGCTTGAGAAAAATAATTTCCGAATCGTTCGTTGAGATAGCCATAATTTTCTTTTGGCATAATCGGGTCTGCAGATCCATTGTCTTTCATCGGTTCAAAAAAATAGGTGCTTTGAGAGCCCATTTCGTGAAAATCTGTAACCACATTAGGATACCATTGATGATACCAGTTGAGTTTTCCTTGGCTTTCTGGGTTGATTGCTAAAAGCCAATCTCTGTTGAGGTCAAACCAATAGTGGTTGGTTCGCCCACCGGGCCAATACTCGTTATGCTCAGCATCGTTTGGATCGTCAACCAAAGGCGTGCCTTGATAGGTGTTGGCCCATTGTGTATGCCGGTCTCTTCCATCTGGATTGATCGTTGGATCGATAAAAATGACTGCCTCATCGAGATAGCCTAAAACTTCGGGATTTTCGGAGGCCGTAAACGTGTATGCAGCCAAAAGTGCTGCTTCAGAACTCGAGGGTTCATTGCCGTGCACATTGTACCCTAGGTTAATAAAGAGGGGGCGTGAAATGTCGGGAGAATTTGGTGCTTGCAATTGCGCTAAATGTTGCTTTTGCAAAGCCTCAATAGTTCCAATATTGTTTGGCGTACCTACAATTAAAATGGGCAATTTTCGACCCTCATGTGTTTTTCCATAATAAATAATTTTTGCTCTTGCGCTTGCACTAGCGAGATATTCTAAATAGGCCACAATCAGATCATGACGGGTATGTTGTGCACCAATAGGCCGGTTTAAAAAAGCTTCTGGCGATTGGATTTGTTGATTAAACGGAGCGTAACGCGCCGTAAAATAATCTTGGGCAGTAGTGGAAAAAGATACCAGAAATAGGAAGAGAAAAATGTACTTATTATTCATTATCTATAGTTTAAGATCAGTTGAAAGATACTAATTTTAATGACTTAAAATCATCGGTATTCTAAATAGACATCCGTAATCGAGTCGTACTTGAGGGCCTTGAGATCTTTTATATAATTTTGATAGACTTTCCAAGGTGCTGCATTGCCTTGTTTGGGCAAAAGATGGCGCGCACGCAAGACATAGCCAGCGTCAAAGTCTAACAGCTCTTCGACTTGCATTTTTTCTTCATCAAATCGAGGTGTGCAGAATTGGTAGCCGTTCTTTTGCATGTGATTGAGAACCTTGGTGACAAACTGACAATTCAAATCGCATTTGAGCGTCCATGAAGCGTTGGTATATCCTACAGAAAGAGCAAAATTAGGCACTTCGCTGAGCATTACTCCTTTATAGGCTTTGAGGCTGGCGGTATCGATAGCTTGCCCGTCTTTTTTAAAATCCATGCCTCCAAAAAGTTGCACATTAAGCCCCGTAGCGGTGACAATAATATCGGCTTCTAACATGCTACCATCGGATAAAAGAATGCCATTTTCTAGAAAGCGATCGATTGTTTGGGTGACTATTTGCGCCTTTTTGGTTTTAAGTGCTTTAAAAAAATCGGCATCAGGAACAAGGCACAAGCGTTGATCCCAGGGGTTGTATGCCGGTGTGAAATGTTGGGCGTCAAATGCTTCGCCGAGTTGTTTTTTCACCCCTTTGATAAGTTGCTTTTTCATCCAATTGGGCCAACGTTTTGAAAGCTGATAAAATCCCATGCCAAGCAAAATATTTTTCCATCGCACGAGTTGATGCGCTGTATTTTTGGGCAGTATTTTTTTGATCAATTCAGCCCATTTATCCTTACTAGGTGCCGCCATGATAAAGGTTGGCGAGCGTTGTAATAGTGTCACCTTTTGGGCTTTTTTGGCCAACTCCGGCAAAAGTGTTACGGCAGTAGCACCACTGCCTATGATGATGATTTTTTTGTTTTCATAATTAAGTTGGGGGTCCCAATGCTGGGGATGTATCAAGCGGCCTTTGAAAACATCGGTGTCCTTAAATTTTGGTAAATAACCTTGTGCATAGTTATAATATCCGCTGCACATAAACAGAAAACGGGTGTGAATTTTTGTTTTCTTTTCATTTTGAGCAATCGTAAGTTCCCATTGGCCAATTTCGGACAACCAATTGGCCGCAATTACACGACTTTGAAATTGAATGTGATCACGAATACCAAATGCATCGGCCGTCTCATTAATGTAGGATAAAATGGCTGGTCCATCAGCGATTGCCTTAGGATTTTTCCATGGATAAAACGAAAATCCAAAGGTGTACATATCTGAGTCTGAACGGATGCCCGGGTATTTGAATAAATCCCAGGTGCCGCCAATAGCCGCTCGACTTTCTAAAACCGTAAAAGAATAATTGGGACAATTTTTCTTCAAATAGTATGCTGCACCAATCCCGGAAAGACCTGCTCCTACAACAACAACGTCATAAATCATAATTTGTTTTTCTATACACTAATATAGAAAAATAGAAATTGGATTTTAAGGTCCAACTAACGGTTGAGTAATGGACGAATATCCGTTTCTAATGAATGCCTTGTTTGGGTTCCGGAAGTCATCTCTTTTAGGACAAAAACGTTTTGCTTTTGCTCTTCTTCACCAAAAATGATAACATAAGGAATCTGCTTTTGATTGGCATAGTTTAGTTGCTTCTTGAATTTTGTCTCTACCGGGTACATTTCGGCAGCTATGCCTTGCTTTCTGAGTTGTTGAAGTGCTTGAAGTGACCAGTCTAAAGCAGCGACATCCGTATTGATAAAAAGGACTTCGGTGTTTTTAAGTATTTCTTTAGGAAAAAGATTCAGGGCTTCGAGCACTAGAAAAATCCGGTCAAAACCAAACGAAATTCCAATACCACTTTTGTCCTTAAGACCAAATGCACTGGTAAGATCATCATAACGTCCACCACCACCGATCGATCCCATTTTAACTTCTGGTGGAGGCAAAACTTCGACAATCATACCGGTATAATAATTGAGTCCTCGCGCTAGGGTGAGGTCAATATCAAGTGTCACAGCACTTAATCCCTGTTTTTGTAGGGTTTGAAAAATATATTTGAGCTCATCAATTCCTGTTCGAGCAGCCTCAAAACCTCCCAAGATGGTGTCCAGTTTATCAAGTTTTTGTTCTGGAGTACCCGTAAGTTCCAACATCGGTTTGAGCCGTTCTATCACTTTGGGGTCAAAGCCGCGATCTATCAATTCTTTTTCTACCCCTTCTACCCCAATTTTGTCTAGTTTATCTAAAACAATCGTAAACTCTATCAGGCGCTCTGGAGCGCCGATCGCTTCGGCTAAGCCTGCGAGGATTTTTCGATGATTTAGACGGACCACCACAGCTGGGAGCTTCAGATCAGCAAACACTGCATCATAGAGTTGAATCATTTCTATTTCTTGAAGCAACGAGCGATCACCAATGATGTCGGCGTCGCATTGAACAAATTCTTGAAATCGTCCGTGTTGTGGACGGTCAGCTCTCCATACCGGTTGAATTTGATATCTTCTGAAAGGAAATACGATTTCGTTTTGATATTGTGCAACAAAACGCGCAAAAGGAACGGTGAGGTCATAGCGTAGTGCTTTTTCTGAAAGGGAGTCAGAAAAAGCTCTCAAGTCGTTTTTTTCTAAAGCGTTAAGATCCGCCTTTTTGACTTTTTCTCCGGAATTTAAAATTCTAAAAATCAAACGGTCTCCTTCCTCTCCATATTTGCCCATAAGGGTTTCGAGTCGTTCAAAAGTGGGCGTTTCTATGGGCTCAAAACCAAAGGTTTCAAAATTTCTTTGCAGCACTTGTTTCAAGTAGTTTCGTTGCGCAATAGTAGTCGCATAAAAATCACGGGTGCCTTTTGGTATGCTTGGTTTTACAGCCATGGTTGCAAGTCTGATTGACAAATATCTAAATTATTCTTGGGTTTTAAAAAGATTGTGCAAAACCTTATAGTGGCTACCGTCGCTAATCTCAGCCCCTTGCTCTATCAATTTGAAGAGCTCCCGCTTGGGGTCGTCTCCCAACTGCTTTGTCCCACGATATATGACCACCTCATCACTATGAATATTTTCTAAAACCCACTGCCATCCATCCGATTGATCTATCGGAAGTGTATAATTTGATTTGACAATAATGGACTCTAGTTGGGTGTCTGTTCTTTTGATCGAAATATGCTGATGGGCAGACCACTGTTCTAGATATTGAACTTTTGTCAAAATGTCCTCCCATACCAAATCACTAAAACGATCTAAAAATAACGCTACGGATTCTGGCTGATTGGTTTTGAGCTCTTGCCATTGTTTGGCATCTATAGACTGCGCAGCAAGAAAGCGTGCAAACTCTAGGTGCAGGGCTTCGAATTGGTCTTTAGATAAACGAGTATAGCGCATTATGGGAAGAAAAAACCCCACACTAGGTGGGGTTTTAAGTTGATAGAAAACATCAATTATTTTTGGGTATCCGCTACAATTTCAAAGGGAAACTGAATGGATACTTCGCGATGCAAACGGATGGTTGCTTCGTATTTGCCCAAACGCTTTATGATACGGCCAGGCAAGGTGATACGATTGCGTTCTACCGTATGCCCTTGTGCTTCAAATGCTGCCTCTAGATCTTGTGAGGATACCGAGCCAAAAAGTTTGTCTCCTGCACCTACTTTAGATTTGATTTGCATTTCTACTGCACCGATTTTCTTAGCCAAGTCTTGAGCATCCTTAATAACTTTTGCTTCTTTAAAAGCGCGTTGCTTTAGATTTTCTGCCAAAACTTTTTTTGCCGAGCTGGTCGCCAAAACGGCTTTTCCTTGAGGAATCAAAAAGTTTCTTCCGTAACCCGGTTTTACGTTTACGATATCGTCCTTAAACCCTAGGTTTGTGACGTCTTGTTTGAGAATTAATTCCATAGCACAGCTTATTTTAGCATATCTCCAACATAAGGCATAAGTGCAAGGTGACGAGCACGCTTGACGGCTACTGCAACTTTACGTTGGTATTTTAGTGAGGTTCCTGTCAATCTTCTGGGCAACAATTTACCTTGTTCGTTTACAAACTTTAGTAGAAAGTCCCCGTCTTTATAATCGACGTATTTGATACCTGATCGCTTAAAACGACAGTATTTCTTTTTGGAACTGGTGTCGATATTGAGGGGTGCTAAATACCGGATTTCACCTTCCTTTTTTCCGCGTTGTTGTTCTTCGATTTTTGACATGATCTAGGCTTGCTTTTTAAGTTTTTTTCTTCTTTTTTCGGCCCAAGCAAGTGCGTGCTTGTCGAGTTTGACAGTGAGGTAGCGCATCACACGCTCGTCACGTCTAAATTCTACTTCCAGTGCATCGATAACTTCTCCTGGTGCCGTAAATTCTAACAAGTGATAAAAAGCACTTTTTTTGTTTTGAATCGGATAAGCCAGTTTCTTCAATCCCCAGTTTTCTTTGCTGGTGATTGCGCCCTTACGGGAGGTCAGAAATTCTTCAAATTTTTGCACTGCTTCCTCTATCTGCGTCTCAGATAGAACGGGATTTAAAATGAAAACAGTTTCGTAATGATTCATAAATTATAATTTTCGAGCTGCAAAAATAAGGCAATCAACTCGATATCACAAAACTATGAAGCAATTTTTCTGTAGAATGGCTCAGTGGACAATTTAGAGGGCTCACAGCTTGGGTGTACCCATGGGGCTAAAAATAAAAAGGAGGAACGAATTCCTCCTTTTTGCCCCAAATCTTACCATGAACTTAACCTACTTATGTTCAGGTGATGTAAAAGTATATATATTTTTTTTAATTACAACTAAAATATATTAAAAAATAAAAAGGAGGAACGAATTCCTCCTTTTTGCCCCAAATCTTACCATGAACTTAACCTACTTATGTTCAGGTGATATAAAAGTAGTATAATTATTTTAATACCTCCAAATATATTTAATAAAAAAATGAATTTTAAATTCATTCTAAATATACGGGTCTGGTTCGGAGGATTTTAGGGTATGTTAAAAAGGATCGACATCGATCACAACTTTTACCGATTTGAAGGCTCCTATAGATTGAAAGCTCTTGTGGGTGTGCCGCAAAAGGGTTTTCATCTTATTGCGGGCGGTAGCATCTACCATTTTTACCAAAATTTGATTTAGATATTGATTTCTAATTCTACCAACGGGGGGCATAACCGGTCCCAATATAGTACCGTCAAAGGATTGCTTTATTACATTGCAGAACCAAATGGCCGCTTGTTGAGTTGTTGCCAAATTGCGGTGCTTGAGTGTAATTCGAACCAGTCGTGCAAAAGGCGGATATTCAAAATGCTTTCTTTCGCCAAGTTGTTGCTCAAAAAATGTTTCATAGTCATATTGTATAACCTGCTGAAGTATCGGGTGCTGGGGATTGAAAGTTTGCAAAAGCACCCGACCTTGATCGTGATGCCTCCCGGCCCTACCAGCAACTTGACTTAGCATTTGAAAACTTCGTTCAAAAGCCCTAAAATCGGGCTGAAAAAGCAATTGATCGGCCTGTAAAACTCCTACTAAGTGTACATTTTTAAAATCCAACCCCTTTATCAACATTTGGGTGCCTACCAAAATCTGAATTTCTTGATTTGAAAAAGCTTGAATCAAGTTGTCAAAATCCCACTTGCCGCGGGTGGTATCCCAATCCATGCGTGCAACGTTTGCTTCAGGAAAAAGTGCTTCTATCTGAGCTTCGATTTGTTGCGTTCCAGTTCCTTTGGTCTCCAAATGCGGCATGCCACAGGCGTGGCATTGTATCGGAATCGGAATATGATATCCACAATAATGGCATTGGAGTTGATTTTTGGATTTATGATGTGTCAGTGCTACATCGCATTGTGTGCATTGTGGCGTATGGCCACAGCTCAAACATTCTAAAATTGGGGCATATCCCCTGCGGTTTTGAAATAAAATAATTTGTTGCCCTTTTTCGAGACAATCAGAAACTGCCTTGTGAAGTGTCGATGAAAAAACCCCTTTCATTTGCTTTTTTTTATACACTTCCTTGAGGTCAATAATTTCAATTTTTGGTGGGGTAACTCCGCCATATCGCTCTTTGAGCTGGACCCACCCATATTTGCCCTTGCGTGCATGATAGGCAGTTTCTAGGGCTGGCGTAGCCGATCCTAGCACTACCTGCGCTCCTACCAAGTGCCCAAGTGCAATAGCAGCATCTCGTGCATGATAACGGGGTGCAGGATCAAATTGTTTATAAGAGGTTTCGTGTTCTTCGTCTACCACAATCAAGCCCAGGCTTGTAAAAGGCAACAACAATGCCGAGCGGGCACCGACGATTAACTGTGCATTTGACCGATGATGAAGCACATCTTGCCACACTTCTGTTCTTTCGTGACCGGAATATTTTGAGTGATAAACAGTCACTCTTTTGCCAAAATAGGATTGCAGTCGAACGACCATTTGGGCCGTTAGCGCAATTTCGGGTAGCAAATAAAGCACTTGTTTACCGGCATCTAACTGAGATGCGATGTGTTTACAGAAAACAGCGGTCTTACCCGATGCAGTTACTCCCTCAAGCAATACTACATTTTTGGAATTGAAAGCGCTTTGAATGCCCTCCAGTGCATTTTGCTGTGCGATTGATAATGTAATTTCTGAAGGTAGCGGGTCGTGAAGAAGTAGTTTACGATTTTCGGTCTGATAGGTTTCTTCGATATATGCCTTGTCAATCAGCACACGCGCAATATTGGATTGTACGCCAATTTTTTTCATCAAGGCAACCGCTGGTTTCCAAGCAGCTTTGTCTTGGGGATCCAAAAGAGCAAGAAGAAGTTGATTTTGACGAGGAGCCCCCGACAACTCGTCTAAGGCCGCCTTTAGATTACGCGCCTCCTTGAGCCGTGGATGGAGACGTATCATCCGCACCTTTTTGGGTTTGTATTTTTCGGCGATCAATTGCTGCTGCTCAATCCACTTGGACTGCACCATTTTATGCAATATCGGCATCACTTGCTTTCGAGCAATTATTGCGCTAATGTCTTTTATCGTAAGTGGCCTCAGCTGCAATGCCTCTAAGATCAAATACTCGTCGTCGGTCAACGTCAATGTCTGATAGTCGGGGCACTCGGGATGTTGTGCGATGAGCATTTCACTCTCCAATAACATAAGGGAAGGCAGCGCGGCTTTTAGAACCTCACCGATGTTACATTGATAGTAGCGCGCAATCCAATTCCAAAATTCGAGTTGCTGTTCTGTTACTGTAGGGATTTCATCCAAGAGGTGCTCAACAAATTTGGCCTCATAACGCTGTGGGGGGTTTTGATGTATTTTGGCAACAATACCCGTATATATTTTTTGCTTTCCAAAAGGGACTGCGACACGCATTCCGATTTGGCATCGTTGGACCATTGCATCCTCTAGGGCATAGGTAAACGGCTTGGGAAGTGGCAACGGAACGATTATATCTACAAAATTCATCTCCTGTAGTTTAGGCCACAATTTTCATCAAAATGGGCTACTATTTTTGATGCTTGTGATTGTGGCATTGAGTTCAAAACCCAACAACAAGATATTGGAATTTATCCAGATGTAGAGTAGAAAAATCAACAAAGCACCAATGGAGCCGTATAATTGGTTGTAGGTAGAAAAATTTTCGATATACAATCCAAAAAGGTAGGTTGTCAATATAATCAATAGCGTGGTCATTAGTGCTCCTGGTGAAAAAAAGCGCATTTTTCGAGTTTCGATCGTTCCAAAATAATAGAGTATAGCTACCGATAAATAGGTAAGAAGGATAAAAAATAAAAATTGTCCGATACGAATCCAGTTTACTGTATTTTCTAAGATTCCTTGTAGGTTTCTAAGAATATACAATTCAAAAAACACAAAAACCGCTACTGCCAACAACAAACTCAGTGCAAGTAAAACGCCAACACCCATCGCATAGAGGTATTGTTTAAAAAGGGTACGCGAAATTTTGATATGATACGACTCTTCAAAACTTGCAAAAATGGCACTAACTCCATTGGCGGTCAGAAAAATAGACAACAAAAAAACCGAAGACAGCAACCCTCCACGGGGCTTACTCTGTATGTCCAGAAATATGTCTGAGAAAAACCCTTGGGTCTCCTTGGGCAGCAATAACTCGATAAAGTTAAGCAGCACCACGTCAAAATTTTCGATGGGTACAAAGGGTATCAGATTGAGAACAAACAGAAGAAACGGGAACAACGCCATAAAAAAACTAAAGGAAATGCTTCCGGCTCGAGACGTCAAAGTACCCCGCACAATACCTATAATATACAGCTCCATGAGTCTATATAAAGAAAAACCCTCAAAACCGGGAACGGAAATCGCATCCAACAATTGAATCAACTTTTTTAGAACCGGTATGTCTCTGACCCTTTTTTTCAAAATAGCTTGTGTAGGATTGCATCAAAGATACATTGAATTTAAAATGGTCTAAAAAAATGGCTTTAAAAATAAAGGCGCTGTACATTTGCAAGATGGAAAACGTACTTTTTGTTGTTGGAAAAACGGACGATCAACAATTGATCTCCCTTATCGAGCGCTATCAACAACGGATTGTACGGTACGGCAAATTTCGTATAGAAATTATTCCTGATCTCAAAAATCGGAAAACACAAACCGTCGAACAGCAAAAAATTCAAGAAGGCAAACGTATCCTCAATAAAGTTACTTCAGCAGATTATCTGGTACTCATGGACGAAAAAGGGAAACAAATGGATTCGCCCACCTTTGCCTCCTGGATCGCAAAAAAACAACACCTTGGAGCTAAGCGCTGTATTTTTGTCATTGGTGGGCCCTATGGGTTTAGTGATGACCTATATCAACGGGCAGATGAAAAAATTGCACTTTCTAAAATGACCTTTTCGCATCAAATGGTGCGCCTCTTTTTTGTTGAGCAACTCTATCGTGCATACACCATACTTAATAACGAACCTTATCACCATCAATAAATGAAGCTTGTATTTGCAACGCACAATCAAAATAAACTAGAAGAGGTACAAAAACTTATTCCGAGCAGCATTCAGCTTTATAGTCTTGACGACATTGGTTGTACAGACGAAATCGCTGAGACTGGTGATACACTGCTGAGCAATGCGTGGATAAAAGCTGATTTTATTTATAACCAATACAAAATGGACTGTTTTGCCGACGACACCGGATTGGAAGTTACGGCATTGGGGGGTGCCCCAGGTGTATTTTCTGCGCGTTATGCTGGCAGCCCATCAAATGCAGTGCGCAATGTCCAAAAACTTCTGCACAATTTGAAAGGCCAACCCCATCGTGGGGGCCAGTTTAGAACCGTAATTGCTTTACACCTCAAGGGAAAACAACATACCTTTGAAGGAATTGTAAAGGGCAAAATCCTAGACCAACCTACAGGATCAGGCGGGTTTGGATACGACCCGATTTTTCAACCCCATGGATTTGACAACTCTTTTGCCCAAATGCCTATGGACACCAAAAATAAAATAAGTCATCGGGGCATTGCCATCCAAAAACTAGTAGATTTTCTCAAAACACAGGCTGCTATGTTCTAAAATTGGGTTAAATTCTATTGAATCATACTGTTGATAATATTTCTTGCTATTTTTAACCAATGAATCGACCGCTACAACACATTTTTGCACTCTTATATTGTCTCATGACGGCATGGCATGTTGTAGGTCAAGAAGAAAATCCTGCCCAAATCTTTCAAGCTAAGGTTCTCAATGAAACCAGCAACCGCCCGATGGAAAGCGTGCATGTAGTAAACCTTACACGCGTTATTGGAACCACAACGGACGCAAAAGGGGTGTTTGAGATTCCGGTAGCAGTAAATGATACGCTATATTTTTCGTATCTGGGATACAAACCACTAAAAGTCCCTGTAAATGCAGACATGATCAAGTTTGGAAACAACACCTTCAAGCTAACCGAATTGGCATTTGCCCTGGAAGAAATCATTATTAGGCCCTATCAATTGACCGGTTATTTAGACATCGATGCCAAAAATGTCCCCATCAATCCAGCGGGAAGATTTAGTATTTCAGGCCTACCCAATTCGGGTTATGAAGCCGGCAACCAAGGGAGAGGTGCTTTCTCTAAAGCTGTTGGAGCACTTTTTAATCCCGCAGACTTTTTGCACAATCTCTTTGGCAAAAATCCACAACAGATGCGCAAGTTAAAACAGATGCGTGCCGATGACGAAATCAAAAACCTGTTGGCGGCCAAATTTGATCGTGAAGTATTGAGCCAATTGCTCAATTTGCAAAAGGTAGATATTGATGAAATACTTCGTAACTGCAACTATTCGGATGTTTTTATCAAAGAGTCCAACGACCTGCAAATCCTTGAAGCCATTAGCAGCTGCTATGAAGAGTATAAAATTCTTCAAATGTAAAAAATGCTGATCACTGCTGCCTTTGAAAACCTGCTAGACCAACTAAGTGCTCGAAGAACGGACCGCGAACTGGGAAAAACATTTGTCCAAAAGCATCCCCAGCTTATTCCGATAATGGTCAGCTATAGTCTCAAAAACAACAGTGCACAAAGACAAGTGATGAGTGCTTGGATTATGGAATGCTATTTTATGGACAACCTTTTGGAGTTAACAACATATGTGCCCAAAATTTTAAATAAAATAGCGTCTATCAAAAATGAATCGGTACGACGTTCATTGAGCAAGTTGCTCTTTTATTTCTGTAAAAATCATAGCGCCAATTTGACGAAGAAGCAAAACGAATTGTTGGTTTCTATTGCTTTTGATTGGCTGATTTTCCCCGCCAAAGTTGCCACTCAAAGTTTTGCCATCAAAATTTTGATTCAATTGCAAAATCATGCCACATGGATTTTACCCGAATTAAAGGCCGTAATCAAAAAACAATGGCCAACCGCATCTCCCGGATTTAAAGCTGCTGCAAGAGAATTATTGCTCTAATCCTTTTCAGTTCCAAAGCGTACCGTATCTTTGCACTTCAAACGTTTGATACTATGATGCTGACCGCGCTCAATGCTATTAATCCAATTGACGGCCGTTACCGGTCAAAAACCAAAACGCTTGCTGCTTACTTTTCTGAAGAAGCGCTCTTCAAATACCGTGTTCAGGTCGAAATCGAATATTTTATTGCACTTTGCGAGTTGCCCTTGCCGCAACTTGCGGATTTTAACCCTTCGCTTTTTGAAGAATTGCGAAGCATATACACCCATTTTAACCAAGATAATGCGTTAGAAATAAAGGAAATAGAAAAAACAACCAATCACGATGTCAAAGCGGTAGAATATTTTATCAAAAAAGAATTTGACAAACTAGACCTCCACAAATACAAAGAGTTTATCCATTTTGGATTGACCTCTCAAGACATCAACAACACCGCGATTCCGCTTTCGATAAAATGTGCGTTACAAAAAGAATACTTACCTCATCTCGAAGACCTCCAAGAAGCATTGGTGTCATTAGCAGAAGAGTATAAAGACATCCCTCTGTTGGCCAGAACACACGGGCAACCCGCCTCACCTACCCGTTTAGGAAAAGAATTTGAGGTCTTTATCAATCGTGTGGAAGAACAAAAAACCCATCTTTTGCAAGTGCCACATGCCGCAAAATTTGGAGGAGCTACCGGAAATTTTAACGCACACAAAGTGGCCTATCCCGAGTTGGATTGGAAAAAATTTGGAACTCGATTTATCGAACAAGGCTTAGGACTTAAGCATTCATTTCCAACAACACAAATAGAACATTATGACCACTTTGCAGCGCTATGCGATGCACTTCGTAGAATCAATACAATCTATATTGATTTGTGTCGTGATGTTTGGACTTACATTTCTATGGATTATTTCAAGCAAAAAATCAAAACGGGAGAAATCGGATCCTCGGCCATGCCCCACAAAGTCAACCCCATTGATTTTGAAAACGCAGAAGGGAATTTTGGAATGGCCAATGCCGTTTTTGAATTTCTAAGCAACAAACTTCCCATTTCTAGACTCCAACGCGATCTTACTGACAGTACCGTTTTGAGAAACGTAGGACTCCCTTTTGGCTATACACTGATTGCTTTTAAATCAATGGACAAAGGCCTTAAAAAATTGTTGGTCAATACCGACAAAATAAAAAGTGATTTGGAAGCCAACTGGGCCGTAGTTGCCGAAGCCATTCAAACCATTCTTCGCAGAGAAGGATATCCCAATCCTTATGAAGCTTTGTTGAAACTAACACGAACCAATGCTGCCATCGATCGGGCCCATATCCATAATTTTATTGACGGTCTTGACGTGGCTGATACCGTCAAGGACGAACTCAAAAAAATTAGTCCTTTTAATTATACAGGAATCTAATTTTAGAGCGTTTGATCTAAAGAAATTTTTTCGTTGGCTTCGACTTTTTCTAAGGTGTTGAAAAGTCCTTCAATTTGCGCACCCAACCCAGAAATAAAATCTGCTTTATTAATTTTTTTGGTCAGTAAGAGCAGTGCACTTGGGTTCATATCATTACCCAATATTCGAACAACAGCCAATCCCATGTCTTGGTTACGTACATAGACAACGCCTTCGTCAATTTTGTCTTCAGTACCAAGAAATACGAGCTTGCCTTTGGTTTTTAGCATCCCAAAATCGGTGAGACTGTTGTATTTTTTTTGAGAGATAATTTGATCCAAAACTCGAATCTCACGCTCCATTTTGGTAGTATTCTGATCATTACCTCTAAAAATAAGTACATTGAGTTTCCGAATGGATTCCATCGTTATAAGCTCTTCTGGTGTCAGTTCATCTTTTAAAAATTGTTGAAGATCAATGGGAAGGTTTACGATGATAAAATCAGCGTCTTCAGTTTTTTCTACATAATATTTTTGGAGGCTCATCGTATCTGAACAACTGAAAAGAAAAGAAGTCATCAAGACGCATAAAACAGCTCGTAATTGTAAGTTTTTCATTTTAACTATGGATTACTGATTCTTTTTTTTCGCCTTTTTAAGTTGATCCCCACCTGGCAAATCCATCTTTTCGGTCAACAGGGATATTTGGTCTAAATCTATAGCACCCTCAAGCAGCAATAGGACATTTTCTACGTTGGCATTATTAACGTCTAGGTCTATGCCTTTTAGCCCCTTAGAAAACATTAACAAGCGTTCCACTTTGGAGTCATTGTCGTTTGATTTGATGTAAAAAACAATATTTGCATCCGAATCTTTGACAGTCATTAAGGTTTCCATGGCTTCTTGAGAGACCATTTTGTTTACCATCTCACCGATTTCATCGCCAATTGATGCATCACCGGTGATCAATACTTTAAAGTTTTTTATACTTCGGACCATATCGAGGTAGGCCTGCGCTTCGGGATCTCCAGTATTGATGCTCATTTTACCAAAGAGTTGAAACATTTTGGGGTTGATCGATATGTAGGAAACCGCATCGCTGTTTTGAAATTTTTCAAAGACCGTTTGTGCAGCGCCATACTGGGCCATTTGGGCAAAAAGGATAATTAGGATAAATTTTTTCATTGCTTTTCTATTTAAAAATTTTGTTGGTCGATTTTTCGAAATAATCGATGTAACTGATTGTTGATGTGCCTTTATTTAGGTTTCTAGAAACCAAATCTAGACCATCTTTAAACTGCATATAGGCGACTTGGGCGTCTTCAATTTCGGCTGTGGAGTAGTTGTCTTGGCTCAAAAATGTAATGGAGATCAACACCAAAAAACTTGCAGCAACAGCCCAAAAAGTACGATAGCTTTGGTGGGGGCTATTGCCCCTAACAGTTGTTTGCTGCGCTTGATGCGTGTACTTAAAGAAGGGCGCATATGGCCGGAGTTTTTCAGGGAGTGGTTCTGCGCTACTAAAGTATGTTCGCAGTTGTTGCTCTTCTTGGAGGGTGGTCTGCCCTTCAAAATATTTTTCCAATAAATCAGTTACTTTCTTAGATTCCATGAGGGTCTATTTTTAGGTATTGACTTCTTAATTTTTTTCTTGCTCGAGATAAATACACGCGAACCGTAACTTCGGGGAGGTCCACTATTTTTGCAATTTCTTCAAATTCATAGTTTTTGATTTCACGAAGTTGAATGATCAGGCGCTCCCGCTCGGGCAAGGCATTGATCAGCTTGCTTACCCAATCCAGGCTATCTGAATGATCGATCTGCTGGTCCAAAGATCGGGTGTCTTCGACACGCAATGCATTGTCTTCAAGTGCTTGATGTGCCGCTTGTTTGGATTTTAAACGGTCCAAACAGTAGTTTTTGATCATGGTCACCGCATAGGATTCAAGATTTTGTAGCTGTTCTCTTTTTTCTGGAGCCATTTGCCACAACTTGATGTTGATTTCCTGTACGGCGTCTTGGGCTTCATCGACAGAGACCAACATTCTTTTTGCAATCCGAAACAATTTTTCTTGATTGAGATCGCTTTCGTGTTGGTTGTTTTTGATCAAAGACAATTCCATTAGATTTTAGCCTATACATCCTAGACGATTGGCGACTGAAAGATGTAACACAATTTCTAAAATTATTTCTATTTCGGCAGTAATTTTTTACATTTGGTTAGAAGACCACAATTTATGAAAAAGCAACTACTTGTATTTGTAGGCCTAATCGTTGGTTTAGCTTCTTGTAAAAAAGAGGACACTACCAATACAGGTGACCGAGACGATGCGACAATCAATCTTACAGGAACCCTCGAAATCAGTGATTTTGTTTGGAAGGGACTAAACGAAGTATACTTTTGGCAGGAGCAGGTCCCTAATCTTGCGGACGCTAAGGCAGAAAATGCGACGGGCTACGCACAATTTATCCAATCCAATCCTGAGCCAGAAGCCTTTTTTGAATCGCTCCTCCACGAGGACGACCGATTTAGTTGGATTGTGGACAACTATACCGATCTCGAAAATTCATTGGCAGGCATTGAGGCCAGCAATGGCGTCGAGTTTATTCTTCTAAGGCAATGCAGTAGCTGTGCTACAGTAGTAGGGTTTGTGACCTATATTTTAGAGGGCTCTGACGCTTCAGAAAAAGACATCAAAAGGGGCGATTTTTTCATCGGTGTCGATGGCACCCCATTGACTGTTAACAATTATCGGACACTCCTTTTTGGAGATAATTTGGAGTACACCCTTAATATGGGAGAGCTTCAAGGAGAAACTTTTGTACTCAATGGTACCGATGTGAGTTTGGTCAAAGAAGAAAACTTTCAGACCAACCCCATACAACTAAATACTATTTTTGAGATCGACGGTCAAAAAATTGGTTATTTGATGTATAATCAATTTGTCAGTTCGTTTGACAACGAGCTTAATGATGTCTTTGGAAGCTTCAAAGCTGCTGGGGTTACAGATCTGATTTTGGATCTCAGATACAACCCTGGAGGATCCATCACCAGTTGCATTTATTTGGCCAGTATGATTGCTGGTGACCGAGGTGCGGCAATTTTCTCAAAAGAACAATGGAATTCAAAACTGATGGCCTATTGGCAAGAAAACAATCCGAGCCGCCTTACCGACCGTCTTACGGCAGTTATGCAAGGAGGGGTTGCCATTAACAGCCTCAACCTCGATCGGGTATTTGTCCTTACAACCTCTCGAAGTGCTTCCGCAAGTGAGCTGCTAATCAATGGCCTCGCACCACATATAGGGGTAGTTCAAATTGGAGATACTACTGTGGGTAAAAATGTGGGATCGATAACCATCTACGACTATATTGATAACGATGGAAACAAAAACCCTAATCACAAATATGCAATGCAGCCCATTGTGTTGAAAATTGCAAATAGCGAAGGCTTCTCAGACTATACAAACGGTTTGACTCCTGACATTACTTTAAAAGAAAGTTTTTCTAATGCAGGGGTACTTGGAGATTTGGAAGAACCGCTATTGAGTCGTGCACTAGAAGAAATTTTGGGGACCGTTACAGCCAAAGGGATTTTTGAAGTTAAAAATCCTATAGAAAATATGATTTTAACACCCAGAGACCTAAGGCAACAAAGGATGTATGCCAAACCTGTTGTTCAAAAATCAACCAATCGTTAGGTTATAGAAAATCCCATCGGACCGTAAACAAAAAGTTTCTGCCTTGGGTGGTATAGTTCTGAAATACTACAAACTTTTTATTCAATGCATTGGTCAAAGCAAATCCAAATTCTATCTTAGGTTTTTGCAGCTTATAGCCTATGTTAAGGTTCAATATGCCATAGGCATCGAGTTCTGATAATCCATCGCTTGCAAAACGGACTCCTACAAATTGATAACCCAGCATTGAAGACCACTTATTGGACCATTGGATTCCCAAATTTGCAGCTAGACTATGTTTTGGAATTCTTCTTAGATCCCCCCCTTCGGTATCTGTAAAGGTATAGTTGAGCGTTGTACGATATTTTTGATTAAATAGGTGTTGGTAGCGAAACTCAAAACCAGAATAAAAAACCGCATCTGATGAATTTGCATATTTATAGGTATTGTTGTCAAAAATCAGGGAAGGACGCTCTTTCCTTTTAAAAATCACTCCCTCAAATGCCCCAACCTGAGTGCCTAACAGAAAGCCGGCTTCAGCGGTTTGTGTTTTTGCGGGTTGGAGGTTTTCATCGCCAAAAGTACTGTAGAGCTGGTACAAACTTGGAGCAATAAATGCACTGCTCAAACTCATAAAAAGCTTATAATTTGTAAGCGCTTTTTTAAAATGCAAAGAAGGGTTAAAATTATAGGTCCACTGGCCGCCATAATCACTATGAATATTGTGACGTATCCCTGCATTAAGATGCAGGTTTTTCCCCTCATAGATCCCGTTTATATACACGTCGTTTTGAATTGTCGATTGTTGGATGGATTCGATTTCAGAGATTGATTTTTGAAAATTCCAACCCGAAACAATCGCCCATTTTTTATTAAATCGGTGTGTGTCAAACAAATCAACAAAATAATTTGATCCCGAAAAAACCGATGGGAAATTGCTTTCAAAATCACGATCTGATTTTTGGTATCCAACATTGAGATTAATTTGACCGTTTCCATACCTGTATCGGGGAGCAAAGGAAATCCGAAGCTGATCCGACAACAATCTAAATGGGGCATCTTCTATGGGATAAGCGCTGTCATAATGACTTGTAGTTTTTGTTTTAGCAATATTGAAGTCCCAATCCCAATCCGATTGTTGTAGTTTATAGAGGCGCAGTCCAATGTTATGTCGCGAAAAAGGGTCTTTTTCTGAACCGATGACCGCACTGATACCATCTGTGTATTGCTGCGAATAGTGAAGTTGATAACCCGCAGTACCCCAATCATTGGCATAAGAAAGTCGGTTAGAATAAGTGGTCAACCCCTTAAACGTTCGGTCTGCATCTGTTAAAGTTCCTGTAGCACCTAACCAAGTTAATTGCGGAGTATCCATTCCCTTTTTGGTTTGGATACTAATGACTCCTGCTGCTGCGGCACTGCCATAGAGTGTACTTGAGGCGCCTTTGAGAATTTCGACCCGTTCAATATTTTCTATGGGGATCAGATTGAGGTCAAAACTACTATCTATAAATGAAGGATCGCTTACACGTACGCCGTCTATCAATACCAATACCTTGTCATTGCGACCTCCTCGAATTGTATACGTGAGCGGTTGTCCCAAATAGGTTTGATGACCAAGAATATCAATACCCGCGTATTGGGACAATACAGCGCCTAGGGATTGCCCTTGAAAAGGTGCCAAGGTAGCGGCCGTAATCGTAATTACGGGTTTTCCAGAGGCTTCTCTTTTGCGCTCAATACGCGAATCGATTAGCACAACTTCGTCTAAGAATTGTTGTTTAGCATTTTGAATCAAATCAAGTGTGTCTTGATTGGACGTGTTTTGGGGCGCATTCTGTGCCACTATCATACTCCCAAAGAGAAAAATAGCACAGGATGCATTTTTTAAAAAATACATTTGTTTGTAGGTGCATTAAATAGTTAATAGTGGTACTATCCCGGTACGATCTATATAAATAGTTTAGGCAGGTCTCCTGGCTCGTATCTTCCTTTATGCCTTCCCGTAAAAAACAGTGGCGAAGTTTTAAAAGAAGTATTCCTTTTAGAATTAAACTTACAGTTGCGGGAACAGCTTAGGTTTTGCACCTAATTCCCTATTAATCTTCACTACAAAGAACCTTAACTCAGTATAAAATTAGTACTTTAGTTTCTAATTCAGCATTTAAAAATCCATAAAATCTAAAGTTTTTTAATAAAAACGGCCGTGCATAAATTCTACCTTTTCACGCTCCTACTTTTTTGTTATTCTTGCGTGAATAACAAAAAACCCATGCCAGCCTCGGGTTTGGATTATGCTGTAAATTTTTCAATCGACCAGATCGATAAAGGCACGATCCTTAAGGTCCAAAATCCATGGCCCAAAAGCCTCCTTAACTACCGATATCTCTTGTTGGACGAAGGGCAAGAAACACCAACGGATTCGAGTCGTTTTACTCAAATCATCAGAAAACCAATTCGCCGAATTATTGCCACAGCCACTCCTCAGATTACTGCGTTAGATCTATTGGGAGCCGTGGATAAAGTAGTTGCGTTTCCTACACCTGATTTTGTTTCAAACACCCGTTTTCGTGAAAGATTGGCTCAAAATCAAATAACTTCCATCGGCAACAACCAACAATTGGATGTCGAACGCATCCTACGGCTGAAACCCGATGTCTTTTTTGCCTTTGGCATTTCAGACAATTTCAATGCTTTAGAGCAACTCAAAAAAGCCGGTATCGCTGTGGTTTGGATCGCCGACTGGACCGAAAACCACCCGCTTGGCAGAACCGAATGGTTGAAGTTTTTTGCGCCCTTTTTTGATAAGGAGCCCGTGGCAGACTCTATTTTTTTGGCCGTTAAAAAAGAATATAATCAGGTCAAAAACAAGCTGATAAATATCCCAGAAAAACCAAAAGTTATGGCAGGGGCCATCTACCAAGACATCTGGTACCTGCCCGGAGGAAACAGCTATCTCGGCAAACTTTTCGAAGACGCACAAGCCAACTATCTTTGGAGTGACACCAACGCTTCAGGAAGTCTTAGTAAAAATGCAGAACATGTGATTCTTAAAGCTCAAAATGCCGAGTTTTGGTTTGCTCCTGCACAATATACCTCCTATCGACAATTGGAAGAAGAAGGCAATCTGTATAAAAGATTTAAACCCTACAAAACACAAAAGATATTTACCTACAATAAAACACTCGGTCCTAGTGGTGGAACTTTATTTTTTGAAACAGGACCCTATCAACCCGATCGGCTCTTAAAAGATATTGTATATTGGATGCACCCAGGGTTGATTGAAAATCATACACCCTTTTATTTTACGCAATTAGATGACTAAAAAGCGATCACGTTT
This sequence comes from Flavobacteriaceae bacterium, assembly GCA_017852395.1. Taxonomy (GTDB): domain Bacteria; phylum Bacteroidota; class Bacteroidia; order Flavobacteriales; family Flavobacteriaceae; genus RFYP01. Next base: position 26,732 of record JAFMLE010000015.1, read on the forward strand.
TGGATATGGTCTACTGGTTTTAGGATTGGTTTTTGTCCTAGCTTTTATTGTCAATTTATCACTTGGGTCCGTAATCATCCCTTTTGATGAGGTTTTAGAGGTGCTAAAGGGCAATGCAAACAACACAAGTAGCTATTATATACTCGTAGACTATCGTTTGCCAAAAGCGATGGCAGCATTGACAATAGGTGGTGGATTGGCCTTATCCGGGTTGATCATGCAAACCTTTTTTAGAAATCCCCTGGCAGGTCCCTTTGTTTTAGGAATCAGTTCTGGAGCCAGTTTGGGGGTTGCTTTGTTATTTTTTGGAAGCAGTATAATTTTGGGGCCAATTGCATTTCAAAATATATCCCGTCTGAGTATCATCATTGCTTCGAGTGCAGGAAGTGCCTTAGTATTTGGTGTTATTCTTGCAGTTGCCCTTAGACTAAAAGATGTCATGGGGCTTTTGATTATTGGTTTGATGTTTGGAAGTTTTACGGCGGCCCTGGTTACAATTCTTAGTAATTTTTCGACTGCCGAAGCCCTACAGCGCTATGTTTTTTGGACCTATGGCAGCCTAGGCGGCATCAATACCTCGGAGTTGGGCTACATCATCCTATTTGTTTTTATTGGTTTTATGGGATGCCTCTGGTTGAGCAAATCCCTTAACGGACTCATGATGGGCGAACAATATGCACGAAGCATGGGCATTCAGGTTGGTAAAACACGGATTCTAATTCTGATCATTACCAGTCTACTGGCAGGCGCCAGTACGGCTTTTGCAGGGCCGATTGGTTTTATTGGACTTGCCGTACCCCATTTGGTTCGATTACTTATTCCTACAGGAGATCATCGGATCTTGACACCTGCGGTTTTTATGACCGGAGGTAGTTTATTGCTTTTGTGCGACACCCTTTCACAACTACCAGGAGTCGAAAGCACCTTGCCAATCAATGGAGTTACGTCACTCATTGGTGCGCCAATTTTGATTTGGCTAATTTTGAGAAAAAGAAAAATCTTGATGTGATATGCTTACAGTAGAAAATTTGACTACGGGTTATAAATCAGGAAATAAAACGACAGCGGTTTCTCAAAAAATTTCCTTCACCCTCAAAAAAGGGGATATCTTAGGAATAATTGGACGCAATGGCAGTGGAAAATCTACCCTGCTAAAAACACTCGCACAATTGATTCCTAAGCTTGAGGGATCAATCAGCTATGATGGCAAATCACTCGCTGCCTTTTCTTCAACCGTGCAATCCCAGTTGCTAAGCATCGTAACCACAACCCGAGATTTTTCGGGGATTCTTACCGGGTTTGATATTTTACGTCTTGGAAGGCATCCGCACAACGGTTGGTATGGAAAACTAAACGAAAATGATAAAAACATTCTGAAAGAAGTAATTCAGAAAATAGGAATGGAAAACCTTATAAATCAGCGTGTCACAAAATTAAGTGATGGCCAACTTCAAAAAATCCTAATCGGTAGAGCCATGGTACAACAAACCGATTTTATTCTTTTGGACGAACCAACCAACCACCTCGACTTGCACCACAAAGCAGAAGTTTTTAGACTACTGAAAACCACGGCTTTAGAACAAAACAAAACCATTTTATTTTCTACACACGAAATCAACCACGCCCTACAATTATGTACACACATTCTTCTGTTAAATGATGGTGAAGCCTATTTTGGAAGTCCAAAAGAACTCTCCAATAAAGGGGTGATGAAAAAACTATTTCCCAAAGAATTGGTTGCTTTCGATACTGAAAACAACCAATTTAAGATTTGTTATTAGCCGCTTATTTGGTCAAATACATTTTGCGTCTAGCGTAGAGATTATAAAATTCATCGTCTTTGAGACTGTCCACAAACAGGATACTCTCTCCCGTACTTTTCATTTCTGGACCCAATTGTTTATTTACATTAGGAAATTTGTTGAATGAAAATACGGGTTGCTTGATCGCATATCCTTCGAGTTTTGGATTGAAGGTAAAATCACTAACCTTATGTGTACCCAGCATCACTTTGGTGGCATAATTTACATACGGTTCGTTATAGGCCTTAGCAATAAAGGGAACCGTTCTGGAGGCCCTTGGGTTGGCTTCGATTATATACACCTGATCGTCTTTAATAGCAAATTGAATGTTAATCAGCCCTTTCGTATTAAGTGCTAAAGCAATTTTTTTGGTATGGTCTACAATTTGTTGCATGACAAATTGACCAAGATTAAAGGCCGGCAAGGTGGCATTAGAATCTCCAGAATGGATACCACAGGGCTCAATATGCTCCATGATGCCGATGATATAGACCTCTTCTCCGTCACAAATTGCATCCGCTTCAGCTTCTATTGCGCCGTCCAAATAATGGTCTAAGAGCAGTTTGTTATTCGGGATTTTACGGAGCAGATCTACCACATGGGTTTCGAGTTCTTCTTTGTTAATCACGATCTTCATCCCTTGACCCCCCAAAACATAAGAAGGCCTAACCAAAATAGGAAAATCAAGATGATCGGCCAGTTGAAGGGCCTGTTCTGCGGTTTCTGCAACACCAAATTCTGGATAAGGGATATTGTTATCTTTTAGAAGTGTAGAAAAACTCCCTCGATCTTCTGCCAAATCCAAAGAAGCAAAACTGGTACCGATAATTTTGACACCGTAGCGATCGAGTTTTTCTGCTAATTTTAGCGCCGTTTGACCTCCGAGTTGTACGATGACACCCTCAGGCTTTTCATGACGAATGATATCATAGATGTGCTCCCAAAATACGGGTTCAAAATACAACTTGTCTGCGGTATCAAAATCTGTTGAAACCGTTTCTGGATTACAATTAATCATAATGGTTTCATAACCACATTCGCTCGCAGCCAAGACGCCATGTACACAGCAATAGTCAAACTCAATACCTTGTCCAATTCGGTTGGGCCCCGAACCAAGAACGATGATTTTCTTTTTGTCCGTTACCTTACTTTCATTTTCACTAAAAGGAAGCCCCCCTGCGAGCTGCATTTTTTCTTCGAACGTTGAATAATAGTAGGGCGTTTTTGCCGCAAATTCGGCCGCACAGGTGTCGACCAACTTGTACACGCGCTGTACACCCAGTTCGTCTCTTTTGGTATAAACTTGACTTTCGAGACAATCCAACATATGTGCAATCTGCCGGTCGGCAAAGCCTTTTTGCTTGGCCTCGAGCATCAATGCTGTGGGTATGTTGTCAATAGTGTATTCACTAACTTTCTTTTCCAACTGATACAGTTCTTCGTATTGCTTTAAGAACCACATATCAATTTTTGTAATTTGATGGATTCGACTGAGCGGAATTCCCATCTGGATCGCGTCATAGATGACAAAAACCCGGTCCCAACTCGCATGCGTTAGTTTATCGATGATTTGGTCATAATCTTTGTATCCCTTTCCGTCTGCTCCTAGTCCATTGCGCTTAATTTCTAGCGACTGTGTGGCTTTGTGCAGGGCTTCTTGAAATGACCGTCCGATACCCATTACTTCGCCTACAGATTTCATTTGTAATCCCAAGGTGCGGTCCGAACCTTCAAATTTGTCAAAATTCCAACGTGGGATTTTTACGATCACATAGTCCAATGTAGGCTCAAATAGGGCCGATGTTGATTGAGTAATTTGATTGTTAAGCTCGTCCAGCGTATAGCCAATTGCTAATTTTGAAGCGACTTTGGCAATTGGATAACCAGACGCTTTTGAGGCCAATGCAGAAGATCGTGACACACGAGGATTAATTTCAATGGCAATAATGTCCTCTTTTTCATCGGGGCTAACTGCAAATTGTACATTACACCCTCCTGCAAAATCACCAATACTGCGCATCATTTTGATGGCCATATCGCGCATTCGCTGAAAGGTGGTGTCGGACAGTGTCATTGCTGGTGCAACGGTTATCGAATCTCCGGTATGGATGCCCATAGGATCCATGTTTTCGATGGTACAGATAATAACCACATTGTCGTTTTTATCCCGCAAAAGCTCCAATTCGTATTCTTTCCATCCCAAAAGGGCTTTGTCAATGAGCACCTCATGAATCGGTGACGCTTCTAAACCACGAGTAAGCAACTCATCAAATTGTTCTGCAGCGTGCACAAAAGAAGCACCGCTACCTCCCAATGTGAAAGAGGGCCTGATGACCAAAGGAAAACCAAATTTTTGTGCAATTTCTTTTCCTTTAAGAAAGGAGGTTGCTATTTCTGCAGGTGCAACCGGAATGTCAATTTTTTTAAGTAGTTGCTTAAACTTTTCGCGGTCTTCTGTTATTTGAATTGCATCGATATCAACCCCAATAATTTCTACATTAAACTCTTCCCAAATACCTTTATCATTGGCTTCTATACATAAATTAAGTGCCGTTTGCCCTCCCATGGTTGGGAGTACGGCATCGACTTTATGTTTTTTAAGAATTTCAATTATGGATTTTGTGGTCAGCGGTTTTAAATATATATGATCGGCCATGGAGGGATCGGTCATGATGGTCGCTGGATTGGAGTTGATCAATATGGTCTCAATACCGTCCTCGCGTAAAGAACGCAAGGCTTGGGAACCCGAATAATCAAACTCACATGCTTGACCAATAATGATTGGTCCTGATCCAATAATTAAAATGCTTTTTAGGTGGGTTTGCTTTGGCATAAAATCAATCTTCTTTATAGTGGTTTATAAGATAAAAAAAAGGTGTTACTTTCAAAAAAGTAACACCTATTATAGCGATTGCATCTTGCGTCATCTATTTTTTGTGTCTTGGTTCAGAGGAAACGGTTAATTTCTTTCTGTTTTTAGCACGTCTACTGGCCAAAACTCTGCGTCCATTGGCACTAGCCATACGCTCACGGAAGCCGTGTTTGTTGCGTCTTTTTCGTTTCGAGGGCTGAAAGGTTCTTTTCATATCAGACTATTGTTCAAAAAAAAGGAACTTAACCGTTCCTAAAGCGGTGCAAATATAGAACAACTTTTCACTTTTACAAAACCTTTTACAAACAACAGCCTTGTTTTTTTTACCTTTGTTGAAAAGTTTTAATTCATGTTTCCAAAAATCATAAAACTCATCCTTGCAATTGTCACAATGGGCTATGCTGGTTATCAATATTATGACGGAGAAATTGGCAATGGCATTTTTCTCACCCTTTTGACTGGGATGTTTATTTTGCTTTATTATAAGAATGAGATTATTGTATTGGCATTTCTAAAACTTCGTAAACAAGATTTTGAAGGCACTGCTAAGTGGTTGTCACGAATTTCTAACCCAGAGAGTGCTTTGGTCCGAAAGCAACAAGGATATTATCATTATTTACACGGCATCATCCAATCGCAAACCAATCTTACTCAAGCAGAAAAACATTTTAAGAAAGCCATTCAGCTCGGTCTTTCTATGGGACATGATATGGCGATGGCCAAAATGAGTTTGGCAGGGATCATGATGCAAAAAAGAAGAAAAAGAGAAGCGACTGCCCTACTCGCAGAGGCCAAAAAACTGGACAAACAAGGTATGCTTGCCGGGCAAATGAAAATGTTGCAACAACAAATGAAAAAAATCTAGTCTCCCGAAAATTCTGGAAGCGCTAGTTCATAATACTTTCGAGATTGGTTGTTCAGATGGTTTTCTAACAACCAGGGGTTGCTGAGTTTTAGCTCCTTATAATTGACCCCCATTTGTTTTGCAAACCGCGAAATATTTGTAATTGCCGTATCCAGTCCTACCGTTCTAACCGGCGGATGGTCATAGAGATCATCATCATCAAACACAAAACCATATTTAAGCGGATTTTGCATAATGTCTTTTACGGCCAAGATGCGAAAAATATAGCGGCGGGTTTCTTCTCCGAGGTATAAGTCATAATAATCGGCAACGCCTTGACTGGTTAGGTTTCTAGAAATACCGGCTACCCCACGATTATACGATGCTGCAGCTAAAGTCCAATTACCAAATTTTTTATACGCCCGATTCAAGTATTTGCAGGCCACCTTGGTGGCTTTAGCAACATGATATCGTTCATCGACATTGCTATTGATCTCCAAGCCCATTTCTCTACCCGTTGTTTTCATGATTTGCCAAAATCCAGAAGCCCCTTTATAGGACCGGACATTTTCTAGGCCACTTTCGATAACGGCCAAATATTTAAAATCATCAGGAATTCCTTCGGCCTCCAAAATAGGCTCGATGATTGGAAAATATTTGTTGGCACGCTTCATCAACAGCATCATATTGGACTGCCAATAGGTATTAACGAGCAATTCACGATCAAGCCGCTCGCGGACATCGGGTTTGTGCAGTGGCACCAATTCACCAGCAAATGCCAAACTGTCGGGCAAACTAAGTGCATATACTTTGTAGGCATTTTCTGGAGTATAATCTTTAAATGCCGTTGAAAGTGTTTTTTTGGAACTGGTGGCAAAAGCCAAACCAATAAGCGCGATAAAAAATATATAGGTACGTTTCATGCTTCTAAAAATACAAAATGTCAAGCAAAATAGATTTTTACTTTGCCAAAATTATATTTGGCAAATGTTTGTTGAACCATGTCTTTTTATTGATTATCATGGCATGGCCGCCTTCTATTTCCATCACCGGGGGAGCAATATTTTTGATTGGAAAAACGGTGTCTTGCTTACCATGAATATGAACCAATGGTACCTGTACAGTACATCCGCCCCAGTGCACAATCCGATCAATTGCCCAGTTGAGATATACCGGGTCCCGTTCGGAGAGGTATTTTTGATAAAGGGCAACTCTTTTTTGGATTCGTGATCCAAAAACAAAGAGTGCCAGTGTTTCTAAATTTTTTATCCATTGGGTGGGCAGCAATTTATGGGCTTGGGTCTTTTGAGCAAGTTTCATTGGCAAAGAAAGCTCATCAGGTGATTTGACACTCGAAACCAGAATTATTTTTTTACAATTAATAAACTGCGCCATCTCTTGTACAAGCACGCCGCCAAAAGACACTCCCAATAGCACTACATTGGTTTCAACAACACGTTGCGACATACGTTGTGCATAGGATGAAATGCTTTCATCTGGCTTTGGAGGAATCCAACTCAGGTGTTTTACGGTTATAGTGTCTGGAAACTCCAAATATTCAAAAATTTTTGGGCTCGCTGCCATTCCGGGCATCAGATAGATAACCTGTTTTTTCAAATCAATAATTTATTGCGTGAAGTTAGGATTTTTTGTAAATTTGTAACCTTATCTCAAGATCTTCTTATTTGCTGTACCTACTAGAAGTGAATTATACACATCTCGACTAACACACATACAATGGCTGATCTATCGATTACAAACAACGAATTTTTACGTCAATTTGAAGTTACAATTGACAATTGTTTGGCACGAATTGAATATGCAGAACAAGAGCGTAAAATCTTTTTGACCAAACTTTGTATCCCTGATGAAATCAATTCTAAAAAATTTGAAGAACAATTCATCAAAACCGTCTTAGAAAGTATTTCAGAAAGAAATTTAAGAGTGGTTCCTACTTCTCCAAAAATTGCAGGTTTTGTGCGCCGTAACAAAAGCTACAAATCGCTTTTACCCGTTGGCATAAAACTTTAGATCCAGTCAAAACGGACCATGCCCGTTTCGTCTATAGACGTTAAATTAACCTCGTGTAGGGTGTTGACCAATTCGGGATTCCAAGGGGTTCTGACTTTAACATAGTTTCTTGTAAAACCCGTACTATAACCCGACTTATTTTCAGCTTCAAACAACACGGTTGCTGTGGATTGGAGTTGCTGTTGGTAAAAATCTCTTCTTTTTTTAGCAGAAAGGGCCCGTAACATTTTACTTCGTTTGGATCGTACAGCGGCAGGAACAACCCCATCGAAATCAATGGCTTCCGTATTGGGCCGTTCTGAGTAAGTAAAAACATGCAAATACGAGATGGGCAGATCGTTTAGAAAATTATACGTTTCTAAAAATAGTGCATCGGTTTCACCCGGGAAACCTACAATTACATCTACCCCAATACATGCGTTGGGCATTACTTTTTTGATCGCCTTGACCCGATCTTCATAAAGGGGGGTTAAATAACGACGGCGCATTTTTTTTAGAATCACATCACTCCCACTCTGCAAGGGAATATGAAAATGGGGGACAAAACAACGGCTTTGTGCAACAAAATCTATGATTTCATTGCTCAACAAATTGGGTTCAATTGATGAAATCCGAACCCGATCCAAATCCGACAAAGCATCAAGGGCAGTGATTAGTTCTAAAAACGTATGTTCGTGTTTTTTATTCCCATACTCTCCTTTTCCATAATCACCGATATTGACGCCCGTCAGCACAATTTCTTTTATGCCTTTTTCGGTAATCTTAAGCGCGTTATTCAATACATTTTCTAGGCGATCACTTCGAGATATTCCACGTGCCAGTGGAATGGTACAATACGAACATTTGTAGTCACAACCGTCCTGTACTTTCAAAAAAGCACGCGTACGATCGCCTAAAGAATAACTACTTTCATAGGTGTCTGCGGCGGCTATTTCACAAGAATGAATTTCGCCTGATCCTTTTTTGGTCAAATCATTGAGGTAGGCTGGGAGCTTAAATTTTTCGGTAGCACCCAATACCAGATCTACTCCATCTACAGCTGCTAAGGCCTCAGGTTGCAGTTGCGCATAACAGCCTATGGCAGCAACAAAGGCATCGGGGTTTTGCTTCAAACATTTTTTTACCAAGGTCTTAAAGCGCTTATCGGCATTTTCGGTCACCGAGCAGGTATTGATCACATAAACGTCTGCGGGGCTTTCGAACGAAACGCGCTCGTATCTGGTGGGGTCAAAATCACGCGCTATGGTTGCCGTTTCAGAAAAATTGAGTTTACAACCCAAAGTATGAAAGGCTACTGTGGCTTTTGAAACTGCTATTTCTGAAGTCTTGGAAAGCATCTCTTTTGTAAAAGCGTTATTTTTAGGACAAATATACGATTACAAGCCCATGAAAAAAAGGTGGATGGCTCCCAAACGCATAATGTTGCTTTCAAATGCAGTGCTTTTTTTGTTGTTTTTGAGTTGTCAAAATCATGATTTACCCTATACCGATCGTGATGTTTTTAGATACAACGAAGCGCGAAACATCACCAGTCTAGACCCTGCCTTTGCACGAAACCCGCAAAACAATTGGGCGGCACAGCAGTTATTTAATGGTTTGGTACAGCTCAACGATTCGTTAGAAGTTATTCCTGAAATTGCCAAAAGCTGGACCATTGATTCGACAGGAACGGTCTATAGATTCCATTTGCGCAAAGATGTATTTTTTCATGCTTCACCGGCTTTCAAAGAAGGAATTCCACGTGCCGTAACTGCTGCAGACTTTGTATTTAGTTTTGACCGATTGTTGGACCCCAAGCTGGCTTCTCCTGGGGGTTGGGTGTTGCAAAGAGTAGCGGGATATCGTGCCATTGATTCCCACACCTTAGAAATCAAACTAAAAAACCCTTTTCCCGCCTTTTTGGGATTGCTTAGTATGCGTTACTGCGCTGTGGTACCTCAGGAGGGAATTGCATATTATGGGAGTCGTTTTCGATCTAACCCTATTGGCACAGGCCCTTTTGTGTTCAAATATTGGGAGGAAGGCGTAAAATTAATTTTACGCAAAAACACCACCTATTTTGAAAAAGACGACCAACAACAACCACTCCCCTATTTAGAAGCCATCGCAATCCAATTTATCCCGGACATTCAAAGCGAATTTATGCTGTTTTTGCAAGGAAAGCTCGATTTTATGAACTCACTTGACAACTCATACAAAGATGAACTGCTCACTCCCGATGGTTTGTTGCGACCCAAATACAAAGACAAGATCATCATGCAGCAAGGGCCATACCTTAACACCGAATATATTGGGTTTTATATGGAAGCAGACCATCCAATTATGAAAAACCCAGCATTACGCGAAGCACTTAGTATTGGATTTGATCGCAACCAAATGATCGACTATCTAAGAAACAATATCGGTTTTACAGCCTACAAGGGCTTTATCCCAAAGGGGCTTCCGGGGCATGCTGACCAAGATTGGGTTCGCTATGATCCTCAAGCTGCTCGAGAACGCATTAGGACCTTCGAAACCGACAACGGGCCACTTCCCACCCTGAAGATCGCTACCGATGCAAACTATTTGGACCTCTGCGAATACCTCCAAAGAGAATGGGAAAAAATTGGCGTAAAACTGCAAATTGATGTCATGCCAACTGCCACCCTCAGACAAGCCAAGTCATCAGGAAAACTCGAACTTTTTAGGGCCAGTTGGATTGCAGATTATCCCGATGCCGAAAATTATTTGGGCTTGTATTATTCCAAAAATTTTGCCCCTTTTGGGCCCAACTACACCCATTTTAAAAACGAAACCTACGATAGCCTTTTTGAAAAAACGTTTCTGATAAAGTCCCCAAAACAGCGCTATGCCCTTTACAAAAAATTAGACAGTATCGTCATGACCCATCATCCTATAATCAATCTTTTTTATGATGAGGCCGTACGATTTTTGCAGCCCAATGTTGTAGGAATGACAATGAACCCCATCAATACACTCAATCTAAAGCGCGTAAAAAAAGAATAAAAAAAAACCGCAAAGAGCGGTTTTGTATAAAAATCGAGGGAAACTCGCTTATTTTTTAAACTTGGCGTATTTGTTTTTGAACTTATCAATACGTCCAGCAGTGTCAACCAATTTGGACTTTCCGGTGTAGTATGGATGCGATGTTCTAGAAATTTCAAGTTTTACTAAAGGATATTCTACACCATCTACTTCTAAAGTCTCTTTGGTGTTGGCTGTAGATTTAGTAATAAAAACGTCTTCGTTAGACATGTCTTTGAACGCAACAAGACGGTAGTTATCGGGATGTATGCCGCTTTTCATAATTTCTAATTATTGGATTGCAAATGTAAAGGTTTTTTTCTAAAAAAAATACATACGCAACATTTTATATAACTCACTCAAAAAAACATATCTTTAAGTACTCAAATTCAATTTACTTATGGAAGTTAAAAATATAGGAATCAAAGATTATGCTTTAAAATTTGGTAGTCTCAATGGGGGGCTTGTAGTGGTATTTGCCATCATGCTCTATTTTTTGGACATGCACTATCAAGGAGGCACCGCAGTCACCCTTGTCAATGTCGTTATTGGTATTGGTACATTGATGTGGGGTCTAATCGAATACCGTAAAGACAATGGCGGTTTTATATCGCTAACCCAAGCCCTAAAAGTAGGCATGAGCATCGCGCTGATCGGATCAATAATTGGGATAATTTATGGGATAATTTTATCCGAAGTCATTGACCCAGATGTGATGAACAAGGCCTTCGAATTTCAAAAACAACAAATGCTACAAAGCAATCCCGAAATGTCTGTAGAGCAAGTAGATGGCATGATTGAGATGCAAAAAAAGTTTTCTTCACCAGCCATTCGTAGTGCATTTGGTCTCATCTTTGGACTTTTCTTTGGATTCGTAGTTTCGCTAATTGGTGGACTAATCGTTAAGCGTTCGCGACCAGAATAGACATCAAATTCGTATTTTTGTGGCATAGCACAATCTTCTATGGATATATCCATTGTTATTCCACTACTCAATGAGTCTGAATCACTTGGTGAATTGGACCGTTGGATATCCAATGCTCTAGAAGGCTCTGGATACCAATATGAGGTGTGGTATATAGATGACGGTAGTACCGACAACTCGTGGGAGCTTATCGAAATTTTGGCAAAGCAAAATAGCAACAGAAACGGCTTGCGGTTTGCTAAAAATTTTGGAAAATCACAAGCCTTACACGCTGGATTTCGTGAAACGAAAGGAACATACGTCATCACTATGGATGCCGACCTGCAAGATTCGCCAGACGAAATTCTTCCTATGGTAGAACGTCTAAAAACTGAGCAACTCGATTTGATATCTGGTTGGAAAAAAAAGCGGTACGACTCCATACTTTTCAAAAATATCCCTTCAAAATTGTTCAATTGGGCCGCCCGCCGTGCTTCTAGAATCCCCCTGCATGACTTCAATTGCGGCATCAAAGCCTATAAAAAAGAAGTCATCAAAACCATCGAAGTGTATGGCGAAATGCATCGGTACATCCCCGTAATAGCCGCCCACGAAGGTTTTACTAAAATCGATGAACAGATCGTTAAACATCAAGCCCGAAAATTTGGAATTTCAAAGTTTGGATCCGATCGTTTTATAAAAGGTTTTCTGGATCTGACCACCCTTTGGTTTTTGCATCGCTTTGGCAAACGTCCCATGCATTTCTTTGGACTTTTGGGTAGTTTGATGTTTTTGATCGGTTTTGGTTTTACCCTATATCTTGGAATCGATAAACTTTTTATTAGCCCCCAAGGAAGACTCATCACCAACCGACCCGAATTTTTTATCGCACTAATTGTTATGATCTTAGGAACCCAGTTTTTTATAGCTGGCTTTCTCGGCGAACTTCTCGTCAAACAGCAAAATCAACTCAAGGGCTATACCATCAACAAAAGAACCGATGACTGATTCTATTTTAGAAAGAAAAATAAATTCTTGGTTGCACCCACCTTTTGATCAAAAAACGATTGAGGCCGTCAAAAAACTATTTTTAGACGAGCTGCAACTCAAGGATGCTTTTTATAAGGACCTCGAATTTGGAACGGGGGGAATGCGCGGAATCATGGGTGTTGGCACCAACAGAATCAACAAATATACTTTGGGCAAAAACACTCAGGGACTTGCCAACTATCTAAACAAACAATTAAGAAACACACAAATCCGTGTCGTCATTGCTTACGATTGCCGACACAACAGTCAATCGTTGGCCCAAATCGTTGCTGAAATTTTTTCTGCCAATAACATTGAGGTTTTTATTTTCAAAGAACTACGACCTACCCCACAACTCTCTTTTGCAGTCAAATACCTCAAAGCCCAATGTGGCATTGTACTCACCGCATCACACAACCCCCCAGAATACAACGGATACAAGGTCTATTGGGAAGACGGTGGGCAGATTGTTCCCCCACAAGATGGAGAAATCATGGCTGCGATTAGCAAATTGGAATATAGCGATATTCTTTTTGAGGCCGACCAACGCAAAATACACATCCTCGATCAAAAAATCGATGAGGCATTTTGGCAAACCGCAGTTGAAGCCGCTTCCATTGATCAAAAAAGAAAAGAAAATTTTAAAATTGTCTTCACGCCCCTTCATGGCACATCCGTCACTGCACTACCTCAAGTTTTAGCAAAAGCTGGGTTTTCTAACGTCCATATTGTAGCGGCTCAAAAAACTCCCAACGGTGATTTTCCAACTGTTGCATCTCCGAATCCCGAAGAACCCGCAGCCCTTGAAATGGCACTCGAACAAGCCGAAAAAATTGAAGCGGATATTGTCATCGGCACCGATCCCGATGCAGATCGTTTGGGGATCGCTGTCCGCGATGAAAATCAAAAATTGGTTTTACTCAACGGCAATCAGACCATGCTGATAATGACCTACTTCTTGCTAAAAAGAAAAGAAGAAAATGGTCAAATCAACCAGCGACAAGCCATTGCCTCAACCATTGTCTCATCACCAATCATTCGAAAAGTGGCCCGGCATTTTGGAGTACATCTCTTTGAGACACTAACCGGATTTAAATGGATTGCTGACGCCATCAAAAAAAATCCATCCCTTGAGTTTATTGGTGGTGGTGAAGAAAGTTATGGCTATATGGTAGGCAGCAAAGTTCGTGACAAAGATGCGATCACTGCCAGCTTGTTGATTTGTGAAATCGGTACTTGGTGTGCCAACAATAAAAAAACCATCTTTGGTTTGATGCAAGAATGTTATCAAACTTTTGGCTTCTATCAAGAACGGCTTATTGCATTGACAAAAAAGGGTGCCGAGGGTAGTGAAGAAATTGATGCAATGATGCGAACTTATAGAGAAAATCCACCAGAAGCTATCGCGGGGCTCAAAGTTTTGACCATTGCAGATTATAAAACCGGCATCGAAACCAATCGATTCAACGGACAAACCACTAAACTAAAACTTCCCCAATCAGACGTCCTTATCTTTAAATTAGAAAACGACGGTCAAATAGCACTCCGACCCAGTGGTACAGAACCCAAAATTAAGTTTTACCTTAGTGTCAACAAGCCTTATGATGCTACTCTTAACTGGAACACCCAAGTGGACGAATTAGAACAAAAACTCGATACTATTCAAAAGGCACTGGCTATATAAGATGCATTATTTCAGAAAAATATTACACTTTGCAAAACCCTACTGGGGCTATGCATTGCTCAATGTACTGTTCAATATCGGGTATGCGTTATTTAGTGCCTTGGCGTTTGTCTCCTTTATCCCAATGTTGGATGTACTTTTTCAACAAACAAAAACCCTTAGAGCCCGCCCAGTTTTTGAAGGAGCAGGATCGCTCAAAGATTTTGTTCAAGACACACTCAATTATCACGTTTCTTCTTTGTTAGAAAGCGACCCTAGTAAGACCTTGATGCTGGTAATTGGCCTTGTATTGACCTTGTTTTTACTCAAAAACTTGTCCAACTATTTTGCACTCTATTTTATCACCTACTTGCGAAACGGGCTTCTTATGGACTTGAGAAATGCCTTGTATAGAAAGATAATTTCACTCCCCGTTGCCTTTTTTACCGAAAAGCGTAAAGGCGATCTTATGGCACGTATGGCATCGGATGTGATTGAAATTCAAAATTCTTTTTTATCCATTTTAGAATTGATCATACGTGAACCCCTGACCATATTTTTTACTCTTTTGGTTATGTTCAACATCAGTGTCAAGCTCACCTTGTTTGTCCTAGTCTTTATCCCAGTTTCTGGAATTCTAATCTCTTTTATTGGAAAGCAGTTGCGGCGCAAATCTGCTTATGTACAAAAAGAGCAAGGACATTTATTATCCATTATTGATGAAACTGTCAATGGACAAAAAATCATTAAAACCTTTAATGCAGGACCTTTGTTTATCAAGCGTTTTGGCATCTCAACCCAGCGTTTTTTCAAATTTTCTAATGCGCTTTTGCACCGCAACAATCTATCGGCGCCGATGAGCGAGTTTTTGGGCATTGCCATAATCGGTGTTTTGCTCTGGTACGGCGGGCGAATGGTGCTTATAGAGCAAAATTTAGACGGCACAACATTTATTGTTTATATGGGGCTGGCCTACAATATACTCACTCCTGCAAAGGGAATCAGCAAGGCGCTATTTAGCATACGAAAAGGAGATGCTGCCGCAGCACGGGTTTTAGAAATACTAGATACCGAAAACACCCTGAAAGACAAACCAGATGCCTTGGAAAAAAACACCTTGGAGCAACAAATCGATTTCAAAAAAGTATGTTTTGCATATCCTGGTGGCCCATCCATAATCAACGATTTTAATCTAACGCTAAAAAAAGGAGAAACCGTAGCATTGGTGGGCCAGTCAGGGAGCGGAAAAACCACCATCGCCAATCTTCTCAATCGTTTTTATGACATCACTTCAGGAAGTTTAACCATTGACGGTATTGCACTTCAAGACATCAAGAAAACAGCTCTTTATCAGATGACCGGCATCGTAACCCAAGAGCCTATATTGTTTAACGACACCGTGGCCAACAACCTTCGGGTTGGCAAACAAGACGCAACGGATGCCGAATTGATCGAAGCCGCCAAAGTCGCTCATGCGCACGAGTTTATTTTACAATTGCCGGAAGGATATCAAACCGCTATTGGTGAAAATGGCAATAAACTCTCTGGCGGGCAAAAACAACGCCTTTCTATCGCAAGAGCGGTACTCAAAAATCCTCAGATCTTGATTTTGGATGAAGCAACCTCGGCGCTCGATACCGCCTCAGAACAATGGGTACAGAAAGCCTTGGAAAACCTAATGGCAAACAGAACCTCTTTGGTTATTGCACACCGTTTGTCAACCATACAAAAAGCAGATAAAATTTTGGTCCTCGAGCAAGGTCGTGTTATCGAAGAAGGTACACATGAAACTTTGCTCAAAAAAGGAAAAACCTATACCAACCTAGTAAAATTACAACAACTATAACTCCCTTTAAACCAATTGATAAATACATCGTCTAAATAAAAAATTAAAGCAGGTGACAGAGCAAGAACTTTTAGTATCCGCACTCCTAGACTCCGAAACTCGGGAGGCTGCTTTTTCACACCTTATAAAAAACTACAAGCAGCGACTCTATTGGCATATCCGAAGGTTGGTACTCAACCATGATGATGCAGACGATGTATTGCAAGAAACGTTTATAAAAGTGTATAAAAACATCGAAAAGTTTCGTGGCGATAGCCAACTGTTTACTTGGATGTACCGCATTGCAACCCATCAAGCTATTGATTTTTTAAACAAACAAGCCAAATACAGAGGGATTGACGATTACGAACTTCTAGAATCCAAAATCAGTCACCTAGAATCTGATGTCTATTTTGACGGAGACGCAGCAGCCCTAAAACTACAGCAAGCTATTGCACAACTTCCAGAAAAGCAAAGATTGATTTTTAATATGAAGTATTTTGATGATCTAAAATTTAAAGAAATCGCAAAAATTTTAGACTGTAGTGAAGGTGGACTAAAAGCCTCATACCATCATGCCGTTAAAAAAATTAAACTGTTTTTAGATGAAAAATAATCCTCTTAATAATCCCTTTAAAGTACCCAAAAATTACTTTGATACAGTAGCGGATCAACTGTCTCTAAAGATCAAAGCAGGAAATCCAAAGGATCAGACTTTTTTTATCGTACCCCAAGACTATTTTGAAAATATTGAAGGAAAAATCAAAAGTAAGCTTATCGCAGAAAAAAAAGAGACAAAGCATTTAAAGCATTTAATACAACGTTTTGCTATCGCAGCTTCATTTTTGATTCTATACCTTACCAACCCCTTTTCTAAAACCGATAGCGACAATGAACTTATTGCGAGTTATGCAGATGAATTGTTAATGTACAACACCATCGATTTTATGGATGCCTATGCCGATGAAAATATCGTTTTAGGATTTGAAGAAAATGAAACGATCAACAAATTGAATAATGTAAATCTGGAATACTATCCTGATTTGTCTAACCCCTGGAATTATGCTGAATTGGATCAATAAAAACAGTTTACTTATCCTGCTATTGACCACATCTTTTGCTTTTTCTCAAAAGCATCATATGAGTTACGAGCGGATGAAAGCGATAAAAATGACCTACATCGCCGAAAAATGTGAGTTCACTACTGCCGAAGAAAAAATCTTCTGGGAGGTCTTTGACCGTTTTGAAGATGAAATTTTTGAATCCTGCAGAAAACCCATGTATACACTCCGAAAAAATGCTATTAAAAATCGTGATCAGGCCACAGAAAAAGAAGTTATCCGTTTTATAAAAGACTATGACAGCCTCGAACAATTGATGCTCACCAAAAAACAAGATCGAAACAAAGAACTGCTCAAAAAATTGCCTGCCAAAAAAGTCCTCGAAATTTTTACTGCTGAGGACCGCTTCAACAGACACGCCCTGCAAATCATGAACAAATCTTCTGAAAAAGATAATGAAAACCATCCCTAATTCAGGTTATCTTTAGGGCTGATGAGGCTTTTTAACAATATCGCAGAAAAAATTATTGACGGTTGGATGGCAACTCTTGTTGCACAACAGCCCCCAGTGGTGGTCTTTAAGAATATAACAAGACAACAACGCTCGTGGGGTGCTCGTGACCGCAAACTTTTTGGAAAAGGGCTATACGACGGCATTAGATGGTATCGCAAATACCTACATGCTTGCGAATTAGAAATGGCCACCGATCGACAAGCCTTTAAAAAAATGCTCATTTGCTGGTCGCTAATAGAAAATATAAAACTCCCTGAGGATATCGCTCCGGATGAAATGGAACAAAAAAAACTCCTCAAAAACATCGAACTAAACAACCATTTTAGAGCTATAAAAGCATCAATTCCCGATTGGCTGGACCAACTTGGCGCCACCTACTATAAGACTGAGTGGGACAAAGAATGTGAGGCGTTTAACGAAACGGCACCGCTTATTATCAGAGCCAATACCCTAAAAACAACTACCGAAGCACTAAAAAAAAGACTTCTTGAAGAGGCCCAAATCCAAACTCAAGTTGTGGCCGACATTCCAGCAGCACTTTTGGTAGAAAGCAGCAAAAACCTCACCACACTAGAGGCATACAAACGTGGGCTTTTTGAAATTCAGGATGCCAATTCACAACAAATCGGTCATTTTGTTGATCCACAAAAAAACCAATTGCTAATCGATGTATGTGCTGGGGCTGGAGGTAAAAGTTTGCACCTTGCTGCACTGATGCAAAACACGGGACAAATCATTGCTTTGGACAAATATGCTGCCAAATTAGAACGCCTTCATGCACGGGCCCAAAGAAACGGTGTTAAAAACCTTAAGATCGAAACCAACAACGATGCTGTATTTTACAAAAATCATACACAAAAAGCAGATATTGTTTTGATAGATGCCCCCTGCAGTGGTCTTGGTGTATTACGGAGACACCCCGAACACAAATGGGTTATGAACCCTCAGCGTATCGAAGATATTCGACATATTCAACAAGACATCTTGGTTCAAAACGCCGAACTGGTCAAACCCCATGGAACACTTTTTTATGCGACCTGCTCCATTTTTCCGAATGAAAATCAAGAACAAATAGCCGCATTTCTAAAAACCCCAATTGGTTTGCAATTTGCGTTAGACCAAGAAAAAACATTTTTGACCCACCAAACGGGGCATGATGGATTTTACATTTCAAAATTGACTCGAAACAGATTTTAGTTATCTACCAACCTTGTGGATAACTCCAACAAATTAGGCGTCAAACTGCCAAAAAGGCTAATCAAAAAAACCTAATTTTACGTTCACTAATTCATACCTTATGATTTGCTTTTTCGGAGTCCCAGAAACCCTTGTTTTTGTCGTAGAAACCCAGCAATCAATAGATCAATCAACTGCAGAAAAACTTCAATGGTTGTTTGGCGATCAACCTCAGTTAGAAACTCCAAAAATTAGTGGTCAATTTATGGGTCCTCGAAGAGCCATGATAACACCTTGGAGTACTAATGCCGTAGAGATCACACAAAACATGGGGATTTCAGGAATTTCAAGAATAGAAACTTTCGAATCCATTGCCCCAGATACGGCAATAGATCCGATGTTGTTTGAAAAATATCAGGATTTGGACCAGGATGTTTTCAAGATCAATGCCTCGGTTGCTCCCGTAGCACAAATCAATGATATCAACGCCTACAACCTATCCGAAGGGTTGGCACTTAGCGACGATGAAGTCGCCTATTTGGAGGGCCTATCAAAGCGTATGGGGCGTCCGCTGACCGACTCCGAAGTCTTCGGTTTTTCGCAAGTCAACTCAGAACATTGCCGTCACAAAATTTTTAACGGAACTTTTATAATCGATGGATCTACCAAAGAAAGCTCTTTGTTTGGATTGATCAAAAAAACGTCCAAAACCAATCCCAATACCATTGTTTCTGCCTATCGTGATAATGTCGCTTTTATCGAAGGTCCCGAATTGACACAATTTGCACCTCAATCTGGAGCTGTACCCAGCACCTACCAAAAGAAAAAAATTCCAAGTGTCATTTCGCTCAAAGCAGAGACCCACAACTTTCCAACAACCGTAGAGCCCTTTAATGGTGCCGCAACGGGATCAGGAGGAGAAATTCGCGATCGTTTGGCCGGTGGGCAAGGCTCATTGCCCCTCGCAGGAACCGCCGTTTACATGACCCCCTATTCACGAGTTACAAAAGACCGTTCTTGGGAAGCTCCCTTTAAAGAACGTCCCTGGCGCTATCAAACGCCCCTCGAAATTTTGATCAAAGCCTCCAATGGAGCCTCCGATTTTGGCAACAAATTTGGTCAACCCCTTATCGCAGGCTCCCTATTTACTTTTGAGTATCAAGATGATGAACAGCGATTGGGGTATGATAAAGTGATCATGCTAGCTGGTGGTGTAGGCTATGGTCATAAAGCGCAAGCGCAAAAAGGAAAACCCAAAAAAGGAAACCAAATCGTAATCTTAGGCGGAGATAACTACCGAATCGGTATGGGCGGTGCTGCGGTTTCATCAACCGATACGGGTAATTTTGAAAATGCCATCGAGCTCAATGCGGTTCAGCGCTCCAATCCCGAAATGCAAAAACGGGTAGCCAACGCCATTAGAGCCTTAGTAGAATCATCCGAAAATCCTATAATTTCAATTCATGATCATGGTGCTGGTGGCCATCTCAATTGCCTGTCAGAACTCGTCGAGGATACTGGAGGCACCATTGCTATAAACAAATTGCCCGTGGGCGATCCCACCTTATCTGCCAAAGAGATTATTGGCAATGAGTCGCAAGAACGTATGGGATTGATACTCGCTCAAAAGGACGTCGCAATACTCCAAAAAATTGCTGACCGCGAAAGAGCACCTATGTATGTCGTTGGGACGGTTACGGACGATCATCGTTTTGTATTTGTCAACGAAAAAAACAATGAAAAGCCTATTGATCTTGATTTAAATGATCTTTTTGGAAACCCACCAAAAACCATTATGGAAGATCAATCCCTAGCGCGTAAATTTAAGGCACTCCACTATGACCCAAACCAAATAGAGGACTATCTTAAAGCAGTATTGCAAATCGAAGCAGTGGCCTGCAAAGATTGGCTTACCAACAAGGTAGACCGGTGTGTCACGGGTCGGGTGGCCCAGCAACAAACTGTAGGTGAACTACAGCTTCCACTGAGCAATTGTGGGGTTATCAGCCTCGATTATGAAGGAAAATCTGGAATTGCCACCGCTATAGGACATGCCCCGCTATCAGGTCTAATCGATCCAAAGGCCGGCAGCATCAACGCCATAGCAGAAGCCTTGACCAATATCGTATGGGCCCCATTAGAAAAAGGTCTTGAATCCGTCGCCCTATCAGCAAACTGGATGTGGCCATGCAACAATCCCGGCGAGGATAGCAACCTTTATCAAGCCGTTGAGGCCTGTTCAGATTTTGCCATCGCCCTTGGCATCAATATCCCAACAGGAAAAGACTCCTTGTCGATGAAGCAAAAATACGATGAAGGAGATGTTACTGCACCAGGCACGGTCATTATATCTGCTGCAGGTCATTGCGATGCCATTCAAAAAACGGTAACACCCGTGATACAATTAGAGGGAGGCGCACTGTATTATATCGATTTGTCGCAAGATCAATTTAAGCTTGGAGGGGCTTCTTTTGCTCAAATTTGTGAAACCGTAGGGGCCCACACCCCCTATGTTAAAGATGCTGGCTATTTCAAAAAAGTATTTAACCAAGTGCAATCATTGATCAAAAAAGGTCTAATCAGCGCAGGGCACGATGTTGCATCAGGAGGGCTGATAACAGCATTATTAGAAGGATGTTTTCCCTCGGTTTCTGTTGGTTTAAATGTCGATTTAAACGCTTTTGAAGAAACGGATCTAATCAAAATTCTTTTTTCAGAAAACACCGCCCTTTGGTTGCAGTCCAAAGAAGATTTGAGCGCTTTGTTGGCACAACAACAAATCAATTGCATCAAAATAGGCACTCCGACCTCATCCAAAAATCTAACCATCAAACATCAAAACACGACCCACCTATTTGAAGTTGAAAAATATAGAGATGTTTGGTTCCAAACCTCTGCCGCATTGGATGCACATCAAACCAAAAATGGTTTGGCACAAAAACGATTTGAAAATTATAAAAACCTACCCCTGGACTTTAAATTTCCCAAAGCGTTTGACGGGAAATTATCCAAGGTTGATCAACTTCCAAAAATAAAAGCCGCTGTATTGCGCGAAAAAGGGAGCAACTCCGAACGAGAAATGGCCTATGCCATGACACTTGCTGGTTTTGAAGTAACTGATGTACACATGACCGATCTTATTGAAGGCCGTACCACACTAGACCCTTTTCAGTTTATAGTAGCAGTAGGAGGCTTCTCAAATTCAGACGTATTGGGCAGTGCCAAAGGTTGGGCAGGTGCCTTTAGATACAATCAAAAAGCCAAAAAAAGCTTAGAAGATTTCTTCAAAAGAACCGACACCCTTTCTTTAGGAGTATGCAATGGCTGTCAGTTGTTTATAGAACTCGGGCTGCTAACCCCCGGAAAAGAACAAAAACCCAAAATGTTACATAACGATTCGGGTAAATTTGAGTGTCAGTTTACAGCCGTTACGATTGAAGAGTCGCCCGCAATAATGCTTCAAGGAATGGAGGGCAGTACTTTAGGAATCTGGGCTGCACATGGAGAGGGCAAGTTTTATCTACCAGGAGACAAAGATCAATATCATATACCCGCTACCTACCATCAAAATGCCTACCCCGCAAATCCAAATGGTTCGGACCACAATGCCGCAATGTTGACCAATGATGATGGACGTCATTTAGTGATGATGCCCCACCTAGAGCGTGCTACCTTCCCTTGGAATTGGGCACATTATCCTAAAAATCGTCAAGACGAAGTTGGACCATGGATCATGGCTTTTCAAAATGCATATACTTGGTTGCAAAAACAGTTATAAACCGATTTTTTAGAGAACGGTAAATTGTTTATTTTGCATAAAAACAAAATACAATGCAGCCAACACGCCTTTTTGACTTTATTGATTATCAAAGACAACATCGCCCTTTAGACAAGGCGATCAACACCAAATACAAGGGACAGTGGGAGGCCACCTCCTCCGAAGAGTTTTATCAAAAAGCACAACACATAAGTCGGGCACTACTCGATATGGGCATCAAACCTGGCGCCAAAATTGGGATGATTTCTTCCAATAACCGAACCGAATGGGCCATCGTTGATGCAGGCATCTTACAACTTGGCGCCATCAATGTACCCCTATACCCAACTATTGCAGCGGAAGATTATAAATACATTCTCAACCATTCAGAATGCCAATATTGTTTTGTATCGGACCAAGAAGTCTATAACAAACTAAAATCGATACAAAAGGAGGTCGAAACCCTAAAAGAGGTTTATTGTTTTGACACCCTCAAAGGCTGTAAGCACTGGAGCGAATTGCTAACTGCCGGTGCCGCTCTTGACAACCAAGCCGCTGTAGAGGAAGCCAAAAAAGCCGTAAAGCCTGAAGACTTGGCAACCATTATCTATACCTCAGGAACCACAGGCGTTCCCAAAGGGGTTATGCTTAGTCATAACAATGTAACCACCAATGTAATAGCAAGTTCCAATCGCCTTCCCTTAGAAGCCGGTAAAGCAACTGCACTGAGTTTTTTACCGCTCTGTCATATTTTTGAACGGGTCATACTCTATTTTTACATCTATCACAGCATTACAATCTATTTTGCTGAATCTTTGGAGACCATTAGTGATAATCTCAAAGAAGTACAGCCCGATATGATGACCGCTGTACCGCGACTACTTGAAAAAGTTTATGATAAAATATATGCCCGTGGAAATGACCTAAGCGGAATCAAACAAAAACTTTTCTACTGGGCGGTTAATCTTGGACTACAATACCAACCTTATGGACAAAATGGATTTTGGTATGAGTTTAAACTCAAAATCGCTCGAAAACTAATTTTTTCAAAATGGAAGGAGGCATTAGGGGGCAATTTATCGCTTATCGCATCCGGAAGCGCACCGCTTCAACCACGACTTGCACAGGTGTTTACCGCTGCAGGCATGACCATAGTCGAAGGCTATGGGCTTACAGAAACCTCGCCCGTAATCTCTGTAAATGACATGCGCAACGGAGGCTTTAAGATTGGAACAGTCGGAAAAATCATTGATGGCATAACGGTTAAAATAGCAGATGATGGCGAAATTTTGTGCAAAGGTCCCAACGTTATGCAAGGGTACTATAAAGACCCCGAAAAAACGGCACAGGTAATGACAGGTGATTTTTTTCATACCGGAGATATTGGAGAATTTGATGCTGACGGATTTTTAAAAATTACCGATCGAAAAAAAGAAATGTTTAAAACCTCTGGTGGCAAATATATCGCCCCAGCGCTTATCGAGGGAGTAATGAAGCAATCCTTGTTCATAGAACAAATTATGGTTGTTGGTGAGGCTCAAAAAATGCCTGCCGCTCTCATACAATTAAACTTTGAATATGTCAAAGAGTGGTTGAAATCTAAAGGGCAAAAAATCAATTTGACAGATGCCCAATGTGCTGAAAATCAACAAATAATCAATCAAATTCAAAAAGACATTGACCGCTATAATGAACAATTTGGAAAGTGGGAAAAAATCAAAAAATTTGAACTTACTCCCGATGTGTGGTCTATTGATGCAGGGCATCTGACACCTACAATGAAGCTAAAAAGAAAAGTAATAAAGGAAATATACAAAGACTTGATTGAAAAAATCTACGCTTAAAAAAAAGCTCCAAATAGGAGTTTTTTTTTCATTGCTTTATTATGCGCGCATAATATTTTTTGTATCTTTACTTAAAACAACACTTTGGCACAAAAAACTTTAGATTATACACTTCGCGCAGCTTGGATGGCTGTCAGCAAAATGTACAACCGCGAGGCGCTAAAATTTGATTCGACAATGGCAACAGGATTTGCATTACTCAATATCGACCCCCAAGGAACACCCTCAACAGCTCTGGGTCCAAAGATGGGTATGGAAAATACTAGCCTATCTCGTTTACTAAAATCTATGGAAGATCGCCAACTCATTATCCGCAAACCCGACCCCAATGACGGACGTGGCGTACTGATCTTTTTGACCCCCTTTGGGAAAGAAAAAAGGGACACCTCTCGAGAAATCGTATTGCGATTTAATGATCAGATTACACAAACTCTTAGTGCAACACAAATCAAACATTTTTTTGATGTCTCCGAAATCATCATTCAACAAAGTCTAACCTTTGAACACCCTACTCCTAACCCCATAAACAAATAAAAATGAAAACCTCAACACAAAGCATCACAGGCGGAGCATTTGTCATACACAACCAAGATCCGTCTTCCGTATTTACCCCCGAAGATTTTAACGAAGAAGAACGTATGATGAAAGAAGCGGTTCAAGAATTTGTTGACCGAGAGATATGGCCAAACAAAGCCCGCTTTGAACAAAAAGATTATGAACTCACAAAATCGCTAATGCAAAAAGCAGGAGAACTGGGTTTTTTAAGCATCTCTGTGCCTGAAGCCTATGGTGGTATGGGAATGGATTTTATTGCCACCATGTTGGTTTGTGATTATATTTCTGGAGCCACAGGATCCTTTTCTACAGCCTATGGTGCCCATACCGGAATTGGAACAATGCCCATAACCCTCTACGGTACAGAAGTACAAAAACATACCTATGTACCCAAACTGGCGAGTGGAGAGTGGTTTGGCGCATACTGCCTAACAGAACCCGGAGCAGGATCTGATGCCAACTCGGGTAAAACAAAAGCAGTACTTTCAGAAGACGGAACCCATTATAAAATTACGGGACAAAAAATGTGGATCTCTAATGCGGGATTTGCCAACCTCTTTATTGTATTTGCTCGAATCGAAGACGACAAAAACATCTCAAGTTTTATCGTTCCTGTAGATTTAGAAAATGGTATTTCACTTGGCGAAGAAGAACACAAATTAGGCATTCATTCTTCATCAACACGACAAGTATTTTTTAATGAAACCAAAGTACCTGTAGCAAACATGCTGGGGCAACGCGGAGGAGGATTTAAAATTGCAATGAACGCCCTTAACGTAGGGCGAATCAAACTTGCTGCGGCTTGTTTGGACGCACAACGACGTGTTATTGGTGCAGCTGTTGGCTATGCAACAGAACGGATTCAATTTAATACACCCATTGCACAATTTGGCGCCATAAAAGAAAAAATTGCACGCATGACAACCAATTGCTATGTAGGCGAAGCAGCAACATATCGTGCGGGTGCTTTAGTTCGAGACAAAATTGCAACCCTTCAAAAAGAAGGCATCGAACACCAAGAAGCTGAATTGAAAGGTGTGGAAGAATTTGCTATCGAATGTTCAATTCTCAAAGTGGCCGTATCAGAAGACATCCAAAATTGTGCTGATGATGGAATACAAATTTATGGAGGCAT
>JAFMLE010000016.1:0-24057 GCA_017852395.1 Flavobacteriaceae bacterium
TTGGAAAACATCTTTTTGAACGAAATCAATTCTACAAACAGGCCGATTTTGAAATATTGTTGGAGCACCAAACTCCCGAACAGATTGTAGCTATGATTGCTCAAGAGCTAGCTTAAATAAGCTCCTTCTTTGGTCCCTTCAAAAATGACCTCGATATGTTCTTTATGGGAAGTCGACAACGAAATGCCCTTAAAATCTCCTTTGATCGGATATTTTTTATGGTTTCTGTTGACCAAAACAGCTGTTTTGATTTGTTTGACAGGCACTTGCAAAATATAATTGACGGCATACATCAACGTTTTCCCTGTATTGAGTACATCGTCCACGACAACCACAGATTGATTGGCAATTTGCGCGAGAGGCACAGAAGCCTGGAGGGTGTCTTTGGGGTTATTTTTATCAAGTGTCAATGCGGCCAATTGTACCTCTAATATTGAAATTGCATGTAAGTCATCAACAAGTTTTTGGGCAAAAGCCATTCCTTTATGCGCAATTCCAAAAACAACGATTTTTTGTTCATCGAGATTGGCTTCATAGATCTGAAAGGCAATTCTACGACTGCTGGCAGCAATGGCTTCAGCATCTAAAATTTGGTGGTGGTTGGTGTTCATGTTTATAAAGATAGATAAACTAGTTTTTTTCTTCTGTGGGTTTCTGTGTGTCTTTTTGGGTTTCATCTCTAAAATCGTCTAAATCCCGTCGGTCTTTTTTGGTGGGTCTTCCAAGTCCTTTATCACGTTCTTTTATCCAAGCCCTATCTTGCATTTCCTTGTGTTCATGCGCAAAATGCTCCGTGGTGTCCATGCGGTAGATGTCAACCAGTTTTGCTGCCATCCGTGTTTTTGGAATGTCTAAAAGCGTAAATCGATACCAAATTTGGTCTTTTCGTAAAGCGATTTGATCGGTCGGAATCGCTTCGCTTGAGGGTTTTACGGTGCGGTCATTGATTTTTACGGCTCCCTTTCTACACGCTTGATTTGCTTGAGCACGAGATTTATAATACCGTAAACACCACAAAAGTTGATCGATTCGCACCTTAAAACTTTATTAAATTAAAGTTCAAAAATAAAGTAAAATTGTATCTTGCGGCCGTTTTAATAAAGCATAAAAGCACTTTAAAGCACTTATGTTCGTAAACCAACGTTTATTCGCTACCCAGCCCATGACTCGATTTCACATTATAACGGTTGTTTTTTTTATCTTTCTATTAGGTTGCAAAAAGGACACGAGTGAGGAGGTCCGTGATCCTAATGAACAAATTGTTGAGGACGAGGCAGCTTTGGTCACTTATCTTCAAACTCATTTTTACAATTATGAAGATTTTGAAGCTGCGCCAAATGATTATTCGATTCGGATAACGTTAGACACCATCGCAGACACCAATAGTGACAAAACTCCTTTGTTTGATCAAGTAACATCCAAATGGGTAGATGTTACCTATAAGGGAGAAGTGATTCCACACAAATTATATTATTTAGTGGCTCGAGAAGGAAAGGGACAAAATCCTACTAAGGTCGATTCTACCTACATCCGATATACGGGCAACCTTTTGGACGGAAAATCATTCGATAATCGTGAGACACCCATCTGGTTTGATCTAACGTCAGTAGTTACTGGATTTCGTGAAGGTGTTCCCTATCTAAAATCGGGAAGTTATTCGGTAAATAGTGATGGAACCTTTAATTTTTTTGATTTTGGTCAAGGCATTATTTTTATGCCTTCGGGATTGGGGTATTTTGATCGGGCACAAGGTTTGGTGCCTCAATATGCGCCGTTGATTTTTAGAATTTCCTTATACACCTTCAACACGGCAGATCACGATGGTGATGGCATCCCATCGATGCTTGAGGATCTCGACGGAGATTCGAACCCCTTTAATGACGATACCGATAGCGACGGTACCTCAAATATGTACGATCCCGATGATGACAATGACGGCATACCAACAGCAGAAGAATATGATGCTGATGGGGATGGTATTCCGGATGATAAAAATGATAATGGAATCCCCGATTATTTGGACAATACCATATAAGGCTAATCCGCTAATTTATAGGAAATTCCTAATGCCCAAAGGTTGTTTCGAGTATCTAAACGATCTCCGATAAGATCCGAAGCATTAAGAAGCGCTACGTCGTTTGGCGTAAGTCCTTTTTCATATCGCAAACTTATACCGAAAGGGCCCATATTGAGCCGTACTCCAAAATGCGAACCTACGGTGCTTTTGGTTTTGAGGTCTCCCAACTGCAAACTGCTTTTTTGATCTAAGATATAATGGAAACTGGGCCCAGCATAAACACTGAAACCTGGCAAAACAGTATAACCTATAGAAACAGGAGCCTCCAGTTTTGAAGTTTCATAGTTTCCTGAGTCATAGGTACTTTTGTATTTGGCCAGTTGCAATTCGGGTCTGATATAAAAAACGGCGATTTTAGCTTCGAGGTAACCACCCACAAAATAGCCTGTATTGCTTTTAGATAATGAGGTGATTTCATCTTGAGCGTTTTGGACGTTTCCCGTTGCATTGGAATTGATTCCTGCATGCACACCAAACTCAAATTGTGCTTGATTGCTAAAGGATCCTAAAAAGAATAAAAGGGCAATAAGAAATTGGGGTGTTTTCATAATCTTTAAATTTTACGTTCTAATACTTTGTGTACTTTAAGTTGGATGGCGGTTTGGTCCAGACCATATTTGGCCATCAATTGCGAAGGGGTTCCCGATTCACCAAAAGTGTCATTGGTCGCTACAAATTCTTGAGGTGTTGGCGCATTTTCTGACAAAACACGGGCCACACTTTCACCCAAACCTCCCAAGAAGTTATGCTCTTCGGCCGTGACAATACATCCGGTTTTGGCGACAGACTTTAGGATGATATCATTGTCAAGGGGCTTGATGGTATGGATATTGATTACTTCAGCGTCTATAGACTGTTCTGCCAATGCAGCAGCAGCTTCAAGGGCTTCCCAGACCAAGTGGCCGGTGGCGACAATGGTTACGTCTTTTCCTTTTTTGAGTATCAAGCCTTTTCCAATTTCAAAGGGGGCATCGCTGGAGGTAAAATTTGGTACTTTTGGTCTCCCAAAACGAAGGTAAACAGGTCCTATATGATCAGCAATTGCAATGGTTGCTGCTTTGGTTTGGTTAAAATCACATGGATTGATTACGGTCATGCCGGGTAACATTTTCATCAAACCGATATCTTCCAAAATTTGATGGGTAGCACCATCTTCGCCAAGTGTCAATCCGGCATGTGAAGCACAGATTTTTACATTTTTACCCGAATAGGCAATTGATTGTCGAATTTGGTCATAGACCCTTCCGGTAGAAAAATTGGCAAAGGTGCCTGTAAAAGGAATTTTACCACCTATAGTCAAGCCCGCTGCAATTCCCATCATATTGGCTTCCGCAATACCGATTTGAAAAAAGCGTTCTGGGTGGGCTTCGATAAAGTCATCCATTTTTAGTGATCCAATGAGATCGGCACATAGTGCTACCACATTGGGGTTTGTTTTTCCGAGTTCGGCCAGTCCGGCACCAAATCCGGATCGTGTATCTTGGCTTCCTTGATTCGTATATGGATTCATAGTATTGTAAGATTAATAATCGCCTAAAGTCTCTGGGTTTTGCGCAAGTGCTGCTTCGAGTTGTTCGTCGTTTGGTGCTTTGCCATGCCATGCATGGGTGTGCATCATAAAATCAACGCCGTTGCCCATTTCAGTTTGCATCAATATTGCAACCGGTTTTCCTTTTCCACAAGCGGCTTTTGCCTCTTGAAGTTGCGTTAGAAGTGCCGGTATATGATTGCCTTCTTTGAGGGTAAAGGTGGTCCAGCCAAATGCTTCGAACTTTTGTTTTACATCCCCCAGAGAAAGGACCTCCTCGGTAGTTCCGTCTATCTGCTTGCCGTTGAGATCAACGGTGGCGATGAGGTTGTCTACTTTTTTGGCTGCGGCAAACATCATCGCTTCCCAATTTTGCCCTTCTTGGAGTTCGCCATCTCCCATAAGTACATAGATCAATTTGGGGTCGTTGTTGAGTTTTTTAGCCAAGGCGGCACCTACAGCAACCGATAGGCCCTGACCGAGTGATCCTGAGGCTACACGCACCCCTGGCAAACCTTCATGTGTAGTAGGGTGCCCTTGAAGACGCGAATCGAGAAGTCTAAAGGTGTTTAATTCTGATACCTCAAAATAACCAGCTCGCGCAAGTGTTGCATAAAAGACGGGTGAAATATGTCCGTTGGATAAAAAGAAAAGATCTTCCTCTTTTCCGTCCATCGAAAACCCATCTTTACGCTCCATGACTTCGTTAAAAAGGGTTACAAAAAATTCAGCACAGCCCAAAGAGCCTCCAGGATGTCCTGAGTTTACCTTGTGTACCATCCGTAGGATGTCCCGACGCACTTGCTGCACTGTATCAGTAAGAAATTGCAAATCTGCCATTTTGTTGATGCTTTGTACAAAAATAACCCAACCGAGTTGATTGGATGGGTAATCCTCAAAGGATTTTTCCAAAATAATTAACAATTGATATAAGATCGTGAATAACGCCTTTAAATGGTATCTTTGCGCCAAAGCAGCATAATGACTTTTGATTTAAACGGAACCGATTCTCAGTCCAAGGCCCGTGCTGGGATCATCACGACAGATCACGGGAACATCCAAACACCCATTTTTATGCCTGTGGGTACTGCAGGAACCGTTAAGGGTGTGCATCAGAGAGAGCTCAGCGAAGATATAATTCCTGATATTATATTGGGCAACACCTATCATTTGTACCTCAGACCCGGTACCGACATATTGGAGCAAGCAGGTGGATTGCATCGTTTTATGAATTGGGAAAAACCTATACTTACCGATTCGGGAGGCTATCAGGTATATTCATTATCGGCCAACCGAAAGATTAAAGAGGAGGGGGTTAAGTTCAAATCCCATATAGACGGTTCTTACCATGTTTTTACTCCAGAAAATGCCATTTCGATTCAACGAAAAATAGGTGCTGATATCATTATGGCTTTTGACGAGTGTACACCTTATCCTTGTGACTATGAATACGCCAAAGACTCGATGCACCGCACCCATCGTTGGTTGGATCGATGTGTACGACAACATCATGAAACACCTTTTGCTTATTCTTACAACCAGACGTTATTTCCTATAGTTCAAGGAAGTGTTTATAAAGACTTACGACTTCAATCTGCAGAATATATCGCAGCAAAAGAGGCTCCTGCAAATGCTATTGGTGGGTTATCGGTGGGAGAACCCGCAGAAGAGATGTACGCCATGACCGATGTAGTTTGTGGTGTTTTGCCTTTTGATAAACCCCGTTATTTGATGGGGGTGGGCACACCAACCAATTTGTTAGAAAACATTGCGTTAGGGGTTGATATGTTTGACTGTGTTATGCCGACTCGCAATGCTCGAAACGGTATGCTTTTTACAGCGGAAGGAACAATAAACATCAAAAATAAAAAATGGGAAAATGATTTTTCTCCATTAGACCCAGCAAACTATTGTTTTGTTGACACGGCCTATACCAAGGCCTATGTTCGACATCTGTTCACCGTCAACGAAATGCTTGGAAAACAAATTGCAACCCTTCATAATTTGTCCTTTTATATTTGGTTGGTTCGTGAGGCCAGAAAACATATATTAGCGGGTGATTTTAGCCGTTGGAAAAACACTATGGTCGCCAAATTAGACCAACGTATCTGATTATGAAACTCATCGATCGCTACATCATTACTCGATACCTCAGCACCTTTGTGGTAATGCTATTTTTATTTATTCCAATTGGTATCATGGTAGATGTAGCTGAGAAGATCGATAAGTTTAAAGAAAAGGAAGTACCCTTTGATGAGTTGGTTGCGTATTATATTGATTTTACGTGGTATTTCGCCAACCTTTTGTTTCCGATTTTTCTTTTTTTGGCCGTGATTTGGTTCACTTCAAAGTTGGCATCAAATACCGAGGTTATTGCGATTTTGAGTTCGGGAGTTTCATTTACACGTTTTCTAAAACCCTACATCATTGCAGCGGGATTGATAGCGGTCGTTGCATTTTTTGCCGGTATGTATGTTGTACCAAAATCCAACGAAGGGTTTAATATGTTTCAGTTCAAGTATATTTCTAAGAAAAAAGAGCGCAATACCCAAGAGCTTTACAAGCAAATCAATGACAAAGAATACATCTATGTGAGCAGTTATGATCCGGTAAGACAACGGGCCAGCAATTTTACCCTAGAGCATTTTGAAGAAAACGTCTTAACTTTCAAAATCATGGCCAATAGTTTGCGATGGATCGAGAGTGATTCGGTTTTTAGAATGTCACAATATGTCAAAAGGACGGTTCGAGGAGATCAAGATTTTTTAGAAAAATTTTCACGAAAGGATACTCTTTTTGATTTCAAAATTGAAGATTTGGCTCCTGAGTCTTACAAGGCAGAGACCTTAAATCTTTCGGAGCTCAACCAATTTATTGACAAAGAACGTCAAAGTGGTTCTCAGTTAATCAACTCGCATTTGTTGGTGCGTCACAAACGCTGGAGCTTGCCGATGTCTGCATTTGTATTGACGATTATTGCGGTGGCGATGTCTTCTTTTAAACGAAGAGGGGGGATGGGTGTCAATTTGGCCATCGGGATTTCACTGGGGTTCTTATTTATTTTTTTTGATAAAATTTTTAGTGTAATGGTGGTCAAATCCAATTTTAATCCTGCGATGGCCGCTTGGTTGCCGTTGTTTATTTTTGGTGTATTGGCTTTTTATTTGCTCAATTATGCAAAGCGCTAGACAAAAAAGCTTATTTCAGTTTCACTTTATTGTATTCTTGTTTGGATTTACTTCTATTCTAGGGGCTTTGGTGACTTTGCCTGCCATTCCCATTGTCGCATGGCGTATGGGGATTGCCAGTGCGATTATCGGACTTTATTTGGCACTGCGCAACCCCGAAAAATTTAAAATTCCTAAACAGCATTGGCCGCTGCTTTTTGCGGGTGGATTGATGATTGCCATCCACTGGATTACTTTTTTTCACGCCATAAAAATTGCAGGAGTTTCTTTAACCCTTTCTATGATGGCCACAGGGGCTTTTCTTACTGCGCTTTTAGAGCCTTTGTTTTATAAAAAAAAGATTGTTCTCTATGAATTGCTTTTTGGTGCCATGGCTTTATTGGGACTGGGTCTCATTTTTCAAGCAGAATTTGACCAACTCTGGGGAATGGTCGTGGCGCTGATTTCTGCCGTTTTGAGTGTCTTGTTTACCCTAATAAACGGCAAGCTCACACACCGACTTCCGGCACGATCTGTAAGCTTTTATGAGCTACTTATTGGTTTTTTGGCGGTCATGCTCTACATATTGATAAACCCCCAACTGCAATTAGGCGCCCTATCCGTTGAGGTGTCTGATTTCGCCCTGCTGTTTATTTTAGGGTCGATTTGTACCGCCTATGCTTTTATCGTATCTGTTTCGGTTATGAAAGAGCTGAGTCCTTTTACCATTATGATTATCATCAACCTTGAGCCGGTATATGGAATTTTACTTTCCTTATTATTTTTTGGGGAAAAAGAACTGATGAGTACCAATTTCTATCTGGGTCTTATGGTCATATTGATCGCCATTGCGAGTAATGGTTATTTTAAGTCCAGAAAGGGATAAGCGATGTGTTAATTTTTTAAAATCAATACATAAGTTTAGAAAAGCAACTTTAAAATTCAAGAATTACTATTTTTGTTCATAGAACCGATTGATGTGTATGGAATATTTAGATTTTGAACTTCCAATAAAAGAGCTCCAAGAGCAAATTCAAAAATGCCGTATTCTTGGCGACGAAAGCCAA
Organism: Flavobacteriaceae bacterium; assembly: GCA_017852395.1. Classification (GTDB taxonomy): domain Bacteria; phylum Bacteroidota; class Bacteroidia; order Flavobacteriales; family Flavobacteriaceae; genus RFYP01. The sequence goes on from JAFMLE010000016.1 coordinate 7,840, forward strand.
GTCGATGTAACCGACACCTGTAAAAAGCTTGAGGAAAAACTCGAAAAAACCAAAGCCAAAATCTACAGCAACCTGACGGCATGGCAGCGGGTACAGTTGTCCAGACACCCCTCAAGACCCTATGCTCTAGACTACATCAGAGCCCTATGTGGGGACAGTTTTTTAGAACTTCATGGCGATCGCAATTTTGGTGATGACAAAGCCATGGTAGGTGGTTTGGGCAAAATTGGTGACCAGACATTTATGTGCATCGGAACCCAAAAGGGGTATAACACCAAAACCCGTCAATACCGCAATTTTGGTATGGCCAACCCCGAAGGATATCGAAAGGCACTGCGTCTGATGAAAAAAGCCGAAAAATTTAACCTCCCGATCTTATGTTTGGTTGATACTCCCGGTGCTTATCCCGGATTGGAGGCCGAAGAGCGTGGTCAAGGAGAGGCTATAGCACGTAATATTTTTGAAATGCTCGGGCTCAAAGTTCCGGTCATTGTCATGATTATTGGAGAAGGAGCTTCTGGTGGCGCATTAGGAATCGGAGTGGGCGATCATATATGCATGCTCGAAAACACATGGTATTCAGTTATTTCTCCCGAGTCGTGCTCTTCCATTTTATGGCGCAGCTGGGAATACAAAGAACAAGCAGCAGAAGCCCTTAAGCTGACTGCTGAGGATATGATGAAAGCCAAACTTGTCGATTGTATCGTACCAGAACCCAAAGGCGGGGCACACAACGACCGCGAAGCAACTTTTAGCGCAGTCAAAAAAGAAATTCTCAAAGCCTATAAACGTTTGTCTAAAGTAGATGCCAATGCACGCGTGCATCAACGCCGAAAGAAGTTTCTAAAAATGGGTGTGTTTGAAGAGTAGCCCGGTTTATTTTAGATATTAACAATTTTTTTGACTTATAAACAGCCTATTTGTTTATACCTGTAAGACATTATCAGCAAAGAAAATCACTTTACTTTTCGGTACATGACTTACTTTAGAGCCATGGAAGAACGCAAACCAATTACGCAAAAGCAAACCAACAAAGGGGTAGTCATCCCCCTAGAAAAAGGCAAACTGCCTCCACAGGCGCTAGACCTCGAAGAAGCCGTACTCGGCGCAATGCTCATTGACAAGAAGGGTGTTGATGAGGTGATAGACATCCTTCAGCCAGATGCCTTCTATAAGACGTCTCACCAGTATATTTTTGAAGCCATACAAGTGTTATTCAAAAATTCGGAACCGATAGACCTTTTGACGGTTTCGTCACAGTTGCGAAAAATGGAAAAACTGGAAGCCACCGGCGGAGATTATTATTTGGTTCAGCTCACCCAAAAAGTTGCCAGTTCTGCGCATATTGAATTCCATGCACGAATCATTCTTCAAAAATACATTCAACGGAGTCTCATACGCATCTCAAATGAGATTATCGAATCATCTTATAAAGAAACCATAGATGTTTTTGATTTATTGGACGAAGCAGAATCCAAACTCTATGACGTCACCCAAGGCAACATCAAAAAAACATCTGAGTCTGCCCAAAGCCTAGTCATTCAAGCCAAAAAGAGAATCGAAGACATTGCCAATCGTGAAGGATTAAGCGGGGTAGCTACTGGTTTCGAAAAGTTGGATAAACTGACTTCGGGTTGGCAACCTAGTGATCTTATCATTATTGCGGCACGTCCGGGTATGGGTAAAACCGCTTTAACCCTGTCTATGGCTCGTAATATTGCGGTTGGAAGACAGATCCCAGTTGCGTTCTTTTCGCTCGAAATGTCCTCGGTACAGTTAATTACCCGACTTATTTCATCCGAAACAGGACTATCGTCCGAAAAACTGAGAACCGGCCGCCTTGCCGGTCATGAATGGCAGCAACTCAACGTAAAAGTCGCTGACCTCGAAAAAGCACCGCTCTATATAGACGACACCCCATCATTGTCTATTTTCGATCTCCGTGCCAAAGCCCGAAGATTGGCCTCACAGCACAAAATAAAGCTGATCATCATTGACTATCTTCAATTGATGACCGCAGCTACTAATAGCAAGAGCGGCAATCGAGAACAAGAAATTTCAACAATTTCAAGAAATTTAAAAGCATTGGCCAAAGAATTGGATATTCCGGTTATTGCCCTTTCACAGCTCTCTCGTGCCGTTGAAACCCGAGGCGGTTCTAAAAGACCCTTATTATCCGATTTGCGCGAATCTGGAGCCATAGAACAAGATGCGGATATAGTATCTTTTATTTATCGTCCCGAGTATTATGGTATTGACGAATGGGATGACGAAGGCCGTACACCTTCTCAAGGTCAGGCGGAGTTGATCGTAGCCAAACACCGAAACGGAGGATTGGATAATATTCGGCTCAAATTTGTGGGCAATCTTGGGAAGTTTGAAGATCTCGAAAACTTTGATACCCCATTTGAGTTTCAATCTAAAATGAATCCTAACGAACCACCACCACCCAATACATTTCCATCTGCTGATGAAGCATTTGGTGGTGCAGACGATGACGTGCCTTTCTAAGAATCACTCACAGCACAGCTTTAGGCGGGTTTCATCAATACTAAACTAAAATTTGTACTTTCAATAGTTAAATCATGGCTTTGAGAAAACTACAAATTGGTCCAGGAGTTCTAGTTACGGCTGCATTTATTGGTCCAGGAACGCTTACGGTTTGTACCTTGGCAGGAGTCCGTGCAGGCACCCAGTTGCTTTGGGTGGTAGTTCTTGCTACGTTGATCACCATATTTATTCAAAATATCGCAGCGCGTATCGCTTGGAACACTGGATCTGGTCTGGCAACCTCAATGATAAAAAACACAGCACAACCGCTACTGCGCTTTTTTTTCTTAGTGCTGATCTTAGCTGCTATTCTCGTTGGCAACACCGCCTATCAAGGAGGCAATCTTAGTGGTGCTTTTTTGGGTTTTGATAAAATCGTAACGCTTCCCAGTTTTTCAATCGGAAACCAAACGTTTGCCCTACGTTCGTTGATTATTGGAGTGATGGCAGCTTGGGTGCTTTGGAAGGGCAATACACGTCTGATCAAAAACATACTGCTTTCTGTGGTACTCTTGATGAGTGCTTCTTTTTTGATAGCAGCCATATTGGTGCAACCCAATTTTATGTCTTTAGTTAAGGGATTATTATTACCACAAATCCCACAAGGAGATTGGAAGCTGGTGGTGGCGCTATTGGGTACAACCATCGTCCCTTATAACTTATTTTTACACGCCGCTTTGGTAAAAAGTAAAAATAGCCAAATCACCTCCTTAGCAGCACTCAAACGCGATACACAATATGCTGTTGGTATTGGCGGTTTGATTTCCATATGCATTATTATTGCTGCCTCTGCTGTTCAAGGTGCTGAGATTTCATCCGTCACCGATTTGGGAAAAAGTTTGGTACCCATTTATGGCAACCGCGCCGAATATTTTGTTGCTTTTGGTCTTTTTGCCGCTGGCTTTAGCTCTGCAATTACCGCCCCATTGGCGGCAGGTTATGTGGCCGAAGAATGTATGCAATGGTCCGCTGATAGCAAAAAAAGTAAGTGGGTAGCACTGCTTGTTTTGACCATCGGGTTAACCATGACTCTTTTTGAGCTTCGACCCATAGAAATTATCCGATTGGCACAATGGGCTAACGGACTTTTATTGCCTTTGGTAGGACTTTTTTTATGGGCGCTTATGCGAAAAGAACAAAATCGTATGCAACTACGGCAAACAGAACAACTCATTATGGGGCTGATCATCGTATTTTTTTGTGTGCTAACCTTAAGAAGCCTCGGCTTTTTGGCTTAAAAAACGAGCTATGGATCTAAATGCAGATTTGGGAGAGGGAGGACTACAAGACGAAGCCTTGATGCCCTATATCACCTCTTGTTCTATTGCCTGCGGTGGACACACAGGTACTTTTGAAAGTGTTGAAACGACCCTTGAGCTTGCGCTTAAATACGGTGTAGCGGTTGGGGCACATCCCTCTTATCCTGATCCTCAATTTTTTGGAAGGCGCTCCATAAAAATGAACAAAAATGATTTGCAAAAATCCATTGAAAATCAATTGCAGCTTTTTGCGGTGGCACTTGATAAATCAAAAGGAGCTCGCTGGCAGCACATCAAGCCCCATGGGGCATTGTACAATGATATGGCTCAAGACCGTACTCTTGCAAGTGCCGTGTTGGAGGTTTTTTCTTTTTTTGACATCAAAGGACTTTTTTTACCTGCAAAAATGCCCGTAGTTAATCTGGCTAGAGAAAAGGGCTTTCTCGTTTGGGAAGAGGTGTTTGCGGACAGAAAGTACAACGATCATGGACAATTGGTGTCAAGAAAACTACCGGGAGCCGTTTTGTCAAAGAATTCTGACGTGGTTTCTCAAGTAAAACAGTGGAAAAACGGAGCGGTAGAAACCGATACAGGTGCGACATTCGAAACCCGATGGGATACATTATGCTTGCACAGTGATACGCCAAACGCCGCATCGATTGCGCAAGATTTGGCCGTTCATTTTAAATTCAAAAAGTTGTCATGAAAACATTCGAATTGGTACCCTTTGGTGAAAAGACGTTGATTTTGCGATTTGATGACGTGCAAGAGCAACCTGAAACCATTCACTGGCTCAACGGATTTGCAGCATTTTTAAGGTCAAAATTTTCTAAAACGTTTGAGGATGTACTATTGAGTCATTTAGAAATTAATTTGGTTTCTAAAAAAAACACCGATTTTAAGAAAGTAGAAAAGCAGGTTCGATTGGCGTTAACCGAATATAACAACATCGACGTAGACACCGCCTGTGTTTGGGAAATCCCCGCTTGTTTTGACGCTGAATGTGCACCTGATTTGGACGAACTTTTTGGAGGAGATCAAAACAAAATAGACACCTATATACAAGCCTTTACCGCTCAAGAACTCTATGTTCACTTTTTTGGATTTTTACCTGGATTTGCTTATTTGGGTGGGTTGCCCAAGGAGCTACAAATGCCAAGAAAGGCACATCCCAGGTTGGCAGTTCCTAAAGGTGCGGTTGCTGTTGGAGGAAGCTATGCAGCGGTCTATCCCCAACAAAGTCCAGGAGGATGGCAGCTCATTGGCCAAACACCTTTTGTTTTTTTTGATCGGAATCGCATGATTCCTTTTTTTCTAAAGCCCGGGGATCGCATCCGATTTAAGCCAATTTCATTTTTAGAATATCAGCAGTTGGATCGTGATTATCAAAAAGCATCATTTTTACCCCAAAAAATAGAAAATAAATGAGTGTACAAGTGATCCATACGGGGTTTTATACAACAATTCAAGATTCTGGCAGAACGGGTTATCGGCACTGGGGAGTTCCTGTTTCTGGACCGATGGATTGTGAAAGTTTTGCTCTGGCCAACGCCTTGTTGGATAATTTTGAAAAAGCAGCTGTTCTAGAATGTACCATTAGTGGTCCGACCCTTTTATTCAATGCACCTACTCGTGTGGCGGTAGCAGGAGGGCTCATCGAAATTCGCCTAAATGGTGTTGAAGTGGAAATGTGTAAAGCGATTGATTGTGATTTGGGGACCATTTTAGAATTTGGTAAAATCACCAAGGGAGTTCGAAGTTATATCGCTTTTGAAGGTGGCCTTGCAACGCCCAAAACACTGGGTAGTCGATCCCAATATTTTCCTGTTACGGAGTATAAAAAACTTCAAAAAGGAATGGTTTTACCGCTTAGACCCCACACAACAGCCTTACCAAAAATAATGCAAGTACCCTCCACAAATTGGATTGGTACGACCGAAACTCTAAATGTACTTAAAGGCCCTGATTGGGGGCGTATTTCGGAACAGCATCAAACGCAGCTTTTATCTGAAAATTTCAGCATCGGCAGCAACGACCGAATGGGGTATCAACTCAAAGGGGCTTTGTCCAAAAACAACTATGGGTTGCCAAGTAGTTTTGTGTTGCCGGGTACCGTTCAACTCACCCCAGAGGGAACCTTGTTGGTGGCCATGGCCGATGGCCAAGTAACCGGGGGATACCCACGGGTTTTTATGTTGTCTGGCAATGAGGTTTCAAAATTGGCCCAGCTGCGTACCGGTAAAACGATTCGTTTTGAAGGATGCGATTAGATCTTATGATAAACCGTTTCGAATGGAACTCTAAAACGATCGCCATACACCCCTTCTTGTTTTCGGATGCCACAACTCACAACCATATTGATTTCTGATTGGGCAGGCAGTTTTAGTACCTTTTTTAGTCGCAAGGAGTCAAAGCCTTCCATGGGACATGTGTCATACCCAATTTCTGCCATACTCAACATAAATGTCTGAGCAGCCAAGGCTGTACTTTTATGGGCTACTACTCGAAGATCTTCTAATTTGATTTGGCGGTATGCAGGTTTTTTGAGCCCCATAAATTGTACCGACAGGTATTTGATAAAGCCAACTATTTTGTTTGTAGTACCATAGAGCATGGGCATGGTTTTCTGATAGTAGTTAAGTGCCATTTTTTCACGTTTACTATCCCGTTTTTTTTCTTTTTCAAAAGCACTGTTCAAATAGTCAATATTGGCCTGGGCTCTTTGCTTCCAAAGATCTTTGCGCACTACAAACACAACCAATTGATCTGCAGTACGTGCTGCGGGTTGATTGAAACAGGTTGCTGCAACAGCAGCAATGGTTTCTTTGTTTTCGATATGATAAAATTCCCACAGTTGCATGTTGCTGCTATTGGGAGCCAAGGTGGCATTTCGAATACATGAAACGACCTTAGATGTGTCTAGGGGTTGGTTGTTGTCATAAATTCGGATGGACCTTCTGTGGTCCAGCGCTTCGGAGACAGTTTTGTGATTCATGGAGTACAATTTTTCTTTCTACCAAAAAGGGTAGTTGCTTAACAATTTTTCACAAAGATAATTGGATTTTTTTGGAGTACTAAAACGGAACTGGGTATATTAATTTATATTATTTAAAACACTGAAAAACAGAAACATAAATACATTTGTTTTCGGTTGGGTATTGTACCCCACACCAACCCCATATCCCAAAAGATATAAAACGATTAATTTCGTATAGTAGATTAAAAAAAATGAAGCTAAATAAGTACAGCCATCGGGTTACCCAAGACCCCACTCAACCTGCAGCACAAGCAATGTTGCATGCAATAGGATTGACCGATGAAGATTTTCAAAAGCCTCTAATTGGAATTGCCAGTACAGGCTATGAAGGCAATCCCTGCAATATGCATCTTAATGATCTTGCACAGAAAATTAAAACCGGAATTAACACCACCGACATGGTCGGATTGGTGTTTAATACCATAGGGGTAAGTGATGGAATTTCGATGGGCACACCAGGTATGCGGTTTTCGCTGCCCTCAAGGGATGTAATCGCAGATTCCATCGAAACCGTCGTACAGGCCATGTCTTACGATGCTGTAGTTACCGTAGTTGGATGTGATAAAAACATGCCAGGGGCATTGATGGGCATGCTACGTCTCAATCGACCCGGTATATTGGTTTATGGTGGCACAATAGCTTCGGGTTGCCACAATGGAAAAGAACTAGACGTGGTTTCTGCATTTGAAGCATGGGGCGAAAAGGTCGCTGGCACCATTGACGAAAAAGAATATAAAAGTGTTATACACAAAGCCTGCCCAGGAGCTGGTGCATGTGGTGGAATGTACACTGCAAACACAATGGCCTCGGCTATTGAGGCCTTGGGAATGGCACTGCCCTACAACTCGTCAAATCCTGCGGTGAGCAAAGACAAACAAGACGAATGTTTGGCACTTGGAGCCGCATTGAAGGCTTTGATGGAAAAAGATTTGAAACCTAGAGATATTGTAACAGAAAAATCTTTAGAAAACGCAATGCGTCTTATCGCGGTACTAGGAGGCTCTACCAATGCCGTATTGCATTTGCTGGCCATTGCAAAGGCGGCAGACCTATCACTTACCATAGAGGATTTTCAAAAAATAAGTGATACAACTCCCTTTTTAGCAGATCTCAAGCCAAGCGGAAAGTATCTAATGAAAGACCTTCACAATGTCGGTGGGGTACCTGCTGTTCTCAAGTTTATGTTAGACAAGGGTATGCTACATGGCGATTGCATGACCGTAACCGGAAAAACCTTAGCAGAAAATCTAGAAGGTCTTCCTGCTCTAAACGAAAAACAACAAATCATTCGTCCACTTGACAATCCAATAAAAGCCACAGGACACATAAGAATCCTAAAGGGCAATTTGGCGCCTGGGGGGAGTGTAGCAAAAATTACCGGAAAAGAAGGTTTGCTCTTTGAAGGTCCTGCCCGAGTATATGACAGTGAGTTTGATGCAAATGATGGAATCCGAAAGGGTGAGGTAAAAGCCGGTGAGGTAGTAGTCATTCGCTACGAAGGTCCAAAAGGAGGTCCAGGGATGCCCGAAATGTTGAAGCCCACAGCCGCTATAATGGGTGCCGGACTTGGCAAGTCAGTTGCACTGATTACTGACGGGCGTTTTTCGGGAGGTACCCATGGGTTTGTGGTGGGACATATTGTTCCTGAAGCACAAGAAGGAGGCCCTTTGGCACTGTTGAAAAATGGAGACCAAATTACGATAGATGCCGAATCCAACACCCTGAGTGTTGCTTTGTCTGAGGACGAAATACGGGCGCGACGTGCCCAATGGGTAAAACCACCCTATAAATTTAATAAAGGAGTACTCTACAAATACATAAAAAGTGTTGCCTCTGCCTCCGAGGGCTGTGTAACTGACGAATAAATCTCATGAAATCAGCTGTTATAAAAAATAAAACCTCTCACGAGGTTAAAGGAATTACAGGCGCTGAGGCAGTCATCAGATGTTTACTTGCCGAAGGTGTTGATTTGGTATTTGGTTACCCAGGAGGGGCGATCATGCCGATTTATGACGAACTCTACAAATTTCAAGATCAACTACACCACGTATTGACACGACACGAGCAGGGAGCCGCCCATATGGCACAAGGTTTTGCTCGCACGTCAGGTAAAGTGGGGGTCGCCATGGCAACTTCTGGACCCGGAGCCACCAATTTAGTTACCGGAATTGCAGACGCCCAAATTGATTCGACACCAATGGTTTGCATCACTGGACAAGTCGCCTCACATTTATTGGGAACCGATGCTTTTCAAGAAACAGATATAATCGGTATTTCGACACCCGTCACCAAATGGAACTGCCAAATCACAAAAGCAAGCGATATACCAAGCATGCTTGCCAAAGCGTTTTACATTGCTCGGTCGGGAAGACCCGGACCTGTTTTGATAGACATAACCAAAGACGCCCAGTTTGAAACCTTTGATTTTCAATATGAACCGTGTCAAGGAATTCGAAGTTATCAACCACAGACCGAAATTGATCCAACGGCCATAGCAGAAGCTGCATCGCTTATTAATGCCGCTCAAAAACCCCTTATTGTTTGGGGACAAGGGGTTATACTTGGCCAAGCCGAAGAAGAATTTAAAGCCTTTGTAGAAAAAACACAAATACCAGCTGCTTGGACAATATTAGGGCTCTCGGCACTGCCCACCTCACACCCTCAAAACATGGGAATGGTTGGAATGCATGGCAATTATGCACCCAACTTACTCACCAACGAATGTGATTTACTGATCGCCGTAGGAATGCGTTTTGACGATCGTGTAACTGGCGATTTGGGAACCTATGCCAAGCAAGCTAAAATTATTCACCTAGAAATAGACCCTGCCGAAATCAATAAAAATGTACCTGTAGATTTGGCCGTTTTGGGCAATTGCAAAAGCAGCCTTCAACAACTACTGCCCTTGGTTTCTAAAAAAGATTTAAGCCCATGGTATCAGCGTTTTGAAGCACTCAAAGCCACTGAAATCAACAAAGTCATCAACAACGATTTGTACCCAACCAAACCTGGATTGACAATGGGAGAGGCCATAAAGGTCATTAACAAACACAGTGGTGGTGATGCTATTATTGTAACCGACGTAGGACAACATCAGATGGTCGCTTGTCGCTATGCAGAATTCAATCAATCCAAAAGCAATGTCACCTCTGGGGGATTAGGAACTATGGGTTTTGCGCTTCCTGCAGCAATTGGAGCCAAAATGGGAGCACCAAATCGTGAGGTTGTTGCCATCATTGGAGATGGAGGATATCAAATGACGATTCAAGAGTTAGGAACTATTTTTCAACAACAATTGGCCGTCAAAATTGTAGTACTAAATAACGAATTTTTAGGCATGGTCCGTCAGTGGCAGCAACTGTTTTTTGACAAACGCTATGCTTCTACTGAAATGATAAACCCCGATTTTATTAAAATCGCCGAAGCCTACCGTATCCCTGCAAAAAAAGTTCAAAATCGCACAGAGCTCGACACTGCAGTCGGTGAGATGATCAGCTGTCAAGGCCCCTACTTCTTAGAAGTATGCGTAGAAAAAGAAGATAACGTTTTTCCAATGATCCCTTCTGGGGCTTCGGTCTCGGATATACGACTAGAATAGTATGGAACCAACAACTTATACCATATCAATTTATACAGAAAACAATGTGGGGTTACTCAATCGGATCTCTGCAATTTTTCTAAAAAGGCATATTAATGTCGAAAGTTTGACCACTTCCCCCTCAGAAATTGAAAATGTTTTTCGTTTTGTAATTGTTGTCAAAATGAAACAAGAAAATATTGCCAGAGTCGTCAAACAAATTGAGAAGCAAATAGATGTAATTCGCGCCTATTATCATACCGATACCGAAACTATTTTTCAAGAATCTGCATTATACAAAATTAAGTCGGAAGCACTCTTTGAAGAACGCCACATCCAAAACATCATTAAAAAAAGCCAGGCCAATATAGTCACAGTATCCCCCGAGTTTTTTGTGATCGAAAAAACAGGTTTTCGAGAAGAAACCGAAAAACTCTATGAGGATTTACGTCCCTACGGATTGTTGCAATTTGTACGTTCTGGACGCATCTCAGTATCCAAAGCAAAAATGGGTATCTCAGAAATTTTGAATACATTTAAAACCAAAAATAACGAAGAAAAATCATCCTAATGGGAAATTATTTTAACCAACTAGCACTCCGCGAAAAATTAAATCAACTCGGTCAATGCCGTTTTATGGAGAAAGAAGAATTTGCTGACGGTATATCCGCGCTTAAAGGCAAAAAAATTGTCATTGTGGGCTGTGGCGCACAAGGGCTTAACCAAGGGCTCAACATGCGCGATTCTGGCCTGGATATTTCCTATGCTTTACGTCAAGGAGCCATTGACAACAAACGCGCTTCCTATGTCAATGCAACCGAAAATAATTTTGCTGTTGGTACTTATGAAGAAATGATTCCCGACGCGGACTTGGTAATCAACTTAACCCCCGATAAAAATCACTCCGATGTAGTGGCAGCAATCATGCCGTTGATGAAAAAAAATGCCACACTTTCCTACTCACATGGTTTCAACATTGTTGAAGAAGGAATGAAAATACGCGAAGACCTTACCGTAATTATGGTAGCACCAAAATGCCCAGGATCTGAAGTTCGAGAAGAATACAAAAGAGGTTTTGGGGTACCTACATTGATTGCCGTGCATCCAGAAAACGACCCTCAAGGGCATGGCCTCGCTCAAGCAAAAGCCTACGCTGTTGCAACAGGAGGCGACCGTGCAGGGGTATTGGAGTCTTCTTTTGTAGCCGAAGTTAAGTCCGACCTTATGGGAGAACAAACCATTTTGTGTGGCATGCTGCAGACCGGGTCAATTTTGAGTTTTGATAAAATGGTAGAAAAAGGAATCGACCCTTCCTATGCTGCAAAATTGATTCAATACGGATGGGAAACCATCACCGAAGCACTCAAGCATGGCGGGATTACCAACATGATGGATCGCCTGTCTAATCCGGCTAAAATCAAAGCCTTTGAACTTTCTGAAGAACTAAAAACAATTTTGGAACCGCTCTTCCAAAAACATATGGATGATATTATGTCAGGACATTTTTCTAAAACCATGATGGAAGACTGGGCCAATGACGATCACAACCTCCTTAGCTGGCGTGCAGCAACAGGTGAAACCGCTTTTGAAAAAACAGCGATTACCAATACCGAAATTTCAGAACAAGAATATTTTGACCATGGAGTTTTGATGGTAGCCTTTGTTCGTGCAGGAGTAGAATTGGCGTTTGACACCATGGTTGCTGCTGGTATAAAAGAAGAATCTGCCTACTATGAATCGCTTCATGAAACCCCGCTGATTGCAAATACCATAGCCCGTAAAAAATTATACGAAATGAACCGTATTATTTCTGACACCGCAGAGTATGGATGTTATTTGTTCGATCATGCCGCCAAGCCAATGTTAAAAGACTTTATGGCCAAAATTGATACCGATGTTATCGGAAAAGCCTATGCTTCAGATGCTGGCAATGGCGTAGATAATAAACAACTAATTGATATCAATGAAATTATTAGATATCATCCGATAGAATTGATTGGTTATGAATTGCGTGCTTCTATGACGGCAATGAAGAAAATTGTTTAAACCATGGAGCTTCCTACGCTTGAAGGAGTCCGTTTGGCGGTCCAAAATTTAGATGGCGTAGCCTTAGAATCTCCCTTGCAAAAAAACCTCCGTTTGTCCGAAAAATGTCAAGCGGAGGTTTTTTTTAAAAGAGAAGATTTACAGCAGGTCCGGTCTTTTAAAATACGAGGCGCCTACAACACCATTTGTAGGCTTTCTGAAGAAGAACGGCAAAAAGGAATTGTTTGTTCCAGTGCAGGCAATCATGCACAAGGGGTAGCTTTTTCTTGTCGAGCACTGCAAATTAAGGGCACAATCTTTATGCCCGTACCCACACCCCAGCAAAAAGTAGATCAGGTAGTGATGTTTGGCGGTGATTATATCGATATCGTGCTGGTTGGTGACACCTACGATGATTCTGAAGCTGCTGCACAAGCATTTTCAGAGCAAGAAGGTAAAATCATCATACATCCATTCAATGACATTCGGGTTATCGAAGGACAGGCAACCATTGCCATGGAACTTATAAAACAAGCTTCAACACCGATCGATTATATATTTATTCCCATTGGAGGTGGGGGGCTTATTTCGGGGATCGTAACCGTTTTTAGCCAATTATCTCCCGAGACCCAAATTATAGGCGTCGAACCACTTGGAGCACCCTCTATGCGTGAGGCATTGGCGGCCGGAAAACCGGTGGCTTTGACCCAAATTGATAAGTTTGTAGACGGAGCGGCCGTTAAAAAGGTAGGAAATATTCCTTTTGAGGTCAGTAAAAATCATATTTCGGAGGTCGTTACCGTTCCGGAGGGTTTGGTCTGTCAAGTCATATTGGATTTGTACAACAAAGATGGTATCGTTGCCGAACCCGCCGCAGCACTTTCTGTAGCGGCACTAGAAAACTTCGGCGAAAAGCTAAAAGGCAAAACCGCAATAGCCCTTTTATGTGGTGGAAATAATGACATCACGCGCACGCCAGAAATCAAAGAGCGGGCCCTACTGTTTGCAAAAAAGAAGCACTATTTCATCGTACGTTTTCCTCAAAGAGCTGGTGCACTAAAAGAGTTTGTTAACGAAATTTTGGGCCCCAATGACGACATTACCTATTTTGAATTTAATAAAAAGACCAGTAAAGTAAAGGCGCCTGCTGTGGTCGGAATCGAGCTGAAAGACGCAGCTGATTTTCAACCTTTGCTAGAGCGAATGAAAAGTCGTAATTTTTACGGTGAATATTTGAACGAGCAACCGGACTTGTTTGAATTTTTGATATAAAAAAAAGCTATGAGTATTAAGAAAAATGAAATCCCTGCTGCGTTCCAAATCCAGCCATTACATACAGATCAATACTTGGTCGATGGTAAGTTGATTACCTGGAAGGGCCCCCGATCTGATGTTTTTTCGACCATATACACCCCCTCAGAGTCGGGAGCAATGGAACCGACCTTATTAGGGTCTATACCCGATATGGAAACCGATACTGCTCTAGAAGCCTTAGATGCTGCTGTATCGGCTTTTGATCGTGGGCAAGGTGTTTGGCCGACAATGAAAGTTTCAGATCGCCTAAAATGTTTGGGAACATTTGTCGAAAAGATGAAAAAATGCCGCGAAGAGGTTGTCAAACTTTTGATGTGGGAAATCGCCAAAAATCATGAAGACGCCCAAAAAGAATTTGATCGCACCATCGATTATATCTACGACACCATGGAGGCCTATAAGAAGCTCGATCGTCGAAGTGCACGTTTTGAAAAAGAAGGAGGCGTCTATGCACACATACGTAGAGGTCCACTGGGGGTCGTACTGTGTTTGGGACCTTATAACTATCCGCTAAACGAAACCTTTTGTTTGCTCATCCCCGCATTAATAATGGGAAACACCACCCTTTTTAAACCTGCAAAACACGGTGTACTACTCATTACCCCTTTATTAAAAGCATTTCAAGAAAGCTTTCCTCCAGGGGTTGTAAATATTCTTTTTGGTAGAGGAAGAAAAATTGCCTCACCGATTATGAAAACTGGCAAGGTAGATGTGTTGGCCCTAATTGGACACAGTTCATCGGCCGTAGCCCTGCAGGACTTGCATCCTAATAAAAACCGATTGCGATTGGTGTTGGGGCTTGAGGCCAAAAACCCAGGAATTATTCTTCCTGATGCGGATTTGGAACTGACCGTAAAAGAATGCATCTCTGGGACATTGTCTTATAATGGCCAGCGTTGTACGGCGCTCAAAGTTCTCTATATTCACGAATCGATAGTAGATGAATTTATACGAAAGTTTTCTGAAGCAGTCGATGTTTTAAAATATGGATTGCCGTGGGAACCTGGGGCTTTTTTGACACCACTACCCGAACCGGGAAAGCCCGCTTACATTCAAGAACTGATTCAAGATGCCTTAGAAAAGGGTGCTCAAATCATGAATAAAAAAGGAGGAACTCTGACCCATAACTACTCGTTTCCTGCCGTTTTATATCCAGTCAACAGCAGTATGCGTGTATACCATGAGGAGCAGTTTGGCCCCGTAATTCCTATTTTGGCCTATAAAGACATCCGTGAACCCTTGGATGCAATGGCGGCTTCTGACTATGGGCAGCAAGTCAGCCTTTTTGGTCGTGATGTTCGTAAGATTGGACCCTTGGTTGACACATTGTCCAATTTGGTCTGCCGCGTCAACTTGAATAGCGCCTGTCAACGAGGTCCCGATGTATATCCCTTTACTGGAAGAAAAAATTCTGCAGTAAGTACCCTGAGTGTTTATGATGCCCTCAGATCCTTTTCGATCCGTACGTTTTTGGCGTCAAAAGACACAGCGTACAATAACGAAATCTTGGAAGCCTTGCTCAATTCTAAAGAGTCTAATTTCGTATCTACCGATTATTTGCTCTAAGGGTATTGGAGACGCAATGCGTCAAAAGTGATCATGACCCCTTTTATGCAATTGCCCGTGACGGCCTTGCCACGAATTCTTTTTGGTGTATAGGATCCGAAAAGATGAAGCATACACTTTTGGGGATTATCGTTTGGTTTGGTCGCAGGATCTTCGATAAGGTCATATTGAATTTCGGAAGGTTGAAAACTTCCATTAAGTGTTGCGCTTCCATCTGCCGATGGATTTGGATACAGGTATAAGACCCCATAAACCACATGGTTTTGATATTTGAAAATTCCTATCCCTTGAATGTTTGAGGGGTTAATGGTGTACAAAATGGCTTCTAGGACACCTGTATTAACCTCAGTATCCGAAAAAGTCCCTTTATAGATTTGTTCTTTTGAATTTGAAATTTGTGCGTGGGAAACAACAAGGCAGCTTAATAAAAGTCCACTTAAGATTAAATTTTTCATTGGTAAAGATTTGGAATTACCAAAATAGGGTCTTTAGGTGGGTTTTGGTGAATGTAAAAAGTTAAATTTTTAACCAAGCAAGAAAATGTTCACAAAAATGATCCCATTGGTATTTGGGGAGTGCTTTTTGAATGTTTTTTGTGTACACATCTAAAGCATCTTTTTTTGAAAAGTCAACCAAGGCATTGCCCCATTCTGCAATTTCTCTAACAACCACACGACCGCTAGAATCTTCGACAATGGGCCCTTTCAAGCCGTCAATATCACTCACCATTAAGGGTTTTTGATACGCATATGCCAAAGGGGTGATGCCACTTTGTGTTGCCGATTGGTAGGGTTGACAGACAAAATCAGCAGCGCAGAGGTAATCTCTGAGCTTTTGATCACTCAAAAAATTGAAATTTAAATGCACATGATTTTGCAGTTTGAGTTCTG
>JAFMLE010000016.1:24365-49686 GCA_017852395.1 Flavobacteriaceae bacterium
TCGCAACTGTTTTTAAAAATTTTTTGAAGAAGCGCATCGCTCCATTTTTTTTCATGAGGTTTCCAATTGTCAACAAGGCCAATCATCTTCGTTTTTTTATTTAGTAAAAAACGAAGCCCCCACCAGCAAGGAGCCAAAAAAGGCGTCCAATAGCGAACAATGACATAATCGGGTTGGTGGCTGTTGATCCAATTTGCGGTTTTGATCCAATTTATCGGGGCATATGCATGGAGTCGTCTTATACTCTCTGGAACATCGTGGTCTGTATTTTCTTTTCTAAATTGGGATTTACCGGGAAAAAAAACATCAGGATAGAGTTTTTTGAAATTGACAAGGGTGAGCGTTACACCTTTTTTTTTCAGCGCTTGTGCAAAGGAAGCTTGGGTATCGGCAATGCCTCCGCGATAAGGCGCAGTCGGTCCGATCAAAAAAATTTTAGGAAGGCTGCTCATAAAATTTATTTTGATGGGTCAGCCAGAAAAGCAGTAAAAAACTGATTCCAAAATAGGTACTACCAAAAGCGCTTAACACGCCGTTGCTTAGTGGGACAAGTGGTGCATTATATTCGATAAAAAAGAGTAAAGACATTCCCCCGATGGTTCTTATCCATTCAAAATTCAACGCCCATTTTTTATGGTCCATTATCGCCGTATAGCCAAAGATACTTGCAAAAATAAGCAGACCGTAAAGCAACCGGTGTTCGTTTGAAAGATGGCCAAATTGATATAAAAATGACATCAAAAACAGCGTTGTCCCACTCCAATGGAACAATGCCCAAAACGAACTGCTTTTGGGTAAATCTGGCGCATATTTAACTTGATTTTTTACCTGATCTAATACTGCTCTAGGCCATTTTTCAATAACATCCTTTGGACGCCATCCGGTAGGCATAAACCAAATAATCAATTTGGCTTTCCAACTTTTGGTGTGCCATGCGTCTTGAATCAGCCCCCATAGATGCTGGAAATTGATCCACAACGGATTCCAACTATTCACAGGCTTAAGCGTTCCATAGACGGGCGGCTCATCCTCTAATTCTTCTTGAAAGGTTCCGAACAATCTGTCCCAGACACAAAAAATAGCAGACAGATTTTTATCAATATAAATTGGATTGATGGCGTGATGCACCCGATGTTGAGAGGGGGTAACAATTAGATATTCTAAAATTCCGAGTTTTCCAATGTGACGGGTATGGTACCAAAATTGGGCAAAAAGATGTGCTGGTGCCAAAATTTGAATCACTTTTTCGGGCACACCAAAAAATGCAGCAGGAATTAAAAAAAGAGCCCCAAATCCTAAAACATTAGATATGCTTTGTCGAAGCGCGCAGGCCAAATTAAACTCTTCGCTGCTATGATGTACAATGTGCTGATTCCAAAAAAAATTGACCTTATGATTGAGGCGATGGGACCAATAGCTTGCAAAATCTATGCATATAAAGGCAATGCTGTAGGTCCAAAAATTTTCTTCAAGGTTTTGAAAGGCGATGATTTCTTTGAGCCAGGGATAGGAAATAAGAACAATGACAAGTCCTAGTGAATCCTTGAGTACGTTGGTCATGCCCGAGCTAAGACTGGAAAGGGTGTCCATCAGGCGGTAGGTTTGTTTGCCACTAAAATGCCCATAGAGCATTTCAATACACATAAGGACCATGAAAAATGGAATCGCAACCAATAAAGCGTTTGCGTAGGCTTCCATGGACTTATTTAGTTTTGGTCAATACCCACTGTCCGGATTTGATCAGTGTTTCTGCTTGTTTAAATTTGAGTTCTTTAGTCGCACCTGTGGCTACATTTTTTATTAGCACCCGATCGTTGCGGCCAATTTTTGGGGTTTCTCGGACAATAGTTTCTATGGTTTGCCGTTCTGCACGACCTGCTGCAGCGCCAACGGCACGGTTTCTCGCTGCCAACTCTTCGGTATTGAGAACATCGTCTTTTGAGGTTTTATATTGTGCCTTTGGGCGGTTGGATTGTGCTTGTTGTACAACGCCTTCTTTTTGTGTGGGAAGATTTCCCTTGAACAAAAAGGAGAGTACCTCGCGGTTCAGGGCGCTGATCATTTCTTGAAATAACTCGAAGGATTCAAATTTATAGATCAACAAAGGGTCTTTTTGTTCGTGTACTGCCAATTGAACGGATTGTTTCAATTCGTCCATTTTTCGCAGGTGGGTTTTCCAACTGTCATCAATTATGGCTAAGGTGATATTGCGTTCAAAATCCTCAACGAGCTGTTGTCCTTGCGATTGATAGGCGGCTTCAAGTTTGGTCACTACGTTAAGGGTTTTAACGCCATCGGTGAACGGAACTACAATTCGTTCGAATGTATTTCCGGGTCGTTCATATACCGATTTGATGACTGGAAATGCTGTTGCTGCACTATTTTTGATTTTTTGTTGATAGTGCGCAAAGAGTTCATCATAGAGCGCTATGGTGAGTTCTTGAGCGTTTTTAGTTTCAAACACTGTTTCGGGAAGGGGAGAGGTGATCGAAAAATTGCTGATGATTTCAAATTCAAAGTTTTTAAAATCATTTTGAGGTTTGTTTTTAGACACAATTTCTTCGCAAGTGTCATAGAGGATGTTGGCGATATCGAGTTTGAGTCTACTTCCCTCGAGGGCGTGTTTTCTTCTTTTATAGATTACTTCTCTTTGGGCGTTCATAACATCGTCGTACTCTAACAGCCGCTTGCGGATACCAAAGTTATTTTCTTCCACTTTTTTCTGGGCCCGTTCTATAGATTTGGTCATCATCGAGTGTTGAATTACATCTCCATCTTGGTGCCCCATACGGTCCATGACCTTGGCGACTCTATCCGAACCAAACAAGCGCATCAGGTTGTCTTCTAACGAAACATAAAACTGTGAGCTTCCAGGATCCCCCTGTCTTCCAGAACGTCCGCGTAACTGTCGGTCCACTCGTCTCGAGTCGTGCCGTTCGGTACCAATAATAGCCAATCCGCCGCTGGCTTTAACTTCTTCGGCCAGTTTGATGTCTGTACCCCGACCGGCCATGTTGGTGGCTATGGTTACGATTCCGGCTTTACCAGCTTCGGCCACGATGTCGGCTTCTTTCTTGTGAAGCTTGGCGTTGAGGACATTGTGTTTAATTTTTCTGATGGTAAGCATTTTGCTTAATAATTCAGAAATTTCTACAGAGGTGGTACCAATCAATACCGGTCTACCGGCTTGAGATAGTGCAGTTACCTCTTCGATGACCGCATTGTATTTTTCTCTTTTTGTTTTGTAGATCAAATCGTTTTTGTCTTCACGAGCGATGGGTCTATTGGTGGGTATTTCTACTACATCGAGTTTATAGATTTCCCAAAATTCGCCCGCTTCGGTGATGGCAGTACCGGTCATGCCTGCCAACTTTTGATACATTCTAAAATAGTTCTGGAGTGTGATTGTTGCGAAGGTTTGGGTTGCCGCTTCGATTTTGACATTTTCTTTGGCTTCAATTGCTTGGTGGAGTCCATCGGAGTAACGACGTCCTTCCATGATTCGCCCCGTTTGTTCGTCAACGATTTTTACTTTGTTTTCCATGACCACATATTCGACATCTTTTTCAAATAGGGTATAGGCTTTTAGAAGTTGATTGAGGGTATGAATGCGTTCGCCTTTGATGTTAAATTCATTAAGCAAGGCTTCTTTTTCTTTTGCCTCTTGTTTGGGGTCGAGTAGTTTGCTTTCAATCTTGGCCAGCGCTGCTCCAATATCGGGTAGGACAAAAAAGTTTTTATCTTCCTTATCTCCGGATAGGGCTTCAATGCCTTTTTCTGTCAGTTCGATTTGGTTGGTTTTTTCATCAATTACAAAAAACAATTCTTGATCAATCACGTGCATTTCACGGTTGTTGTCTTGCATGTAATGATTTTCGGTTTTTTGAAGCAATTGTTTGATTCCTTCTTCGCTCAAAAATTTGATGAGTGCTTTGTTTTTTGGAAGTCCTCTAAAAACACGTAATAACTGTATGCCACCTTCTTGGGCATCTCCTTCTTGTATTTTCTTTTTGGCTTCTGCCAAAACACCCGTAAGCATTTTGCGTTGGTTTTCGACCAAGTTGCTCACTTTGGGTTTGAGTTGATCAAATTCGTGTCGGTCACCTTCGGGGGTGGGCCCGGAAATAATAAGCGGGGTTCTGGCATCGTCAACCAAAACAGAATCAACCTCATCCACAATCGCATAGTGGTGTTTGATTTGAACAAGGTCTTCTGGAGTGTGTGCCATATTATCACGGAGGTAGTCAAAGCCAAATTCGTTGTTGGTTCCATAGGTTACGTCTGCCAGATAGGCCTTGCGTCGTTGGGCACTATTGGGCTGGTGTTTGTCGATGCAATCGACACGTAGCCCATGAAATTCAAATAGCGGTGCCATCCAGGCACTGTCCCTTTTGGCGAGGTAATCATTTACAGTAACAAGATGTACGCCTTTGCCCGTCAATGCATTGAGAAATACGGGCAAGGTGGCAACAAGTGTTTTTCCTTCTCCGGTTTGCATTTCGGCGATTTTACCTTGGTGGAGGACGACCCCCCCAATGAGCTGTACATCATAGTGTATCATATCCCAAGTAACTTCTTTTCCTGCGGCATCCCAGGTGTTGGACCATGTTGCTTGATCGCCTTTGAGGGTGATGTAGTTTTTTTCTTGAGAAAATTCGCGGTCTAAGGGTGTGGCAGTAACCGTTATTTCGGATTGTGTTGCAAAACGCCGGGCGGTTTCTTTCATGATCGCAAAGGCTTCAGGAAGAATTTTGTCCAGATGGTTTGCCGTACTTTGATAGGCTTGATTTTCTAAACGGTCGATGTTTTGGTAGATGTTTTCTCGTGCATCAATATCTGTTTGACCGACCAATTCGGCTTTTAGGGCATTGATTTGCTCGTCTTCAGCTTTTCGGTTTTCTTGGATTCCCAATTTTAGTGCCGTTGTTTTGGCACGTAGTTGATCTGTGGTGAGGCTTTCTAGCTGGGCTTGTAGGTTATTGATTTGCGCGACTAGGGGCTTTATGCTGGCGAGGTCTTTTTTTGTTTTATCTCCTACAAAAGTTTTTAAAATTGAATTTAAAATACTCATACGTCAAAATAGAATTTAGCTCAAATGTAAGCAAAAAAAAAGCCTCCAAAGAGACTTTTGTTAGTGGTTTTGTGGATCAATATTCGTCTTCGTTCCACAAATAGTCTTCTTCAGTTGGAAAGTCGGGCCAAATTTCTTCGATCGATTCATAAATATCTCCTTCGTCTTCCATCGATTGAAGATTTTCCACTACTTCCAGAGGTGCTCCTGTCCGAATCGAATAATCGATTAGTTCATCTTTTGTGGCAGGCCAGGGGGCATCACTGAGATAAGATGCAAGTTCTAAAGTCCAATACATAGTGGTATCTATTTTTTGCAAAAATAAATTTTAATTTAAAATATCCTAAAAAAAATAATTTTTTCTACAGAATAGTAATCTATTCTGGGGTCCATTTGATCTCATCTACTTTAAGATCATAAGAAAACTTGCGGCTTAGCATAAATAAATAATCCGATAGGCGGTTCATAAATGCAATAATTTCGGGGGCAACGGGGTGGTGATTTTCGTGAAGTTCTGTAACAAATCGTTCGGCTCTACGGCATACGCAACGCGCAAGATGCGTATAGGAGATTAGCATATGCCCTCCGGGTATGATAAAGTTGGTTAGGGGAGGGAGCAGATTGGTGATTTCGTCAATCTCAAGCTCAATGGCTTCGATGTCTTTGGTGGTAATGTTGCTTAATAACCGAGGAGATGGACCTCCTTTTTCGATGCTGAGTTGTGCACCCAGGGTCATCAATTTTTTTTGAAGAAAAATAATAAAATCGTAATCTTTGGTGTCTTCGATAAAATCTCGAATCAATCCTAACCAAGAATTGAGTTCGTCGATTGTCCCATAGGCTCTAACCCTAACATGGTGTTTGTGTACGCGTTCTCCAGACAAAAGCCCTGTAGTACCGTCATCGCCTGTTTTGGTATAAACCTTCATCTTCTTCATATTCATAGCATTAGCAACCAAACGTCCTAACAAAAGTACAATATATATAGGTTCTTGCTATAGAATTTTCAAATAAAAAATTTGATTGACCTGAATGTCACGCTCAATTTGACATCCCCAGAAATAAAAGTCAATCAGAATACCTGGGTTGTTTTTTAAATACCCCTCCCATTTCTTTCGATGTTTGTGGAGGTGGGTGTAGCATACTATACGTGGTCTATTTTGACTTTTTAAAGTCGCAGTTATGGGTTTGATTTGGTTGTTGAATTCTAAAATTTCGAGTTGGTAGTCCAGTTTATGTGCCGCTAACCAACTATTGATTTGTGCTTTAAAAAGAAGGGTAAGTTGTTTGTACTTTTTTTCACTGTAAGGAAAAAAAGTACGGCTCCGCCAGGCTCTGTTATAAAAACAATGGGTGATCAGACTGAAGATAAAAGGGGAGTGAACGCCGTGGTGAGTAGTTGCTCGAAATGTATACAACAAATATCGCATCCAGAGCATCATAGATCGTTTTTTAGTCGGCCACTGAGCGCTAACAAAAAATACAAAGCGGCGATCAAAACGGCAATACGTGCAAGATAGTCTCCATACCGGGTGTAAAAAGTAAGGTCTTCCATTTTTGGTAAAGTCCCTACAAGGAGGCCTTTGGTGTCATAGTCCAAACGGCTTTGAAATGCTCCTTTTGGATCAATAAATGAAGAAATACCGGTGTTGGCACTTCTCGAAATTCCGCGGCGATTTTCAATGGCACGGAGTCGGGTATAACTCAATAGTTGGCGGTGTCCAGGTGTGTTTCCCCACCAGGCATCGTTGGTGATTACCCCAAGAAAATGGGCCCCTTTTCGTACGTATTCTGTAACAAATTCGCCATAAATCGATTCATAACAAATAATTGGACCAACTTTATACCCCAGTTTTGGATGCTCAAAAACGGTTCTTTGAGGTTGGATTGCACGACTCGATACGGTTCCGCCCAAATCAATCATAAATGAGCCCAATAAGGGCTGAAATATTTTTTTGTAAGGCATGTTTTCAACCCCAACCACCAGTTTTGACTTGTGATATACCGAGTAGGGAGCTGTACTATGAAACGCCAATGCCGAATTGTAATAATCTACCCACAATCGATCACGTACTTTATTGGCCGTCTCGGTCGGCGCTTCATTTCCTACGTAAATGTCATAAAATTGGATGCCCGTAACAAAAAGCGTTTCGGGTTTTTCTTTGGCGTAGGTTTCTAATTGGTTGTACAAAGAATTGTTTCCAAATGTGGCAAGTTCTTCACCAAGTCCGGAGGCAAAATAAGTTTCTGGGGTAAATATAAAATCGAGTGGCTCTTTTGAAATTTCTTGAGTCAGTACTTTTAGCTGGTCAAGAAATTGCGCATTCGAAAAATTGTATTTTTCGTTGTACGGGTCAATGTTTGGTTGGGTTACGGCAATTTTGATTTCGGGGCTAGTAAGATCTACATTTTGATACAACAACAGCGAAATTATAATGGGAATGGCTATGGTCAACAACCACGGCACTGTCGATTTTATCCGATGGGTAAATGGGGTGCTTTCTTTCCAGGATTTAAAGATTTGAAACCCTAAAATGTTTGCGACCAAAACCCATAAAGTACCACCAAAAGCACCCGTATATTCATACCATTGTATCCAATGGATGGATTCTGAAAACACATTGCCTAGATTGAGCCAAGGCCATGAAAAATCCCACAGTAAATGCCCTTTTTCGAAGGACAACCACAGCGCGATTAGAAAAATATAGGCGCTTCTTTGTGGCAAACGCTTTGCAGCCCAATGATAGACCGTAATCAAAATGGCATAAAAACTACTGTTGCAGAGGTTGGCAAACAACATCCCAAAAACAGACGCATTGACCAACCACCAAGTGGTGCCAAGATTCCATATCAAAGCCATCAGATAAGAATATCCAAAAACCCGCAAACCCGATCTACGAGTTTGCTCTTGCCGGATGTTGGATTCTAGCAGCAATAAGGGTATAAAGGCAAAGAAGATTAAAAATGCAAATCCGTCTACGGGCCATGCAAGCACACAGAGCAAACCAGAGAGTAGTGCAAGACGTAAATTTTTTTTCACAAACTTAAAATTAGTTCGAAGGTAATTTTTTTTAATTTTTTTTACCAAATTGTAACACGTTTTATAAATAATCAATTTTTGACTTTTGAGTTCCGTACGCCAACATTTGCCCAATTTGTTTACCGCCCTCAACCTTTTGAGTGGCTGCATTGCCATTATGCTTGTGGTGCATTTTCAATTTGAGGCTGCATTTTTATTTTTTCTAATAGGCATAGTTGCAGACCTATTTGATGGGATGATTGCCCGTTTGTTGGGTGCTACCAGTCGTTTAGGCGCAGAGCTTGATTCGTTGGCAGATATGATAACGAGTGGTGTATTGCCAGGTGTTATGGCCTATCAGTTGATGGTTAGCAATGGCGCCCGAGCGATTGAATGGAGCTTGTCCCTTGGGGGACATCAAATTATTGTTGCTGTGGCGCCACTTGCAATTGTTGGGTTTTTGATCACCGCAGGATCGGCCTATCGTTTGGCAAAATTCAATTTAGACACGGATCAAGTGCATGAGTTTAAGGGGTTGCCCACGCCGGCCAATGCCCTGTTTTTTATGGGATATCCCTTTTTGATTAGCCATCCGATGCTTCAACCACTTCAAAACCTTTTGTCAGCACCCTATTTTATAATGGGATTGGCGGTACTAAGTATGATTTTGATGAATGCCCCACTTCGGATGTTTTCGTTTAAGCTTCGTTCATTTTCGGACTATGGGCTTCTTTTCCCATTACTCTTGATTTTGAGTATGTTGCCGCTGTATTATTTTTTTCAGTGGGGTGCTTTTAGCCTCGTTATTATTGTGTATTTGTTGTTAAGTGTTTTAAAGAAGACACTTTTTTAAATCCATAATTTGTTATTCGACCGTCATTGAGTACCCCAACGAATGTTGTGA
Organism: Flavobacteriaceae bacterium; assembly: GCA_017852395.1. GTDB lineage: Bacteria > Bacteroidota > Bacteroidia > Flavobacteriales > Flavobacteriaceae > RFYP01. The sequence goes on from JAFMLE010000016.1 coordinate 33,360, forward strand.
CTGTTGGTGATTGAAAATATGCGCTGTTGATAGGGCCTTTGAGGGGTCGATTAAAAGTCGTGTTGATTAGTCGCTGCAACACGGTTGCATCATCTAATGACGCAACCCGGATCTGGAGTTTCGTTTTTGTAGGCATTTGGGTAAGATTTTGAAGAAAAGGGGGGCATTTTCTTTGGTGTTATTGCTTAAAGTCTAATTTCTTTTTTCGTAATTCAAAATTTTGACCGAGATAGACCTTGCGCACCATTTCGTCTTGTGCTAAGGCTTCTGGAGTTCCTGCTTTGAGTATAGCTCCTTCAAACATCAAAAACGTTTTGTCAGTGATGGCTAAGGTTTCTTGAACATTATGATCTGTTATTAGGATGCCTATATTTTTTTGTTTTAGCAAAGCTACGATACGTTGGATGTCTTCTACGGCAACCGGGTCGACACCTGCAAACGGTTCATCGAGCAGAACAAATTTGGGATCCGTTGCAAGTGCACGAGCAATTTCGGTTCTTCGTCGTTCGCCACCGGAGAGCAGGTCCCCACGGTTTTTGCGAATGTGTGTAAGTCCAAATTCTTCGAGTAGGGCTTCTGTTTTTTCTTTTTGCTGTGCTTTGGTCAAATCCGTGAGTTGCAAAACACTCAAAATGTTGTCTTCTACACTCATTTTTCTAAAAACCGAAGCTTCTTGAGCCAGATAACCTATGCCATTTTGTGCTCTTTTGTACATCGGAAACTGTGTGATGTCCATTGCATCCAAATAGATGGTGCCACCATTGGGCTTTATTAAGCCAACAATCATATAAAAGCTGGTCGTTTTTCCGGCGCCATTGGGGCCTAACAGACCAACAATTTGACCCTGTTCTACTTCGATAGAAATCCCTTTGACTACTTTTCTTCCGCGGTATGATTTTTCGATATTTTCTGCCCGTAAAATCATAAATCTAATTGATTTTCTAGGCACTCCCAGTACTCATAAGCCTTTCTGAGATGAGGAATAACGATGGTTCCACCGACAAGTGTGGCAATTTCTAATGATTCAAAAACAGCAGCTTTGTCAACTTTTAGCTCGTGGCATTTACCCAAGTGGTATTTGATGCAATCATCACATCGCAAAACGGTAGATGCCACCAAACCCAGCAATTCCTTTGTCGCAACATCAAGGGCTCCTGCTTTGAAGGTATTGGCGTCAAGATTGAAAATGCGTTTGATGGTTCTGGAGTCTGAGGCCAAAATTTTATCATTCATCTTCGAACGATACGCATTGAATTCTGCTACTGGATTGGGTTTCATTGTTTTGATCTTTGCTGCCGTCGCACGACAAATCTTGAGATAAAAATACTTACTTCGTATAAAATAAGAATAGGAATACTCACAATAATTTGACTCGCAATGTCTGGTGGTGTAATGATGGCCGAAAGACTGAGTACGATTACCAAAGCAAACTTGCGATTTTTTCTCAAATATTCAGGGGTTACGATACCAATCTGTGATAAAAAATAAATGATTATGGGGAGCTCAAATATGAGCCCCGAAGCCAATACCGAAGCACGTAATAGTCCTATATAACTGCTTAAATCAAAATCATTAAAAACTTCATTGCTTACGGTATAGTTGCCCAAAAAGTTAATCGATAGTGGGGTCACTACATAATACCCAAAAAGCACACCAATAAAAAAGAGTAGGGAAGCCACAAAGATAAATCCGCGCGCATGTTTGCGCTCACGGTCTAAGAGTCCGGGGCTTATAAAGCGCCAAAATTCATAAATGACGTAGGGAAAGGCTACAATAAAACCTGCCAAAATAGACGTCCATAAATGTGCAGAAAACTGCCCCGCCATGGTTCTGCTTTGAATCCGGAAAGGCATTTCTGTAATGCAAAAACTATTGCCTTGCCCAAGGGCTTCAGAGATCGAGCAAAACCATTGGTAGGTGATAAAATCAATTTTTTTGGGACCAAAAATGAGTTGATTGAATATAAAATCCTTCATCGCAAAGGCAACTGCCCCAAAAATTAAAATCGCTAAAGTCGAGCGTATCAAATGCCACCTCAATTCTTCGAGGTGGTCTAAGAAAGACATTTCATCGGTGTTTTTCATGAACGAATTCTTTCTCTTACACAATCTACTAATTGATCCCTATTTTGACAACCATTTGTTTGAGTTGTTGTTGAAAAATTGGTTAGGGGTTTTTTAATCTGAAAAAAATCCATTTCTAAAGTTCGCTGCCTTGCGGTATGATTTATTGTTTTATTTTTCAAGAGAAAGTTTCAACTATATAGGGAAGATTGATTATATTGTAAATACAAACTTACGTAAAAAATAAAATTCAATTGAATTGAATGGAAGAGAAAAACTTGGTTGAATCATTACAAAAATATTTTGGTTTTTCATCCTTCAAAGGAAAGCAACAACAGGTTATTGTCGAAGTACTAAAAGACCAAAACTGTTTTGTGATCATGCCAACGGGCGGTGGTAAATCACTTTGCTATCAATTGCCTGCCCTTATGAAAGAGGGTACCGCATTGGTCATTTCTCCCCTTATTGCGTTGATGAAAAATCAAGTAGATGCAATTCGTGGAATTAGTGAAGACTCTGGGATCGCCCACGTGCTCAATTCTTCTTTAAATAAGACCGAAACGCAACGGGTAAAAGAGGACATCAAAAAGGGAGTAACCAAACTACTCTATGTGGCTCCAGAATCGCTTAATAAAAAAGAAAATATAGAATTTTTTAAGTCAGTAAAGCTATCATTCTTAGCCATAGACGAAGCACATTGTATTTCCGAATGGGGGCACGATTTTAGACCCGATTATCGAAACATTCGCCCCATAATGAATCAGATTGCGCCCAGCATACCCATAGTAGCACTCACGGCTACTGCAACAGAAAAAGTGCAAGAAGACATCATCAAAAATCTTGGCATTCAAGGTGCAACCGTCTTTAAAGATTCGTTTAACCGTCCCAACCTCTATTATGAAGTACGCACCAAGACCAAACAAGTAGATTCGGATATTATAAAGTTTATCAAATCCAATGAAGGAAAATCCGGAATCGTTTATTGTTTGTCTAGAAAAAAAGTAGAAAATCTTGCCGAAACCCTCCAAGTAAACGGCATCAATGCATTGCCCTATCATGCAGGATTAGATGCGAAAACACGGGTAAACAACCAAGATCAATTTCTAAACGAACAGTGCGACATCATTGTTGCTACTATTGCTTTTGGAATGGGAATCGACAAGCCTGACGTGCGATTTGTTATACATCATGATATCCCCAAAAGCATTGAAAGCTATTACCAGGAGACGGGTCGTGCTGGAAGAGATGGTGGAGAAGGACACTGTCTTGCGTTTTACTCGTACAAGGACATTGAAAAGTTAGAAAAATTTATTTCTGGAAAACCGGTTGCCGAACACGAAATCGGCATGGCGCTTTTACAAGAAATGGTAGCCTATGCAGAAACTTCGATGTCCCGAAGAAAATTTATCCTACACTATTTTGGTGAAACGTTTGATGAAAAAAATGGGCTTGGCGCCGATATGGACGATAACACTCGTTATCCCAAGGAACAAAGACAGGCAGAAGAAGAACTCAAAACCTTATTGGAGGTAGTCAAAAGTACCAGCAATAAATACAAGGCCAAAGAGATCGTACATATTTTGATGGGCACCACCAATTCGCAAATCATATCGCACAAAACCCACGAAAAAGACATTTTTGGTTGTGGCAATAACCAGGACAAACTTTTTTGGATGGCACTAATTCGACAGGCTATTGTTCAAGGTTTTCTAAAAAAAGAAATCGAAAGCTACGGGGTATTATTTCTTACCAAAAGAGGGGTAGAGTTTATCGAAGCACCCACTTCTTTTATGATGACACTCGATCATATTCATTCAGACAGTGTTGACTCTAGTGCCAACATGCCCGCAGCCGTAGATCAACAATTGATTAAGTTGCTCAAAGCTGAGCGAAAAAAAATAGCGCTTAAAAATGGCGTCCCGCCCTATGCTGTATTTCAAGAATATTCTCTAGACGACATGGCGCTAAAATATCCGATAGCCATGGATGAACTGGTTGCCATCAATGGTGTAGGAGAAGGAAAAGCAAGAAAGTATGGACAAACCTTTTTGAAGTTAATTGCTAACTACATCGAAGAACACAACATCATCCGCCCACAAGACCTTATCGTGAAAACCACAGGCGAAAATTCGTCACTTAAGTTATACCTCATACAAAGCATCGACCGCAAACTGCCTTTGGACGATATTGCTGCCGCCAAAGGAATGACCATGAATGCCCTTTTGGATGAAATGGAAACCATAGTTTTTTCAGGAACTAAACTCAATATCTCGTATTGGATAGACGAAATTCTAGATGACGACGATCAAGAAGATCTCTACGATTATTTTATTGAAGCAGAAACGGATCAAATCACAACAGCCCTAGCGACTTTTGGCGATACTTTTGAAGAAGAAGAACTAAGATTGTACCGCCTTAAATTCTTAAGTGAAGTCGCGAATTGATTTCTAAAATTTTTTTAACCTCTTTGGAATGTTATCTTTGCCAAAAAAGTAACTCATGGATCAAGGATTATATGCCAAAATAGACACAGATAAAGGTCAAATAACCGTTCAACTAACCTATGATAAGACGCCCGGCACGGTGGCCAATTTTGTGGGTTTGGCTGAGGGTATGATTGCAAACCAAATCAAAAAAGCAGGAACCCCTTATTATGATGGTCTTACTTTTCACAGAGTTATTGCAGATTTTATGATACAAGGCGGCTGTCCTCAGGGCACAGGAGTCGGCGGGCCAGGCTACCAATTTGATGATGAGTTTCATCCCGAATTAAAACATGATGGTCCCGGCATACTTTCAATGGCCAATGCAGGCCCTGGCACCAATGGAAGTCAATTTTTTATCACGCATACAGCAACACCATGGCTCGATGGCAAACATACTGTTTTTGGAAAAGTAATCGAAGGTCAAGATGTTGTAGATGCTATTGCTCAAGGTGATACACTAAAAACCCTTACCATAGAACGTATTGGAGCTGCTGCTGAAGCCTTTGACGCTGCAGTTGCCTTTGACGCCTTTAAAGCTTCAAAAGCAGCAAGAGAAGCCGCACAGCGTGAAGCTGCTGCAAAAGAACTCGAGCAACATACTCAAGGCATGGAACAAACCCCATCGGGCTTGTTTTATGAAATCACTAAACCGGGTACCGGTGGACAACCCAAAACTGGAGACCAAGTGGCTGTACATTATCGTGGAATGCTTCTTGACGGGACGGTTTTTGATTCTTCTTATCAACGCAATGACCCCATTCGATTTCCAATTGGTCAAGGGCGCGTTATCCCAGGTTGGGATGAAGGTATTGCCCTATTGTCCAAAGGCGCATCTGCAAAATTGGTAATACCAAGTCATTTGGCCTATGGCGAACAAGGAGCAGGTGGTGTAATACCCCCAAATGCGACACTTATTTTTGAGGTCGAGCTGGTCGATTTTTAAATTAAAAATAATCGGGTACCTTATGGTCGTGCCATTTGATATTACAGCCCATGCTTGGGTATTGTACATCTGCAGCTTTACGACCCGCCAACAAAGTCGCAGCAGCCTCTGTCAGGTCTGCACCCGTTACGGGGATCTCATTTCCAGGTTTTGAAGCATCGAAGCGCCCCCGATAGTGTAGCTCTAATCTGGCATTAAACAGATAAAAATCAGGAGTGCATGCCGCTTGATATGAAAGGGCAACGTCTTGAGTTGCATCATACAGATAAGGGAATTCAAATTTTTTAGTCAAGGCTAACTTTTTCATTTCTTCGGGGCCATCTTGTGGATGGGTAATTATAGAATTACTAGAGATGGCAATGGTATGAATGCCTTTTTTGAAGTGACTTTCAGTCCATGCCATGAGTATATCCAAAATATGAATTACATAGGGGCAATGGTTGCACATAAACACCACGAGTGTTCCTTTTGCCCCTCGATGCATTCCCAAAGATTCGAGGGCTCCTGTTTTTACATTGGGTAAACGAAAATCAGGAGCCAACGTACCTAGGGGTAGCATTTGTGAGGGACGCAAGGCCATTTTAAAACAGGTTAGCGTGGAAAATGGCATTTGCCAATAGCCGGTTAGTACCGTACCAAAAAGCTCTAAAATTGGTGTTGTCGGTAAACACGATCACTTTGCCTCGACCCAGTCGATTGCTTTGAAAAAAGGAAGTGTTTTTTAGTACCTCTAAATTTTCTTTAGAGATGTAGCCGTTTATCAAAGGATTGTTGGTGTACAATATTGGATTGTCATAGCTGTTAGGCTGAGGTTCTAAAAATAAATCGGTGTTTTTGAAAACAGGAAGGTTAGCCCCGTGTATTCCAAAATTAATGGGGTGACTGCGATCGATTTTAGTGTTAAAAATAGCTCCACCTATTTCTTCTGCACCGCGATATAGCGAGCGTTGATCAAAGCGGATGTTTGTTGCGATACGCTCGGTAGTTTTAAATTTAAGTTCAATGAGTTTATTTTGATTGAGCCACGATAGGGCAGAGCGATAACCGATGATTGTCCCGCCGTTTTGTGCAAAATTTTTAAGCTTGTCTGCATAAGCATTTAGGCCCCGACCATAGGTAGCAGGAAGAATAAAATGGGTATAATCGCTCAAATCGGTTTGCCCCAAATCCCGAACATCAATTTTTGTAATTGGAATTTCGTATCGGGTATCCATCAAATGCCAAATTTCTCCAGCATCATAGCTTCGTACTCCATCACCAACAAGCAAGGCAATTTTTGGCAGATTGACGGGTCTAAAATTGCGCGACCCCAGATCAATACCTTCTGTAGCACCTCCATCAACACCAAGCACAGAAAGGGCATTTTCTTCGGCTACAGTCTGCATAAGCTTGTGCAATGCATCTACATCCAATGCTTGATTTTGAATCGGTACCATATACGTACCATAATCGTATCGGATGCCTTCTCTTACAAAGGGCAGCATACTCACTTTGACTCGAATGCCTTTATCTAATAAGGCGTGCAGGGCCTTAGGCGTATAGTAGCTGTGTCCTTCAAACAGGTAGGCATAGCTTGCTTTGGCCGAGACACTTCCTTTTGGTTTTTCCAATTGAGCAATGGCTGCTCCCATAGATTTAGAATCGTTGAGGTAGCTATAATTTTGGTTAAAAGCATGTGGAAAACTCCAGGCTGAGATGTCATAAAAAAGACTGTCTTTAAAACGTGTTTGGATGGCAAACATGGCCTCAATCAATTTGTTCTTTTTTTGATTGAGCGGCACCACATAGCTGCTCGTTTCAGGATAAAAAACGCCATTGATGTTTGCGCCCTTATTGATTTGGTGCAATTCAATTCCGTGACGTTTCATCACACGGGCCATTTCATAGGCACTGCCTGGGTCTTTTGGATTTCCAAAAACGAGTGTTTTTTGTTTGGACTTGGCGGCCTCACTGGCGGCAATTTGATAAAATGATTTCATGTATTCTAAAAGCGAAACACGAAGTGATTTTACAGCTTTTAGAGTTGAAAATGCGGCAGTTAGTTGGTTTCTAATCGTAAATGGAAATGTCAATACACCATTGTCACTATTTTGTAGATGCCCTCTAGAGCTGGCTTGTTCAAAAAGTATTCCGATGCTTCCGTTAATATCTGGATAGGTAGACCCTTTTCCATAAAAGAAATCATCGTAGTCCTCTTCGCTGTAGTACAATGAGCCTAATTTGTCAAAGGCCGCAGCATGATACTTTCCGATCTCTTGGGTTAGTTTTTGGTTCATGTCCGGTGTCAAAGGGTTAACACGATCTGGAATTCCGGGTTGGAAGAAAAAAGAAGAATTGGTACCCATTTCGTGGTGATCGGTCAACACGTTAGGCATCCAATCGATATAGGTTTTGATGCGTGCTTGACTTTCGGGAAGTTGGGTTGGTAGCCAATCCCGATTGAGGTCAAACCAATAATGATTGGTGCGCCCACCAGGCCACACTTCACTGTACTCTCGATCGTTGTTGTCTGGATTAAGATTCATGCTTCGGTTGGTATTGGCCCAATATGAAAAGCGTTGTAAGCCGTCTGGATTAAAACTCGGATCGAAAAGCACAACCACTTCATCCAGCAACGCAAGCGTTTCAGGATCGTTACTGGCTGCCAAATGGTACGCCGCTAGGAGTCCAGCATTTGATCCACTGGGTTCGTTACCATGGATTGAGAATCCTTGATACAACACGGCGGGCATCTTTGATAGATCTAGCGTTTCACTTCCGGGTTCGGTGAGTCGGCGGTGCTGTGTTTTGATCTCATCGAGACGCTGATGATTTTTGGGACTGGTTATGGTTAACAATAATAAAGGACGACGCTCAAAGGTATATCCTCGATTTTCGATGCTTATCCGATCAGAAGCTGCCGCTAAAGCAGTCATGTATTGCACCAGACGATCATGGCTAACATGCCAGGCTCCAACTTCATAGCCCAAAATGCTTTGAGGGGTTGGGATGTCTGGATTATAATCATGGGTTTCGGATAAATAATAGGATTGATCTACTTGGGCTGAAAGTACTACTGCATATAGATACAATAGAAGCGTATGAAATTTTTTCATCTTTGAGTTTTGATTTTGTCTAAAATAAAAAAAAGCACTCTATTGAGTGCTTTTTTGGTCTTTTAAAAAGTTAATTTTTAGATGTCTTCGAAATTCAAATCCGAAAAACTTTTGGTAGCGGTAGAAACGTTTTCCCCTTCTTGATCTGATTTATAATCTTTCTGATGGCGTTCGCTAATTACCTCTTCTCCTCGTTCGTTAATGATGTAATCCGTCATTTCGTTTAAAATTTCAGCAAAGTCATTAAAATCTTCCTTGTATAGGTAAATTTTATGCTTTTTGAAATAAAAGGTGCCATCCTCGTTTGTGAATTTTTTGCTTTCGGTGATGGTCAAATAATAGTCGCTGGCCTTGGTTTCTCGGACATCAAAGAAATATGTTCTTCTTCCCGCTCGAAGCACTTTTGAGAAAATTTCTTCTTGTGCTCCATCATTACTCGTTTGCATTTTGTTTAATTTGGTTTACTATATACCCTCAAATTTGGTAAAAAAATTAAACAAAACAAAATTAATTTTCTTTTTCTGCTTGTTGTTTTTGGAAGAGTTCTTGATAATAACCAGGACGGTTTACAAGATCTTTATGTTGGCCTTGTTGTATGATTTTTCCTTTGTCAAGGACAATGATATTGTCTGCATCGATAATAGAAGAAAGTCGGTGGCTGACGATTATAGTAGTTTTATTTGCCCTAATTTTTTTAAGGTTTTTCAAAATGGTCTCTTCGGTATCGGTGTCAACAGCAGAAAGACAGTCGTCTAAAAGAAGGATTTCGGGGTCTTTTATAAGGGCGCGCGCGATAGACACCCGTTGCTTTTGTCCTCCAGAGAGTGTTACTCCACGTTCTCCTAAAATGGTTTGATAGCCTTTTTCAAAACCTTCGATATTGGCAGCAACTGCGGCATTTTTGGCTGCAATTTTTACTTCCTCTAGCGTGGCATCACTTTTGCCAAAGATGATATTATTTTGGATTGTTTCCGAAAATAGAAATGCATTTTGAGGCACATAACCAATTCGTGCTCTAAGATTGGTCCTTTTGAAGTTCTTAAGCGGATGCCCACCTAAGAAAAGGGTCCCTTCTGTCGGATCGTAGAGTCGGGCAATAAGATCCAATAGGGTAGATTTACCAGAACCCACAGCACCAACAATACCTAAGGTTGTTCCGCTTTTTATTTTTAATTGGAGTTGGTCCAGTGCTTTTATTTGGGTTTCTCGATAATACATGCTGACTTTTTCAAACTCCAAATCGGCATTGCTTTGATTGGCCACCCCTGGACCATCAATGATATCTGGTTTTTCTTTCAAAAAGTCGTTTATGCGCTCTTGGGATGCTTCGGCTTGTTGAACGATGGAGGTAATCCACCCTACAACCGCCACGGGCCAAGTGAGCATATTGACATAGATGATAAATTCTGCCAGTACCCCGATCGTAATTTCATCGGCGATATATTGTTTACCACCGATAAAAATCACCAAAAGGTTGCTGATGCCAATAAGCAAAATCATCAGTGGATAAAACCAGGCCTGAACCCTTACCAAGGCCATGTTTTTGTCCAGACTTTCTTTGGAAAGTATATCAAAATCAGCACTGTTTTGGGCTTGTAGGTTGTATGATTTCAATACCGAAATGCCACTAAAGCTTTCTTGTGTGAAAGAAGACAATTTGGAAAGGTTTTCTTGTACTTTGGTGCTTCGTACATTGATGATTTTACTTAGTTTGTAAATGATGTAGGACAATAACGGTAGTGGAATGATCGTATAAAGCGTCAGTTGTGGTGCGATACTAACCATATAACTGATTACGATTACAAACAGCGCGACAGTGTTTATGCTATACATTATTGCTGGCCCAACATACATCCGTACTTTGCCGACGTCTTCACTGATGCGATTCATCAAATCTCCCGTTCGGTTGTTTTTATAAAACGTCTGTGAGAGTCTGAGGTATTGTTCGAAAATTTCATTTTTCAAATCAAATTCGATGTAGCGCGATACGTTGATGAGTGTTTGACGCATCAAAAAAGTAAAAAACCCCGATAAGAGCGCCGTACCAATAATGATGGCGATATTGATAAGCAGGGTCTCTTTGAGCGCTTCAAGATCACCTGTTGGTGTTTTTAAAAATTGCTCAGTCGCCGTAATTGAATTGCCAATCAACCGGGGTGCAAAGAGCGAAAAAATCCGTGCTACGATCGTAATCAGGATCCCCAAAGATATTTTAACCCGGTATTTATATAAATATTTGTTGAGGTGTAAAAGCGCTTTCATCTAATTCTAGCAGGTTTTCAAAGGTAAGCAATTTAAAGGGATCAGTTCTTTATTTAAAAACAGCATAATTCGTTTTGTATTTATTATTTTTGGCGGCAAAACGTTCTTACACATGATCACCCGACGTCATATTCGTGTCAAGGTAATGCAGGCCTTTTATGCAGTCACCTATGACGGAATTGAAAGCCCCAAAGAACCGTCAAAATTTCTCAAATCCAGTATCCTCAAAACCTTCGAATTGCACCTTGTATTGGTCGCATTGCTCAAAACATTGCACGAGCATGCCCAAACCCAGTTCGAAATCAAAAAAAAACAATCTTCACTGGTTCATACTACAGCGGCACTTGGAGCGCGGTTGGTTTCTAATGCGTTTTTAAATTTTCTTGCCAATCACCGATTGTTAAACCAAATAATAACAGCCAAGAAAATCAAAATTTGGGACCTTAATTTTGATTATGTACACCAGTTGTACGCACAAATTCTTGAAGAACAAACCTACAAATCCTATGCGACTCTTGACCACCCATCCGAAAAACAAGAGCGCGATTTTATCTTATGGATCTATCGTGAGGTGATTGCTCCAAAAGAACAACTTTTTGATTTTTTAGAAGACGAACAATTGACATGGTCTGATGATTTTCCGGTTGTTAATACGTTTATTGTCAAGCAACTAAAAACGTGTCACCCCGATCAAGAAATCAGTTTTGAACTTCCAGATGTATCAACGATACAAGAAGAAATACAATTTGGAGAACAGCTTTTAAAAACCCTATTGACACACTCTGAAGCGCTTCAAAAGGAGATCGAAGGCAAAACTCCCAACTGGGAGGCTGAGCGCATCGTAACCCTTGACAATCTGTTGTTGCAAATGGCCATTGCCGAGCTGTTGTATTTTGATGAAATCCCACCCCGAGTTACCCTCAATGAGTATCTCGAAATCGCTAAGGACTATTCGACACCTAAGAGCAATATATTTATCAATGGGGTGTTGGACAAATTGGTAAAAGAATTTAAAACTACTAACCGAATGAACAAACAGGGAAGGGGCTTGCAGTAAGGTTTTTTTTCTTATTTTTGAAGATCTAAAAAATCCATATTCAAATGAAAAAATTGTTTTTATTAGCGACATTAAGTGCTTTTGTAATGACGACGGGCTGCGATGATAGCGCTGCAAAAAAAGTAAATCAAGACAACGTTCAAGCAACTGACAATGGTGCCAGCCAATCTGCTGATGCACCGGTGATGACTTTTGATAAAGTGGCTCATGACTTTGGGACGATCAGTGAGGGTGAACGTGTACAAACAACCTTTACTTTTACCAATACAGGAAAATCAGACCTAATCATAGTTGATGCTCGTGGTAGCTGTGGATGTACAGTACCTAGTTATCCCAAAAATACGCCAATCCCTCCCGGAGGTACTGGTGAGATTTTGGTAAGCTTTGACTCAAGCAACAAGCCTAACATGCAGCAAAAAACAGTAACACTTTCTGCCAATACACAAAGTGGAAGAGAAATGTTGCGCATCAAGGCGATGGTTACTCCAGATCCGGTTCGTCAAAAACAACGTGAAGATCAAGCACGAGCAAGACAACAATCTAACAACTAATTTTTATGGAAGGATTTTCGGGACAGCTTCCCTTTTTATTGTTGATGCTGGTCGTATTTTTCTTTTTTATAATACTGCCACAACAACGCAGACAAAAAAAAGAGAAGAATTTTATGACTGCACTCAAAAAGGGAGATCGGATCATAACTAAAAGCGGGCTGCATGGCAAAATTCTTGAGGTAAATGACAAAGACAATACTTGCATAATCGAAACCTTAGCCGGAAAGCTCAAAGTAGAACGGTCTGCTATTTCACTTGAATTAAGTGCGAAACTCCAGCCCAAAACTTCCAAATAAATGATCATCCCGCTTCGGCGGGATATTTTTTGCGTTATGTATCGTTTTATAATCCGTCCTTTACTGTTCTTGTTTGACCCAGAGCAGGTGCATCATTTTACATTTAAAATGATTCGGTACATACATTATATCCCTGGCGTAGGCGCATTGATTCGTAGTCTCTTTTATCACAACAACCCCAAGCTGGCTCGTAACCTTTTTGGGCTGACTTTCCCCAATCCTGTAGGGCTCGCCGCAGGTTTTGACAAGGATGCCAAACTTTTTGGCCCATTGGCCAATTTTGGATTTGGGTTTATCGAAATCGGAACGCTAACCCCCAAAGGACAACCAGGTAATCCCAAAAAGCGCCTTTTTAGACTACCAGCCGACCAAGCACTTATCAACAGAATGGGCTTCAATAACGAAGGTGTTGACGCAGCCGTAAAACGACTTAAGAAAAATAAAAATGTCCTTATAGGAGGGAATATTGGTAAGAACAAGAGTACATCCAACGAAGATGCAATTCAAGATTATCAATATTGCTTTAGAGCCCTCTATGATTACGTAGATTATTTTGTTGTAAACGTAAGTTCTCCAAACACACCCAATCTAAGGGCACTGCAAGACAAAGCGCCGCTGACACATTTGCTCAATACCCTTCAAGAAGACAACCGTAAAACATCAAAACCCAAACCCATTCTATTAAAGATTGCTCCAGACCTGACCGATGAGCAACTCATGGACATCATCGATATTGTTGCTCAAACAAAAATTGCCGGAGTAATCGCCACAAACACTACCATTGTAAGGAAAAACTTACAAGATCAAAATCAAAATGAACTGGGCGGGCTGAGCGGCAAACCACTAAAAAATCGCAGTACAGAAGTGATTCGGTTTTTGGCAGAGAAAAGCAATAAGGCCTTTCCAATAATTGGAGTAGGCGGTATCCATAGCGTTGACGATGCACTTGAAAAACTAGATGCTGGAGCTGATCTAATTCAACTTTATACCGGTTTTATCTACGAAGGCCCACAACTGATTAAGGACATCAACAAAGCCTTGCTCTAATTTTTTAGGCATCATAAAGCACTAAGAAAATATAACATCAAGAATACGGAAAAAAAATATTGGCTCGCATCGTGCATCATCACGTTAGTGATCTTCACTTCCCTTTTTTGGACACCCGACCATCAAGCCCTTTGGAATCAAGCGATACAATTATATCTGTTTGCAGGCGGCTTGTTGCTGTCTACCCTTGCGGTGCTATTGTACGCAATACGCATCAAAATTGGTAAAATCGAATTGCTGTTTTGGCTGGTTTTGTTGACCACCATCACCCTTTTTGTCTTTCGGTTAGGCGCTCCCGAGCGCAGCCACTTATTGGAGTTTTGTAGTCTAACAATCTGTGTACACAAAGCCCTGTTAGAACGTTTTGGGACACATCAAATTCGCACAGCCTTTTTAGCCGCCTTTATTTGTATCACGGTTGGGCTAATCGATGAAAGTCTTCAGGCTGTATTACCCAATCGTATTTTTGATACCGAGGACATCGTTTTTAATAGCCTTGTTGTACTTACTACCCTTGGGGTGAGTTTTTTATTGCAAAAGGCACGCGGGTATTTTAGTCGAAATAACTAAACGATGTGCCCGACTTGATGTTTTGTAGCGTCTCATAAATCAATCGGATCACATTTTCCATATCGCTTTTGTGCACCATTTCTACCGTAGTATGCATGTAGCGTAGGGGAAGCGAAATCAACGCAGAGGCAACACCACCATTGCTGTAGGCAAAAGCATCCGTATCCGTTCCTGTAACCCGAGAAGAAGCCATTCTTTGAAAAGGTATTTTCTTGTCAATTGCTGTATTGATGATGCAATCGCGTAGCAATTGATGTACTGCAGGTGCATAACTCACCACAGGTCCGGCACCAATTTCTATATGCCCCTCGATGTGTTTATTGATCATCGGAGTTGTCGTGTCATGACAAACATCGGTTACAATAGCTGCATTGGGCTTGATGGTTTGTGTAATCATTTCCGCACCGCGTAATCCAACTTCTTCTTGAACAGAATTGGTGATGTAGAGTCCAAAAGGCAATTTGATCTTATTTTCAGAAAGCAAACGGGCCACCTGGGCAATCATAAATCCACCAGCACGGTTGTCGATTGCACGGCAAACGTATTTGTTTTTATTGATTATATGAAATCGGTCGGGGTAGGTGATGACACAGCCTACATGAACACCCAAGGCCTCTACCTCTTTTTTATTTTTTGCACCAATATCAATAAAGATATTTTCGAGCTTAGGCGTATCCTCTTTTCCATTTTTTCGGGTATGGATTGCAGGCCAACCAAACACCCCTTTGACAATCCCTTTTTGCGTATGAATGTCTACCCATTTTGAAGGCGCAATAATATGGTCACTTCCTCCATTTCGGATCACATAAATCAGACCATTGTCTGTTATATAATTGACATACCAAGAAATTTCGTCCGAATGCCCTTCAATCACCACTTTGTATTCCGCTTCTGGGTTGATTACGCCCACCGCTGTACCATACACATCTGTGATAAAGGTATCTACATAGGGTTTTAGGTATTCCATCCAAAGTTTCTGACCGTTACTTTCATATCCCGTTGGCGCAGCATTGTTGAGGTATTTTTCAAGAAACGCCTCTGCTTTTTTATCAATAATTTTCATACTAAAAAGGTGAATTTTCTAAGGTTCCAAAGGTAATAATTATGTTAATATTAAGCGTGGACTGATCCCGAATTATTAATTTTGTTTTGATGAAAAAAATGGCCCTAATAGCCTGTCTTTTTTGGATGGCCCAACTTACAGCTCAAGAATGGGATATGCGCTTGACAGAATCCACGCCCTATCTCGTTATTGATGGCGACACCATCACCAATACCATGATACCGCTCAAAGAAGTGGTACTCTTCAAGCCGCTATCCTTTAAGACCTATGATCAGGCCAAACAATATGCCATCCTAAGATACCGCACCCTCAAGGTGTATCCCTACGCAAAACTTGCTGCAGACCGCCTACAGGTACTCAACGACCGATTGCAGCAGATTGAATCCAAAAGCAAAAAGAAAAAATACCTCAAACGCTTAGAATCCTTTATCTATGACGAATTTGAAGAAGAACTTAAAAAACTTTCTCGCTCCCAAGGGCGCATACTCATCAAATTAGTGCATCGACAAACCGGAGCCACGACCCACGAACTCATCAAAGAGCTCCGCAACGGTTGGCGTGCCACCATTTATCAAACCACAGCCTCTTTCTTCAAATTGTCTTTAAAAAGTCAATACGACCCCGAGACCATCTATGAAGATTATCTTATTGAAGACATCCTTCAGCGCGCATTTGCAAACGAACAACTTGAGTTTCAAGAAAAAGCATTGGATTACGACCTGGATTCGCTCTATCAAAAATGGAGTGTAAAAAAAACACCAACACCCTTAAAATAAACCACTTATCGTTTGTAGAATTCCTGCAAAAAAGGTATATTAGATGCCCTTTAAAATTTTTTCAAAAAAAATAATTTAATAGTTATTGATGAATCAAAAAAGGGTTTTATATTTGCAG
>JAFMLE010000027.1 GCA_017852395.1 Flavobacteriaceae bacterium
TCACTTAAACTGTTTATAGCATGCAACTGTACAACAAACTAAGTGCTGAAGAACGTTTTTTGCTCATTGAACAGGCAGGAGTCAGACGACTTACCTTATCGTTTTATCAGTACCATCATCTAGACAACCCACAACTGTTTCGTGACTATCTTTTCTTAAATTGGAACAAACTCGATGTTCTTGGTCGCATCTATATAGCCAAAGAAGGCATCAATGCACAATTGTCAGTCCCTGCCCCAAACTTCGAGGCTTTTAAAGCCTTTTTGGACAGCATCACTTTTCTGCAAGGAGTGCGACTCAACATTGCCGTAGAACAAGACAATGCCTCATTTTTAAAACTGACCATTAAAATTCGTGATAAAATAGTTGCCGACGGACTCAATGACGCCAGTTTTGATGTGACCAATAAAGGGGTGCATGTCAATGCCGAAAAATTTAACTCGCTACTGGCCGACCCCAATACGATTTGTGTAGATATGCGCAATCATTATGAAAGTGAAATCGGTCACTTTGACGGAGCCGTTACACCAGATGTTGATACTTTTAGAGCCTCGCTCCCGATCATCGAAAAAGACCTCGCAAACCATAAAGAAGACAAAAACCTGCTGATGTATTGCACTGGAGGAATTCGATGTGAAAAAGCCTCTGCCTATTTTAAACACAAAGGGTTTAAAAACGTTTTTCAATTAGAAGGAGGCATCATCGAATACACACGCCAGGTCAAAGGCCTCGGGCTTGAAAATAAATTTAAAGGGAAAAACTTTGTCTTTGACCAACGCCGTGCCGAACGGATTTCGGACGACATCATTGCCCAATGCCACCAATGCGGGGCACCTTGCGACACTCACGTCAATTGCGCCAACGAGGCCTGTCACCTGCTGTTTATTCAATGTGATGTCTGTCAACGAAAATCCCAAACCTGTTGTTCCGACGCTTGCCAAGAAATTATCAACCTTCCCAAAGAACAACAAAAAGAACTCCGCCGTGGAGCACACAACAGCAATAAGATTTTTAAAAAAGGGCGTTCTTCGGTTCTAAAATTTAAACAATAATTAAGAAAAACGGTTCTTTTCTTCGGGGCAGAATACCGTATCTTTAACCAGTAAAACAAGACTATGAGCTGTGCAAGCTGTGGAAGCGGATCATCAGGACAACCTAGGGGCTGTAAGAACAATGGCACTTGTGGAAGTGATGGATGCAACAAACTGACCGTTTTTGACTGGCTCAGCAACATGCGACTTCCAGGCGACCAACCCCCTGTCCGAATTGCAGAAGTACGCTTCAAAAACAGCCGCAAAGATTTTTATCGTTTTTCAGAACAAATGAGCCCCACTATAGGCACTGCAGTAGTGACCGAAGTAGAGGGTGGGGGTTATGATGTTGGCCGCGTAAGTCTTACGGGTGAGTTGATCCGTTTTCAGATGAAAAAGAAAAATATCGACCCTGACAAAACAACTCTCCCCAGCATCATTCGTCTGGCCACCGATCAAGACATCGACACCTGGCAAACTGCTCGAGATCGAGAGCCTACCGTCCAGGTACGTGCCCGCGAGTTGGCCTTACAACTCCAACTGCAAATGAAATTGTCCGATGTCGAATTTCAGGGGGACGGCAAAAAAGCAACTTTTTATTATACCGCCGATCAACGGGTCGATTTTAGACAGTTGATCAAAGACATGGCCAAAGCCTTTAATATCCGAATCGAAATGCGCCAAATCGGTCTGCGTCAAGAAGCTTCCCGATTGGGAGGGGTCGGATCCTGCGGCCGCGAGCTTTGCTGCTCTACCTGGCTGACCGATTTTCGCAGCGTCTCCACAGCAGCTGCTCGCTACCAACAACTCTCGCTTAACCCCATCAAATTGTCCGGGCAGTGCGGCAAGCTCAAATGTTGCCTCAATTTTGAACTCGATGCATATCGAAGCGCTCTAAAAGCTTTTCCGCGTGTCGAGACCAAGCTCCAAACCGAAAAAGGCGTAGCAATCTGCCAAAAAATCGACATTTTTAAAGGCGTACTATGGTACACCTACAAAGGCGAATGGATGAATTGGCACCAATTGACCGTTGCAGCAGCCAACGAAATAATTGCCAAAAACAAAGCCAATGAACCCGTAACATGCCTCGAAGATTATACCGAAGAACCCACACTTCAAAGCAACGAAACCATTTTTGAAAATGTGGTTGGACAAGACAGCCTCAACCGTTTTGACCGTTCGAGGCCCAAAAAGAAAAACCGCAACAATCGCAAACGCAATCATGTCAAAAAAGACCCCAAATAAGTTATGGCTCTTGGGAAGTATCCTGCTGTTTTTGCAATGTACCTCATCGGTGCCTTACAGGGACTATGTAGACATCAATACGGCATGGCACAGCGATGGTCCTGTTGAATTTGAACTGCCTCCACTTTCAGGAAATTACGACCTGTTTATTCATTTACGAAACGACAACAACTACCGATTTTCCAATATTTTTCTTATTGCCGAATGGTACCAAAACGATCTACAGCTCACCACCGATACACTCGAATATGCCATGAGTGCACCCGATGGGTCTTGGTTGGGCAAAGGATTTTCGGAAGTCAAAGAAAGTAAACTCTACTGGAAAGAAGGAGTTCTACTAAGCGACAGTTTGCGATATCGTATAAAAATCTCTCATGCTCTTCGCGAATCTGGAGCTGTGGCTGGTATTGAAGCATTATCCGGAATTTTGAGCGTTGGCTTAGCCGTTGAAAACATCAGATAAAATGGTAAAAAAGAAAAAAACTGCTTCAAATCACAAACACCCCTATCGCTGGCACCTCCGCGTTTTTTGGATGCTTTTTTGGGGCAGCGTTTTGGGTGCCACTGCAATTTTTTCTGCAGCAGCACTCGGCTATCTTGGGCCAATGCCCGATCTGCAACAACTCGAAAACCCAAAAACCAACCTTGCAACCCAAGTATTCTCTGCCGATGGCGAAGTCCTCGGAAAATACTACTACAACGACAACCGCACCCCCATAACCTTTGACGAACTCCCCCAAAATATTGTTGATGCGCTCATTGCTACAGAAGACGAACGGTTCTATTCACATTCGGGGATTGACTGGCGAGGAACCCTTCGTGCCGTTTTTTATTTAGGTAAAAAAGGAGGCGCAAGCACCATCAGTCAACAGTTAGCACGTCAACTATTTGTTGGGGTACGCTCGCGCAATTTGCAAGAAGCCCTTTTTCAAAAAATAAAAGAATGGGTACTGGCAATTCAACTTGAACAACGCTATACCAAAAAAGAGATCATCGCCATGTATCTCAACATCTACGATTTTGGGTATACTGCTGATGGGGTGCGTTCTGCCGCCAAAATATTTTTTAACAAAAACCCGAAGGACTTACTTTTGGAAGAATCGGCAATGCTGGTGGGGATGCTCAAAAATTCGTCCTATTACAACCCCATTCGACGTCCCGAAATTGTCGTAAACCGTCGCAATGTCGTCTTACAGCAAATGGTCCGTAACGGGTTAATCACCTCGGCCCAAAAAGACTCCCTCGAACAACTGCCCCTTACAATTGATTATACCCCCGAATCCCACCGTGAAGGGCTTGCAACCTATTTTAGGGCCTACCTTCAAGAATACCTTCAAGACTGGACCCGCAACAATCCCAAACCCGATGGGAGCACTTACAATATTTATCGTGACGGCTTGCGTATCTATACCACAATCGACGCGCGAATGCAAGCCCTGGGTGAAGCTGCAGTAAAGGCGCACATGAAAAACCTTCAGAAAGAATTTTTTCTTCAAAACAGACGTCGTGTCAACCCCACAGCCCCCTTCCTCGATCTCCGAGAGGGTCAAATAGACACCTTGCTCGAACGCACGGCACGGCGCTCCGAGCGCTGGCGTCAGAAAAAAGCTGCTGGACTTGATGATGCAGCGATTCTAAAGGATTTTAAAACTCCGACATCCATGCAAGTATTTAGTTGGAAAGGTGAAATCGATACCATCATGACTCCTTTGGACTCCATCCGCTACTACAAGCATTTTCTTCGGGCTTCTATGATGTCTATGGAGCCTCAAACCGGGCACGTCAAAGCATGGGTTGGTGGCTATGATTACAAGCACTTCCAATACGATCAAGTAAAACAAGGACGCCGACAAATCGGATCGACCTTTAAGCCGTTTCTTTATGCAACGGCCATTGATCAATTAAAACTTTCGCCCTGCGACTCACTTCCCGACGCCCTCTATTGTGTAGAAGCACGTCGTCATGGCAATGACGAGGCATGGTGCCCCAAAAACTCGGGAGACAAGTACGGGCAGGTGCGTACCCTCAAAAACGCCCTGGCCAATTCGGTCAATACCATCAGCGCCCGATTGATGGACAAAGTTGGGCCGCGCCCCGTTATCAATTTGGTTCGCAAAATGGGCATGACTTCAGAAATCCCTGCAGTTCCTTCCATTGCGTTAGGTACTGCAGACATCAGTTTGTTTGAAATGGTCGGTGCCTATGGTACGTTTGCCAATCAAGGAATTTATGTAAAACCCTCTGTTGTGACCCGTATCGAAGATAAAAACGGAATGGTACTTTTTGAGTTGGTTCCCGAAACCGTAGACGTGATTAGTGAAGAGGCGGCCTATGTAACGCTCAATTTGATGCAAGGCGTGACCGAAGCTGGCTCTGGCGCCCGATTGCGCCACGCTGGACTCGAAAAAACCAATTATATCTACGAAAAAATAGTGACGGGCTATCCCTATATTTTTGAAAATCCCATAGCAGGAAAAACGGGAACTACACAAAACCAAAGTGACGGTTGGTTTATGGGTATGGTACCCAATTTAGTAACGGGTGTCTGGGTCGGTGGTGAAGACCGCTCAATACACTTCAAAGAAATTGGCTTTGGCCAAGGCGCCACGATGGCACTTCCCATATGGGGCGTTTATATGAGAAGTTTGTACGAAAATCCTGATTTGGCCATTTCGCAAGAAGACTTTGTTGCTCCGGAGTTGGTAACCATTCCGCTGGATTGCGAAGAGATTGCGCTAAAAGCAGGCTTGAAAAAAGCGACAGCTAAAGAAAATCTGAAAGATCTCGGATTTTAGGCCTTAAGAATTATCGGCCGCAAACCATTCGGCATAAGCAGTTCCTGTTTCACGTAGCTTTAGAGAAATCAACCGAATGTGTCCAGGGAGGCGTTTTTGGATTTTTTCTGCAAAAGCTACAATCATCATTTCGCAGGTCGGTTGATAGTTTACCCGCAAGACCTTATGCCCTCTTTTTTCCATTTCATCGGCCAATGCAAGGTGCGGGCTATTGATGTTGAGCACCGTTGCGTGATCAAAGGGAAGTACAATTTCTTCTTTGACAATGGTTTTGAGTTCAGAAAAATCCATAACCATCCCAAATTTGGTGTTTGTAGGATCGTCTATAGGGGTACCGGCTATGGTAACAGCGAGTTTATAGCTGTGCCCATGCACGTTCTTACAAAGCCCATCATAACCGTAGAGTGCATGGCCGGTTTCAAAAGTAAACTCTTTAGTTAAGCGAATGGTGTTAATCATTTGTCTATTAGTTTTTTAATAATGCTTTGAGTAAACTCAGATAAGGCGAGTTTTGCAGTTGTTTTTGCTTTTTCTGCCAACAGTATTTCCCAATCTTCTGTGCCTTCCCATTGCAGTTTTTTTAGGGCTGTGAGCGCAGATATAGGATATTTTGCTAACTGTGAACTCAGACATTCAATTACTGAATCTAGAGCAGCTTGATCTTTAGTGATTTTTGCAAAAAGTCCTTTTTCATGTGCCCAAGCTGCCGAGTGCCATTCGGTGCAGTCCAAGGAAAGTTTTGAAAAAGCGGTGGTTCCGATTTTGCGTTTAACAGCGGGGGCAATTACATGGGGGCCTATCCCCAAAGCCAGCTCAGAAAGTTTTACAGCTGCAGCCTCTGTAGCCACTGCATAATCGCAGGCAGCAACCCATCCGACGCCGCCACCTACACATTTTCCGTGAACACGAGCAAGGGTTATTTGAGGAAGGGTTCGCAAGGTGTTGATGAGTGTTGCAAAACCCATAAAAAAATTGGTCGCCTTTTCTAAAGTATCGGCCCGTGCTAAATCTGCTAAATTGGCCCCTGCACAAAAGGCCCCATGACCTTCGGTTTGAAGTACTACCACACGAATCATGGTGTCGGCCGCTATGACCTTAAGCGTTTGACTCAATTTGGTAAGCAATGCCAGTGGTAAGGCGTTTGCCGCAGGGTGGCCAACGGTAATTGTAGCTACTGCTTGGTTTTGCGTAAGGGTGATTGTTCCGTCCATGAATTACAAAAATACAAAAGTTAGTACTGCAATACTTTTTCATAGCAATGAAAGGGAAATTCGCTTTGCTTTGGAAAATAAACATCGCCCAGCTTATGATATCCTCGGGCTTGATAAAACCGGTTGTTTCGAGGGTTTTGACTGAACGTATCCAAACGTACCGAAGAGCAATTTAGAGCAACTGCCGCTGCTTCAGCATAATCCATCAGCTGTCGTGCTATCCCCCCACCCTGATGATCGGGGTGAACCGCCAGTCGATGAATGTATAAATTATTCCCTTCCGGGCTTTGCCAGTTGATCGTATTGTACAAGGCATCTTTTTCGGTCGAAAACATGATGCATCCTACGACCTTTTGATTTTTGAGATAAACATTGAGACTGCCTTCTAAAATGTCTTTTTCAAAAACAGCGCGCGAAGGATAGTGCGCATTCCATTGAAAGATTCCTTGTGCGGACATATGCGCAGCACAAGATTCGGTGATATTTTTTACAGCTTCGAGATCTTGCAAAACGGCTTGACGAATCATGGTCGTTAATTTTGAGTAAATTTAATTTTTATGGGGTAATAAATCCCTTAAATTTGCGCCAACATTGATACCATGAAACACATCCTTGTACCGATCGGCATCTCAAATAAGGCTGTCAATACCCTTAACTATGCGGTAGAAATGGCGGCACATTTTGGTGCTACTGTATATGTTGCAGACGCCTACCCCCCTGTTGCTGCTCCAGCAACAAGTATGGCAAATGTTAAAGGTATTTTGGCCGAAAAATCGTTTGTGCGATTAAAGGAAATTGTGGCACAGGTTCCCACAAAAGGGGTTTCTATCCATATTGTACAACAAGGCACTTCTGACCTTTTGACAACTGTAAAGGAACTTCACAAAAAAATAAGAATCGATCTGATTGTTGTAGCACCCTTAAGCAACGACACCAATGAGGAGGTCTTTTTGGGCCCCGTTGCAGGGAGTGTAATCAAACGAACTTCGATACCCGTTTGGGTAGCTCCCTTTAACAAAGGCTATACCCCAACCAAAAAATTTCTTTTGGCGTTCAAACGTGGAAGGATCGCAAGTACGGATATGCTCGATCCCTTGCGACACTTTGTTTCTAAAGATCACGCGCAAGTCCATGGCCTTTTGGTAAAAACGCCAGGACATACGGCCGAAGATTGGGAAATTGGCCCTGAAATCAAAGCGATAAGCAACGGCCTTTCGGCCACCGAAAACGCAACCATCTATCAAGGCGTTTTGGAGCACTTTCAATCGGTAGCTCCTGATGTATTGTGTGTTTTTAGAAGAAAAAGAGGGTTTTTTGAAAAACTTTGGGAGCCCGATGTCGTACTCAAGCGTGACTTTTATTGTTCTACACCGCTATTGGTGCTCAAAAACCAATAACAATATGTAACTTTAGTGACCTAATCAAGGCACTATATTTTTGTACCGTTATCTTTTATTCTTTGGCTTGCTCTTTGGTGCAACTGGGCCAATTGCCGCACAGCGCTATTTGAACTTACAAGTAGATAATGATCTTTATTTTGGAACAGACTACTACTATTCGAGTGGTATTTTTGTCGATTATGGCTACCGCCGTACTGCTGAAAATACAACCCAGAACAGCACAAAAAGATATGCGCGTTGGCGGTTAGGCCAAGAAATTTATACCCCATCGCGACGCTATAGCACCGATTTGAGTAGTTATGATTATCCGTACAGTGGTTATTTGTTTTTACAGCATCAGCGGGAGTATGCATTATCAAACAATCAAGGGCTTCAATGGGGATTGCAAGTGGGTGTTAGCGGAAATGCTTCTTTGGCAAAAGCACTGCAAAACATCTACCACCAATGGGTTCTTGACCTCCCCAAACTGGCTTGGCTGTCGGCACAGCCACAACGCTTTCATGGAGGTGTTTTGGCTAGCTATCACAAAGGGTGGTCCTTATTTAGAGGCGTTGGAGTCATTTCAAAAATGCTTACAGAACTGACAACACATCGTGTGTTGACACAGGGGCAGTTTGGATTGTTGTTGGGCAACGCGGCAAGGGTTCCTTATCAAGATTTTTTGTTGCTGCAGCAACAAAAAAGTTGGGGGATTTATATGGGTACCCGCCAGGAGTATCGCCCGCATGATTTCCCGATAGAGGGCAGCCTGTTTGATGATGCATCACCCTTTGTCATGACTTCTAACCGTTATAGGAACCACTTTGAAATGGGGTTGATTTTGAACTATCAAAAGTGGCGTTTGTTGGGGATTTTCCAATCGGCCAGTAAAGATGTTGATCTTCAACGCCAGAATCGTCATAAATACCTTAATTTTACAATAACACGCTTTTTGTAAATCGGATTAATCAGTCAAAACGTCAAATCAAAATCATGAAACTTTTACTCCCTGCGGTTTTTATCCTTCTTTTTCAATCCTGTATCACCATCAAAGTGTATCCTTCAGCAGAAGCTACAGAACGAACACTTGCCTCTAGAAAAACAATGCCTTTGTTGTCATCAGGAAAAACCGTCGTTATAAAAGGGCAAGAACAGCCGCTGTTTTTTGTTGGAGAAGACCAAGCCCCACTTGCTGTATTTAGTGGTGTTCGAGACAGCACCCAAGTACACTCAAAAGTTGTTATACGATTAGATAGTTTGGCGGACGCCCCTTCGGGTATTGCTTCAAAATCGGCCACCTGGGTTGCCTTTTCTGATGCCAAACCTTTAGTAGTAATCGATGGCCAAATTCAGCCAGAAGGGTTTGATGTGGAAAAAATTCAGCCTGACACAATCGCCACCATCAATGTACTTAAAGGTCCCGTGGCACTAGAAAAATATGGCGCAGCAGGTGCTGATGGTGTGATCGTAATCGTGACTAAAAAGTAGGGTTTTCCCAAAAATAAAAATGGTGCGCCTCATCTCTAGAAAAACCCATTTTAGGATACAGTTGATTTCCGACAAGGTTGGCTTTTTCGGTTTCTAAGGTTATGCCTTTGACCCTAGATGATTTTGCATATTCTTGTGCGTGTTGCAATAAAGCCATTCCAATTTGCTTTCCTCTATATTCTGGAGCCACAAAAAGATCATTGAGCAATAAGAGCGGTGCCATGTTGGTCGATGAAAAAAGCGGATAGAGTTGGATAAAGCCGCAAGGGTTAGAGGCATCGGTTGCCAAAAAAACAATGGACTCTGCGTTGCGAAGTCGTGCTTCTAAAAATTGCTGTGCTCCTGCTAGATCGCTAGTTTTTTTATAAAAAACACGATAGGCGTCGAACAACGGAGCCAGCGCATGAATGTCTTGGATTGTAGCGGTTTTGATCTCAATCATTTTGTCGGTCTTCTCAACGGATTTTTTAAATAATAATGTAGCCCCAATGACAATCCTCTAAACGAATTGGACTGGGTAAGGGTTGGATCAATGTTTTTGTGAATCCTGCGATAGGACAACGATAGATGAACCCCCTTCCATAGGTTATAATGAATTGCCAAAAACAACCCAAAGGCATTTTGAAACAGCCCTTGAGGGTAGCGCTTGCTGTTATTTTCAAAATCAACAATTTCTGAATTTTTCCCCTTTAAAAAAAGGTGGTATGCCGTGCCAAATTCAAAAAAAAGTCTTCTACCAGGATACAGCCTTAGGCTTAGTGGGAGTTCTAAAAACTCAAGTTGGTCGGTGCTGTTGTTGTCTTGTAGCTTATAGCGGTAGTTGTAGGTCGTGAAATGTGCACCGGTATTGAGGCCAAAACTTTTAGAAAAATGATGTTGTACCTGTAGCCCTAAGCCAATACCCAACAAGGGAACGGTGTAGTCCCGGTTGGTGTTGATTCGATTTAAGGAGGTCTGCATGCTGAAATTCCAGGGGTGATAAAACCCATCGAGGTCCGGGCCACGGTTGTATTGCAATAATAGGTTGGCATCTCCTTGCCCCCACCCATAGCAAATCGCTAAAAAATAAAGGATGCCAAATTTGAAGCCTCGTAAATACACGTGATGGGTTATTTTTTGTTAGCCACCGTCTAAGATACAAGATAAATGTGTTATTTTTGGCCCTGCGGGGATGTAGCTCAGCTGGCTAGAGCGCTTGACTGGCAGTCAAGAGGTCGTGGGT
>JAFMLE010000017.1 GCA_017852395.1 Flavobacteriaceae bacterium
TTGATGGTTAGGGGGTAGGTGTTTTGCGTCATGGGGCTGTTAGGTTGCTATCTAAAGATAACTTATTTTTAATTTTTTATAATTCCAATTTATGAATCATTATCCTCCACCACACCACCAAGAAGCTGATTTTGAAAACTGCCTTCGGTTGGTTGAGGCCATGCCATTGGCGACGATCGTTTCTGCGCAAAAAGACCACATCTTAACGACTCATACCCCGCTGGTTTATCATCCTGACGAAGGATTGGGTTATTTTATCGGGCACCTAGATCTTTATAACCCTCAAGTAGCGCATTTGGATGCGGGTGTTTCGGTGACTGTGATTTTCCATGGTCCCGAGACCTACATTTCACCCACAGACTATCAAAGCACCCAACTGCCCACATGGAATTATTTTAAAGCGCATTTTTGCGGCAGCGTTCAGACATATCGTACACCCGAACGAATCCGAGAGAGCCTCATTCAAATGACCGCCATGTTAGAAGGCCCAAACGGAACTTATGTTTTGGAAGAAAACAATCCTCGAATGGAAAAAGCCTTACCCTATATCATTGGGTTTAAAATCACGATAACCTCTTGGGAGGGTAAGTACAAAATTTCTCAGGACAAGCACCCTAAAGATCAACGATTGGCAAAAAATAAAATGCATCAAGAATTTCCGTCCAAAAAAACGTTGATCGATCAACTTTATCAACACCATCTAACTAAGCGTTAGAAACAATAGATACCAGACGATCCCAATCCAATTGTCCATAATTTCCTGAACTCATCATTAACAGTACAGTATGGGCATAATTTTGGTTAAATAAAAAATCATGCAGCTCTTGGGGCACCGAAAAAACACGAAGATTGGGGTGGTCAAAAGCTGCAGCTATCGCATCGGGTGGTATTATTTGGCGTTGTTTAATCTTTAGCGCCTCTGGATCATAAAACACCAATGCTTCATCGGCAGTCTCCAAACTTTTGTTGTAGTGATTTATAAAAGCAGGATCCAAACTGCTGTAGGTATGTAATTCTAAACAGGCCAAAAGTTTTTGAGTTGGAAATTGTTTTTTTACGGCCGCCGTAGTTGCACGAACTTTGCTGGGAGCATGTGCAAAATCTTTAAATAAAATACTTGTTGCACCACGACCCATTTTTTCTAAACGTCGTGCTGCGCCTTTAAAGGTCGCTATTGCTTCATAAAACTCGATGGGTTCAACACCCATAAATTGACAGATGGTCTGGGCGCCTGCCAAATTAGATAGGTTATGCGCTCCAAAGACCTCCAACGGTATCAAACCTTCTTCGGTTTCCAAATGACATATTCCATCAAATGTTTGGTTTTTGGGTTTCGAATAACTTTGTTTGCGAATCACATGGTCTGTTGCCAGAGCTATTTGCAATACAGCAGGGTCTTCTTCATTATAGATAAGTACCCCTCCGGGGGTAATACTAGAAATAAAAGATTTGAAGGGTGCTTCATAATCCGCATAAGTTGGAAATACATTGATATGGTCCCAGGCAATTCCACTAATTAATGCAATCTGAGGTTGATACCACAAAAATTTAGAACGCCGATCAATGGGTGACGACAAATATTCATCGCCTTCCAAAACAACAAATTCGTTGTGATCCGTTAGATGTACCGTATTGGAAAAACCAGGGACTGGAGCACCAACCATAAAATCGACTCCACGACCCAAGGACTGCAAAACATGCAATACCATTGCGGTTATTGTCGTTTTTCCATGACTTCCTGCAATTACTACACGCGTTTTATTGACGGTCAGCTGGTATAATAACTCTGGATATGAATAGACCGTAATTCCCAATTCTTGGGCTCTTAACAATTCTGGATTGTCCGCTTTGGCGTGCATCCCTAGAACTACGGCATCCAAATCTTGGTGAATTTTTTCTGGAAACCACCCCATTTCTTTGGGCAGTAATCCTTTAGCAGCCAACTTTGCTTTTGAAGGATCAAAAATAGCGTCATCGCTTCCGCTCACAGTAATTCCTTGTTCGTTTAAAGCAATGGCAAGGCTGTGCATAGCACTCCCTCCAATGGCAATAAAATGAATTTTTTTCATGATCGATTTAGCATTTTCCAAAGACCATCTTTAAGCTCTTGCAGACCCGTTTGTGCTACTGAAGAAATCATATAGTGCGGAATCTTATCAAATGTTTTTTTCAATTCTTCTTGATAGGCTGCTTTTAGTTCGTCATCTAGCAGATCGCATTTGGACAAAACCACGACAAAGTCTTTGTCAATCAATTCTGGATTGTAACGCACCAACTCGTTGTGCAGGATATCAAAAGCCTTTTTGACATCAAGAACATCCGCCGGAATCAAGAATAGTAAAATAGAATTCCGTTCAATATGTCGTAAAAAATAGTGTCCGAGGCCTTTGCCTTCGGCGGCTCCTTCAATGATTCCTGGTATATCAGCCATCACGAACGATTGAAAATCACGATAGGCTACGATTCCTAAATTGGGTTTTAATGTGGTAAACTCATAATCGGCGATTTTGGGTTTTGCAGCAGTGAGGGCGGCCAATAGGGTAGATTTTCCGGCATTGGGAAATCCTACCAACCCAACATCGGCCAATACTTTTAACTCTAAAATTATCTGTTGCTCCTGACCGGGACGTCCGGGTTGTGCATAACGTGGTGTTTGATTGGTAGCGGTTTTGAAATGCCAATTGCCTCGCCCTCCGATACCCCCTTCGAGCAATACTTGTTCTTGCAAGACATCTGTAATTTCAAAGAGTATTGTGTTGGTTTCTGCATCCCGAACTACCGTTCCCAGTGGCACTTCGACAATCACATCAGCTCCTTGAGCGCCGGAGCTTCTGTTTTTGCTTCCATCTCCACCATGGCCGGCCATAAAATGTCTTTTGAATTTAAAGGAATACAGCGTCCAAAGGTTTTTGTTGCCTCTAATGATGACATGACCTCCTCGTCCCCCATCTCCACCATCGGGTCCTCCTTTTGCAATGTATTTTTCGCGATGTAAATGCGCAGAACCTTTCCCTCCATTTCCTGAAGAAACAGTCAATTTTACATAATCTACAAAATTGCCTTCTGTCATCTATTTTAGCTGATCGACAACGGCTTCTAGTCGGGCCGTAATTTCTGAAATTTCACCCACACCATCAATCGTAAAAAATTTGTTTTGTGCCTGATAATAGTCTTTTAGTGGGGCTGTTTTTGTGTTGTATTCTTCAAACCGGTTTCTAATTTTGGCTTCATCTTGGTCGTCTGTACGGCCGCTGGTTTCACCGCGTTTTAGCAAACGCCCCACCAATAGATCATCATCGGCTTCAAGAGCAAGGGTGCCAGAAATTTGCATGTTTAGCGAACGTAAAAAACCATCTAGGGCTTGCGCTTGAGCTGTAGTGCGTGGAAAACCATCAAAGATAAACCCTTTGGCTGCAGGGTTTTGAGCAACTTCTTGTTCCAACATATTAATCGTCACTTGATCGGGTACTAAGTCGCCTTTGTCCATATATGACTGGGCTAAAGTTCCTAAATCGGTTTTGTTTTGGATGTGATTTCGAAATAAATCTCCCGTTGATATGTGTACCAATTCATAGCGTTTTTTTAGAAACGCCGCTTGGGTGCCTTTTCCTGCGCCAGGCTTTCCAAAAAGTATAAGATTAATCATAATAGCGTTGAAATTCGCACAAAGATACCCAAAATGTGCTGCTTTTTTCGAATCCCCAAAAGATATGCGTATTTTTGACCAAAGTATTTGAATGGAATTTTTCTCTTCCAACAAAATTTTAGGGATTTTAGGCGGTGGTCAACTCGGCAAAATGTTGCTGTACACCACCCGACAATGGGATGTAACCACGCATGTACTGGACCCCAACCCCAGCGCACCTGCACGTCTGGCTTGCAACCTTTTTGTAAAAGGCGATTTGATGGATTTTGACACGGTATATGCCTTTGGAAAACAGGTCGATGTATTGACGATCGAAATCGAAAATGTCAACGTGGAAGCCCTCAAAAAATTAGAACAAGAAGGGGTTCAAATTTATCCACAGCCTCATGTTTTAGAAACCATACAAAACAAATGCAGGCAAAAAAAATTCTATGAACACCACCAAATTCCGACGGCTTCATTTTCAGAATTTGAAAATTTAGAACAGCTCAATGAAGCGGTTGCCAAAGGGCAACTATCGTTTCCTTTTGTGTGGAAATCTGCAGCAATGGGCTATGATGGATACGGTGTATCGATCGTTCGATCCAATGCTGATATAGCAGCTCTTCAGGCTGGGCCATGCATGGCTGAGGAGTTTGTCCCATTTGACAAAGAACTTGCGGTAATTGTTTGCCGAAACCCAAGCGGGGAGATCGCCACCTATCCTGTGGTAGAGATGGAGTTTCACCCTACCGCCAATCAGGTAGAATATGTACTGTGCCCCGCGCGTATCGATTCAATTTTGGCAACCAAAGCACGAAAAATCGCTATGCAAGTGTCGGCAGCTTATGGCCATGTTGGGCTTTTGGCTGTTGAACTTTTTTTGACCCAAGACGGAGAAATCTTGGTCAATGAAGTAGCACCTAGACCACACAATAGTGGTCATTATACTCTCGAAGCTTCGTACACCTCCCAATTTGAACAACACCTGAGAGCGTTGCTCAATTTACCTATGGGACAAACCGATAGTATGGTCAGTGCTGTAATGGTCAACCTTGTAGGGAAAACAGGCCATCAAGGAAATGTTTTTTATAAAAATATTGATCAAATTCTAACCCTAGAAGGGGTCAGCCCCCACATCTACGGAAAAAAAGAAACCCGCCCCTTTCGTAAAATGGGACACGTCACAATTGTACACCCCAAAATAGAAACCGCTCGATCTATAGCAGAGCAAGTCAAAGAAACTGTAGAAGTAATTTCAAAATAACACTATGGCACAAGTAGCAATTATCATGGGAAGCCAATCCGATCTACCGGTTATGCAAGAGGCGATTGACATCCTCAAAGAATTTGACATTCCAACCGAAGTAGATATCGTTTCAGCACACCGTACACCCGAAAAGATGGTCAACTTTGGAAAAGAAGCCCACAAAAGAGGCATTCAAGTAATCATCGCCGGAGCAGGCGGTGCTGCGCATCTTCCAGGTATGGTTGCTTCTCTTAGTCCGCTGCCCGTAATTGGTGTTCCTGTAAAATCGAGCAACTCAATTGACGGGTGGGATTCTGTACTCTCAATTCTGCAAATGCCAGGTGGAGTTCCCGTGGCTACCGTTGCGCTCAATGGTGCTAAAAATGCCGGCATTTTGGCCGCCCAAATCATTGGTGCCTCAGATTCAAATGTGCGTCAAAAAATTGAACTCTTTAAAAAAGGCCTAGAAGAAAAAGTGCATCAAAGTGCACGAAATTTAAAATCCTAAATTTTGAAAAACCCCCTTCTCAAAGCTTTTGATACCCCATATCAAGCAGCTCCATTTGCAGACATTCTGATAGATCACTTTGTCCCTGCTATTGAAAAATCAATTGAAGAAGCCCTAAGCGAAATAGATGAAATTGTAGCACAACCCCATCCCGCTACCTTTGAAAATACAATTGCCCCATTGGATGCCTGTGGGAGTTTGTTGGCGCGCAACAGCAGCTTGTTGTTCAACCTCAATAGTGCTGCAACCTCTCCCGAATTGCAAAAAGCAACGCAAGCAGTCGCACCCCAATTGGCCACTTTTCAAAATCGTATCCGATCAAACACCAAGCTCTTCAAGCGCATCGAAGAAGTCTATAAAAATACCGCTCCAAAATCACGCACCCCAGAAGAACACACCCTCTTAGAAAAGGAATACCGTGGTTTTGTTAGAAATGGAGCCCTGCTCGATGCTACACAAAAAGAACGGCTAAAAGAAATTGATATAAAACTGTCTCAGTTGGGGCTCACATTTGGAGAACATACCCTTGCAGATACGCATGCGTTTGAACTCAATATCACAGACAAAAACCAACTCAAAGGATTGCCCGAAAATCACTTAGAGGCTGCAGCACAAGCCGCTGAAGAAAAAGGGAAAAACGGATGGATATTTACCCTAGACTATCCCAGCTACGTGCCCTTTATGACCTATGTCGAAGACCGCGACCTACGTAAAAAAATGAGTTTGGCCTACGGCAAAATCGGATTTCAAAAAAACGAAAACAACAATGAGGAGGTCATCAAACAGCTGGTCGAATTACGGCAACAACGTGCCCAACTTTTGGGCTATGCATCCCACGCAGCTTTTGTCCTAGAAGAACGTATGGCCAAAGACGAGGCAACGGTCTATTCCTTTTTAAACACCTTAAAAGAAAAAGCCCGCCCAGCTGCAGAAAAGGAGTGGGCAGAACTAGAAAAAATGGCAAAAGAATTTGGTATTGAGACCCTTCAAAAATGGGATACCGCTTTTTTGACCGAAAAAATAAAGCAGCAATTACTCCAACTGGACGAACAGGCCTTGCGTGAATATTTTCCCCTAAAGCATACGCTTGAAGGGCTTTTTGCAATAACCAAAAAATTATACCAGCTTGAGTTTGAATTGATCAACAATGTAGATCCTTATCACAACGATGTAAGTGTATATAAGGTTACTAAAACCAACGGGCAATATGTTGCATTGCTATATTTAGACTTTTATCCACGTGAAAGCAAACGAAGTGGTGCCTGGATGACCTCCTTCAAAAGTCAACATGCGACCGAACGACCGCATATTTCTATTGTTTGCAATTTTTCTAAACCAACAAAAGAAAAGCCTGCACTACTGACCTTTAATGAAGTCACTACCCTTTTCCATGAGTTTGGACATGCCTTGCATGGAATGTTGGCCCAAACGGTTTATAGCGGATTGAGTGGCACGAGTGTGTATTGGGATTTTGTCGAGCTACCCAGTCAAATTATGGAAAACTGGTGTTACCAAAATGAAGCGCTACATCTTTTTGCAAAACACTATAAAACCCAAGAACCTCTTCCCGACCACTACATCGAAAAAATCGAAAAAGTAGCCCAATTTCAACAAGGACTTCAAACCCTTCGGCAATTGAGTTTTGCCTATTTGGATATGTCCTATCACACAACGCATGAGGTGCAAATTGTAGACATCAAAAAACACGAAAAAGCCCTTTTTGAACCTTTTAACTTTACACCGGATCAAGAAGAAAACTGTATGAGCACTGCTTTTTCACATATTTTTCAAGGCGGGTATGCCGCAGGGTACTATAGTTACAAATGGGCTGAAGTTTTGGATGCCGATGCCTTCGAATTATTTTTAGAAAAAGGGATTTTTGATACCAATACTGCCGCAAACTTTGAAGAGCATATTTTGTCCAAAGGCGGAACTGAGCATCCGATGGAGCTTTATAAAAGATTTCGAAAAAAGGCCCCCAATCCAGAAGCACTTCTCAAAAGAGCTGGACTCATCGATTAGAACTTTTTTAGGGTATCTTCAACGTCAACCGTTTGACAAGTAAACCTTTCAAACCTTTTTGCTATGCAATCCCCTAAGTTTTTTATTCAATTCAGTGCTTTCAGTATCGTTACCATTTTTATCCTTCTTTTTTCCTGTAAAAAAGACGATGGAGAAGAAGAAAATTCTATTTCAGAAAAATATGCCTACACCCACATAGCACTATTGGATTTTTATAAAAATGATTTTATAGACAATCAAACGATTGTGATTGATCCCGAAACCGGAACGATCCTTGATCTTTTTGAGACCGGAACAAAAACCATTTCTAAAGAAATAAAGACCATCGATATGACAGGCAAATTCCTTATTCCTGGTCTTATAGAAGGACACGGTCATATCGCTTCTGAAGTTGGTGAACAAACCGCGCATGGGTTGTCAAAAATCAGAGCGTTTTTCCAATCAGGGATCACCACGGTATTTGACAAAGCAGGAAATGGCATTGCCCTCAAAAAGCTCCAAGAAACTGCAGAGGAAAAAACAGAACCGCTTTCTAAGGTTTATTTTGCCTCCTTAGTTGCGGGCTCCGATTTTTATGGAGATGATAACCGCGTAAAACCAACCGCCGGAGACTCCGAACCCGGAAAAGTAGCATGGATGACCGTTTTGGAGGATGATACCGATGTTGTAAAATTGGTCAAAGAAGCCAAAGATTTTGGCAGTAGCGCTCTAAAGCTCTATATGGATATTACTCCAGAAAATGCGAAAAGAGTCATTGAAGCAGCGCAAAATCAAAATTTGCCCGTTTGGTCCCATGGGACTTTATTCAGTGCTGGACCTTGGGATTTGGAGGGTATTAAATCCTATGCACATGCAGACTTTTTAAGAGATGTGGTCTTAGAAAATATTCCCAATGCACAAGAAGCATTCACCGAAGAGGGCTATGATGCAATTCCATATGATCTATCTACTATTGATTCTGAAAAGATGGATGCCTATTTCGATTTATTGATAGAAAACAAAACGGTCCTAGACGCTACATTGATCGTATATACAGATACTGAGTCTGAAGAAGCAATTATTTTTTCTGAAAAGGTTACTGAAAAGGCGCATCAAAAAGGCGTTCTAATTGGTGCGGGGTCGGATAGTGAACTTGGATTATTTGCCGAATTGCATTTGTTACATCTTAAGGCCAAGCTTTCGATCATCGAATGCATTAAGGCGGCTACTCTAAACAATGCGATTTCATTAAATCTTGATAATCAACTTGGCACCATTGCCAAAGGCAAAATTGCCGATTTGGTGGTTCTAAGCAAAAACCCACTCAACAACCTTGACAACCTAAAATCGGTAGAACGTGTTATTAAGTCCGGCTATGAACACCCTATAAATTAATTAATCCCTTGGAACTCCGATCCACTCCAAATATCCACCTTGCAACTCAAAAAGATTTTTGAATCCCAACGAGTCCATAATCTGAGCGGCTCTGGTACTCCGTCTGCCAGACCGACAAAAAAGCAACAGCGTGTCTTGTTTGTTCAAAGTGCTTATTTTTTCAAGAAAATCGTCTCTTTTAACATCTATGTTTAATGCCCCTTCTAGGGTTCCTGCTTCAAACTCTTCGCTGGTTCGGACGTCAATCAACGGGTGTTTTTGATCGATGAGCATTTTAAATTCTGGTTTAGCAAGGGTGATATGCGTCAACTGTAACGAGATCAATAGGATAAAAATCAAATATGGCATGGTGCGAATTTAGCACTTCAAATTACACAATATTCCATAATCAGCCACCAAAAAATCGGCAATGCCTCTACCCAAAAGCTACTGTAAAATTCTGATTGCCGTTCGCTACTCATCCAAAGAAAAACCAATAATGCAACACCCACAAAACCAAAGGCAGCAACATAATTTGTGTCAAAAACCAAGCTGCTCTCGATTATTACAAAAACCAGCCAAGCCAAGGTCCCTCTAATTTTAGCCCCTTTTATTCCAAAAGATTGTGGCCAGGTTGCCAAGTGCAGGGCATCTTTTTCTACATCTCTAATTTCGAAAGGAACCGTTGCAGTAATCACAAAAAACCAACGACTTATAAAAAGTAAAATAACATCCATTTCAAAAAAAAAGCCTCCATAGACCAAGGGCATGCCGACTGAGACTAAAGCCCAAACACTAGCGACCACATAAATTTTTAATCCATGTCGATCTCTAAAATTTTTTTTGGAAGCATTTAACGGAAAAATATAAAATCCCGATAACAACACCACACCAAACAACACCACACACTGTGGGATTGTTTTTGGAAATATCAAATAAACCGCACCAAAAAAAGCAACAGTTGTTATCCCCTTTAGAAGTAGGTTTGAAGTTAAAGGTTGTGCCACCCAAAGTGCGCTGTTTTTAATGAGATTGTATCCAAAAACCACCAGGCAAAATAATCCAATCCAAAAGCCTCTTGTAAGACTTAGATCAAAATAATAAGATGTAATTTTTGTAAGTGCCAGCACTGCAAATGCCACATGAAAACTTAACTGAATATAGAAACGAACCCGTTTGCGCATCTTGAAATTTAAATGTATTACTAAACTGTTAATAAATACACAAATACGTTAAAAAAAAATAGCGGTTATCCACTCTAAAGCAGGCATTTTAAAGTTGAAATCACCTATTTTAGCAGAAAAATTTTGGAATGGAATTAGCCGGATTCGAAAAGCGACATATCGGGCCCAATGCTGGGGAAATACAAGAAGAATTGACCGCTATTGGTTTAAGCAGTGTCGAGGAATTGATCAAAAAAACAGTTCCCGAAGCAATACAAATGCAACAACCCCTCAATCTCCCAGAAGGCATTAGCGAACATGCTTTTCTAAAACACATCCACGAACTTTCCGAAAAAAATAAACTGTATGATACCTACATCGGATTGGGCTATCACGCAGCGATTACCCCGGCGGTAATTCAACGCAATATTTTAGAAAATCCAGGCTGGTACACCGCCTACACCCCCTATCAAGCAGAAATTGCCCAGGGCCGTCTTGAAGCGATTTTCAACTTTCAAACCGTCGTTAGCGATCTGACGGGAATGGAATTGGCCAATGCCTCGTTATTGGACGAAAGCACCGCTGCGGCAGAAGGCATGACCATGTTGTATAGCGCACGCACCCGCGAACAAAAACAACAGAATGCCGTTCGCTTTTTTGTTGATGAAAATATTTTACCCCAAACACTTTCATTGCTAAAAACCCGAGCCATTCCATTGGGCATCCAACTGGTTATTGGCAACTGGGAAACGACCGATTTTGACCACTCTTTTTATGGCGCAATCCTTCAATATCCTGGTAAACACGGTGCGATTCCTGATATTGCCGCTTTTACATCCAAAATACAAAGCTTTGGCATCACTTCTGTTATTGCCGCTGATTTGTTGAGTTTGTGTCTGTTAGAAGCTCCCAGCAAATACAATGTAGATGTTGTCGTCGGCACCACCCAACGTTTTGGAATTCCGCTAGGATATGGTGGCCCTCATGCGGCCTTTTTTGCCACCAAAGAAGCCTACAAACGCAATATTCCTGGGCGGATTATCGGACAAACCAGAGACTTAGATGGCAATCCTGCGCTTCGGATGGCGCTGCAAACCCGTGAGCAACACATCAAAAGAGACCGCGCCACGTCAAATATTTGCACGGCCCAAGTCCTTTTGGCTGTTATGGCCGGAATGTATGCTGTTTACCATGGTCCAAAGGGTATACGTGCAATTGCAGAGGATATCCATAATAAAACACAAGGCTTAGCTAACGCACTAACCCAAATGGGATATGAAGTGCAAAACAAATTTTATTTTGACACGCTTACCGTCCGTTGCAATGCCCCCAAACTGATCGAATTGGCCGAATCAAAGCAGATCAATTTTCTTAAAATCGATGACCAACATATCGGTATTTCGCTCAATGAAACAACCGATAAATTTGCACTAGAAAAGATGCTTACCGTTTTTGAGTCACAAGCAAAAACTAAAAACATCAAACTCGAAATCCCCAAAACAACTTCTGCATTACCAACAGGTCAACATCGAACAACCCCCTATCTTACCCACCCAATTTTTAATTCCTATCATTCTGAGTCCGCGCTTATGCGTTACATTAAGTCGTTGGAACGAAAAGATTTGTCGCTCACACATTCGATGATTTCGCTTGGATCTTGTACCATGAAACTAAATGCAGCTGCAGAAATGCTGCCACTGAGTTGGGCCAAATGGGGCAACCTACACCCTTTTGTTCCCGTAACACAAGCTCAAGGTTATCAAGAGGTGTTGCAAACATTAGAACATCAATTAAATGAAGTCACCGGTTTTGCAGCAACCTCACTTCAACCCAATTCGGGAGCACAGGGAGAATATGCAGGACTTATGGTGATCCGAGCATACCATCAATCGCGCGGTGATCAGCACCGTAATATCTGTTTAATTCCTGCTTCAGCACATGGAACCAACCCCGCATCTGCCGTAATGGCGGGCATGCAAGTCGTGGTGACCAAAACAGACGAAAAAGGAAATATCGATTGGGAGGATATCTATGAAAAAGCTCATCAGCATAAAGACCACTTGGCCGCGCTGATGATCACCTACCCCTCTACACATGGGGTTTTTGAAAGTCATATCAAGGAGATTACAAAATTGATCCACAACTGTGGCGGGCAAGTATATATGGATGGTGCCAATATGAACGCCCAGGTTGGGATTACTAGCCCCGCTATTATTGGTGCAGATGTTTGCCATCTGAACCTGCATAAAACCTTTGCAATTCCGCATGGCGGCGGTGGTCCGGGTGTAGGACCCATCTGTGTTGCAGCGCATTTAAAAGATTTTCTTCCGGGCAATCCAGTGATTCCAACGGGAGGCAAAGAAGCAATCACTGCAATCTCCGCGGCACCTTGGGGATCGGCACTAGCTTGTCTTATATCTTACGGTTACATCAAAATGCTTGGCGGTAGTGGCCTAGAAAAAGCTACCCAAATAGCCATTTTGAATGCTAACTACATTCAACAACGGTTGAAAGGTGCATATGAAGTATTATATACAGGAGAAAATGGACGAAGTGCTCATGAACTAATTATTGACTGTCGCACATTCAAAAATCAAAATATCGAGGTTACAGATATTGCAAAACGTCTCATGGATTATGGTTTTCATGCGCCTACCGTTTCGTTCCCAGTACCTGGAACCATGATGATAGAACCTACAGAAAGTGAAAACAAAGCAGAGATCGATCGTTTTTGTGAGGCAATGCTTGCAATTCGAAAAGAGATTGACGCTGAAAATCAAGAAGCATTACAAATTCTTAAAAATGCACCCCACACCTTGGCAATGATTACTCAAGACGATTGGCCTTATCCCTACTCTAGGCAACAAGCGGCTTTTCCGTTGCCTTATGTAAGGGAAAACAAATTTTGGCCGAGCGTAAGAAGGGTTGATGAAGCCTTTGGGGATCGTAATTTAATTTGTAGCTGTGTCCCAATTTCTGAATATC
Organism: Flavobacteriaceae bacterium; assembly: GCA_017852395.1. Lineage (GTDB taxonomy): Bacteria > Bacteroidota > Bacteroidia > Flavobacteriales > Flavobacteriaceae > RFYP01. Next base: position 12,906 of record JAFMLE010000017.1, read on the forward strand.
AGAATGCTGAATTATAGCCTGTTGCGAATTACTTAAACAAATTGTGTCATTTTGTAATTGCAGGTTGAGCATCGTAGCATTTTTACAGACTATTATTTCATATTGCTCATAAAAAAGAAATTGCAATCAAATTATGAGTTCTACAAAAATCACGGGATCCGGAACCTATCTACCAGAAATAATACTGGCCAACCAGTCTTTTTTAGACCACCACTTTTATGATGCAGAGGGAGTTACAATTCCGAGTTCCAACAGTGAAATTATAGAAAAATTTCAAGCCATAACAGGTATCGAAGAACGACGCTATGCGTCTAAAGATTTGAGCTCCGCAGATTTGGCAACTCAGGCGGCAGAAACTGCTATTGAAGATGCCAAAATCGATCGGGAGACCTTGGATTACATTATTGTAGCGCACAATGTTGGCAATATCAAAGCAGCATCTTGCCAAGTGGATATCTTACCTAGTGTTGCCGCACGGGTTAAAACCAATTTGGGGATTAAAAACCCAAGATGTGTCGCTTATGACTTGATCTTTGGTTGCCCTGGTTGGATCGAAGGCATGATTCAAGCGCACGCTTTCATAAAAGCAGGTATGGCAAAAAAATGTTTGGTGATTGGATCCGAAACCCTTTCAAGGGTGGTTGATGCCTCCGATCGTGACTCGATGATTTTTGCAGATGGCGCCGGAGCAACTATCGTAGAAGCACGAAATGAGCAAGGCGGTATTTTATCCCACCTTTCTACCACTTTTACTGCCGAAGGCGAAGCCGATTATATCTATTATGGCACGGCAAATCAAAAAACTTCGGATCAGACAAAATACATCAAAATGCAAGGGCGTAAAGTTTATGAGTTCGCTCTCTCTAATGTTCCACAGGCGATGAAAGATTGTCTTGAGCTTTCTGGGGTCACAATTGATAAGGTGAAAAAAATATTTATCCATCAGGCCAATCAAAAAATGGATGAAGCTATTGTAAAACGGTTTTATCGACTTTTCAAAACCTCCGCTCCTGAAGATGTCCTTCCGATGAATATTGAAAAATATGGAAACAGCTCAGTGGCGACTGTTCCAACACTTTACGATTTGGTGGTAAAGACCAACTTTAAGGGGCACACATTGGCCTCTGGAGACGTTATTATTTTTGCAAGTGTAGGTGCTGGAATGAATATCAACGCAATTACATACCAGGTATAATTCGCTAGTTGGTAGCACATAAATTACTAACTTTATCCACCTAATGAATTTGCTTTTTCATATCGGAAATTATTTTTTGATGCTCTCAAAAGTGTTTGGGAAATTCACAAAATGGTCTGTATTAAAACGACTCATTTTGGCCGATATAGACAATCTTATAATTGGTTCTATGGGAATCGTTTCTTTCATTTCCTTTTTTGTAGGAGGGGTAGTTGCGATACAAACGGCACTAAACTTAGACAACCCGTTGTTGCCCGATTATTTGGTAGGTTATGCAACCCGTCAATCGGTCATTTTAGAATTTGCTCCAACTTTTATTTCTATCATAATGGCTGGAAAAGCAGGCTCATACATCACATCGAGTATCGGCACGATGCGTGTCACCGAACAAATTGACGCCCTAGAAGTTATGGGCATCAACACGTATAATTACCTGATTTTTCCCAAAATAATAGCCCTTTTATTCTACCCATTTGTCATCACTCTATCAATGTTTTTGGGGATTTTTGGAGGGTATATGGCTTGTGTTTATGGGGGGTTTTCTTCTACCTCTGGATTTATAGACGGCATCCAGTTAGACTTTATCCCATTTCATGTTACCTATGCTTTTGTAAAAACCATCTTGTTTGCGTTTATCCTTGCCACGGTGCCTTCGTATCATGGTTATCATCTCAATGGTGGTGCACTTTCGGTAGGAAAAGCCAGCACTACAGCCTTTGTTTGGTCGAGTGTACTAATTATCCTCATCAACTACATTATAACCCAAATGCTACTCACCTGATGATAAAAGTCGCAAATTTGCAAAAGTCTTTTGAAGAAACCCCGGTTTTGAAAGGGATCAGCACTACATTTGAAAAAGGCATTACCAACCTAATAATTGGGCGTAGTGGCTCCGGAAAAACCGTGTTTTTAAAATGTTTACTTGGGCTTTACGAGCACGATAGTGGTACAATCAATTTTGACGGTTTGGAGATGGATACGATGTCTCGAAAACAACATCGTGAACTTCGCAAACAGATGGGTATGGTGTTTCAGGGCAGTGCTCTTTTTGATTCACTTACAGTCGAAGAAAATGTCATGTTTCCTATGGAAATGTTTACGAAAAAATCTCACGAAGAAATGCGGGACCGCGCCAACGAAGTTATCAAACGGGTCAATTTGATTGACGCCAATCACAAATTACCCTCCGAAATTTCGGGCGGTATGCAAAAAAGAGTGGCCATCGCTCGCGCGATCGTATTAAATCCAAAATTTCTTTTTTGTGACGAACCCAATTCGGGGCTTGATCCCAAAACGGCCATCGTAATTGACAACCTTATTTCCGAAATCACAGACGAATACAACATCACAACGGTAATCAATACCCACGACATGAATTCGGTGATGGAAATTGGTGAAAAAATTATTTTTTTAGATCAAGGTGAAAAAGCTTGGGAGGGCAGCAATAAAGAAATTTTTAAAACCGACAACAAAGCGGTTACTGATTTTGTCTATTCATCAAATCTGATGAAGAAAGTGCGTCAAGTATATCTCGAAAGTTAATTTTCTTCAGTACGATCGACAAGAGCTACTTCGGCATGTGGACTGATCATGTAGCGTCTGTTTGTGGCACGCTCCAAACACTCGTATCGGGTTCGTTTTTTTGACCCTTTGATAAACTCTTTCCCGTTATAGATTTTGAATATTGCGCCTTCGGGGAGCTCAAAAATATAAGTCTTGACGGGGCTTTTGTCGTGTGCTTTAAGGAGCATGACTAGTTTAAAATCACGATCCGTACTGGCTTTAGGGTTTTTCATGTGCTTTGCCAATGCCCTTAAGATTGGATCTGGAAATATTTCGGGTTTAAGAAAAGGGAGCATCAAAAGTGTATAGGTATCTTTCCATTCTTTACCATGGGGCTTAATCGCAAAGCCAAATTTTTTAAAGGCGACTAAATGGGCCAGTTCATGGATCAGGGTGATCAAAAAACGATAAGGGTTGTCCGTTTTATTAAGGGTTATCTTGTCGGTACCATCGAGTCGGTGCTGATAGTCCCCGTGTTTGGTTTTTCTACTATTTTTTATCGAAACGTCAACCGTATATCTTGCTAAGATGTCAGCTACCGGTTGCAGTGCCGCTTTTGGAAGGTGCATTTCAAGTTGAGATAAGGGCTCCATCATTAAGGAGTACTTAGCGCTACAGGCAAAATTTTGCCGTTGTATAAATGGTGGCCTTCCAATGCAAAATTTAAAATATAAGCCCCCATTTTTTGGGCTGTAACAGGCGCCTGATAGCCTGGAAATGCTGCGGCCAACATTTCAGTTTGAACCGCTCCCAGTGCAAGTACATTAAACGCTGGCCCGGTTTGTTTGTATTCTTCGGCCAACAATTCGGTAAGTGTGATCAATGCTCCTTTACTACTGCTATACGCAGCGAGTCCAGGAAACTTTGCACTACCCTGAACACCACCCATGCTGCTAATATTGACAATGTGACCTTTTGGATTTATGATTGGCAATAAAGCTTGGGTAAGGGCTGCTACTGCAAAAACATTTACAGCAAACGTATTTCGAAAATCTGCAAGGGTTGTCTCAGAAAATGGTCGATTAACTAAAGTTCCGGCATTATTTATCAAAACATCTACCGACGGACTTGTTTGTTTTATCTTTTCAACACAGGATGTTAAGTCAATAGGGTCTGTCAGATCAACCGATATCGGTATAATTCCTTTTGTTTTTTGCAACGAAGTTAGGTCTCTTGATAATGCAAAAACTTGATGTCCTTCCCCAGCCGCTTGTAGGGCAATTTCATGCCCAATTCCTCTACTCGCTCCGGTTATAACAATGGTTTTCTGCACACTTTCTTGCTAATGTTAGACCAATAGTGTAACGGGATTTTCTATATACCCTCTCAAGGTTTGTAAAAATTGTGCACCTGTAGCTCCGTCTACGGTTCGGTGATCACATGCTAAGGTTAACTTCATGGTATGTCCTACCACAATTTTACCTTCTTTGACAACAGGCTTTTCTTCAATGCTACCCACGGATAAAATCGCCGAGTTGGGTTGATTGATGATTGAGGTAAACTCCTGAATACCAAACATTCCAAGGTTGGATACCGTAAAGGTACTGCCCTCCATCTCTGCAGGGGTTAGTTTTTTGTCTCGTGCACGCTGCGCAAAGTCTTTTACACTACTCCCTATTTGAGGTAAAGGCAAGGTGTCTGCAAATTTTACAACAGGTACGACTAAACCATCTGCAACTGCTACCGCTACACCAATATGCATATGATGGTTGTGTACAATTTTGTCGTCAAACCACTGCGAGTTTACTTCAGGGTGCTGACGTAATGCCATGGCAACTGCTTTTATAACAATGTCGTTAAAAGAGATTTTTGTATCCGGTAGGGTGTTGTATTGGGCTCTAAATGCAATGGCATGGTCCATGTCAAATTCTACCCCTAGATAGTAGTGTGGGGCACTAAATTTGGACGCTGCTAGCCTTTTGGCTATGGTTTTTCGCATCTGGCTATTGGCCAATTCAGTGATTTTTTCTACACCCACTGGAGCTGCGTAGGCTGCTGTGCCCGAGGCCGAAAAGTTTTCTACATCGCGTTTTATGATTCTACCATGATCTCCTGAGCCTGCAACAGAAGCAAGGTTGATCCCTTTTTCTTCTGCAATCTTTTTTGCAAGCGGTGAAGCTACGACACGTCCATTGTTAGAAACAACTGGTGTTGTTTTTGGTGTAGCTACCTCTTTTTTGACCGGTTCTGGAGTTGCGACTGCTTGTGGAGTTTGTACGCTTTCTGAAGTTGGTGACGCGGCTTGTTGTGTGTTTGCTGCTGGCACTGCAGCCAATGCGGCTTGGACGTCAATACCTTTGGGTCCTATGAGTGCAAGTACACTATCTACGGCTGCGGTTTCGCCTTGCTGAATCCCAATGTGCAATAGGGTTCCTGCATGAAAAGCTTCGAATTCCATTGTAGCCTTATCGGTTTCGATTTCGGCCAAAATTTCTCCTTCTTCAACCGTATCTCCAACTTTTTTGAGCCATTGCGCTACAGTCCCTTCTTCCATCGTATCACTCAATCGAGGCATCGTAATGACCACGACACCTTCGGGCATTTCTGCCGTTGAAGGGGCTTGTGTTGCCACTTCGGGAGTTGTAGCTGGTTTAGAGGTTGAGGCGGGGGCATCATTTTGGTTGACCAACCCACTGATGTCTTCACCTTTTTGCCCTATGATGGCAAGAAGCGTATCGACGGGAGCTGTGCCACCCTCTTCTATACCGATATGTAGTAGTTGCCCTTCGTGAAAGGCTTCAAATTCCATTGTGGCTTTGTCCGTTTCGATTTCGGCAAGGATATCGCCTTCCTTAACGGTGTCACCAACTTTTTTGAACCATTTGGCTACGGTACCTTCCTCCATAGTATCGCTCAATCTCGGCATGTTGATAATCTCGGCCATAGTCTAACTTAATTTATGCTTTAAAAATGGATAATCTTCTTGTTCGTATACCGCATCGTACATGACATTGGTATCGGGATACGGAGAACTTTCGGCAAATTTTTCACACTCGGCTACTCGTTCCTTAACCCCCTTGTCAATGGCGTCAAGTTGGGATTGCGTGGCATATTTTTTTTCTAAAATGATATCCTTTACCTGTGTGATTGGATCAATTTTCTTGTATTCTTCTACCTCTTCTTTGGTTCGATAGTGTTGGGCATCGGACATCGAATGACCGCGATAGCGGTAGGTTTTCATTTCGAGAAAAGAAGGTCCATTGCCTTTTCTTGCATGGCTAATGGCCTTGTCCATGGCTTTAGCAACATTTTCGGGGTTCATACCGTCTACGGGTTCACAGGGCATTTCATAACCCAATCCAAGTTTCCAAATTTCTTGATGGTTGGCAGTACGTGCTACAGAGGTTCCCATCGCGTACCCGTTATTTTCTACTACAAAAACTACGGGTAGCTTCCATAACATCGCTAGGTTTAAGGTCTCGTGTAAAGCGCCTTGACGCACGGCACCATCTCCCATGTAGCAAAGCGTTACGTTGTCTCTTTTAAAATATTTATCGCCAAATGCCATTCCGGCACCTAGTGGGATTTGTCCTCCTACGATTCCATGACCACCATGAAAATGGTGTTCTTTAGAAAAAATATGCATCGAGCCACCCAGTCCCATCGATGTGCCCGTGGCTTTACCATAGAGTTCGGCCATTACCTTTTTGGGGTCCACGCCAAGTCCTATAGGTTGTACGTGATTTCGATAGGCTGTGATCATGCGATCTTTGCCAATCTCCATGGCGTGTAAAGACCCTGCCAATACGGCTTCTTGACCGTTGTATAGGTGTAAAAATCCACGTACTTTTTGCTGAATGTAGACCGATGCTAGTTTATCTTCAAACTTTCTCCAGAAGAGCATGTCTTCGTACCATTTGAGGTAGGTTTGTTTGGTGATTTTTTTCATAAAAAACAGGGTATGTTTACCTTCAATTTGCCTTGCAAAATTAGTCAATAATTCACAATGGGCATAATTTGACTCCCAACAATTTTAGCGAACGCTTATTGGGTGGGAGTGAGATTTGCTGATCCCAGGTCAAATGTTACAGAGAAACGCAAGGTATTTTCCAAGGGGCTGCGTACTTTGGAAGTAGAAAAAAGATAGGAAATGTCAATGTCCATTTGATTGAGTCCAAAACCTGTTCCAAAAGTCAAAAAACGACGCGATCCTTTTTCTGGGCTTTCGTTAAAATAACCCGTTCGGAGGGCAAAAACTCCTTGATAGAGGTATTCGATACCCATACTCCAATTGATCTCTTTTAGCTCTTCACTAAAGCCCTCTGGCGCGTCGTTAAAAGAACGTCCTATGCCTTTTAAAAAGTTGATATCCGGTTGTTGATAGCCCAAAAACATGCCTGAATCATCGTATTGAGCAACTGGTGTAGGCACCAAAAGTTTGTTCACCTCAAAAATAAATGCCAAAGCATCTTGTTGGTCAATCTGAAAGGTGAAACCGGTACCCAATTTTAGATTGGTTGGTATGTAGTTCTTTTGACCGCCTAAGTCATATTTTAGGCGAGGTCCGACGTTAGAAATGTTAAATCCAAAGCGATAAATCGCGGGCAAATTGCTTATCTCAAAAGGATCACTCTGAAAAAAACCGGATAAGTCAACCGCAAGGGTATTGGCAGACGAAGCATCGAGGTCGGTTGTGATCTTGAGGTCTGAACGAATGTAGCGACCGGCGACGGCCATGGAGAAATTTTTTCCCAATTGCAAAGCATAGGAAAGATCTAGGGTCAGTTCATTGGGCCGTTCTAATCCCTGATTGACTATTGTTCCGCCTATTAAATCATTAAACTGAATTTCACCCAAACTAAAATACTTGAGGCTCATTGCCCAGGCACTTCTTTCGTTGAGTTTTTTAAAATAGGTCAAATTGCCCAAAAATATATCATTGACCAGCTTGCTCAAATAGGGGGTGTAACTGACACCGATCCCTTGTGAGTTTTCTGAAAACACATACTTTGCAGGGTTCCACTGTTGTGAAAAAGCATCGGCAGAAGTAGCAACTCCCTGATCGCCATAACCTGCAGCTCGAGCGTCTGGAGTAATCAACAAAAAGGGAACGCCTGTTGTAATCACACGTTGGTTTTGTTGGGTGTGTCCTACAAAGGCCCAAAAACACAAAAAAATTGAAATTTTGAATTTCAAAATCGATTCATTTTCCTTCTATAACGCGTATTCGGCAGAATTCGTGTGTGGCAACCAGTTATGTTTGATTTTAAAAAATAAAAATAGCCACTATACATACGATTTTGCCTAAATAAACGTTATAGTAAATGATATAACGTAATAATATTATTCTGTACGCTGTATAATTAGTATATTGCAACGAAGATTTTATAGTGTTAACACACCCTATGAAAACAACTACCATCAAAACACTAGCAGCCTTGACACTTGGAGCATTAGTTGTCACCAGCTGCGCCAAAAACAATACCTCTAGAGCAACAGGCTGGTCCATCAACGCCAAAAAAGGAGGCTTTCAATACAACGTAGACTTTGAGGAGCAAGAAACCGCTCCTGGATTGGTCTTCATTGAGGGAGGCACTTTTACTAAAGGGCAAGTGCAAGACGATGTCATGCACGACTGGAACAACACACCCACCCAACAACATGTAATGTCTTTTTATATGGACGAAACGGAGGTAACAAACTTGATGTATTTAGAATATTTGGACTGGTTGCGTGCTGTTTTTCCGCAAGACGAATTGCGTTACCGACAAATATATCAAGGCGCCCTACCCGACACCTTGGTATGGAGAAATACCTTGGGTTATGTAGAAGAATTGACCACCAACTATCTTAGACATCCTGCTTATGCCGAATATCCAGTAGTAGGGGTCAACTGGCTACAAGCCGTTCAATTTGCAGAATGGCGAACCAACCGCGTAAATGAATTTTTATTGGAACGCGAATCCTATGTTCGTAAAGATGTTCGCTATGAAGCCGTAGATGCCAATAGCACTTTTAGTACGGATGCCTACCTAAAACGTCCAGAAACCACCTATGGCGGTAAAATAGACAGCCTTGATGGAAACAGCACCCCATTGATCAACTCTGGCAAAAGAGGAACCATGCAAAGAGATACGGCTACGGTCAATGTATATGCAGGAGTAGAAAAAGGATTACTTCTCCCCTCCTACAGGCTTCCAACCGAAACCGAATGGGAATACGCTGCTTTGGCACTTGTTGGAGACCGCGAATACAACACCTACAGAGGAAAGAAAAAATATCCCTGGTCTGGAGAATATACCCGATCTAGTGAAAGAAGATCCGAAGGAGATCAATTGGCCAACTTCAAGTTTGGAAAAGGAGACTATGGCGGAATCGCAGGTTGGTCGGACGATGGGGCAGATATTACCATACAAGTAAAGTCATATCCTCCAAACGATTTTGGTCTGTATGATATGGCCGGTAATGTTGCCGAATGGGTCGGAGATGTATACCGCCCAATTATCGATGATGAATTCAATGATTTCAATTATTACAGAGGAAATATCTACTATAAATCAACCATAGGCGAGGACGGAAAAGCCGAGATCATCTCACAAGATTTACTGGTCTATGACACCCTGCCTAACGGTAGAATTTTATTGAAAAAATTACCTGGTGACCTCAACCAAGTTGCAATTGACGAAGAAGAAACCTTCTTGAGACAAAATTTTTCTGAAAGTGACAACCGCAATTTCAGAGATGGAGATCGAGAGTCAACAAGAAGATTTAGAGACCGTCAGAACCCCAATGAAGCTGGGGGTGGAACAAAAAAAACCGAAACATCGATGATGTATGATGCGCCTGTTACCGCAAAAGTAACGGTGGATCAAGAAGGTAATGTGGTACGACAAATCGACAAATCAGCCAAAAGAACAACACTCATTACCGACGAAGTAAGAGTATATAAAGGAGGTTCTTGGAAAGACCGTGCCTATTGGCTCGATCCGGCACAACGTCGCTATTTGCCTCAGTATATAGCAACGGACTACATCGGTTTCCGATGTGCAATGTCTCGATTGGGATCCAAAAGCCGCATCAAAAAAACTGCACGTCATAAACGTGCTCGTTAACCCTTAATAAGGCATCACAAACGATGCCTTTTTTTATGGAAACTTATCAAGAACTATATTCACTATTTGAAGAAAGTACAGGTGTATTTACAGACACAAGAAAACCATTGCCCAATGGCCTGTTTTTCGCCCTTAGTGGTCCGCATTTTGATGGCAATCAATTCGCAATAAAAGCCCTTGAACAAGGTGCCCTTGCTGCAGTTGTTAGCGATCACAAGCTTAAAAATAATCCCCATTGTATTGAAGTTGATAATGTAGAAAAAGCCCTACAAAACTTGGCCAACCAACATCGAAAAAAATTTAAAGGACCCGTCATCGGACTTACTGGTAGCAATGGTAAAACGACCACCAAAGAACTAATGTATTCAGTTCTTAAACAAGGTGGCAACGCATACGCAACTCAGGGCAATCTCAACAATCATATCGGAGTACCACTAACACTTTTGTCAATGCCAGCTGATGGTGATTTTTATATTGTTGAAATGGGCGCTAATCATCTGGGAGAAATCGCACAACTGTGCAGCATCTCAGAACCCGATCTAGGTTATATAACCAATTTTGGAGCGGCACACCTCGAGGGTTTTGGAAGTTTGGAAGGGGTTGTCAAAGGCAAATCCGAATTGTATCAGTACCTGATGACCAACCACAAAAAAATCCTGCATAATGCGGATGATGAAACACAAAATGCGTTGCTCTCAGAGTATGATAGTTATAGCTTTGGAAAAAACCCAAATTGTAACCTCATAATTGACTACCATACAAAAGAAAATGAACTGCACGTACAATGGAAGGGAAACACTGCTATAAGTCGCTTATATGGCAGCTATAACCTCACCAATATCGGAGCCGCTATTGCCCTTGGTAATTTTTTTAATCTAAAAGCAGAAACAATAAAAAAAGGCATCGAAGATTATCTACCCAACAACAACCGCTCACAGGTAGTCCAAACCCAGAAAAATACGCTCGTACTCGATGCATACAATGCCAATCCCAACAGTATGCGCGCCGCATTGTCGGCCTTTGATACCAATTATAAAAAACACAAGGTGGTCATACTAGGCGCTATGATGGAGTTGGGAAGTTATAGTGATGCAGCACATCAACAAATTGTAGATCTGCTTGCTACCATGAATCTAGAAACCGTATGTCTAATTGGAAAACCTTTCAAAAAAACACAAAACCACCCTGCTAACACCTTTATTTTTGAAGATACAGCAACTTGTACCAATTGGATTTCTAATCATCCACTAATTCAAAAAAATATTTTATTGAAAGGGTCTCGAGCTATGGCCTTAGAAAAACTACAACCAGTACTGTAAGCTCAATTCCTTTTATTAAAACGTCTAATGGCCTCATAAAGAACAAATGCCAAGACCGCTAAAAGGGCATAAATCACAATATTTCTCAAAAAATACATAAGCAATTATTTTAGAAGAAACCATTCGTATACTAGAGCAGTCACAAACGTCCCTATCAGGGCAGCTAAAACTCCAAATGCAACAATCCCAATATGACGCAAAAACCAGTAATTGATTCGAAAACGGATGGAAAGCAGTCCATATTCCCACGGTTTGCGTTCAAATTCATATTTCATGATCGAAAATTTGAAATAAGTTACAAATTAAAATAAAAAAGGAAGGTATGTAAGTGGGTGTTACTGGATTCGAACCAGTGACCTCTACCCTGTCAAGGTAGCGCTCTAAACCAACTGAGCTAAACACCCGAAAAACCAAATTTTGGTGGGTCAAATATAGAGATTTCGATACAAAAATACAATGTGCTGAATGTAATTTGCAGTACATTTGATGATCATTTTTTTTTGTTTTTTAGAAGTTAAAAAAAAAGAATTACAACTTCTAACCAACTCAAAATGAATAATTTTCATTATATTAATAATCGAAACCAACACCTAGACCAATGCAACCTGTTTTGGATCATCCTTATGAGTACTATTACCACGTCAAATTCATTAATACATTGTTGGATTCGTCTAAGGTACTTTCCAATCAGGATTTGGAGCATTTGATCAATAGCAGTCAACACAAATTGATTCGAGATGCCGCCGAAAAAATTCTTGTCGAACGTTTCTTTAAAAAGAAATAGGATTAAAAAATTTCAGTTTATTTTTGAACTAAATAAAGATTGATGAAAATGAAACATTTTATGACTTTATGTACACTTATGTGGGGTCATTTTATGCTGTTGGGACAACAAATTCTTGATGTAAATACATTATCTACACCCGATCTACAAACCATAGAATCGCTTTATAAAAAAGAACAAAACCCACAGGTTTTTGAAAAAGGGTACCATAACCTCAACGAGTATGGGATTAACGTGTTTGCACCTTCTTTGGTAGAAGCCATACGGTTTCACTTGAGAGGTTCGGGTGCACGAATCGAAAACGATCGGGTAATTATCCGAAAAACCATGTCGATCCAATACATGCGTGAACAACCCTTGTGGGTGCTCGATGGCATTATATATGACAAAGAACCTTTTGTCAATTTTAATACCATACGAAAAGTACATGTCTTACGCTCATCGGCAGAGACCAATCGCTATGGCAGCCAAGGCAATGCAGGTGTAATCGAAATTGTTACCAATTTGAATTGAACATTGGAAAGTTTTTTATCGGACTGGGGCTCCTCTTGCTGCTTATTGGCGTGGGACTAATTTTGATTAATAAGCTGGGGCTGTCATATCGCAATCCGCTAGATTTTGCTTTTAAAAGCGGGCGTTTTCAATTTTATTTTCCTTTAGGCACCTCTTTGTTAATAAGCCTACTTGTGACATTTTTATTGTACCTTTTTAGAAAATGAAAAACCAGCGTTTTTTTTTGATGGGCCCCATTTCCATTTTGGTTTCTCTTATATTGCTGTTCTCCAACTGTGAAAAAGAAGAAGAATGTGTCACAATTAGAGAAAAGAAAACATTGAACAACCGTTACTATTTTTTATTTAATAATGACAATACAAACACTTATGGCAATCAGAACGAACCCGCATTCTTGCCGGACAACCAAGCGTCAGGAGAGGTCTCGTTAAGCGTTTACAATGCGTTTCGGGTTGGGGATCGTTATTGCTTTTAAGAAATTATATTTTTGTTCTACTACTATCGGTTATTTATTATGAAAAAACGATTTACCGCGCTTCGCTATCTATTGATTCTTTTACCCTTGGGCTTGTTTATTCGTTTTGTGGATCTAAAAGTTTTTGAAGGGTTTCTGGGTCAAAACGAACAAACAGAACATTTTATATATCTCGGGGGATTATTGCTTATGGTTGGTTTTTTAATTGCAGTGATTCTTTACATTGATAAAAATTCAAACAACACAAACGTTTAAAATCAAAGGGCCGTATTCTTATGCGTACATTTTCTAAAAAAGATATTGACGGTATGGATAAAATCTACCGCCTCAATATGATCAACAGCATTACTGGTTATAAATCGGCCAACCTTATCGGCACCCAATCGGCTTCTGGAATCGCAAATATTGCCGTATTTAGTTCCGTAATTCATTTGGGGAGTCAACCCCCATTGTTGGGTTTTATACTCCGACCCACTACGGTACCCAGACACACGTATCAAAATTTGAAAGCAAACGGGATTTTTTCCGTAAATCATATCCATGCAGATCAAATAGCAGACGCACACCATACAAGTGCCAAATATCCAGACAATGTTTCTGAATTTGATCACACACAATTGGTCGCCCAATACCATTCTCAATGGCCTGCACCATTTGTAAAAGATGCCCCCATACAGTTGGCTTGTCGTTATCAAAACGAATATCCTATAGAAGAAAATGGAACTATTTTGATTGTTGGAAGCATCGAAACTATTTACCTAAAAGAAGATTTACTGATGGACGATGGTTGGGTTCGCCTCGATCGAGGCAATATCGTGGCCATTAATGGTTTAGACGGTTATGCAAAACCTGAGCTGATCGAGCGCTTTTCCTATGCACGACCCAAAAAAGTCTAAGAAAGTGCTTCGGCAAGAATTTCTCCAAATCGATATACCTCACTAAAGGTATTATATTGTGCGGTCGGTGCCAATCGAATTGCATCTGGTTCGCGCCAATCTACATAGACCCCCTGACGTTGCAAATCATCAAAAATACGTCTGCCTTCTTTATTGAAAATTAGCGTAAGTTGTGCTCCGCGCAGCTTTGGTGTAATGATTGAAAACTTAGAACCGCGTTGTTCCAAAATCTCTAATAACACCTTTTCTAAAAAAGTGGTCAGCATTTTTTGACGGTCAAAAAATGCGTGAGGCGCCATTTTATTTCGCAACTGCAAAGCAGCACAAAGAGGGGCTAGCGCAAAAATGCTTGGGGTACTTTGATGCCAGGAAGCAGCGTGTTGGGCCCCCTCATATTTTGGCTCCATAAGAAAACGTTTTTCTTTGGGTACGCCCCACCAACCTTTGAGGGTAGGTCCCTTTTGATCAAGGTGTTTTTTGTGGATAAAAATTCCACCAATACTTCCGGGGCCACCATTGAGGTATTTATAAGAACACCAAGCGGCAAAGTCAACCCCCCAATCGTGCAGGTGCAAGGGCACATTGCCAACCGCATGAGCAAGGTCATACCCAGCAATTGCTCCTACCTTGTGTGCTGCAGCCGTGATTTTTTCAAGCTCAAAAAGCTGGCCATTATAATAATTGACACCTCCCAAAAAAACCAGGGCCAATTGATCTCCAACGGCTGCAATCTGATCCAAAAAATCTTGGGTATCCCAACAAGTCCCCCTTCTTGGGATTTCTATAAGCGCATCCTCGGGAGAAATACCATGAAATTCTAGCTGGCTTTTAATCAAATATTGATCTGAAGGAAACGCTTTTTCCTCAACAATTATTTTAAAACGCTTTTGAGAGGGTTTGTAAAAATGCAGCAAAAGAAAATGGAGGTTTACGGTAAGCGAATTTAAAACGGCAACTTCTGTGTCTTGAGCACCCACCCAAGGTAAAAGTTCTTGAGCGGCTTGCTGCTCCAAATCCCACCATGGTGGCTGTGCCTCAAAAAAACCTTCTACACCATGCGCTGCCCATTGCGCATTAATCATTTCTACAGCCTTATGTGCATTATGAGCCGGAAGCCCCAATGAGTTTCCTAGAAAATAAATCGCCTTTTTTTGAAGGTGTTGTGGAAAAACATAGGCTTCTTGAAGGGTGTCTAAAGCAAATTTTTTATCCATCATTTGGGCAAAAGCCAGGCTATTCTCCATAGTTATTTTTCAATAGGAGTTAAAGATACACCAAATTGAAGGGCAGAACAAGCCCTTGTTTTCCATGAAAATACCTGTATTTTTGAGCTATGCAACTCAACGCGCAAACCCTAGTGGATTATGCTGAAAAACACAGCGGTGATGAACCACCGCTGTTGGAACAATTGCGGCGGGCAACCCATCAAAAGATTTTGCAGCCACGGATGCTGAGTGGGGCGCTCCAAGGGCGCTTATTAGCACTACTCGCTCAATTAAAGCAACCCAAAAGCATCCTTGAAGTAGGCACTTTTACGGGATATGCTACGCTTTGTTTAGCAGAAGGGTTAGCCGCTGATGGTTCACTACATACCATTGATAAAAATGAAGAACTTTCTGACTTTCAGCGTTTTTATTTTGATCAAAGCCCCTTCGGAAAGCAAATTGTACAGCACTTGGGTGATGCCTTGGAAATCATTCCAAAATTAGCAGGGCCTTTCGATTTGGTCTTTTTAGATGCCGATAAGAAAAATTACCTAAATTACCTCGAACTCCTACTTCCCAAAATGAACTCTGGAGCACTTTTGATTACCGATAATGTGCTATGGAGCGGCAAAGTGCTTTCAAAACCCGATCCCAAAGATTTGGATACCATTGTCTTGGCACAATACAATCAAAAAATTGCTTCGGATCCGCGGCTAGAAACAGTTATGTTGCCTTTTAGGGATGGAATTAGTGTCAGTAGGCTGCGCTAGAGATTACGCTTAATCGAGTCGGTCAACTCGTCAAAATCTTTCTTTACTTCCTTCACCTCCTTTGTAAAAGTATCCTTTAGGGCTTTGGAAGGGTCGTCTACTTTGGCCGATTTTTGAATTTCAGATTTGATGTCATTGGTTGCTTGACGTATTTGAGTCATTCCCTTGGCCAAACCTCTGGCAATAGTCGGTATTTTATCGGCTCCAAAAACCAACAATACGATAAAGAAAATAAAAACAATTTCGGCACCACTAATAAAAAACATCACGAGCTCTGAATTTGATGCTAAGTTATCAATTTTAAAAAAACGCCTCGAAAAATCGAGGCGTTTTAATCGGTCTTAACCTTTTATTTTTTCTTTGAATTTATCAAAGTCAGTTTGAGACTCTTGTTTTGGCCAACTGTTGTTTTCGGTATCAATATCTGCGGTTTGTGCATCAGGGTCAACTTTGATACCCACCAATTCTTTGTTGGTTGCAAGAACTTTTTTGACCGAAGCATCGTTTTTGCGCCATACCTGTACTGGATAATTGACCCGCTCTTTGGTGCCATCTGCATATTCATACTCTACGATAAGCGGCATGACTAAACCTCCGGGCTTCTCAAATTCGACTTCATAAAAATATTTTGGGACTTCCATATTGTTACGCTCGGTCTCCGAGTAGTTGTCCATTACATATTCTTTTAGCGATTGCGACTGTTCCATCGGATCTGCATTGGCGAGATTCGGATCAAAATCCGCACTGTCCTCGGCCACCATAAACATCATATCCGGTGGCAAATCGTTAATGGTCATTCCATATCCTTTGAGCAATTCGTCCACTTCGGCACCTGGCTTGGGCGACACATAATAACGCTTAACCGATTTTACTCCTATATCTACATAGTCTGTGGTATAAAACCAACCTCTCCAAAACCAATCTAAATCAACGGCAGAAGCATCTTCCATTGTTCTAAAGAAGTCTTCGGGTGTAGGATGTTTAAACATCCAGCGTTGCGCATAAGTTTTAAAGGCGTGGTCAAACAATTCGTGTCCCATAACGGTTTCTCTAAGAATATTAAGTGCCGTAGCTGGCTTTGCATAGGCATTAGGGCCAAGCTGAAAAACGTTTTCTGGGTTAGACATAATAGGAGAAATAAACTCTTGATTGCCGGCCATATACGGTACAATCTTTGACGGGTCTCCTCTTCGAGAGGGATATTTTTCGAGCGGTGCAATTGCGCTGGGGTAGGCTGCACCAAATTCTTGCTCGGTTAGATATTGCATAAAGGTATCCAAACCTTCATCCATCCATCCCCATTGACGCTCATCTGAGTTTACAATCATTGGGAAATAGTTGTGACCTACTTCATGAATGATCACACTGATCATTCCAAATTTGGTCCGGTCAGAATAGGTACCATCGGGGTTTGGACGACCATAGTTCCAGCAAATCATAGGGTACTCCATCCCTTGGTTTTTGGCATGGACAGATACCGCTTTGGGGTACGGATAATTGAAGGTAAATTTAGAATAGGTTTTCAGGGTCTGAGCCACAGCCTGAGTCGAATATTCTTCCCACAAAGGGTTTCCTTCTTTTGGATAAAGTGACACGGCCATTACCTTACGAGGGCCAACTTGTACGGCCATCATATCCCAGATGTACTTTCTAGAACTTGTAAAAGCAAAGTCGCGTACATTTTCTGCAATAAACTTCCATGTTTGTTTTTTGTCTGAAAATTGTGATTCTTTGGCAGTGGCTTCCTCTTGAGTAACAATAATTACGGGTTTGTCAAAAGAATTTTGTGCTTCTTTATAACGATTATATTCGGTTCTTGTAAGCACATCCTTGGGGTTTTGAAGCACACCAGTTGCATCTACGATGTGATCTGCAGGCACGGTGAGATTGACTTCATAGTTTCCAAAATTCAAGGCAAATTCGCCGTTGCCCCAAAACTGGTAGTTTTGCCAACCTTCAACATCATTGTAAACAGCCATTCTAGGGAAAAATTGCGCGATCACATAGGTACGATTTCCATCCTCTGGAAAATATTCATACCCTGAACGGGCACGGTTGGTGACATGATTATTGACATTATACCACCATTTGATCGAAAATTGATACGATTCACCACTTTTGATGGGTTGCGGTAAATCGATACGCATCATGGTCATGTTGATGGTGTGCTTTAAAGCACGCCCGTTGGCATCTTTGACTTCAGAGATGTTAAATCCTCCATCAAAGGGGCTTTCCAAAAAGTCTTTGGCAAAACTGCCGGGCTGTGCTAAGGGCGACATTCCAGAACCATTTTTCTCCAATGCTGGTGCATCTTTTTTGCGGATGTTTTGATCGAGTTGTACCCAAAGATATTCTAAGGCATCGGGAGAATTGTTGATGTATGTTATGGTTTCGTCTCCATAAATTTTTTGATTTTTATCATCCAACTCAATATCCATCTTGTAGTTCACTTGTTGTTGATAATAGTCCACGCCAGGAGCTCCCGAAGCAGTTCGGTAGCTGTTTGGAGTCGAAAATTCTTCGTACAACTGTTTAAACTTGTTGTTATTGAGGTGACCAGGAGCACGCTCTGTCGGTGTTTCTTGAGCAAAACCAATGGCCGAAAAACCGGTCATAAGAATGCTGCATAACAGTAAAAAAGATTTGTTCATTGTCATTTTATTTGTGGCTTTAAATGTAATTATATTAATGAAAATTTGGTCCATGTATTAAATGTAATTAAGATGTGTTAATTGGCGGTAGTTAAAATTTGCTCTTGCGGATTAGCGGCCGTCAAAAGAATGCTTTTTCTATACGCGCCATTTTTAAAGTGTAGTATGTTTTTTTGTTCGTCAAAAAGATCAAAGAGGATTTGATTTTTGATGATTAACCTATCGGGCAGGCTTTCCATTGGAAGCTCTAAATACATCAAAACCAAATCGTTGCGATATTCTTTCCCCAATATTGCATACTCAAGTTCTTGTTCTGGAGTGGCTAACACAAATTTTTGGCGAATATATTTTTCCAAATAGGCCACAATTCTGTCCGCTTCATTGTCTGGTGCCAAACGCAAAGAGGCATCATACCTTTGGTTTAGTACCGCTTGCACATCATCAATAAACAGTTGCATGGTGATCTGTATTTGTTGGTTTTGGGGTCGGTAATCCAAGGTCGTTGTTGAGACATAAAATTTGTGGTTGTCTTGTGGCACTAAAGCCATAAACAAGGCCAAGGCCATAAAACTCAATAAGGCAATTTTCAATTGGAGGCCTAGTGATTTCATCATTGAATTTTTGGGGGTTTATTTCAATGTATTGCGATACGCGTTACTGGCTTCCATCAAATAATCAATAAGCATAAATTGCTCACTCTGCTTTAATAACTTTTGAGTAGGCAACTCTTGATCCACATACTCCAAAAAACCGATGATCTGATCTTGTTGCAAACCCAGGTCTGCAGTAAAAAACCGATCGTCAAACACATACGGCAATACCTCTGATGGTTTCAACTTTTTCTGCCCATTTTCGGATCGATTGCTGACCAGTTGTGCGATGAGCTTGGCAACATTAATCAGATTAACTCCGTTGGTCATCACGCGATCATCTACTAAGGCATTGTTGATTTTGGTCGATTTGTCTTGCGAGTAGTCGTAGCCTTTAAATTCTTCTTCCTTAAGATTGAGAAATTTTTCGACATTTTCGGGGCCTACTACAATCTCATCAAGCGCATTTACGCGGTCATTGACTTCGACCACCAAGCGATTTTTCATCAAAATATCCGAAGTTATTTTTACTGATTTGATGTTGTACTGTACGGAAGAAAAAATAATCTCATCATTGAGACCGGCCAGTATCTCAAATTCGCCGTTACCGTCGGTAATTGTGTTGAGTTGTGCCGTGTTATTGACCACATTTGCAGCTACTACATTGCTGTTGCGATACAAAAGCTTTCCTTTGAGGTACTGGCGTTGCTGACCAAACAGCACAACACTCCACAGACAAAACAGCAATAAGAAAAAACGTTGCATAGGTAAATATACGTTACCCGATGTAATTTAATGGAAATGAAGGTGTTAATTTTTGTGAAAAAATTAGAGCGGGAGACCGGGTTCGAACCGGCGACATTCAGCTTGGAAGGCTGACGCTCTACCAACTGAGCTACTCCCGCCTATAGCGCAAATATATTGTTTTTTTGTTTCAAAATGCACGATGCAATTCAATAAAAAACGCCGCTTAAAAAACGGTTATTTTTTTCTAATTAAATCTTCTTTTAACTTTAGCCTTCAACGAAACCTCATTATGCTAAAAATTTCATCCGGATTTCTTTTTTTATTACTCCTACTCAATTCTTGTCAAGCACAACAAAACAGCCCTTCACCTTTGCAATTGATGGGCAAAACTGACACGCATTTGATCGGCACGGACTATCAATTACAACCCGAGGCAATGGCTGCGTTAGAGCAAATGACCGCAGCAGCGGCTAAGGCCGGTATCAACATAAAGGTTGTCTCTGCTTTCCGATCCTACGAAAGGCAACGAGCCATATGGAATCGCAAGTATGTCGCCAATCGTGAAGTGGGGCTTTCACCCGAAGAAAATCGGAAAAAAATCATCACCTATTCGACCCTTCCGGGCACATCGCGTCACCACTGGGGAACCGATATTGATATTATTGATGGAGGGGCAACTGTAGAAGGAGACGTGCTTCTGGCAACCCATTTTCACGAGGGCGGCCCTTTTGAAAAACTTCGATTATGGCTCGAAGCCCATGCTGCCGAATATGGTTTTTATTGCGCCTATCCCAATAATGCAGAACGAACTGGTTTCAACTATGAACCTTGGCATTATAGCTATGCCCCAATTGCCAAAAGATATTTTGAGGCGTTTCAAAATGCAGATCTCTATGAGATGCTCAAAGACAGTCTATTGGAAGGTCAAAGCGATATGACTAAAATATTTTTGGACGACTACCGAAACACACATATTAACGGTGTGGCTCCTTTTTTAAAAAATTGATGCTTTATTATCTGACAAAAACGGGCTGCAAGGCGTCTTTAGTGTCTGCCTCGCTATACCGATAACCATCTTCGGCAAACGCCAATACATCCTCAATATTTTTGGCATTAGTTTCGAGGAGATAACGTGCCATGACGCCACGGGCCTTTTTGGCAAAAAACGATATGATTTTTAACTGTCCGTTTTTATAGTCTTTAAATTGTGGACTGACAATAGTAGCATCAATCTTTTTAGCATCAATGGCTTTAAAATATTCGTTGCTCGCCAAATTGACTAATAAATCATCTTGAGTCATCTCTTCATTGATTGCAGCCGTTATTTTGGTTTTCCAAAAGGCGTACAAATCTTTTTTAGAACCTATTTTGAGTGTGGTTCCCATTTCCAACCGATAGGCTTGAATCAAATCCAAGGGACGAAGCAATCCATAGAGCCCAGATAATATACGTAAACGTTCTTGCATGACTGGAATTTTTGCAGCCTGCAAAGTCCCAACCTCCAATCCTTGATAGACATCACCACTAAAGGTATAGACCGCTGGTCGGGCATTGGTTGGACTGAACGGGAGTTGAAATTCTTGATTACGCTGCCAGTTGAGGTTGCTTAAATTTTCAGAGATTCCCATCAGTGTGCCAAGCGCTTTAACACTTTTTTTTCGCAAAACCGTGTTGACTCGAGCGGCAGCATTTAAAAAAATTGGTTGTGTGAATTCTACTTCAGGGAGGTCCCCATCTAACTGAAGTGATTTGGCTGGTGAAATAACAATCTTCATACGTCCTTTTTTCTCAAAATTAAACTAAATAAATGGAGTCCAAAAGTGATCAAAATCAAATCCCTCGATAGTATTATTCCAAAGACTTATGGCGTGCATAATGTCGCCAACGTTCTAATACGTTAGAAAAATCTTCGGGCAGCGGTGCTTCAAAGGACATTTTTTTGCCCGTAGTGGGGTGTACAAACCCAAGGGTTCTGGCATGCAGCGCTTGTCTGGGCATGAGGTGAAAACAATTGTCAACAAACTGTTTATACTTCGTAAAAGACGTCCCTTTGAGCAAGGCATCACCGCCATAGCGTGCATCATTAAACAAAGTATGTCCTATATGTTTCATATGCACCCGTATTTGATGCGTTCTTCCGGTTTCTAAGCGACACGAAATTAGGGTAACATACCCCAAGTGCTCTAAGACTTTATAATGTGTTACGGCATGTTTTCCTTGATCACCTTCGGGAAAAACCGTCATTTGGAGCCGGTTTTTTGGGTGCCGACCTATGGCTCCTTCCACGGTTCCTGAGTCTTCCTCCATACGACCCCAAACAAGGGCTATATATTCACGCTCCGAGGTTTTGTCAAAAAATTGTTGTGCCAAATGGGTCATCGCTGTTTCGGTTTTGGCCACAACCAACAAACCACTGGTGTCTTTGTCAATGCGATGGACCAAACCAGGCCGTTGCTGATTATTTTGTGGTAAGGTTTCGAAATGATGCAAAAGGGCATTGACCAATGTACCCGAATAATTGCCATGACCAGGATGAACAACCATTCCGGGGGCTTTATTGATAACCACCAGGGCGTCGTCTTCATAGACGATATCGAGGGGCAAATCTTCTGGAACCAATAGGTTTTCATAAGGAGGATGACTAAAAAGTACTTGAACCACATCGCCCCCTTTTACCTTATAGTTGGGTTTTACTGGTGCTTTATTAACATGGATATTACCCGCTTTGGCAGCCAATTGAATTTTGTTTCGAGAAGCATTTTCAATGCGATTGATCAAAAATTTGTCAACACGAAGGGGCTCTTGCCCTGGATCTGCTTTAAATTGAAAATGTTCGTACAACTCATCATCGGACTCCGCGTCTGACCAGTTTTGTTTATCGTTTGCCATTACCTAGAACCAAGTCAATTTTTGAAGTTTTAGGAACGGTTGCCCCTGCCTCAATTTTTGCTCCTTCAAAACGCATTTCCAATACCATATTTTTGCCAATATTGTCTCTAAACGTTATTTTTCCCACATCCAAACCAACGGCTTTTAGGGTAGAAACCGCATTACGCTTAGTGATCTGAATAATATTCGGAACACTTACCTTACCATAGCCCGATGGGTTTACGGTTAGGTAAATTTTACGATTTACCTTCACTTCATCACCAAAACCTGGGGTATGATCCAAGATGCTCAAGGGTGGAGCCTCAGGGTTAAATTTTGCAGAATCCAAGACCTCGTATCGCAAACCTTGTTCGGCCAATATAACCACGGCTCGATCAAAGGGTATCGAGGTCAAATCTGGGACTTCCAAATAGTCGTTATGGTGCGTAGCAATACGCAGACCAAAAAGAACGAATACCACCAATAGGACACCATAAAACAGGGCCTTAAAAAGATTGATGAAAAATATTTTACTCAATAAAAAACGAAGGTGTTTCATAACTTTATGGTCCAAAGATAATAAAATCCAAACCGTTACCGATTGGCTTATTTTATTAATACATTTGTATCCTAATCATACCTAAATATGAGGATTGGCGTGGCCTATGGCGGCTTTACTTCAGAAGCCGAAATTTCAGAAAAAAGTGGAACAGTCGTTTTTGAAACCCTTCGGGAAAAACTAACTGAAGTATATCGTATTATAATTGGTCCAAACCAATGGATGGTCGTTGATGAACAGGACAATCAGTACCCGTTGGATATAGAAACATTTGAATTTAAACAGAGAAAGGAAACACGCCGTTTTGATGTGATTTTTAATGCCGTACATGGCGCTCCAGGCGAAGATGGTCAATTGGCTCAAATACTAGAACGCGTTGAGCTGCCACACACCAGCTGTCCCTCCAAAGTTGCGGCCCTTACCTATGACAAAATTGCGTGTTTGGAGGCCGCAAAAAAAATTGGGATTAAAACGGCAAAATCAACCCAACTATCAAAATCAGATCCTATAGCGATTGAGGAAATTTTAAATAAAATCAGCCTGCCATGTTTTGTTAAAGCAAACAAAGCGGGAAGCAGTTTTGGTGTCTATAAGGTGCATCATCAAAATCAACTTGAACAAGCCATTTTAAGCGCTTTTGAAGAAGATGATCAAGTACTTATCGAAACCGCACTTATTGGACGAGAAGTATCGGTTGGAGCAGTAACCCTCGACGGAAAAATCGAGGTGTTGCCCATTACTGAAATCATTACAGGTGAAGATTTTTTCAACTACGAAGCCAAATATTTAGGTAAATCACAAGAAATAACACCCGCCGATTTGACGCCAGAAATCGAAAAAGACCTCCAACAAATCGTCTTATCCTTATACCAAAACCTCAACCTTAGTGGCTTGGTTCGGGTTGATTTTATTATTGTTGACAACGAGCCGCATATGTTGGAGATCAACACGGTTCCTGGTTTGACACGAGCCAGTATTGTTCCTCAGCAAAATCAATGTACGGGCCGCAGCCTCTTTGAACTGTTTTATGGCATGCTACAAAGTGCCCTTTCAAAAAAATAGTACCTTTATCCCAGCAAATATGATATCATGAAACGTGCGCTTTTTCCTGGTTCTTTTGACCCGATCACATTGGGACATACCGATATCATCGTGCGAAGTTTAGACCTTTTTGACGAAATTGTGGTTGCTATTGGGGATAACAGTCAAAAAAAATACATGTTTGATTTGGATGCCCGAAAATCTTTTATTCAAGCAATTTATAAAGACAACCCAAAAATAACAGTGGTCAATTATTCGGGGCTAACCGTTGATTATTGTAAAAAAATTGGCGCAGATTTTATTGTTCGTGGATTGCGAAATCCTGCTGATTTTGAATTTGAAAAAGCCATCGCACATACCAACAGAAAACTTTCGGGTATCGAAACGGTATTTTTTCTGACCGCTGCAAACACCTCATACATAAGCAGTAGCATTGTACGAGAAATCATTGCAAACGGTGGAGATTATACTTCATTAGTCCCACCCGAAGTACGTGTTTAAACGGTCAAAAATGTACTTTGATGTTGGCATAGGCGTTTTGCAAACATACCTTCACCTCATCGTTCGTTAGCCATACCGCCTTTTCGATACCTTCCAAAGATTGAGGGACCAAAGGCCTGCTGCAATTAGAATGCATCAAATACCAATAGGTTTTTTTTAACTTGTATTTGTGATTACGCTTAAAAATATGCAAGGTCTCCTGAATTGGTTTGATAACCGTCAAGTCCAAAACACCGGTTTCTTCACGAACTTCTCGAAGAGCAGCATCTAAAATGAGTTCATTTTTTTCAATACGCCCTTTGGGAAGATCCCATTTTCCATTGCGAAAAATCATTAATGTCTTGCCATTTTGATGTTTTACTAAACCTCCGGCTGCTTCTATCAAACCAAATTTTTGGTGAAAATGTTTCCACAACTTATCTACCTTGGGATGATAGACATAAATGGATTGGTATCGTTTGGATTTTAAGGCTCTTATTAGGTTTTTAGCTTCGGTATATTTGATCGGTAACACCAAGGTGGTATCGGTTATTTCTGGGGGTTTTGTAGTCAAAATCAGGGGCCTTTGATTGAAAAAAACTTTATACATTTGCGTATGATTCATGACCTAGACACTGCCAAAAAAACAGCAACTTTTTTATTGCAAATTAAGGCAATTAAATTAAACCCCAAAAATCCTTTTACTTGGGCCAGCGGTTGGAAATCTCCAATCTATTGCGACAACAGAATTACGCTTTCATTTCCCGAAATTCGAAATTATTTGAGTCAGCAACTAGCGCATCAAATTGAGGCATTATATGGTACCGATATTCAGATTGCTGGAGTTGCCACAGGGGCTATTGGCATCGGAATGCTGGTTGCCGATCGCATGGATGTTCCTTTTTTATATGTACGCCCCGAGCCCAAAAAACACGGCCGTCAAAATCAAATCGAAGGTAGTTTGATACCCAACAAAAAAATTGTCGTGGTCGAAGATCTTATAAGCACGGGCAAAAGCAGCCTAAATGCAGTTGCTGCACTCCGCGAAAATCAGGGTGATGTTTTAGGCATGATGGCCCTTTTTACCTATGGGTTTGAAATCGCCACACAACAATTTGAACAAGCGCAACTTAGTCTTCACACCCTGAGTGATTATAACACCTTGCTGGATGCCGCCCTACAAACCAACTATATTGACACCCAAACGGCTGAAAATTTGAGCCATTGGCGTACCGATCCTGCTTCATGGAACAAGGGCTAATAGTGCCATTTTAATCGTATGGTGTCAAAAGCCAAGCAACGCCCAGACCGCTCAATCAGGCAGTGACCCTCAGTAGAAATCCCCCTGAGAACACCTTCGAATCGCTCTCCTTCAAACTCAAACTGCATGGGCATGTCTTTTCGGAACAAATGCGACTCATAAAGCGGTAAAAGCACACTACTTAACCTAAGGGGATTGAAAAAAAAGATGTTTAGCTTTTTGATCAATTGGGCCACCAAATCATCAATATCAAATTGTTGGCCTGTCAACAATTTTAAAGAACTGGCCCTTGGAAGATGTGCAAATTGCGTCTGATTTACATTGACGCCAATGCCAACAATTGCAGCACGTAGTGAAGATCCTGAAATAAAATTTTCGATCAAAATACCAGCAATTTTTTTAGTGCCTGACAAAATGTCGTTTGGCCATTTAACACAAAGTTGAGGGATGCCCAACTCCCGCAACCAATCGAGCAAAAAAAGTGAAAGTGCCGCATTGAGCAAAAACGCGTCTTGGACATCAATCCCATCCAAAGGACTATAAACACTAAGCGTAATGTTTTCGTTGGGCGCTGTTTCCCAAATTCGATCCCGTTGTCCACGTCCCTGCGTTTGGCATTTTGTCCACACAATTGTTGGTGCATTTAGCAGTTTCTGAGCATGCATTTCATGCAAGAATGAACTGGTAGATGGAGTGGCATCAAGTTTGATTATTTTGAATTGGTTTACGTCATCCATACTATGCCGAAAAATTATGATAAATTTGTGTAAATAAAAAAACTTAATGGCCAGAAAAGATGCTGATGCTGATGCATTGATTACAAATATTATTAGTGGAATAGAAGATGTAAAAGGCATCGAAATAAATCTGTTAGACCTAAGAGCCCTCGAAAACACCGTTTGTAGTTATTTTATCGTCTGTAACGGGACATCCAATACCCACGTAACCGCAATTGTCAATTCGATTCAAAAGAAAGTCAGCAAAGAATTGCACGAAAAACCCTACCATACCGAGGGGTTAGAAAATGCCGATTGGGTATTGATCGATTATGTAAACGTAGTGGTTCATGTTTTTCAAAAACACATTAGAGACTATTATAATATAGAAGCTTTATGGGGAGATGCAAAAACAACATCAATAGCCTCTAACTATTAAAAACTATGGAAAATCAAAAGAAAAATAACGCACCAAAATTTAACGCCTATTGGATCTATGGCGTCGTGATCACCTTGTTATTGGGCATGAGTCTCTTTGGCGGTGACAACGGATTTCAAAATGTACAAAAGACCAACATCAGTGAGTTTGAGCGTTTCCTAAATGATGGAGACATCAATGAAGTCATTGTGATCAATAAAAATTTGGCCCAAATTTCGTTGACCCCCGAAGCGCTAAACAAACCGGTTCACGAACGGGCAAAATCAACCAATTTTTTGGGTCAAGAAAACCTCAAAGGACCGCACTACCAATTTGAAGTTGGCAATCTTGAACTTTTTCAGCTCAAGCTCGAAAAAGCAGAAAGCAACAACATTGCATTCCGCTATGAGTTTCGTACCATAGAAAACCGCTGGCTCGATGTCTTGATGAGTTTCTTACCCATCATCATTATTATTGGTGTATGGATTTTCTTAATGCGTCGAATGTCAGGAGGGGGCGCTGGAGGTGCCGGCGGTCAAATTTTTAATATTGGCAAATCCAAAGCCAAGCTCTTTGACCAAAACACCAATGTAAAAACCACTTTCAAAGATGTTGCTGGACTCGAAGGGGCCAAAGAAGAGATCCAAGAAATTGTAGATTTTCTAAAAAATCCAAAAAAATATACGGTTCTTGGCGGGAAAATTCCAAAAGGGGCGCTTTTGGTAGGACCTCCTGGAACAGGAAAAACATTATTGGCCAAAGCCGTAGCCGGAGAAGCCAAAGTTCCTTTCTTTTCACTCTCAGGTTCGGATTTTGTAGAAATGTTTGTTGGGGTTGGAGCTTCGAGGGTTCGTGACCTTTTTAAACAAGCCACCGAAAAATCGCCCTCCATCATCTTTATCGACGAAATAGATGCTATTGGTCGCGCACGCGGCAAAAGCAATATCACAGGATCCAACGACGAAAGAGAAAATACCCTAAACCAACTTTTAACCGAGATGGATGGGTTTGGAACCGACACCAATGTCATCGTATTGGCAGCAACCAACCGGGCAGATGTTCTGGACAAAGCCTTGATGCGTGCAGGTCGTTTTGATCGACAGATTTATGTAGATCTACCCGATCTCAACGAGCGCAGAGAAATATTCAAAGTACATCTCAAACCCCTCAAAGTGATCAAAACACTTGACGTAGAGTTTCTCGCCAAACAAACTCCAGGGTTTTCTGGAGCTGACATTGCAAATGTATGTAACGAAGCTGCACTTATTGCAGCACGGAAAAACAAAAAATCGGTTGGCAAACAAGACTTTTTAGATGCTGTGGACCGTATCGTCGGCGGACTAGAAAAGAAAAATAAAATCATTACTGCCGAAGAGAAAAAAACCATTGCCTTTCACGAAGCCGGACATGCTCTAGTCAGCTGGCTACTCAAATATGCAGCGCCTTTGGTCAAGGTTACAATCGTTCCACGTGGTCAATCGTTGGGTGCAGCATGGTACCTGCCAGAAGAACGAATGATTGTCCGAACCGAGCAGATGCTTGACGAAATGTGCGCTACTCTCGGAGGACGAGCGGCTGAAAAAATTATTTTTGACAAAATATCTACCGGTGCGCTTAGTGATTTAGAAAAAGTAACCCGACAGGCACGCGCCATGGTTTCGGTCTATGGACTCAACGATACTATAGGAAACATCACCTATTATGACTCCTCAGGCCAATCAGAATATAACTTTACAAAACCCTACTCTGAAGAAACCGCACAGAAAATTGACAAAGAAATTTCACTTATCATAGAAGCACAATACAAACGGGCACTTGATATTTTGAAAAAAAATAAAGATAAACTTACCCGCTTGGCGCAACGTTTATTGGATAAAGAAGTTATCTTTAAGGATGATTTGGTGGCTATTCTTGGCGAACGTCCCTTTGAGGAGAACCCATCAGAAAGCAAAAAAAGTACCAACATAAAAAAACCTACAACCAAGAAACAAACGCAAAAAGAATAAAAACAAAATTGATTTGAACCTTTGGAAGAATTTTTTTGGTAAAAAGGACCCCCCTAAGGCCAATGAAGATCAACAGAGTCCTTTTATGCCCCAAAAGAAAGACCCTGTAGAGATCGAATTTGCTAAAAAATTTACAGAAAAAGGAGGCAAGTTTATTTTTACAGAAACGCATGAAAAGGCACTTCAAAATTTCGAAAATATTCTTCTCGAAAACCAATGGAAACGTGAGGACATTGCCTGCCTAAATCGCGATCTTGCTGTGCACTTTGATCTTCAAAGTCAAGCATTGGATTCCAAAAAACACAAAGCCCTTTTGATCACTTGCGAATGTCTAATTGCCAACAAAGGAGCTTTTTTGGTTTGTCAGCATCAAATAGAGACCCTGTCGATTGATCAACTTCCAGAACAGCTCATCATCTATGCCTCAGCAGATCAATTTGCACGTGATGTCAGCGAAGGAATGTCCAAACTCAAACAAAAATATTTTGGTAATCTACCCACCAACATCACTAATCTTACCGTAAAAAGCAACACAGACAAAGACAACTTCTTAGCCCAAGGTGCCAGCTCAAAAAACATCTATTTACTACTACAAGATTAAACGTATGAATGAGTTGGTGGTTCGTAGTATTTCTGGAGTGCTCTATGTAGGACTGTTGGTTTTGGCCTTGTATCTAGGACCTGTTTTTGCCTACAATATAATTTTGCTTTTTGGATTGTTTGCTTTGATTGAATTCCAAAAAATCAACAAACACAAAAGCCCCTTTCCCTCCTTGATATTATTAGGCTTGGTCTATTTTCATTACAAAGGTTTGCTGCCTCAAAAAACCCTTGAAGTGATCAATTGGGTGGCCTTGTTTACCAATTGTTTGCTAACCATAAGGCTTTTTTATCCAATAGGGATTTTCGAAAAATCTTTTAGCCGATTTTTCCTAAGTTATGGATACCTAACATTTTCTGTTTTTTGTATCATTTTAATTACTGGAAGCCAAGAAACGTATCGGCCAGGCTATTTGCTAATCACGTATTTATTGATCTGGACCAACAACAGTTTTGCGTATTTGGTTGGGAAAAAATGGGGAAAAACACTCTTGTTCTCAAAAATATCACCCAAAAAATCCTGGGAAGGCTTCATGGGAGGACTACTAGCCACGATCATAACGGGTGGTATTATCGCAACTTATGATACCGTATTTGACCGTTGGCAGTTGATGATTTTTGGGGTTGCCATAACAGTGCTAGCAACCTTAGGCGATTTGATCGAATCACAATTTAAACGCATATCAGGTGTAAAAGATAGCGGTAGCTTGATTCCTGGACACGGTGGATTTTACGACCGCATGGACAGCATCATATACACTGCACCATTTGTCATTATTCTTCTTCAATTATTTTATCATGTTTCATAAAGAAGGTTTTACGATTATTAGTATCAGTTTTTTGTTTACTGCAGCAATCGCATTGGCGGCCAATTATTTTATTGATCTTGTTTTTCTTCAAAAAACAATCCAAATTGTGGCTTTGGCTTTGCTCATTTTGGTTTTGCAATTTTTTAGAAACCCAAAACGTATAACACCAAAAAATGACCATCACATTATTGCCCCCGTAGACGGTAAGGTGGTGGTAATCGAGGAAGTGTTTGAAAAAGAATATTTTAAAGATCAGCGATTGATGGTCTCCATCTTTATGTCTCCCATCAATGTTCATGTAACACGGTATGCTATGAGTGGTGAAATTACCTTTAGCAAATACCACCCGGGCAAATATCTTGTGGCCTGGCATCCAAAAGCATCGGAAGAAAATGAACGAACAACGGTGGTCATGAAAAACAACGCTTTTGGCGAAGTACTCTATCGACAAATTGCTGGAGCATTGGCCCGTCGAATTGTTAATTATGCCAAAGTGGGTGATGCAATTGTACAAGGTACCGACGCAGGATTTATTAAATTTGGGTCACGCGTTGATCTATACCTGCCTGTAGGAACTCCAATCAATGTGGTATTAAATCAAAAAGTAAAAGGCGGAATTGATGTAATTGCCCATACCTGATGAAGGATTTAAAAAATGTATTTAATCAAAAGGTGGATCAAATAAATAGCTATCAGGATCCTATACCCCCTGATACGCTATTGAGGCTCTATGCACTTTATAAAAGAGCTACAAATAACACACAAGAACCGGGGAGCAAAAAACCCATAATCAATGCTTTTAAACTCAATGCATTGTTGCAACTGGGGCGTATTTCTTCTAAAAAAGCAATGAAAGAATATATCCGAGAAGTGGACAAATTGATCGGCGGCTAAAGCAATTTGAGACTCTGTTCTAACAGGGCAATTTTTTCTTCGGCGTCAGCGGCTTTTTTTCGCTCCAAAGCAATTACGTTTTCTGGCGCATTGGCTACAAATTTTTCGTTGCGCAATTTTTTATGTACAGAGGCCAAAAATCCTTTTGCATAACGGAGTTCTTCTTCCATTTTTTTGCGTTCTTCCTCAGCATCGATTGCTTTTTCTAGAGGCACAAAAAATTCGAGTTGTCCCGATCTAAAACGACCGCCACTGACTTCCTTACTAACCGATTGGTACTCGATCTGATCCAAAAATCCCAATGTTTTTACCACGGGTTCATAGGGCAAATGTTCTGGGCTGTTGGTAACCACTAACGAAAGCGGCGCTTTGAAACCAATTTGATTTTGTTTTCTAAAATTGCGCAATTGTCCCACCAGATTTTGAATCATTGTAAAACGTTCTAACGCTTGAACATCAATAGTCCCTACCTCTGGCCATTTGGCAATCAACAAGGCCTCTTTGGGACTGCGTTCTGCAATGGCATGCCAAAGTTCTTCGGTTACAAAAGGCATAAAGGGATGTAACAATTTTAGGTTGTTTTCAAAAAGAGCGATCAATGCTTCGTGGGTTTTAGCATCTATAGCAGCTCCATAAGGAGGTTTTACAATTTCGAGTAACCACGAACAAAAATCATCCCAAACCAGTCGATATGCGGTCATCAAGGCATCAGAAATTCGATACTTTGAAAAATGGTCATTGACGGTTGCTAAAGACTGCGAAAAAGCAGTTTGATACCACTCTAATGCCATTTGAGAAGCTTGAGGTTGGGGCAATTGGTCATCGACCTCCCAGCCTTGAATCAATCGATAGGCATTCCAGATTTTGTTGGTAAAATTCTTTCCTTGCTGACAAAGACTTTCGTCAAACAACAAATCATTGCCTGCTGCAGTGCTCAGCATGAGCCCTACCCGAACGGCATCGGC
Source organism: Flavobacteriaceae bacterium (assembly GCA_017852395.1). Lineage (GTDB taxonomy): Bacteria > Bacteroidota > Bacteroidia > Flavobacteriales > Flavobacteriaceae > RFYP01. The sequence goes on from JAFMLE010000017.1 coordinate 45,283, forward strand.
TCCAAACTGATCGATTAGACCGAGTGCATCGGGTGAGTTGCCCAATTGTTTGGACATTTTACGGCCCTGTTTGTCTCGTACCAGTCCGGTGAGATATACCTTTTTAAAAGGAGGTGCATCCCGCAATTCATAACCGGACATGATCATACGAGCTACCCAGAAAAATAGGATATCTGGGCCTGTAACCAAATCTTGAGTGGGGTAGTAATAATTGATTTCATCGTTGTCGGGGTGTACCACCCCATCAAAAACCGAAATTGGCCATAACCATGAAGAAAACCAGGTGTCCAATACGTCTTCTTCTTGCTTTAGGTCGGCTTGGACTAATGTAGCAATTCCTGATTTTTGTCGGGCTTTTTCTAGAGCCTGCTCAGGGGTTTCTGCCACGACATAATCCGCCACTCCCGATCCATAATAATAAGCCGGAATACGGTGGCCCCACCAAAGTTGTCTCGAGATGTTCCAATCGCGAATGTTTTCCATCCAATGACGATAGGTGTTTTTGAATTTAGCAGGTAGCAATTCGATTTCTTCCGATTCCAAGACCGCTTTTATTGCGGGTTGGGCTAGTGCTTCCATTTTCAAAAACCACTGTTCTGAAATACGCGGCTCAATGATAGCCTTGGTTCTTTCAGATGTTCCTACTTTGTGGGTATAATTTTCTTTTTTAACAAGTACTCCGAGTGTTTCTAATTCCTTAGTCAAGGATTTGCGAACCACAAACCGGTCTTGACCCGCATAATGTACTCCTTCTTGATTGAGGGTGCCATCGGGGTTGAAAATATCTATAAATTGTAATTGATGTTTTTCTCCCAACAACTTATCGTTGGGGTCGTGAGCGGGGGTTACCTTTAGACAACCCGTTCCAAATTCTTGCTCTACATAGGTGTCTGTGATTATCGGAACGGTCCTATTGACTACCGGGACTATGACTTGTTTGCCGTGGAGGTGAGCAAATCGTTCATCATCTGGATGAATACATACCGCCGTGTCACCAAACAGGGTTTCGGGTCGTGTGGTCGCAATAACCACATATTCTTCAGAATCTACCACAGCATATTTGATATGATAGAGTTGTCCTGGCTTTTCTTCGTAGATGACCTCTTCGTCCGAAAGGGTGGTTTGTGCCTCAGGATCCCAGTTGACCATTCGGTAGCCTTTGTATATCAGTCCTTTTTCGTGTAGCTCCACAAACACTTTGATTACGGCCGCGGACATATCGTCGTCGAGCGTAAATTTGGTCCGGTCCCAATCGCAAGAACATCCCAATCGCTTGAGTTGCTCTAAAATGACGCCACCATATTCATGGGTCCATTCCCAGGCATGTTTTAAAAAATCCTCTCTAGTTAGTGTCTTTTTGTCAATCCCTTCCGATTTGAGCTTGGCCACCACTTTGGCTTCGGTTGCAATAGAAGCATGGTCTGTACCGGGCACCCAGCAGGCGTTATAACCTTCCATGCGGGCCTTGCGTATCAAAATATCTTGAAGGGTATTGTTGAGCATATGCCCCATGTGCAAGACACCTGTGACATTTGGTGGAGGGATGACGATGGTGTAGGGCGTTCGACCGTCGGGTACGGATCTAAAATACTGATGTGACATCCAGTAATCATACCATTTTTGTTCCCGTTTTGCGGATTCAAATTTTGATGGAATCTCCCTACCCATAATTTTTGGCTTAATTTAGTGTCAACAAAAGTAAGAACCCTAATTGGACTTCAAAAAAATAGTTGTTATTTTATGTATCAAAACCTCTTTTTGATCCCCATCAAAATAAATTCGAATGCGATGAAAAATTTATTCCTCTCCCTAAGCCTTCTTTTTAGCTTCTTTATTTGTGCACAAGAAAGCCAAGCAGAAATCACTTTTGAAACCGAGTCTATTGATTTTGGTACGGTTACCAAAGGCAGTGACGGTTTGCGAACTTTTGTGTTTACAAACAGCGGTTCAGAACCGCTCAGCATTGATCAGGTGCGATCGTCCTGTGGTTGTACGATCCCTAAAAAACCAGAAGCCCCAATTGCACCCGGTGAAAAAGGGGAAATCCAAGTACGGTATGACACCAATCGGTTGGGGGTTTTTAGAAAAACAATCACCGTTACGTCGAATGCTAAAAACAAATCAGTAGTAGCCCTCAGAATACAAGGCACGGTCGTAGAAACCCAATAATGAGCTATTCGAGCAGGGAGGTGACCCGAAATGATTTGTGCAAAATGTGACCGTCTCTTCTTATTTTGAGTCGCAGTTGTGATCCCGGTTTTATTTGCATCAGTCCATTGATTTGATCGAGCTTTAGAAAGCGTACATTTTTGCCATTTACACGCAATAATTGGTCGGATACTTGTATGCCAGATTGGGCGGCAGGAGAATCGGGTCGCACTTGGGCGATGACCACAACAGGGGTTAACCGAATGGTAAATTGGTCTCTTAAAAATATTTCAATACTTCCAGTGGTATTGGAGTCTTGATCATTGATCCGGTTTGGGGTGTGCGTCCGTTGCTTTATCATTTCTACGCCATCGTGTTCTAAAGAAATCCCACTCATATTGTAATAAAAAGGGGCCTTGACGCGGGTGCTTTTTCGCAGATAGAGTTTTTTGTTGGTGTAGTCCAAAGTGACACTAAATCGACTAAGCAACTCTCCACCTATACTGCCCAAACGATCATCTTTTAAAGTCATATTGATCAGTGCATTTTGCTCAGGGTAGGCTACTTTTACCTGTTTTAATTTGATAAAATCAAGGTCAAAAACATCTATTTTACTTCGTTTTCCGTAAACATCGCCATTGATTCCATGCCCTAGATAATCTTCAAAAAAAAGTGGTTCATCAAAGTGGTCCATGCGATTTTCAAACAACCACAGTGCGTCGCTCGAACCGCTATCGAGCAAAAATGTGCCTTCAAAATCTTGATCATTTTGGGTCACTTTTGCCCGTATCAAAGGCTTGTTATTGTGAAATTCTAACGGAATTTCTTTGAGTTTTTTGGATTTTGGAGCTGTAAAGTTTTCTACTGAAGAAATTTTAATTTTTTTCTTAGAATAATTGATGGTTGCCACTATATCTTTAAAAAAAGCAGCCCCAATGACCCCATCAATTTGTGTACCCATTTTTTTTGCAAAGGCATAATTTTCTTTGTCAAACAACAATATGGTTTGATCGTTTAAGGTCATTTTACCAATCCGAATCGCATGGCCTGTGGTTTTATACGCTTCTACAGGCACTCCCTTTCCCAATCCAGTAATCAATATGGGATGGGTGTCAAAATGGGCAAGATCGGTCTTATGATTCACAAATAGGAGCGTATAATTAACCCCGGTGTCTAGAATAAAATGAAAACGAATCCCTTGAATATACACAGGGATAATAACCAAGTTATGCGCCAATTCAAAAGGAAGGGTAAATTGCTTTTTTGGGGTTTCAAAATAGGGAGTTGTTTGGGCTGATAAGGGATTTGAAATTGAAAAAAATGCCAAAAACAGGCTAAAATAGAGGCGTAACATGATAAAATTTTAAGGGC
>JAFMLE010000028.1 GCA_017852395.1 Flavobacteriaceae bacterium
TGCCAATTGAACGTTGGAAATCCGCTGGGTATCTCCTGAATTGGACGATAATCGACCCCTAAGGCAACCGCCCCTCCCGAGACAACCAGCAGGGCAACCAAGGTGCTGGGTATGGCAGTAGTGACCCGTTTAAAACCATATATGATAAAAATTGTCAACGCAGCCAAGACAAACTCGATCCAATTGATGTTCTGTAAGGCACGCCCTACAAGACGTAGACTTCCTACGACTCCAGAAGCACTTTTTCCGGCCATAAACTCGGCCTCCATTTGAATCTGGGTGTTGTCAATCTCTTGGGCACGATTGATGGTTTCTTGAAAATCTTCCAATACAAGAAGTCCTTCTTTGGATTCGTCTTGAAGAATTTTTTCGAGTAGTTGCTCTTCGGCAAATGGCTTAAAAGTCTCTACATAAGTAGCATCTTTTTTAACGTCATATCCCAAAACAGGAAGAATTTGCGTTATTAGAATGATAACACCAATCGCTGTCATAAACCCAGAAACTACAGGATATGGAATGTATTTGATGTATTTACCCAATCCAGCAACTCCCAAAACGATTTGCAACAAACCGCTTAGAAGAAAAACCATAAGAATGTAGGGTAAGGCTTTGCCCACATCTCCGTCATTGGCACCAATAATCCCGGCAATAACTACCATACTGATCGCAGTCATTGGCGCCGTAGGTCCCGAAATTTGTGTCGGTGTACCACCAAAAAAAGCGGCAAAAAAACTGAGAAATATCGCCCCATAGAGTCCGGCACTTGGTCCCAAACCAGAGCTAACTCCAAACGCCAATGCAAGAGGAAGTGCAACTATCCCTGCGGTGAGCCCTCCTAGGACATCACCCTTTAAATTGCTAAATAAATTTTTCATAAAAAATTTTGTTGACCATTGTTAACTGGTCGGTGAAACTATAAACTTGAATAAATTAAGGACTGAACTAAACCTATACTTCAGGAGGAGGATTTTCTAGACTTAGAGAAACTGCTACAATAGATTGATCAGAAGTAACCGGTATTGTATGAACAGCTATAATAGATTTAGAAGCTTCACTTGTTAAAGCCAAAAACAAATCATGCGCTTTTTTTGACTCCTCAGATTCTTTTTCATCTTCGGCTTCGAGAACAAAAACCATATAGAAATCTTCTGAGTCTGTCAACAATTGCAACGAAGGTGCAACACTACTAAACAAAACAGATAGCAACAATATACGGGCAATAAAACTCGAAGAGCGCATCACAATTTTTTTTGCTAAAATAAGAAATTTAAACCATTTGCAAAGCAGAACAAAAAAACACCAAAATTGTGTTTTGCACACCGATAGAAACACCCTATCTTCGGGTTAGCCCTTTGGACCTTTTTTAGAACAAAAAATTATGACGCTCGTAGAACATCTAGTTTCGATTTGTGGTCCCCAAGCTGTTTTGGATCAAGAAGCCCTCTTAGAACGCTATCATCACATTTGGAAAATGGATCAACCCTTGCAAGCGGTTGCTGTTGTTCTTCCTGCATCAACCCAAGAGGTAGCTGCGATTTTGCAATTGTGCAACCAACTCAAACAAGAAGTGGTGGTGCATGGTGGCCTTACCAATCTTGTCGGTGGAACAGAAACCCAACCCCATCAACTTGTTTTATCCTTAGAACGAATGAACACCATCGAAGAGGTAGATCCAATCAGCAAAACCCTGACAGCACAGGCCGGTGTAATTATTGAAAACTTGATTGATGCTGCTGCAGAACGCGACCTCATGCTTCCCCTAAATTTTGGCGCCAAAGGCTCTGCACAAATTGGTGGTGCATTGGCAACCAATGCGGGTGGATTGCGTGTTTTTCGTTTTGGAATGACGCGGCAACTGGTTCTTGGATTAGAATATGTGCTTCCCGATGGTCGTATCGTTTCTTCTCTCAAAAAAATCATCAAAGACAACTCGGGTTATGATCTAAAACAACTCTTGATTGGCAGTGAAGGCACGCTAGGCATCATTACTAAAGTAGTTTTGAGGCTTACTCAAGCACCCAAAACGAGAAGCTCTGCACTAGTGGGGGTCCAAAACTACGCAAAGGTATTGGACTTATTGAAACATCTTGATAAGGGGCTGGGAGGTACACTTAGTGGTTTTGAACTCATGTGGCAACACACTTTTGAGACCATGACCACCCCGCCGTCTATACATACTGCACCGTTGCCCAAAGACTATCCATATTATGTTTTTATAGAAACCATGGGCAATGATCCTGAAAATGATTTTTTGCGATTAGAAACGCTTATCACCGAAGCACTCGAAACTGACATCATACTCGATGGTGTGTTGGCGCAGACTCAAAGAGAACTTAATACCATTTGGCAAATACGCGAAGACGTCTCTGTTTTGGCTGCCCAAGCACAAGATGATCAGCATTTTGATATCAGCCTCCCCATACCTAAAATTGGATCTATAATTGACAGCATCACGCAAGAACTCCGCGCCTTGTCATTTGTAGATCGTATTTTTACTTTTGGGCATGTTGCCGACGGCAACATTCATTTTATTATAGGAAAAAAACAAAACAGTCCAGAAATCATCAAAGCAATTAACGAAGTGGTCTATCGCCAACTCAAAGAAAATAATGGGTCCGTTTCTGCAGAACACGGGATTGGACTGCATAAAAAAGACTACCTCAACACCAGCAAAAGCGAAGTTGAAATTGCTATAATGAAACAACTCAAAGCCCTTTTTGACCCCCACCAAATACTCAATCCCAAACGGATCATTTGATGCAAATCAATAAGAGTATCATACAACTATTGATCGGCTTGCAATGCAGTCTTCTTTGGATCGGCTGCCAGACATACCAACCCCCAAAAGGGTTTGATTTAATTAAAAATCACTTGCCCAATCTTACGGTAGAGCTCGGTTATGCTACAAATCAAAATTTTATGGGCAGACCCGTAGCGGGTTATGAAGCCCCCAAAGAAATTTTGACCATAGAATGCCTCAAGGCGTTAGAGCATGTTCAAACAGAACTCGAAGCAATGGGCTTAGGCCTCAAACTCTATGACGGTTATCGTCCGCAAAAGGCGGTCAATGATTTTATGCACTGGGCCACTTTGTCGGGAGACACGCTTAACAAAAAAGACTATTATCCACACATAAGCAAAGACAGTCTATTTGCTGCAGGATATATCGCAGAACGATCCGGGCATAGTCGTGGAAGCACCGTAGATGTTACGCTTATTTATTTAAATGGTAACCTCAAAAACCAGACTTTAGACATGGGTGGGTCTTGGGATTTTTTTGGTCCTCGTTCTTGGCGGGACTTTGAGCAACTGAACAATATTCAAAAAAACAATCGAAACTTGTTGGCTGCTGTCATGCAAAAACACGGTTTTAAACCCTACAGCAAAGAGTGGTGGCATTTTACGTTAGCCAATGAGCCATTCCCAAACACCTATTTTGACTTTTAAATTAGGGTAAGGATTTCAAATTGGAGGGGAAACTCCCCAAGTCAATTTCCCATAACCAAGGAATTGCAAAATAAACCATCAGCGTAACGATTAGGATAGAAATTAGATTCATCCAAATCCCCTTTTGTACCATATCTGGAATACGAAGGTAGCCCGAGCCAAAAACCACCGCATTGGGAGGCGTAGCAACAGGCAACATAAACGCACAAGAGGCGGCTACAGCAGCACCAACCATAAGCGCAAACGGATGCACATCGACTTTGAGGGCCATGGGGGCCAATACTGGCATCAACATGGCTGTAGTTGCAAGATTGGATGTGATTTCTGTTAAAAAATTCACTGCGGTGACCAGCAATAAAATCAAAAGCAAAAGGCTTACGCCTTGCAACAACGTCATTTGATTGCCCAACCATAGCGCCAATCCGCTACTGTCAAAGGCTTTGGCAAGTGCCATACCTCCCCCAAAGAGGATGATGATACCCCAAGGGATTTGCACCGCTTCTTCCCAGCGTATCAGCACTCCTTTTTGGTTTTTTGAAGGAATTAGAAAAAGAACTATCGCAAAGAAAATTGCAATAATGGTATCGTCAATGCCCGGAATAATCGGCTGCAAAAGATAGGTTCTAGAAATCCAGCAAAATGCGGCAAGCCCAAAAACGACAGCAACCATTTTTTCTTCGTAAGACATGGGGCCCAAGTTTTTTTTGAGTCGATCAATCTCTGCTTGCCCTCCAGGAAACGCTTTTTGTTTAAATGTAAAAGCAAAACGGGTGAGATAGACCCAACATAAAATCAACAAAAAAATTGCAATGGGTGCGCCAAAAAGAAACCATTGAAAAAAAGAAATTTCATAATCATAAGTTTCCAAAATCACTCCGGCTAGGACCAAATTGGGGGGTGTTCCGATAAGTGTTGCAACGCCTCCAATAGATGCACTATAGGCAATGCCCAACATTAAGGCTTTTCCAAAGATACGATTTTCGTCTTCAATGGTTTCGGGGTTATCTTTCAATTGCTTAATGATTGCCATTCCGATAGGAAGCATCATTACCGCCGTTGCGGTATTGGAAATCCACATAGACAAAAAGGCTGTAGCAAGCATGAAACCCAAAATAATCTTTTGGATATCTGCACCGATAAAAGCAATGATATTGAGTGCAATTCGCTTGTGCAAATTCCATTTTTCGATGGCGGTGGCCAACATAAAACCTCCGAGGTACAAAAAAACATATTTATGCCCATAGGCACCTGTGGTTGGGGTAAGGTCCAAACCTCCAGAAAGTGGAAACAAAACAATGGGCAATAGTGCAGTAACAGCAATTGGCACCGCTTCAGTAATCCACCAAACTGCAATCCATAGGGTTGTAGCCAGAACGGCATGGGCTTGATCAGATAGGCCTTCGGGCTTAAAAATCAATAACGTTGCCGTAAACAACAATGGCCCTAGAAATAGGCCCAATTTTTTTGAATTCATCAATCATGATTTACTGACGCCGAAGTGTGGTCGCTTACGATCAACCAACGGTCTCCAAACTTGCGCCATATTAATGTAAAATATCCACTGGCATCACCCATTTCTCGAAACAACTCAAACTTCCCAATAAGTTGAACTATTGTTGGGCTTTGCTGCTGCAAATTCAATAAGGTAAAACGAAGTTTCCCCATAGTGGGTTGATCCGGATAGTTATTGATGTATCGATCTCGGGTGGCCTTCCAACCATAAGTAGGCCCAGCGGCACCCGAAAACACCAATTGATCGCTTTTCCAATACCCCTCCATAAAAGCGTCTATATCCCCTAAATTCCAAGCTTCTTGCTGGGCATACAATACCTTCGTTATTGCTAAAGAATCGGATGCGGATACGCGATTTTGGCCTAGCAATAAACCACTGTAAATAATTGAAATATAGACTACTAATTTCCGATACTGCATCAATCTTTTTTGAGGGTTGGATAGGAAATCCCTAATTGCTCGAGGTAGGAATCATATTTTGTTTCATCATAAAAATATTTTTCGAGCTCAGGCCTAAAGGTTTGCATGATTTGCGTATTGAGCTCTACTGGTGCTGGATCATCTACAGTGATCATGGGCTTGTATTGCGTCTCTTTGGACTGGACGTTGACAAAATAATCTTTGGCCTGGGCCAATAATTGGGGCTGTGTCAAAAAGTCCAGAACCGTCATGGCTACTACTTTGGCACCCGCTGTTGCTCCTTTATGAGCAATTGGTGTAGCCATGGCTATGGCATTAGACCAATGGTGTCCTTGCAAGCCCGGAATGTTAGAAGGAAAACGTAGGGTTACTGTGGGTACTTTCCATGAGACGTCTCCGATATCGTCCGAACCCCCACTGACAGGATAAGCTGCTGGCTTACCGAGTTCTGACAAGGCCGTTGCCAATCCATTGGTGGTGTCCGAATTGACTTCTTGTTGTACGGCCTTTGCCAAGGTTTGGTCTTCCTCAGACCACTGGGGCAAACCGACTTTTTGAATGTTTTGATACATCGTCTCTGCAATAACCTTATTAAAGTGTCTGGGCCATGCGGTTCCGACAACACGGGAGCTGAACTGTGTATCAGTCATTTTTGCTGCACCTGCAGCGATATTATTGGCATCGTTATACATTTTCATAATACCCTCATAGGTTACATCTCTTAGGTAAAACCAAATCGAGGCCTTGGAGGGTACCACATTGGGTTGGTCTCCAGCATCTGTAAATATAGAATGGGATCTTTTGAGGGGGTGCAGGTGTTCGCGCTTATAATTCCATCCGATGTTCATCAGTTCTGCAGCATCTAGGGCGCTTCGGCCGCGCCATGGTGCACCAGCAGAGTGCGCTGCCTCGCCTTCAAAGGTGTATTCTACCGAAATCAAGCCTGTGCCTCGCGCTTGCCCCCACGATACGGAGAGGTTGCTGCTTACATGCGTAAAAATACACATGTCTATATCGTCAAAATAGCCATCGCGGACAAACCAGGCTTTTGATGCTACTAACTCCTCTGCAATACCGGGCCACAATACCAGTGTACCACCAATATTGTTTTGAGTCATCACCTCTTGCAGGGCCATGGCCGCAGTTATGTTGAGCGGAATGCCTGCGTTGTGTCCTTCACCATGTCCTGGAGCACCCTCAACAATGGGCTTATGATAAGCTACACCTGGATATTGAGAGGCTTTCGGAATACAATCAACATCACTTCCTAAAGCGATTACTGGTCCCGCACCATTGGACCAACGGGCAAACCAAGCGGTAGGAATATCGGACACACCATAAACGATTTCAAAACCTGCTTCTTGAAGCAAGCCCGTCAAATAGGCCGACGATGCCACTTCATGAAATCCGAGCTCTGCAAAACTAAATATCTTATCAACCATCACCTGAGTGTTTTTGTGGCGGGCAGCTACCAAGGTTTCAACATTGGCTTTTTGTTTTTTGATGAAACTTTTAGAATATTTTGTTTGTGCTTGTACGATTGGATTTGTGACCAACGATAAAAAAAGTGTCAAAATTCCGGTTTTGATTATCCTTTGTTTTTTCATGATTTATAGATTATGTTCTAAATTACAAATCTTAACGATTTGAAGTTTATGCTAATTACAAAAAAAAATTCTATTGTTCCCTCCATCGTATGTTTATTGCTTTTTAGCCATTGCAAAACACCTAATGAAGCAACTATTTTGCTCGAAAAATCAATAAATGCACATGGCGGAAAAGCACTTTGGGAAAATGTATCTGCGATTCGCTATAACAAAAAAACCGTCTTTTACTTTGAAGACGGAACCGTTGAAAAGATCGTTGACCAACAACATTTCAATAGCTTCAATCCATTTTATGCCTCACAGCAATGGGCATCAGAATCAGGGACCTACTTTGCTACAATGGCGTCCGAAGAACTGCAACTGACACTTGATAATCAGCCGATATACAATGTTGAAGAAATTGCGGCTGCTCGCAGGAGCATACAAGGAGCCTTTTATGTTTTTTGGCAACCCTACAAATTGTTAGACCCCGATACACAGCTCGAATATTTAGGCCCCAAAAAACTCTTTACAAATCAACAAACCGTTGTTCTAAAAGCAACTTACCCTAAGGCAGACAGTACGGATATTTGGTATTATTTTTTGGATCAACAAAACTATCGGGTTGTCGCTACGGCAGTCGATCATGATGGACGCATCAGCTTGATTACCAATGATGCCTATGAAGAAGAAACAGGACTCTTCCTAAACCAAAAGAGAAGCAGTTATTTTGTGGATCAAAATTTTGTTCCACACTACCTTAGGGCTTCTTATGACTACAAAATTGTATCGATAGATTGGAAACTTGCTAATCCCAAACCTTAGTCCAATCAGTATTGATTATAGAAGATACTTTTTGCAAATTGCCACGCTCAAAGTAAACGGGCAAGCTGTCCAATGGTGGAAATTTTTCATCCGCCTTATAATTGTCATAATCCTGAACGGTCAAGCCCGCTACTTTATTTTTTGAGGTGGTCACCCGAAATCGGGTTCCACCACCAGAGGTTTGATAATTATAAGCCATATAATCGATCTCATAAGTTGTTTGGTGGATCCAATACCTAAACGCATCCCTATAATCTTCTCCACCGCCCTCTTGCTGAAAGGTGATTTTAAGCGTATAATAAGACTGGCCTGCAATCTCACTGTCCATCAACCGCTCCTTTATTACTGCTCCATCATTGAGAATATAGGGTAACTGTACAAAGTACAATACAGAATTTACCGATGAAGCATATAGCTGTTTGAGGCTGTCCGATAGTGCAATGGGTTGCTCATTAAGGGTTCTTGTAAAAGCTCCTGAAGATGTAATCACATCCTTGTAGGGCAAAGAATCATCAAGTGACTGACGGGTATAAATAAAATTTTGATGGTCCCGCTTCAAGGTGTAGGTGTGATTTCTAAACCTAAAATTAAGGTGCGCTTGGCTCCATTCTGATCCCCCATAACGGGCAATCGATTGGTCGATTATTGTTTGTGCAGAAGGCTCGATGGGTTGGCAAGCCGCAACCAGAAAAAAAAGGATTACGAATTTTTTCAAAATAGAAATTTGTAGCTGCTAAAGTATAAATTATTCAAATTCTCAATAATGATTATTGATGGATATTCCTGAGGCTTCCAATAGATAAAAACTTATTTTTACAAAAATTATAGGATTATGGAACGCGTAAAAACCCTAATTATCGGAAGTGGCCCCGCCGGCTATACAGCAGCAATATATGCAGCCCGTGCCGATCTAAAACCTGTTTTATATACAGGTATGGAACCCGGAGGGCAATTGACCACAACGACCGAGGTCGATAACTTCCCGGGCTATCCTGAGGGCATCGATGGTCCACAGATGATGGTGCAACTGCAACAACAAGCAGAGCGTTTTGGCACTGAAGTCCGTATTGGACACATCAACAAGGTTGAGTTTTCTCAAGAAAAAGGGGGCATCCATAAGGCCTATATAGAAGGGGGTGATGCAATTGAAGCTCAAACCGTAATTATCAGTACAGGAGCCTCTGCAAAATATCTGGGATTGCCCAGCGAACAACGTCTTCGAGGTGGAGGCGTATCAGCCTGTGCGGTATGCGATGGTTTTTTCTACAAAGGACAAGATGTCGCCATTGTTGGAGGTGGAGACACTGCCGCCGAAGAGGCTACTTATTTGGCCAATATCTGCAACAAAGTAACCATGTTGGTTCGAAAAGGAAGCATGCGCGCATCAAAAGCCATGCAACACCGGGTGACCAACACCCCAAATATCGATTTGAGATATTATTCTGAAATTGATGAAGTCCTTGGCGAACAGGTGGTTGAAGGACTCCGAATTTTGAACAATCAAACCGGAGAAAAAGAAGAAATTTCGATCACGGGTTTATTTATCGCCATAGGTCACAAACCCAACACCGATATTTTTAAAGGCCAACTCGATATGGATGAGGCGGGGTATTTAATCACCAAAGGCAAATCGACCAAAACCAACTTACCAGGAGTTTTTGCTTCGGGTGATGTGCAAGACAAAGAATATCGACAAGCCGTAACCGCTGCTGGCACTGGATGTATGGCTGCTCTTGATGCCGAACGCTATTTGCAGTCATTAGCAAATTAGAGCTGAAATAAATACTGGAATTTGAGATAGACTTGCTCAGCTTCTATTTGATAGCCTGCGATCTCATCATAGTGTTTATAATTGTTATTTCCTCCTACGTAAAAAATCGTAAAAGGAGTTGGATTCCACTTCAGAAGCGGCTGAATAAAAAACTGATGGTCAAAATCATTAAACTCACCAACCAAACGAAAAGAAAGGGCATTGTTAAATTGATAGTTGAGGTTGAGCCTTGCAATATACCCCTTGAAATAAAGACTACCATCGGTTCGATTTTCCAATTCTGAATAGCGCAGGCGCAAGTCCATTCGAAATTGATCACTGACCTGAAGGCTGTTGGAGAAACTCAAAAACAAGGAATTGCCCACGGCCAAATCATCCAAATTATAGCCGATACTTTTTCCTTTTCGAACAAAAATACTGCTTTGCAAAACCTCCGAAGGATTATAACTTAACCATAGATTGAGGCGGTTGAGATTTTTGGGGTTGAACCCCTGAAATTCTTCATTAAACACATGGCCATAGGATAGATTTGC
>JAFMLE010000029.1 GCA_017852395.1 Flavobacteriaceae bacterium
TACACGAATGCTACTACAACCCGTGGTCAGTACTATTAACAAAATTAGAATTGATCTTTTCATTGTTTTTTTAACGTATCTACTACAAAAATAATGCCTAACTAAAAGCCCTTTTTGGGGTCATAGCCATAAGGACAATGGCGGCAGCCACTTTGACAACAATAGCCTCGTTTAAGGTGGTATTGTTTGGTAAACACCCGGTACCCCTCGGGGGTATAATAATAGTCTCCTTCTTCTAATGGGGGCAGGGGCTCTAAGGGCATTTTTTATTTTAAAGGTAGTGTTTTCTTTCAAATTTCTATTTCGACCAAGGTAATGTATCTTTAGACACCGAATCAGTTTGCTAAATTTTGAACACACACACCAAAAATCAATACCTAACAACCCTTAACGGGATAAACCTGACTCTTAAAAGAGGGGATTTGATTGACCCGGAGGTTTCTGGAAACAAATTTTGGAAACTTCACTACAACCTAAAAAAAGCCCTAGAATTGCGGCAAACGGGGATACTTACATTTGGAGGTGCATTTTCCAATCATTTGGCAGCTACCGCTGCGGCCACTGCGGCGGTTGGACTTCGGTCTGTTGGGGTTGTAAGAGGCCTGGAGTGGGCAGAGCGCCATGCGCAAAATCCCACGCTTCAATTTTGTAAAAGCAAAGGCATGCAATTGCACTATATTTCGCGTGTAGCATATCGTGAAAAAGCGACCCCTTATTGTTTGACACAATGGTCCAAAAGTTTTCCAAATTATATGATCCTTCCAGAAGGTGGGACCAATACCTTAGCCCTTCAGGGGTGTGCCGATGCTATAGGCCAAGAAGATTTGGATTTTGAAACCATCTGCACCCCCGTTGGCACTGGAGGGACCCTTGCAGGACTGGCCTTAGGAGGGGCGTTAAACCAACAATATTTGGGTTTTGCAGTTCTCAGAAATAAAGCGCTACAAGCCAGCGTCGAAATACTAAATCCCAACTCCAATTGGATGATTAACCATGATTATTCTATGGGGGGATATGCCAAAACACCTCCAGAATTAATTCGGTTTATTAACGATTTTAAAAAAAAGTTTACAATTCCCCTCGATCCTATCTATACTGGAAAAATGCTTTTTGGTATTTTTGACCTTATAAATAAAGGTTTATGGCGTTGGGGCAAAAATGTACTTATTATCCACACGGGAGGGCTGCAAGGAATCGCAGGAATCAATCAACGTTTGGCCCAAAAAGGGGGCGTGCTTTTGGACTAATTTGCATCCTTTTTGGATTGATGTTAACGAGTTGTGGAACAGCCAAAAAGGTACGTATCAATACCTCAAAGACCTCCACCTCACAAGCCATAACCAAGCAAACACAAAGTCCTTTTGAAGTACCCAAACCCTCCGCGCCAACCACCAAAATAACCAATAAAGATCGTGCATTGGCCTATATAGAGACCTTTGCACCCATAGCCCAACAGGAGATGAGGATCTATAAAATTCCGGCCAGTATTACTTTAGCGCAAGGATTGTTGGAGTCGGCCATTGGCCAAGGGCGATTGGCTCAGGAAGCAAATAATCATTTTGGAATCAAATGTCATAAGGAGTGGACGGGTAAACAAATCTTTCATGACGATGACGCAAAAGGCGAATGTTTTAGAGTCTATGAAGATGCCAAAGAATCTTATAGAGATCATTCTTTGTTTTTAAAAACACGATCACGTTACGATTTTTTATTTGACATAAAATCTACCAATTACAAAGCATGGGCCAAGGGCTTGAAAAAAGCCGGCTATGCAACCGATCCAAAATATCCTGATAAATTGATTGATCTGATTGAACGTTATGACTTACATCGTTTTGATTCGGACCGAAAGATCAAAACCAAAGACCTTGTTGAAAACGAACCGGTCGAAGAAAAAAAATCTCCCATTGCTCCAGCGGTGCATCGCGTAGAAAAAGGAGATACACTCTACAGCATTTCTAAAAAATATAAAGTCAGTGTTGATCTGTTGATCGAACACAACAAACTCAAGGCTCAAACGATTTTTCCTGGTCAAGAGCTTTCCATACCCAAAATTTACTAAAGCATGTTATATCAGCGGAGTAGCGCCCTTTTTCGAGCAGCTCAAAAAGTAATCCCTGGCGGGGTCAATTCACCAGTCCGTGCATTTAAAGCTGTTGGTGGAACCCCTATATTTGTCAAAAAAGCCAAAGGGGCGTATCTCTATGACGAAGACGGCCATCGCCTGATCGACTATATTTCAAGTTGGGGTCCGATGATTTTAGGCCACGCTTTTGCACCGGTCATAGATGCCGTAAAGGCGCGCGCAGATTTGGGTACTTCTTACGGGATGCCGACCGAGCTGGAGACCCAGCTGGCAGAATTAGCCGTTTCGATGCTTCCAAATATCGATCAGATACGGATGGTCAATTCGGGCACCGAGGCGTGTATGAGTGCTGTGCGGTTGGCAAGAGGGTTTACTGGGCGCGAAAAACTCATCAAATTTGCAGGTTGTTATCACGGACATTCCGACGCTTTTCTGATTCAAGCAGGGAGTGGTGCTGTGACTTTTGGCGCGCCGAGTAGTCCAGGAGTTACACAAGGTACTGCCAAAGACACCTTATTGGCAACCTATAATGACATCGAAAGTGTTGCACAACATTTTGAGCAACATCCAGACCAAATTGCTGCGATTATTGTTGAGCCTGTTGCAGGAAATATGGGCTGTATTCTTCCCAAAGAAGGATTTTTGGAAGGCTTACGGGCACTTTGTGATCAGTATGGAGCACTGCTCATTTTTGATGAGGTAATGACAGGTTTTCGATTGGCAAAAGGAGGTGCACAAGAACGCTTAGGAATCCGTGCAGATATTGCCACTTTTGGAAAAGTACTCGGTGGTGGTTTACCTGTTGGTGCTTTTGCAGCCCGCCACGAAATTATGGAACATCTTGCCCCTCTCGGGCCGGTATATCAGGCCGGAACGCTAAGCGGCAACCCCTTGGCAATGGCTGCTGGTTATGCCATGCTCGAACATCTCAATTCGCATCCCGAAGTTTTTGAGCGTTTGGATCATAAAACGTTAATACTACATCAAGGTATGCAAGGCCTTTTGGACCAAAAGGGTTTGCCTCATCAAATCAATCGTTTGGGATCGATGTTGTCGCTGCATTTTACAGCACAGCCGGTTGTGGATTTTGAATCGGCAGCTTTGGGTAACAATGAACATTTTAAAACCTATTTTCATGGAATGTTGGATCGTGGGGTTTATTTGCCTCCGAGTGCCTTTGAAAGTTATTTTTTGAATGATGCGCTTGGCCAAGATGATCTTGATTTTACCCTCAATGCTTTTGAAGATTGGCTTGCTTCAATCTAATAAAATATAAAACCCCATGCGTTTGCACAGGGTTTTAGAAGGGAGCTAATAAATGCAGTTAGGCTGCATTTTTCTTTTTCATCTTTTGGCCATGTTGTTTGTGTTCGCCTTGATGTTGCCGTTTTTTGTGTCTTTTTTTGCTTTGTTTTTCATGGCGTTCTTTCCAAGTAGCATATTGTTGCTTGTTGAGTATTTGGGCCATTTGTTTTTGCAACTCTTGTTGATGCTCGAGTTGTTTTAAGGTTCTTTGATACCGATTTTTGGTTTCAGAGTTTTTGTTTTGCCTGATTTTTTCGTGCGTTTCAAAATGGGTTTTGAAAACCTCGGCTGCACGGGTTTCTTGGTCTTGTGTCAGGTCGAGGTGTAGCGCCATTTTTTTGGCCTGCAAGGTAGCGCGTTGTTCTGGGGTTAGTTTTTGTGTTTCTTCATGACTGTTGTGTTGTGCAACTGCAATCGTTGATAAGGCAAAAAGGAAGAACATGATTATTTTTTTCATTGGGTAAATTTTTAGTTCTTCTTTTTGACCTCAGGTATTGCACGAGGTTTAAAGCTTAACAAAAATTTGGGAAGTTAAACTCCAAAAATCACCCTAAGAGTTGGGCATATAAGTCTGTACTTTATTAAAGTATAGAAACCCAAAGTCCGTTGTCGTCTTTGGTAACCTGAGCTTGTTTTTTGGTGGTAAGCCCTTTGATGGCTTTGTCCCATTTTTTATTGCTCAAGGCGGTACGATCTTTAAGTTGGTTTAGCGCAACAGGATTTTGATTTTTTAAGAGGTCAAAAACCAATTTTTCGTCTTCTGAGAGCGCGATGGCCTTTTGCTCGGGTTTCATCTGGGGAAAAAATAAAACTTCTTGAATGGAGCTGTTGTTGGTCATCAGCATCACCAAGCGATCGATTCCGATCCCGATACCCGAAGTTGGGGGCATTCCGTATTCGAGTGCGCGAAGAAAATCTTGGTCAATAAACATTGCTTCATCGTCCCCTTTTTCGGATAGTTTTAGTTGCTCTTCAAAGCGTTGGCGTTGGTCAAGGGGGTCGTTAAGTTCTGAATAGGCGTTGGCCAGCTCTTTTCCGTTAACCATAAGCTCAAAACGTTCGGTTAGTTTTGGGTTGGAGCGGTGTTCTTTGGTCAGCGGGCTCATCGACTTGGGGTAGTCAGTGATAAATGTAGGTTGGATGTAGTGGTGTTCACATTTTTCTCCAAAAATAGCATCGATCAACTTCCCTTCTCCCATGGTATCATCGACATCAATATCGAGCTTTTTGGCTGCCGCTCTGAGCTGGTTTTCATCCATAGATGCAACATCAATTCCTGTGTGGGTTTTGATAGCTTCTAAAATTGGGACTCTTGGATAGGGGGCCTTAAAATCGATGTTATGTGCTCCAACGCGTACCGTTGTTTTTCCTGTAACTTCGATGGCCACTTTTTCTAAGAGGGCTTCGGTGGTTTCCATCATCCAGAAATAATCTTTGTAGGCTACATAGAGTTCCATTACCGTAAATTCGGGGTTGTGTGTACGGTCCATACCTTCGTTTCTAAAATCTTTAGAAAACTCATAAACGCCGTCAAATCCACCGACGATTAGCCTTTTTAAATACAGTTCGTTGGCGATACGCAAATAAAGGGGGATGTTCAAAGCGTTGTGGTGGGTGACAAACGGACGTGCAGCAGCTCCACCAGCGATGGGTTGTAGGACGGGCGTTTCTACTTCTAAATAACCCTTTTGATTGAAAAAATCTCGGATACTGTTGGTGATTTTGGTGCGTTTGATGAAGGTGTCTTTAACCTTAGGGTTGACAATCAAATCGACATAGCGTTGGCGGTACCGCAATTCGGGATCATTAAACTCATCGTAGATTTTACCATCTGCATCTGTTTTTGGTAGCGGCAGTGGGCGTAAGGTTTTGTTTAGAACGGTTAACTGCTTTACCATCACAGTAGGTTCTCCTACTTGTGTGGTAAACAAGGACCCTTCGATTCCGATAATATCACCGATATCGAGTAGTTTTTTATAGACTTCGTTATAGAGTGTTTTGTCTTCGCCAAGGCAAAGTTCATCACGGTTGAAGTACACTTGGATTCTGCCAGCACTATCTTGAAGTTCTGCAAAACTTGCTTTTCCTTGTATTCTTCGAGACATAAGGCGCCCTGCCATAATCACGTGTTTGCCTTCTTCAAAATTGGCTTTTGCTGTTTGTGAAGTATGATTGACAGGAAAAAGTGCTGCTGGGTAGGGATCGATACCTAGATTGCGTAAGGCCTTGAGTTTTTCTCTACGGACAAGTTCTTGCTCGGATAGTGTACTCATAAGAAGTTTTAATTTTGGCAAAGATACGGATTGACGGGCAAAAGGGGGTAAAATTCCTATCTTTGAATACCATTTTGTTTTTATGAGTTTTTGGCGTGTCATTTTTTCTATTTTTTTCCCTCCTTTGGCGGTATTTGACCAGGGTTGTGGGTCCATACTCATTGTCTTTATTTTGACACTTTGCGGCTGGGTTCCGGGCGTTATTGCTGCGTTAGTAATTTTAAACAACCCAAAACGTTGGAATTGAAAAACAAAAACGTTCACTTTGAAGATTTGGGGCAGATGGAGTATGGCCCTTGCTGGACCTATCAAGAAACCTTATTTGATGAAATCATAGCTCAGAAAAGAGCCCTCAGAAATGGAGACGCACTAGCATCTACCAAAAATTATTTGTTGTTTGTAGAGCATCCTCCCGTGATTACTATGGGCAAAAGTGGTGCAATGGAGCATCTTTTGATAAACGATGAACAACTCCGTCAAAAAGAGGTGTCGTTTTATAAGACCAATCGAGGGGGAGACATTACCTTTCATGGACCTGGCCAGTTGGTGGGTTATCCGCTGTTGGATTTGGATCATTTTTTTACCGATATACATAAATACCTTCGCCTTTTAGAAGAGGTGATTATTTTGCTGTTGGCTGATTATGGTTTATCCGCTACAAGAAGTTCGGGAGAGACCGGTGTTTGGTTGGATGTCGATACTCCTCAAGCCAGAAAAATCTGTGCCATGGGGGTGCGTGCCAGTAGGTGGGTGACCATGCATGGTTTTGCCCTTAACGTAACAACCGATTTATCCTATTTTGATCTGATTGTACCCTGTGGTATTTATGGCAAAAAAGTCACATCGCTTGCCACAGAATTGGGACGTCAAATAGCTTTAGATGAGGTAAAAGAACGGCTAAAATACCATTTTGAAAAGGTCTTTGAAGCCAAGTTGGTATAGCTTACTGGGCCAACTGATAAACCAACAAGGTATTGTCTTCAGCGGGTACGACAAGTTCGATAGATCGGTCATTGTCTGCATTGCTTAGGTCTGCAACTCCTGCTCCATAAATGGGAAATCCACCTACCGAAGTACCATTACTATAATAGAGGTATACTTTTTGAGCATCGCGGTCTGTCGTTGCTACATAGATGGTATTTTCTAAGTAAAAAATCTTTGGAGGCGTATAACTGCCAAAAGGCAATGTCACAGGAATCCCTTTTATGGTTAAAATATTCTGAGATAGTGTCACCAACGATTTTGTTGTAGCATCGATTTTATGTCCCGATTGCAGATCGAGTTTTGAAGCGATAACATTTCCTTTAGTGTCAACTTGTACCAGATCACCAGTGTTGTCTGTGGTGGCGAAGGTGTCCAAATAATCATAAATAGCGTTTGAACTAAAGTTGATCTTTGATTTTACATTGATTCGGTCTTTACCTTGTCTGTTTACGATTTTGAGGCTGTTGTTTTGAAGAGCTAAAACGATATAATCCTTGTTTGTATAGCGAAAGTGTTTTGGAATACTTTTGAGGGGACTATCAATTTTAGAAAGTTTAAATCCATTGACTTTTTTCCCACGATTGTCGAACATGATCAATTGATTGCCTTGCGCAAGCAAAAATCGGTAATCGCGGTTTTTGTCATAGTCAAAAACCGCTAGAGGCATGGGGTCTGTTCCTTGTGGCAATGCAATATCAAAGGGCTTTACCACTTTGCCGTTACGGTCGAGTATCATAAAACGTTCTGCGGTACGGAAGGCCAATTGTAGGCGTTTGTTTTTGTAGAGGTCCACTTGTTCGATGGGTCCGATGATTTTTCCGGGTAACTGTTTTTTCCAGAAAAGGGTCCCCGTGTTGGAAAAAAGGTATAACACATTTTGTTGGTCTTGTACTACAATATCCATCCCTTTTGTCCGGTGGTTTTTGACCCACTGTGGTGGTATTGCTGCTGGGGAGTCTAGCGCCAAGGTGTGTTGGTTGACCACCGTATTTTCGGGTTGTGATTTTTGATGTTCCTGAATTTGCAACCGAAGATGGGCATAGTTTTTTTCGCCCACGCCCTGCAGCGCAATAAATGGAAAGGACTTGGCAGGAAACATAATTGTTGTTTGAGTCCCTTTAATACTTTCACCGTGGGCCACCCACAAAAAAGAGGCTTCTTCTGCCAGTTGCGCTTTTAGTGTTTTATAATCGCTGTTGTTGCTAAGCGTGCTACCGTCTTTATAATTACTGATAAGGGTTCTTAGGGTGGCTTCGTTTTCTGCAAAAAGGACAAAATCATCCAATCTACACCCCCAATTAAAGTTATAGGGCTCGGCAATAGCCGCAGCCAAAGCGGTCCATACATCGGGGATGCTTACGTTGAAATAGGTTACGCCACGATAATTTTTCTGATTTTCTTCAACCAGTGGCAACTCATTTTCACGGTTGTTTTTGTGTAAAATCATCCCTACTCCTTGTTTGAGCGTCACCAATGCGATTTCATCAATGGTTGGCCAGTCTCCAAGGCTGGTTGTGGGTTTTGAGGTGTTTTTTTGACGGCTATAGTAGATGAGGTTGTCTTGTAGTTGCTGAATGTTGTCTATGGGCAAAGACAAATAACTCTCAAAGGCACTAGGCACCAAAGCATCGGTAAGGGCTGCTTTGCGTTCCAGGCCCTTTATGAGCCGCAAAGGGTCTGCAAGCGAGTCTGCAAGAAAGGAAACGCCGTCTGCGGTTATGGGTGCGTCAAGTCTAAGGTCGAGCCCCAACCAATCGGTGTTGATTTTTGGAAACAACGAAAGGGATTCAAAAAGGCTTTTAAGAAAATCCTTTGCTAAAGGATGGGCTACGATATTGATGGGACTATCGTTGTTTACGTTGGTGATTTGATTGATAAAAGAAAGGGACTCTATTCCTTTTTTTCCGGCGATAAAGTTTCGAATGCTATTTTCTACAACAAGCTGCGAAGTTGAGGACAAATATTGATCTCCCAGTTGGGTTTGGTAGATCGCAGGGGTAGTCCCTTCAAGTGTTCCAATTTTAAACCCTTCATAATCTTTGAAAAAGGCGGTTTTTGGAAGCAGACTATCGGTAGGTTCGGGTTTGTAGATGCTGGTTCTTGCAAATTGATTTTTCCCTAAGGGCGAATAGGACAAAAGTGCAGGACTATTTTTGAGGGGCAACAAAGCGTCGAGCAAAAGTCCCTCTTGTGCCGTTGCGGCGGTGATAAATTGCAAAACCGGGTGATTGTCTATTGCTGCCTTTGCAGAAATTTGATCGTTGATTTGGATGACCAACAAGGCATCGTGTGGGATAAGTTCGTAGGGCTGTACGTTTATTTCAGGGGAGGGACCACAACCTATTACTAGCAGTAACAATCCCAATAATGCCGGTGTTTTCATTACCCCAAAAATAACAACTTATAACTTCAAGACCAATTGTTTGGGTAACAATTGAAAAGATTTTCTGTGGTGGCTTGTTGTTCCAAATTTTTGTAGCGCCTCTCGGTGTTTTAGTGTCGGATAGCCTTTGTTTTGTTTCCAATCGTATTGGGGATATTCTTGGTCTAAAAGCGCCATATAGTCGTCCCTATAGGTTTTTGCCAAAACAGAGGCCGCGGCAATATTCATGTATTTTCCGTCCCCTTTTACGATGCATTGGTGAGAAATGCCCGAATACGGATGAAATTTATTGCCATCGACGGCAATAAAATTTGGTGTCTGAGTGAGTTGATTCAACGCCAAGTGCATGGCTTTGATCGCAGCATTTAGAATATTGATTTGATCGATTTCGTCTGGAAAAACATGGGCCACGGCAAATGCAATTGCTTGTGCTTCTATCTGTGGGCGTAGTCGATCTCGCTGGTTGTGGGTCAGCTTTTTTGAGTCGTTAAGCAGATGGAGATTGATGTTTTCGGGCAGGATTACTGCCGCGGCAGTAACCGGTCCTGCAAGGCAACCGCGTCCTGCTTCGTCCACACCTGCTTCTAAGCCATCGCTATATTGTCGATCCAACATTTTTTTGTTCCTAATCGGGGATAAGTTTCCTACAAATTACTCACAATTATTATAACTTCGCAGCATAAACGGCGGTTTGCTATGAAATACCTTTTTGTGGTTTTTTGTTTTGTAAGTGCAATCACTTTGGCACAAACCCCAAATACAAGCATGCAGGATAGCCTACCAGCTAACGAAGTGCGCACGTCCGAGATCGACCTTCAAGCCGTCAAAAACGACACACTACCTCAAGCAAGTTCTGAGGCTCAAAAACCCGAATTGGACGAAGCTACCCGAAATGCAAAAGACAGTCTCTACAGAGCATCACAAGAAGCAAAAAATA
>JAFMLE010000030.1 GCA_017852395.1 Flavobacteriaceae bacterium
CCAAAGGACAAAAAGTGGTCGTAGCAACGGTTGGGACCAAACTGTTTCCCTACAGTGGTGACCCCTTTACAATCAATAAAAGTAAAATTCGGGGTGAAGTCAGCCAAGGAATGCTGTGCGCTGAAGATGAAATTGGATTGGGAGATGACCATGATGGAATTTTAGTTTTAGACCAAAAGCATCAGGTAGGTACTCCATGTAGCGAAATTTTCGAAGTAGCATCGGACACTGTTTTTGAGATTGGACTGACTCCAAACCGTGCAGACGCTATGAGTCATATGGGGGTAGCACGAGATCTCAAAGCAGCTTGTTTACGACACAATATCCCTTTTAGTTGGAACCTAGCAGGGGTCTCTAACTTTACGACCAACAAAAACTTAGAACACAAAAAAGTAGTTGTAAAGAACCCGACAGCAGCACCGCTATATTATGGAATTACAATCGATGGGGTCAAAGTCGCGCCATCGCCAGCCTGGTTGCAAAATCGGCTCAAGGCTATTGGAGTCCATCCAATCAATAATATCGTAGATTCCACCAACTATATTTTGCACGATCTGGGCCAGCCCTTGCATGCGTTTGACGCAGATAAAATTTCGGGAAATGTGGTTGTTCAAACCCTAAAAAAAGGAACAAAATTTACTACGCTAGATGGTGTAGAGCGCACACTAGATGAAGAAGACTTGATGATATGCGACACGCAAAAACCCATGTGTATTGCTGGAGTTTTTGGAGGCTTAGACTCGGGGATTTCGCAACAAACCAAAACGGTATTTTTGGAAAGCGCTTACTTCAACCCTATAAGCATCCGTAAAACGGCTAAACGACATGGGCTCAACACAGATGCTTCTTTTCGATTTGAAAGAGGTATCGACCCCGAAATTGGCGTTTTTGCGCTCAAAAGAGCCGCCCTATTAATTCAAGAATTGGCAGGAGGTCAACTTTGTGGGGAAATTCAAGAAGTTTGTCAACCAAAAAGCGATCCCAAAAAACTCATTCTGAGTTTTGATTATTTACACAAAACCCTGGGACAAGAAATTCCGTTGGAAGAATTAAAAGTCATTCTCAACGGTTTAGAAATTCGGGTTGAACAAGCAACTTCAAACGGTCTTATCGTCAGCGTCCCTGCTTATCGGGTAGATGTTACACGCCCTGCAGATCTTGTAGAAGAGATTTTGAGGGTTTATGGCTACAATAACATCCAACTGCCAAAGTCTTCCAAACTTTTTCTTCCAGATTTTGAACCTAAAGCACCACATACTCTGTATGATCGGATTGCTTCACTGCTGGTTCATAAAGGGTTTTATGAGATAAAAAACAACTCCCTTAGCAATCCCGAAAACAATAAAATCACCCCATCTTTAAGTGCCATCCCAACGGTTGAATTATTAAATCCACTAGGGGTAGAACTTTCTCAAATGAGAACGCATTTGATTTTTGGCGTTTTGGAAAGCATTGCTTTCAACCTAAATCGACAACGCAAAAATTTAAAGTTTTTTGAGTTCGGCAATGTATATCAGCGATTACAAGACCAATATGTCGAAAAATCACAAATTGGAATCGCAGTCGTCGGACAGGCCTTTGAAGAAAATTGGTTGACCAACCAACAAGAACATCCATTCTATTTTCTCAAAGGGGTTGTAGAAGGCCTATTGCAAACACAAGGCATAACTAATTATGAAATAGAAACCACAGACATCGACTATTTTGCCGAATCTGTTCAAGTAAAAGCGGGGAAAGACATCCTTCTCCATATGGGTATCCCCTCACAAAAGCTGCTTAAAGCCTATAAAATAGAAGAACCCATCGTATATGCCGAAATTTTTGGAGACCTACTTTTAAAGCAGGCGTTTTCAAAAGAAGTTGTATGTGCAGAAATCCCAAAATTTCCGTCGAGTAGAAGAGATTTTTCTTTGTTGTTAGACGAGACCATTTCGTTTGAACAAATTAGGGCAATTGCACTAAAGCAAGTAAAGAAAAATCTTAAATCCGTCAACTTATTTGACGTCTATCAAGGAAAAAACTTACCCAAAGGAAAAAAATCCTACGCGATAAGTTTTGTTTTTCAAGATGTTGAAAAAACCTTAACGGACGCATATTTGGATAAAACCATGCTAGAACTCCAAAAATCTTTCGAAAAGCAATTGGGCGCAGAATT
Source organism: Flavobacteriaceae bacterium (assembly GCA_017852395.1). Classification (GTDB taxonomy): domain Bacteria; phylum Bacteroidota; class Bacteroidia; order Flavobacteriales; family Flavobacteriaceae; genus RFYP01. The sequence goes on from JAFMLE010000030.1 coordinate 2,156, forward strand.
ACGCTAGAATTCTCTGATTTGCCCCATTGTTTAGCGGTTTTTTATTCCTATTTTTACGGAAATGATACGGGATTATGATGAAGATTTTTACACCAACCGATATTTTGGCCGTTTTAGAACAACAACCCAATCGTGTTTCTGAAAAAGAAATCACCCAAGCATTATTGGGTGTTAACAATTATCAATCCACCAATGTTTTTGACATAGATACGCTCGATTTTTCTAGGGTATATCATTTGGAAACCATCAAGAGGGTTTGCATCGATTATCGGTTGCGTTTTTTAGACCTCAAATATTTTAAAGGTGCCCTTCCAGAAGCGGCTTATGATCAAATTGACACCATCGAAAAACAACACCAGACCAATCTAAGTGATTTTAAAATCATGGCCCCATCCATTTTGTTTCGATTGGCGCGTACAGATGACCCACTCTTATTTGTCCCAATGGGCAACAACCATTTTTATTTGATTCATAAATGGGGCAATGACCTCAGTCCGTATAGAAAAGCAATGGTCTGGCCTTTTAAGTCGGTTTGGACACTCCTGCTCACCTTATTGGCAGTCAGTTATGCATTGACGCTCATCACTCCAATGGGTCTTTTTACCAAGACGCCAGATTCAAGTACATTTTGGATGCTTTATTTCTTTATGTTTAAAGCCCTTGCATCTATAGTTCTCTTTGTTGGTTTTGCATTGGGTAAAAATTTTAATCCCGCAATTTGGAACAACAAATACAATAAAACCTAAATCGGATGGAACAGGTATATATCAAGATTTTTACGGGATCGTCTATTGAGGTTTTAGGAATCAAATGTAGTTTGGAGGCGGTCAATATCATACCTGTTATAAAGGACGAACCCGAATCTGCCCGCTTGGCAGGTTTTGGTGCACCATCGGAGATGCTCCAAGTGTTTGTCCATAAAGACGAGTTAGCTGTTGCTCAAAAAGCCCTAGCAGCAATCAACGGATAAATTTCTTCTTTTATAATTGTCCAGCATTGTGTACTTTGTGTAACGAAACTAAACTGAACATACATGCAATTTATCGTATTTGTGGCCTTTACGGCTTTGGTAGGGATTATCGCTTACCGCGCGTCTCTAAAAACAAATGAAAATACCTCAGACGGCTATTTTCTAGGAGGAAGAAGTCTTACTGGATTTGTAATCGCAGGCTCGCTGTTGCTCACCAATTTGTCAACCGAACAATTGGTGGGACTCAACGGATCTGCTTTTAAAGAAGGTATCCTTGTTATGGCATGGGAAACCCTTGCTGCCATTGCTATGGTCATCACAGCGATTCTTTTATTGCCGCGCTATCTCAAAGGTGGGCTAACGACCATTCCACAGTTTTTGGAACGTCGTTATGACACCATGACCAAGTCCATTGCCTCCGGTTTGTTTTTGAGCGGGTATATGGTCGTATTGCTCCCCATTGTGTTGTATTCAGGAAGTGTAGCTTTAATTGGGATGTTTGATCTCACAACAGTTTTTGGTGTCTCCGAAAGTACGGCATTGGTCATCGTAGTTTGGTCAATTGGGATTGTAGGGTCATTGTATGCCGTTTTTGGAGGTCTTAAAGCAGTTGCTGTTTCGGATACTGTCAATGCAGTGGGACTTTTGATTGGTGGTCTTATGATACCATTTTTTGGATTGATGTATGTTGGAGATGGCAGTGTTATTGACGGAATGCAAACAGTCTACAACACTAACCCACAGCTTTTTAAAGCTAAGGGAGGGCCCGACTCGGCAATTCCATTTTCAACCCTTTTTACCGGAATGGTTTTGGTTCAGTTGTTTTATTGGGGCACCAACCAGGCCATTATCCAACGAGCACTTGGTGCCAAAAACCTGGTCGAAGGACAAAAGGGACTTATATATGCCGCCTTCATCAAAATTCTAGGGCCTTTGTTTGTTGTATTACCAGGGATCATTGCCTTTCATATATTTGGAGACAGCCTTGATATGGCAAAACAAGATCAGTCGTATGGTCTATTGGTAAACCGGGTTTTGCCTCCAGCATTGTTAGGTTTTTTTGCGGCCGTTTTGTTTGGGGCGATATTGAGTTCTTTTAATTCCGCTCTAAACAGTTCGGTGACCTTGTTTGGCTTGGACATCTACAAACAATATATCAATCCAGAGGCCAACGAACAAAAGGTAGTGCGCTCGGGTAAAGTTTTTGGAATCATACTTGCCATATTTTCGATGCTTATTGCTCCAACCATAGCGAATGCACCAGACGGTTTGTTTGGGTATCTGCAAGAAATCAATGGATGTTATAGCATTCCGATACTTACCATAATTTTGGTGGGGTACGTTACCAAGTATGTTCCAGCTATAGCAGCTAAGGTGGGCATTGGTTTTGGAGTGGTTTGTTATAGTATCAGCCAATTTGTTTTAAAACCAATGGTAGAAAATGGAGGAGGTACCTATCCGCATTATTTACACGTAATGGCCCTGCTCTTTATCATTAATATTTTGATTATGCTTTTGATCGGAAAATGGGCTCCTCGTAAAGAAGCTTACGTACAACTATATACCAAACAAGTAGACATTACCCACTGGCAATATGTAAAGCCTTTGGGCGTCGTTGTAGTGCTTATTGTTATAAGTACCTACTTTATTTTTGTATAGCGATTAGCCATACATTTTTTCACGTTGTGCTTTGATGGTAGCATCTCCCATATAGTCATCAAACGTAAGATAACGATCGATCGCTCCTTTTGGAGTTAATTCAACGATACGTTGTCCAAGGGTTTGTGCAAAGGCGTGGTCATGTGTAGCGCAAAGCAAAGTGCCTTTAAAGTTCTTTAACGAATTATTGAACGCCGTAATCGTCTCCAAATCCAAATGATTCGTTGGCTCATCAAGCATCAACACGTTGGCGCGTACCATCATCATGCGCGACATCATACAACGCACTTTTTCGCCTCCTGAAAGTACTTTTGACGATTTTAACGCTTCCTCACCAGAAAACAGCATTTTGCCCAAAAAGCCTCTTAGATAAACTTCTTCTCGTTCTTCTTCGGTTTGTGCGTATTGACGCAGCCAATCTACTAGATTGAGTTCCGTATTGAAATAAGCATCATTGTCTAATGGCAAGTAGGCTTGTGTAGTGGTCACACCCCACTGATAAGAACCGGTGTCTGCCTGCAATGCGCCATTGATAATTTGAAAAAAAGCTGTTATGGCTCTAGAGTCTTTAGAATAAATAATAACCTTATCGCCTTTGGCCAAATTGATGTTGACACCAGAAAATAGGGTTTCGTCTTCTAAGGCATAAGCAAGGTTTTCAATATTGAGAATTTGATCTCCAGCTTCGCGCTCTTGCTCAAAAATGATCGCTGGGTAGCGACGGCTCGAAGGACGTATTTCTTCTATATTGAGTTTTTCGATCATTTTTTTGCGAGATGTAGCTTGCTTGGATTTGGCTACGTTGGCCGAAAAACGGGCTATAAACTCTTGCAATTCTTTCTTTTTCTCCTCTGCTTTTTTGTTTTGTTGTGCGCGTTGGCGGGCTGCAAGTTGGCTTGATTCGTACCAAAAACTATAGTTGCCAGAATAATGATTGATTTTTCCAAAATCGATATCAGAAATATGGGTACAAACAGCATCCAAAAAGTGGCGGTCGTGCGATACGACAATTACGGTGTTCTCATAGTTGGCTAAAAAATTTTCGAGCCACATAATGGTTTCGTAGTCCAAATCGTTGGTGGGCTCGTCCATTATCAATACATCTGGATTGCCAAAAAGGGCCTGGGCCAACAAGACGCGAACCTTTTGTTTTCCATCCAAATCGGACATTTGTTGATAGTGAAGCTCCTCTTTTATGCCTAAATTGGACAATAGCGTGGCCGCTTCATTGTCAGCATTCCAACCATTCATTTCTTCAAATTCTAGTTGCAAAACACCCACGCGCTCACCATCGGCATCCGAAAAATCCTCTTTAGCATATATGCTATCCATTTCATTTTTAATAGAAAACAAGTCTTTGTTGCCCCTAAGAACGGTCTCCAATACTGGGAAGGCATCACATGCATTGTGATTTTGCTCTAATACCGAAAGGCGCTTGCCGGGTTCTAAATGAACATGTCCGGAGTTTGGTTCCATTTTTCCAGCTAGAATTTTTAAAAACGTGGACTTCCCTGCACCATTAGCACCAATAACGCCATAACAGTTATTGGAAGTAAATGTAATATTTACTTCATCGAATAAAATCCGTTTTCCAAATTGTACAGAGAGATTGTGAACTGAGAGCATGACAAAATTTTTGGCCAAAATTAAGTAAATCTAAAGGAGTACACCACTTTTTTTTAACAACGCATTAACGTAAATTGGGCCGAGCGAAAAGTATTTTTAATGTTGATGAAGAAAATCCAATACTACTTACTGTTTTTAGCATTTGCTGTTCTTTGTATAGGCTGTGAGACTGCCGCAGAAAAGGGTGTTTTTTTGGGTGGGCAAATCATCAATCCTTCATCGGGCTATGTCACGTTATACAAGGACAAAAAGCCCATTGACTGCCTAAAACTCAACACCGAAAACCGGTTTTTCAAAAAATTTGACTCCCTACCTTCCGGAATTTACAAAATAGAACATGTTCCAGAATACCATTCGGTATTTTTAGAAGCGGGCGATAGCATGTGGGTTAGAATCAATGCTTCTGCTTTTAGAGAATCTATGGTTTTTTCTGGAATTGGAGCCCCCAAAAACAACTACCTAAATGAAATGTTGCTGCAATTAGATCGTGAAGATGAATTTCTAACACCAATGTATTCTGGTGACAGAGAGCGATTTATAGCCACTATTGACTCATTGCAAGCACAAAAAATAATCTCTTGGCGCTTGATGGACTCTCTCAATCAACAAAGTGCGCTATCCAAGAAAGTAACCCAAGCAGCCTATACCTACCCCTATGCAACTCGCAAAGAGCGTTTTGCATTGCTCAGAGGTGCTCAGTGGTCAAAAGAAGAGGATAGTCTTTATTTTGCGTACCGCTCCGGATTGGAAATTAACGAAAAGGACCTTTCGTTTTTTGACCCGTACATTAACTATTTGATGAATTATCTCAATCAAAAAGCATTAGACAGTGGGCAAAATTATTTTCAACAAAAACAGTTAACGGCTTTTAACTCCAAACGTTTGGAGATTATTGAAAAAAACATTGTTCATACCGACCTAAAAAACAACCTTGCCCGAGCAGTCGCCATTGAAGAAATGTTGAATTTTCAAAATCATAACAACCATGAAGATTTTTTAAATCATTACTTCAATATAAATTCTTCAAAAGACTATTTATCAGATGTTTTGAGTATACATAATGACATCAATCATCTAAATTCTGGAGTCGCTTTGCCCGAAATTTTATTACAAAACAGTGCGCTTGAAGACCTTTCGAGTAGCCAACTTTTTGATGACCGCTTTACGGTGCTCTATTTTTGGTCACAAACGCAGATGAATCATTATCGTCGTGCCATCGAACGGATGAATTTTTTGAAAAATAAATACCCTAAAATTCGATTTGTCGGAATCAGTATTCAACAATTCAACGGCATGGCATTGCAAGCCAATAAGATGTTAGGGGTCGATCCTAGGAATCAATTTGCCATAAAGCAATTTGAAAAAGCAAGTAAAGAATGGGTCATCACCTTGCTAAATAAGGCGATCATTACCGATCCAAAAGGAATTTTGATCGAGGGGTTTGCAAACTTTCAGTCAAAAGACATCGAAACGCTTTTGGACGGGTTCTAATTGCCTTTTTTGTGATCCTCCAAAAATTTGGCTAATCCGATATCCGTCAAGGGGTGATTTAGAAGCCCAGTTATTGCAGACAAAGGCCCTGTCATGACATCGGCGCCAATTTTGGCGCAGTCAATGATGTGCATTGTATGGCGGACAGAAGCGGCTAAAATTTCGGTTTGAAAAGCGTAGTTGTCATAGATATGACGGATTTCTTGTATCAAATTGAGGCCATCCGTAGAAACATCATCTAAGCGGCCAATAAATGGTGAAACATAGGTAGCTCCAGCTTTGGCAGCCAACAAGGCTTGTCCAGCCGAAAAAATCAGTGTGCAATTGGTCTTTATTCCCTTTTGTGAAAAATATTTTAAGGCTTTGACGCCCTCCTTTATCATTGGTATTTTAACTACAATTTGGGGGTGCAGTTCAGCAAGGGCCTCTCCTTCTCGCACCATACCTTCAAAATCAACCGAAATCACCTCTGCTGATACATCGCCTTCAACGGCTTCACAGATCGCAACATAGTGTTTCAAAATATTGTCATGTCCTGTAATCCCCTCTTTGGCCATCAAGGATGGATTGGTGGTTACACCGTCTAAGATTCCCAAAGCTTGCGCCTCTTTAATTTGATCGAGATTGGCGGTATCAATAAAAAATTTCATGGTTGTTTTGTTTATAGTTTGTAGTGATTTTGTAAAAGTCTTTCAAAAATTGTGTCAGGCAAAATTTTTTTTAAAAATATTGATAACTTTTGCATAAAAGGCCCAACTCGATAGTGCACTTTTGGATGTGTTGTTAAAATAATCTGGTGTAGTTTTTTTGCAACCTCTATGGGATCATTGCCTTGATCTACATGCAAATCCATGGTTTCAAGAGAAAACTTGTAGGGTGCATAATAGGGAGAGTCCTTTTTTAAAGGTTCGTGGTAGCGACGCGAAGCGATATCGGTGGCATAATCTCCAGGCGCTAGGGTCACCAGTTTGATTTTGTGACTTTTAACCTCCATCCGAACGGCTTCGGTCAATAGCTGCAAAGCCCCTTTAGATGCACTATAACCGCCTCTAAACGGAAGCCCCATAGAACCTGCTATAGAGGTTATGTTAACGATTAATCCCCCTTTTTGTTTTCGCATCAATGGCAGTACCGATTGCATGACGGCCAAGGGACCAAAAAAATTTGTTTCAAAATGTGCGCGCAGTGCTGTTAGTTCCAATTCTTCTACCGGTCCAGTGATTCCTTGTCCCGCATTGTTAATCAAAACATCTATACGTCCTTCTTGCTTGATGATCGAAGCAATACAATTCACAATACTTTCTTGATTATTGAGGTCTAAGGGAAAAAGAGTGTAGTCGCTAGGAAGATCATACGTATTGGGGTTTCTGCAGGTTCCTATAACTGTAAACCCTTTTTTTGATAAGTAGTCAGCAGTAACCCTACCCAAGCCTGACGAGGCCCCCGTAACAACAACAACTTTTGGCAATGTATAAAATTAAAAAAAGGGCAAGCGATCTGTATCACACCGCTACAACCGCCTACCCTTGCTGCGTTCCCGCCCTGGGGGGATTCGGCAGGAGCTGGTTGT
>JAFMLE010000031.1 GCA_017852395.1 Flavobacteriaceae bacterium
GCTCGTTGGGCTCATAACCCAAAGGTCGCAGGTTCGAGTCCTGCCCTCGCTACTATACAAGACGGATCGGTATTTCTACCGGTCCGTTTTTCATTTACATCCCCGTCATCCCCTGTAAATGAATGAATTAACCCAAATATTGGGTTAAGATCTGAGGTTCGATATACCCTTTCTACCGGATTGATGACAATACCCTTAGGGAAGATCAATTTTTGAACAATTACTTTGGTTTCATAGTCCCCCGAACCCCATATTTCATTGAGTTTACAGGAGAATTGAACTAAGTCTTCAACCTTTCTGTCGAGGTTCGATATCCGAACCTGAAAATCTTCCATTTTTGACTCAAGCAACCTTATTTCTGCTGTGGTTTCATTTTTAAATCGATTGTACAAGTCCTTGTCTAAATCGTCAAACGCGTATTTTCGATCAAGTCCATCAAGTTTTCGATTCAATTCTTCTATTCTGTTCTTGAGTCTACTTTCCTCCTCAAAGAACACTTTGTTCTGTCCGTTGATGGTTGGTCTCATTTGTTCCTTGCTTTGCTTTAGAAGGTCTCTATCAAAAGTGGAAAATGATCCGATAGCTGTCGGTTATTGACCCTTCGGTCGTCGATGCAGCGGTAACTTTTTACCGGTATATTTTTTGTAAAAATGTAATCTATTTGTTCTGTAACTTCAGTATCGGTAGCAAACCCATTAAAGGTGCCTTTTGGTCCATAAGCAATCGTATTTTTTGTTTTATAACTGTTATCCAATTCTTGTTCGAACAGCATAATGGGTGGTGTTTTTGGCAACAAATTAAAGTCTCCCATCACTACAATTTTCTTATTTGTCAATTTTTTATTTCTAATAAAATCGACAATCAACGCTGCAGAATTTAATCGCGCCTGTTCTCCGATATGATCAAAGTGGGTGTTGAATACATGTATGATTTTTTTTGTTTTTCTGGATCTAAATTTGGCATAAACCACAATTCTGTTTAAGGCAGCGTCCCAACCCTTTGAAACTTTTTTGGGGGTGGGAGACAGCCAAAAAAGCTCCTCTTTCAAAAGCTTGTACTTAGAACTATTATAAAAAATAGGTGTCGATTCGCTGTTGGTGCCCAAGCCATCTCTACCATGTCCGATATACTTGTATTGGTCTAGATGATCTGCAATAAATTGAACTTGTTGAGGCAGTGCCTCTTGAATACCAATAAAATCAGCATGATAGTATTTCAGCAGTTGTACAATTTCATCTTTTCTTAAATCCCATCGATTCAAACCATCATTGGGGTTGTCGTATCTGATGTTGTAGGACATTATTTTGGTTTGAGAAAAACTGAGGTTGCCTACTAAAATACAACCCATCAATAGGTAGATAAACCTATAAAATTTCATTCTAAATTGTTGTGTATTTAGTTCGAGAGCCTTCCCCTTAAAACGGCTTCGATCTACTGGGCAAAGCGTTAACCTGTGCGGCACAGGCAAGATCGTGTAAAAATAAAATTTATGATTGTTCATCATCAAAATTGATTTTTTAAATAAAATTTGATTTGATTTCTTCGGTTTTACTACATTTAAATTACAAAAAGAAACCAAACACTATAAATTGAATTTCAAATGAAGCTAAAAATCCTTTTTACGCTTATTTTGATCGTTAGTCTATTCTATCAATGTGACGTCAATCAAAACTCAATTACTGGAATTGATCAACCCACTGGACAAAACAACATTGCCTATTATTGGGCCAAAGTAGCTCTTGATGCTACCGCTCGAGACACCGAAAGGTTTGCTCCTCGGCCCACAATAACCTCCCGCTATTTGGGACTAATTTTCACGGCTGTATTTGATGCTTGGACCGTTTATAATCCTCAGGCAACACCCGTATATTTTTCTTATAAATCAAAACATAGCCCATCGCTAAGAGCAAAAGAGATTGCCATTTCGTATGCTGCATATCACACCTTAAAAGAATACTATTATAGCGACTCCTTGTATTTTGACGAAAAAATGTTGGCACTAGGATTGGATCCAAAATTGATCAGCACGGATCCCAATAGCCCCGCAGGTATTGGTTATCAGGCAGCGCGTGAGGTCATCAATGCCCGAATAGGTGATGGTGCCAACCAATATGGTGAAGCCTCCGTTGCCCAAACGCCTTATGGAGACTATACAAACTACATGCCTGTTAATCCTCCTGAAACAAATAACGACATCAATCGTTGGCAACCCAAATATTTTATCAGCGCAACAGGAGAGTCCTATGCCCCAAGTTGTCTCACCCCCTATTGGCAACATGTAAAACCCATTAGCCTAACCGCCGCAGATCAATTTCGATCTCCACCACCCCCTTATTATGGTTCGGATCAACTCCGAGAAGAAGTTGCTGAAGTGGTCGCGCTACAAGCAAGCTTGACCACCGCTCAAAAAGGACTTGTTGAGTTTATGCGAGATGGGCCTCAGTCGGTTCAACAAGCGGGGCACTGGCTGGTCTTTGCACAAGAAGTTTCGAAGCGAGATCAACACAACCTAGATGAGGATGTAAAAATGTATTTCTTAAATCAAATTACCGCGATGGATGCCTTCATTGCGTCGTGGGACACCAAAATGTTCTATGACTATGCTCGTCCTTACGCTTTGGTTCATCAATATTATCAAGGTAAAAAAATTAACGGCTGGAAAGGTTATGATCAAGGATGGGGATCTTTGCAAGGAGAACAATGGCGTCCGTACTCTCCCGATCAATTTTTGTGCCCCCCTTTTCCAAGTTATGTCTCGGGGCACAGTACCGTAAGCGGTGCTTGTGCAGAGGCGCTCAAGCTATTTAAAGGTGATGATACTTTCGAACATCGTGTGTCTTTTATGGCCGGCTCCTATACCGAACCAGAAGCCGAGTGGCAAGAGATTGAGTTGTATTTTCCAACTTTTACCGAAGCTGCAGAAATGGCTGGTATTTCGAGAGTATTGGGAGGCTATCATATCCAAGCAGACAACATAGAGGGATTGATTCTTGGTAGAAAAGTAGCGCATCAAGCCTATGATTTTTACAAAAAACATTTGGGTGAATGAAATCACATTGGGAAACCATCTATACTACCAAAACACCGGAGCAAGTAAGCTGGACACAGGAGGTACCCATCACCTCCCTGGAGTTTATCCAAAATCTTAACCTTTCAAAAGAAAGTCCTATCATCGATGTTGGCGGGGGAGACAGTAAACTGGTTGACCATTTGCTCAATTTGGGTTACCAAAACATCACGGTATTGGACATTTCAGAAGCCGCGCTCAATCGTTCTAAAAAACGTTTGGGTCTTCGAGCAAATAAGGTACATTGGATTGTGGGTGATGTTTTGGACTTTGTACCCAAGCAATCCTATGCCCTTTGGCATGATCGTGCAGCATTTCATTTTTTAACCACCGAGAATGAAATCAAAAAATACCTTTCTATCATTTCTAAAATAGTGAATCAAGCGGTTGTTATTGGCACCTTTTCTACCAACGGCCCCACAAAATGCAGTGGCCTAGAGATACAACAGTACAACAGCGATTTGATGGAAAATCTTTTTAAAACAATTGCTTTTTTTAAGGTCAATTGTCGCACAGAAAATCACACCACACCCTCAGGTGGTGCTCAAAACTTTTTGTTTTGTAGTTTTCAAAAACTTACTCGACAAACCTAGATCACAAAGACTGTTTGGGCTGTCTCTAGTCCTGCCAAGTAGCAAGAAACAGGTTAGTGTCTCGTGTACCTCCGTTATTTCTATTGGATGAGAAAAGCAAAAACTTTCCATCGTTAGAAAAAACAGGAAAGGCATCAAAAGTCTCCCCGTGCGTCACACGAGTTAGATTTTTGCCATCGGTATCAATCAGATATAAATTAAAAGGGAAGCCTCTTTCGGCTTCAAAATTGGAGGAAAACAGAATTTTTTTCCCTGAAGGATGAAAAAATGGACTCCAATTGGCATTTCCCAAAAAAGTGAGCTGCCTCAAGTCAGAGCCATCGGCATTGCAAATAAACAATTCCATCTCGGTCGGCTGCACCAATCCTTGAGCCAACAAACTCTTATAGGTAGAAATTTCTTCCGCTGTCTTGGGTCGCGAAGCTCTAAAGATGATCTGAGATCCATCGGGTGAAAAAAAGGCGCCACCGTCATAGCCCAATGCATCCGTTATTTGAGTGACATTGCTGCCATCTAAATCCATGGTGTACAATTCTAGATCCCCACTTCGGTCAGAGGTAAAAACAATTTTATCTCCTTGAGGCGAAACCGTTGCTTCTGCATCATAACCCGGAGTATCCGTAAGTTTGGCAACGATATTTCCCTCCAAATCTGCTTTATATATGTCATACGAACTATAAATCGGCCATACATACTTGCCTTCTTTACGCAGGGGTGCGTCCGGGCATGCTTCTCCCCCTTCATGTGTCGATGCATAGACAAAATGTTGGTTGTCTGGTAAAAAATATGCACAGGTTGTACGGCCTTGACCCGTACTAACCATGGGTGGTTGACTGTCTTTATATACGCCATCGCGAGGCATCAAAAACATCTGATCACAGCCTACTCCCCATTGGGCATTGTTGGATTGAAAAATAATTTGCTGATCGTCAAAACTCCAATAAGCCTCTGCATTGTCACCTCCAAAAGTGATTTGCTTAAGATCGGCAAAATGAATTTCTTCTGGATAAATAAGGGGATTGGAATCTGTTTGATTGCTTTTTTTAGAAACTGTATTTTGACAGGCAGAAATCACCAATAAAAGGGTCAGTGATAGGAGTTGTTTCATCAGGAAAAATTTATTGTAATTTTGAGCAAAAATATCATTTAATGTTAAAACCACACTACGTTCCGTTTATTTTCCTAAGCCTAATGGCTTGCTCTTCTCCAAAGTCCACACCCGAAACTTTAAAAAACGATGTACAAACCCTCGCAAGTGATGCCTTTGAAGGGAGACAAACCGGTACTCCCGCGGAGCAAAAAGCAGCCAATTATATTGCAAATCGTTTTGATGCTTTGGGCCTCGAACCTTTAGGAACTGAAGGTTTTTTTCAGACTTTTAATTTTAAACCCAGTACAGACCCGCACCAAGAAACAATATTTGTAGAAGGTGAAAAAGAAGGCTATACACAAGGAACAAATGTGGTTGGGTTTCTCAACAATCGTGCAGCACAAACCGTCATTATAGGGGCACACTATGACCATCTGGGATACGGCACAGAAAGTTCACTAAACCGGGACAGCATCCCCTCAATTCACAATGGCGCGGACGACAATGCAAGTGGTGTAGCCACCATGTTGCACTTGGCTGGGCGCACAAAAGAACTTGGAACCCAAAACAACTATTTGTTTTTAGCTTTTTCTGGAGAAGAATTGGGTCTGTTGGGTTCAAACTATTTCATCAAAAACACCCCAATCGCGGACACCTCCTACAACTATATGATCAATATGGATATGGTGGGACGTCTCAAAGAAGATAAAAGCCTGGCGGTATATGGAGTGGGTACCGCACCCGTTTTTAAACAAACCTTAACCGCCAACAACAATTTTTTTAAATTGATTTTTAATGAATCAGGTATCGGCCCTTCCGACCACACATCGTTTTATTTGGCCGACATCCCCGTTTTGCATTTTTTTACGGGACAACATGAGGACTATCACAAACCTTCTGACGACGCGGATAAAATAAATTATGCCGGAATGGAAGAACTCTCCGATTATATCATTGCCCTAGTCAATGATTTAGACAACAATGGCAAGCTTTCTTTCAGAACGACAATAAACGAAAGTGAAGCTACACCGCGCTTTAGTGTAAGTTTAGGCGTAGTTCCTGACTATTTGTTTGATGGAGAAGGCATGCGAATTGATGGGATCAGTGAAGGCAAAGTAGCGCAAGCAGTCGGTTTACAAAAAGGTGATGTCGTTGTCGATTTAGGTGGGGAAAAAGTTACTAATATGATGGATTATATGAAAGCCCTTTCAAAATACAAAAAAGGAGACGCTACCACAGTTACCATCAACCGATCAGGAGCTTCACGCACCTTTGATATTGTGTTTTAAATGTTAGCCAAAATAGCAACAAACAAAATGTTTTGTTTCAAGGCAAAAATCGATTAATTTGAAGCTTAAATTTACAACATGTACCACCGTTTAAGTTCAATTTTTTCACTGCTACTGTTTTTATTTTTAATAGGGTGTCAAAAAAAAACAACCCCTCCAAACATCGTCATCATTTATTTGGATGACTTAGGCTACGGTGATGTCAGCGCGTATCAACAAGGGACGTTACAAACGCCCAATATCGATCGTTTAGCCAACGGAGGTGTTAAGTTTACCAATGGACATGCGGCATCAGCTACATGTACGCCAAGCAGATATGCACTTATGACGGGTCAATATCCATGGAGAAATACACAGGCAAAAATCTCTACTGGAGCCGCTTTGATCATAGACACCCTACAAATGACGCTGCCCAAAATGCTGCAACAAAAAAACTACCAAACAGCAATTGTTGGCAAATGGCATTTGGGCCTTGGGTTAGACACAATAAACTACAACCAAAGAATATCACCAGGGCCCAACGAAGTTGGTTTTGACTACGCCTACATCATGCCCGACACTCAAGATCGTGTTCCTACCGTTTATATCGAAAATGGCAACGTGGTCAATCTCGATGCGAATGACCCGCTTTTGGTGAGTTTTAAACAAAATTTTGAAGGTGAGCCCACCGGTTGGGATAATCCTGAATTGCTAACCACCAAATGGCATCACGGCCATTATAATTCGATCGTCAACGGAATTTCGAGAATCGGATTTATGAAAGGAGGCAAAAGCGCCTATTGGAGTGATCTTGACATGGCCGATCATTTTTTAGAAAAAGCAAAAGACTACATCACTCAAAACCAAAATACGCCCTTTTTCCTTTTCTACAGCTTACAACAACCACACGTACCCAGAACTCCTCACCCACGGTTTGAAGGTCAATCCGGTATGGGCCCACGTGGCGATGCAATTTTGGAGGCTGACTGGTGTATTGGAGAAGTCTATAAAACATTAGAAACATTGGGTCTGTTAGAAAACACCCTCATCGTATTGTCGAGTGACAACGGTCCTGTTCTCAATGATGGCTACTATGACGATGCCGTAGAAAAATTAGGAAACCACACCCCTTCCGGTATTTTTAGAGGCGGCAAATACAGCCTTTTTGAAGCAGGGACTCGGGTTCCGTTTATTTCATATTGGAAAGGAAGAATTGTATCAACGACTTCAGAAAAATTGATTTCTCAAATCGATCTTTTCAATTCGATTGCTGCAATTATTGACAGTCCGCTTACGTCTCAAGATGGGCTCAATCTTTCTGAATTGATACTTACTGGATCCGGACCTGAAAGAGAAAATCTAATTTTAGAAGCTTCGGGCAGAACCGCACTCAAACAAAACAATTGGGTACTTATCCCTCCCTATTCGGGCAATGCGGTAAGCAAATACACCAATGTAGAGCTGGGCAATGCAGACCAATATCAGCTTTATGATCTTAACGAAGACCCACAGCAATCCAATAACTTAGCCACCACGCAACTCGAGAAACTCGAGTTGATGAAAGCCACGTACCAAAAGCTAAAAAAGTAGGTTTTAAAACGACCGAAGTAATCCTCCGTCTATAGGAATGCTCGTGCCCGTAATGTACCCCGCCTGATTGGAAGCCAAAAAAGTGGCCAAAGCACCATATTCTTCAGGGTTTCCAAGTCGTCGCATCGGCACTTGATTTTGAAGCTGCTCACGAATATTAGCGGCAGAACTTTGACGCTGACGGGCCTGCTCTTCAATCAATGCGGTGAGCCGATCGGTGTCAAAATATCCTGTAAGTATGTTATTGACCGTGATGCCATGTGCAGCAACATCGACTGCAAGACTTTTTGCCCACGTCACCAATGCAGCACGCATACTATTAGAAAGTGCCAAATGTGGAAGCGGTTCCTTTACCGTAATCGAAGCTACGTTGATGATTCTACCCCAGCGGCGCTGCTGCATGCCGATCAATGCTTTGTCCGTAATATAAACGGCACATTTAAACAACAAATCAAATGCCTCTTGATAATCCGATATTTTCAGTGTCTGCGCATGTCCAGCTTTGGGTCCTTGCGTATTATTTATAAGAATATCAACTTGATGGTTGGAAAAATAGGGTGATACTTGCTTTTTTAGGCCTTCAAAATCGCTAAAATCAACCGTCAAAAAAGTATGTTTTTGCCCAGTAGGCGTCGGTAGTTGTGCTGCTAAAGCAGCTAAGCTTTTAGAATCTCTGGCCATCAAGGTAACTTGAGCACCAGCCGCTGCTAATGAGGTTGCAATGGCCCATCCTAATCCTTTGCTACTACCACCTACTAACGCATTTTTGCCTTCAAGAACTATTTGCATGACTACCGATATTCTTCCCGGACGGGGCTAAAAACGTCCATCAAACGACAAGGGGTCAATGCCCGACCCGAATGGGGCCGGTTTGAGGCTATATGAACTACACTACCGGGACCATAAACTTGCGTTTGGCCGTCTAGGGTAAATTCAAACTCTCCAGAAACTACATGCATTATTTGCTCGTGTGGATGTTGATGCATGGGCACTTCGGCCCCTAGTTTGATGTCCCAAAATGCCCAGGTCAGTTGCGTTCCATGAACCATTTTGCCGTGGCATCCCGGCATGATTTCTTGAGATGGAATGGTGTCTAAATGCATATGGATTTTATTTACCAAAAAGATAGTAAATCTTCAGTTGATGGTGGTTTAAAAAGAAGGAGTGTTATTTAAAGAAAATAACACTCCTATATCTATGGGTCAAAAAGGGGATTCCTATAAGAATTTTACTGATCCGTCAGTAACGTCATATAAAGCTCCTGCAATTAGGATTTCACCATTTTTTTCCATTTCACTAAGAACAGGACTGTTTTTTCGGATTTTATCAATCGTCATTTCAATGTTCTTGTGGGTTACCAAATCTACAAATTCGGTATTCTGAGAGCTTCGATCTCCGGCATATTCTGACGCATCAAGAACATCATCAAAGTTTTGTAGCATGGCGGTCAGGTTGCCTAGTTTTACATGATCACAAGCGCCTTTGATTGCACCACATTTGGTGTGTCCAAGAACCAGAATAATTTTTGAACCGGCCACTTTACACGCAAATTCCATGCTTCCTAAGATGTCTGTATTGACAAAGTTGCCTGCAATTCGTACGTTGAAGATATCTCCAA
>JAFMLE010000002.1:0-39159 GCA_017852395.1 Flavobacteriaceae bacterium
CATTGTTTTCTAATGGCACCTCGATATATCCGTACTTACGATAGAGGTGAATGGAGTTTTTTAGTTTTCTGCTGGAGTAGAGGATGAGTTTTTTCCAGTGGTGTTGTTCTGCAAAACGAATAGAAAATGCTATAATTTGATTGCCAATACCCCGCGAGCGTAAGGATTTTGTGACTGCCATTTTTGACAATTCATAGACGCCTTCTTCAATTTTTATATAAGCAAAAGTGCCTACAACCTTGTGGTCCAATAACGCAAAAAAAATGTGTCCTCCTTTTGCTATGATTGTTTGTTCGCAGGATTCTAGTACTTCACGATCATAGGGTTCTATTTCAAAATACTCATTGAGCCAATCGTAGTTTAGTCGGACAAAATCGGATTTATATTCCGAGGCAAATTTAATGAATTGCAATTCATTCATCATGTCCAATCATATCTTCTGGACGTACCCATTGGTCAAACTCTTCTGAAGTGACATAGCCTAAAGCCAAAGCAGCCGCTTTGAGTGTGGTACCTTCTTGGTGGGCTTTGTTAGCAATTTCGGCTGCTTTATAATAGCCGATTTTGGTGTTTAGGGCTGTTACCAACATCAGCGAATTATCAACCAGATCTTTAATTCGATTTTGATTGGCTTCGATACCAACCACACAATTTTCTGTAAAACTCACGGCAGCATCGCCCAATAATTGCGCGGATTGCAAAAGGTTAGCAGCCAAAACGGGTTTAAACACATTGAGTTCATAGTGTCCTTGGGTGCCTGCCACGGTTACAGCAACATCATTTCCCATAACCTGCGCACAGACCATTGTTAATGCCTCACACTGGGTAGGATTAACTTTACCGGGCATGATGGAGCTTCCTGGTTCGTTGGCGGGGAGCAGGAGTTCACCGATTCCGGAGCGTGGGCCAGAGGCCATCATCCGAATATCATTTGCAATTTTATTTAAAGCAACTGCAATTTGTTTTAAAGCACCGTGGGTTTCTACTACTGCATCGTGTGCGGCTAGGGATTCAAATTTGTTTGCAGCTGTTACAAAAGGCAGTCCTGTAAATTCTGCGATATACGCCGCTACTTTTTTAGCATATCCCTTGGGTGTGTTGATTCCTGTCCCTACGGCTGTACCTCCCAAGGCCAATTGGGATAGATGGGGTAGGGTGTTTTCTAAAGCTTTGATTCCAAAATCCAATTGCGCAACATAACCAGAAAATTCTTGCCCTAGTGTCAAAGGTGTCGCATCCATCAGATGGGTACGTCCTATTTTGATGATTTTTTTAAAAGCCTGGGCTTTTTGATCCAACGCAGCTCTGAGCAGTCGAAGTCCAGGCAGGGTGGTTTCTACAATTTTCTGATAGCCTGCGATATGCATTCCGGTTGGGAATGTATCGTTAGAAGATTGGGATTTATTGACATCATCATTGGGTTGCAATGTTTTTTCGCCTGCCCCCAATTTTTTACCGGCAAGGACATGTGCGCGGTTGGCAATCACTTCGTTGATATTCATGTTGCTTTGCGTACCCGAACCGGTTTGCCAGATTACCAACGGAAATTGGTCGTCGTGTTTTCCGGCTAAAATTTCATCGCAAACCGTCGCTATGGCATCTCTTTTATCTTGCGTAAGCACACCCAAGTCGCAATTGGTATAAGCAGCGGCTTTTTTGAGGTAGGCAAATCCATAAATGATCTCCAGTGGCATCGATCCAGAGGCCCCAATTTTAAAATTATTTCTTGAGCGTTCGGTTTGTGCGCCCCAATACACGTCTTTTGGTACTTGAACTTCGCCAAGTGTGTCTTTTTCTATACGATATTCCATAAGCTATACTTCTTTACAAAAATACTGTCTTTTGTTCAAATATTTTTGATGATCACTAAATGCAATTCAATTTATATTGTATTTTTGTCTCAGAATTTGATAGTATGTTTGAATTTGACCAGTATCTCGGATTTTTAGCTTTCTTAAGTATATTAACCATCGGCTTTTGGCTCATGATTTTCTTATTAACGTTTGTCATTCCTTATTGGCTCTTTGGTGCTGCAAAAGAATGGTTTGACGAACGTCAAGCGGCTAAAAAACAGTTGAAATAAATATAAAAAGCGCTATCTCTAGCGCTTTTTTTTATGCTTAGTTTTTTGAATATTAATATTCAAAATCATCATCGTCTTCACGGCCCTCAGTCATATTGCGTCGATCGCGTTGGTTCTTTTTCTGGTTGAGACGATAGGTAAAACTCAAAATATAGGTGGGCTGTCGCCTTTGGTATTCGGTATAGCTGGTAAAGGTATCTGTAAACGTCTCATTGCGAAAACGTCCCGTATTGAAAAAATCACTTAACCGTAGGGACAATGATCCTTTGTCATTGAGTATTTCTTTATTGAGTGCTCCAGAGATGATATAAAATCCTTGACTTCTAGACTGGGCTGTTTCTGAAGGGCCACGATAAAAACCACGAACTTGAAGGTTGTATTTTTTGGGCAAACGAATGCTGGCGTTCATACGCGCAAACCAGCTGATATTGTCGGCATCAAAAGAGCGTCCCTCATAGCTTCCGATCGTGCTGCTGTTAAAAAAGTTAAAGTTTCCGTTTAAGCGAACGCTTCTACTGGGGGTGTAGGTAAGGTTCATTTCTACTCCCAAACGGTTGTTTTCCGAAAGGTTGATTGGAAATCTTTTGAGGACAGGCACCCGTACTTCTGGATTATTGGGGTCATTGGGATTGCCACTGATGACGACTGTTTCTCCTGTATTGATGTTTACAAAAGTAAAAACACTGGTTGACTTTTGATAATATACCGAGCTGTTAAAGGTATATTTCTGCCATCTTTTCAAATACCCAAAATCTAAGTTGCCTGTATAGGTTGGATTAAGATCTGGATTTCCTGTAAATAAATTGGTGATACTTGTTCTTGACGGAAAGGGATTGATAAACCGTGATCGAGGTCTGCGCAAGCGTCTGCTAAGTCCCAGGGTAAAGCTTTCACTTTCATTGAGTTCATACGAAAAGTTTGCCGTTGGAAACCAGTCCGTGTATTTTTTCTGCGTAAAATCATTGGTGGTCTGCTGGTCGATTTGGATGTTCGAATGTTCCATTCGCAGCCCCAACAAATATGAAAATTTGTTGATTTTTTTCCCGTATTGGGTATAGGCGGCATTTACAAACTCTTTATACACCAAAACGTTAGAAAGATCTCGATCTATAGTAGGTACACCATTGTTAATATAGGCGACTTCATAGTCGGTTTCTTGGGTGTTAAAATTGCCCCGATAACCCAATTCAAATTGGGTGTTTTCGTCTATGGGCCAAACATAATCCGCTTGGGCCAGTATTCTTTTTTGATTTTCTAACGACCCAACGGTTTCAAAACTTGCCGGAATAATGTTGGGCAACAATCCTTTTGCCTCAATGCTGCTCAATTCATCTTCAGCACTTTCTTCATATTGAAAACGCGCTGTAAGCTCGTGGCCATTATCATCAAACTTATTGGTATAATCGATGCTGTATTGCAGGGACTCATCCAATTCATTTTCAAGATTTTCACGGGTGGTATAACTGGAGACATCACGACTGGCAGTAAGTTCTCTAATTTCAACCAACGAGTTATTATTGCCGTCACTGTTTCGGTAAAAGCCCGATAGGATTACGGAACTTTGGTCGTTGATATAATATTCGAAACCAAGTCTCGAAAAGAAGCTTTTTTGATCTCGGGTCACATTGTCAATTTCTTCGAGGTAGGTGTCCGGTGCTGCACCATTAAAGTACACATTGTCGTCATAGCCCCCTCCTTTATTGCGGTCATCGCTAAAAGTGTTGGTAGTAAAGACATTAAATTTTTTGGTACGCCAGTTTAAGTTGGCAGAACCGCGTGTATTTTTTGGAATACCGGCGTTGGCACTAAAGGTACCGTTGATTCCTTCTAATTGTTCTTTTTTTAGAATGATATTGAGAATACCTGCGGTGCCTTCAGCATCGTAGCGTGCCGAGGGTGAGGTAACCACTTCTACTTTTTCGATGGACTCTGCAGGAAGTTGGCGCAGTCCCTCAGGACCAGAAATGCCAACCAACCCAGAAGGCTTGCCGTTGATCAAAATTCGAACGTTGTCATTGCCTCTAAGGGCCACATTTCCATCGATATCTACGGATACCGAGGGAACGTTGTCCAACACATCGGCAACACTACCTCCACGAACAGTAATGTCGCTACCCACGTTATAGATACGTTTGTCCAAACGGAATTCTACTTCCGTACGTTCTCCGACCACTTGTACTTCTTCTAAGGCATTGTCTGATATGGTCAATCCGATAACCCCCAAGTCTTGTGCTTCTCGATAGGGCGCGAGTTCTTTGGTAAAAGGCTCGAAAGAAATATATTCTACCTTTAGGGCATACCTACCGGGAAAAATCTCTACTTCAAACTTTCCCGTTGCATCGGTGATCCCTCCTTGTAGCATATTGGGCCTTTGAGGGTTTTGGAAGGTGATGGTAGCGTATTCTAGGGGTTGTTGGGTGTCCGCATCAATTACGGTTCCTGAAACGGTGATTTTTTGAGGCATTCCTGCTCCTTCAGGACGTTGCGCTTTGGACAAAAGGGGCAGGCACATGAGCAGAATTGCACACAGCTTTTTCATAGTTTTCTTTCTCACAAATACTTTGTTTTGCTTTAGACGAATCGTGTTTTGAATGGTTTAATAGGTATTAAACTATTTTGCTAAAAAAGCAATTAAATTATCGATGGGGCGCGCCAATACACCGCCAGTTGGTCCGGTGACGATGGGTCGCTCAATCAATTTTGGATGATCTACGAGTATTTGAAGCAATTGTTCTTCGGACCATTCGGTCCCTTTATAGTTTGTTTTCCAGATCGCTTCTTGTTTTCTAATGATTTGGGACGGTACGAGATTGCATTTAGAAAGAATTTCTTTTAGCGCTATTGCGTTTAGTGGTGTATCTAAATAATAAACAATTTCAAAAGGAATCTTTTTTTCTTCGAGGAGTGTGACGGCTTCTCGAGATTTTCTACAGCGTGGATTGTGATATATAGTTAGCATGATCTCTGTATAGTAAATTAAAAAAACCTGTCCGAGGGACAGGTTTTTAAACGAATAGTAATAGCGTTATTTATTTTAGTTTTTCGACAATAGCTTTAAAAGCTTCGGGATTGTTCATCGCAAGGTCGGCCAACACTTTTCTGTTGAGTTCGATGTTGTTGGCTTTGATCTTGCCCATAAATTGGCTGTACGACATTCCATGAAGTCGTGCCCCTGCATTGATACGTGCAATCCAAAGGCCTCTAAAGCTGCGCTTTTTGTTTCTTCGATCGCGGTAGGCATAAAGCATGGCTTTATCTACTGCATTTTTGGCTACGGTCCAGACGTTTTTGCGTCTTCCGAAAAATCCTTTTGCTTGTTTAAGGACTTTTTTGCGTCGCGCTCTTGAGGCGACTGAGTTTACTGATCTTGGCATAATTTAAATTTTTTTGAGACGGGCGGTTTTCACACTTTTAGGCTCCGCATCAGGGTTATACATTTAATGAACCAAAGCAACTACTTGAGGCGTAATTGCTCTTTGATGTTTGCAACGTCACTTTCGTGTACCAGTCCAGACTGTGTCAATCGAAGTTTTCTTTTCTTCGACTTTTTGGTCAAGATGTGGCTTTTGAAAGCGTGCTTGCGTTTCAATTTACCAGAGCCGGTGAGTTTGAACCGTTTTTTTGCGCTGGATTTTGTTTTCATCTTTGGCATAATTGCACTTTTTGTTTACTACTCGTTATTTTTATTTTTTTGGCGCGATAAACATGGTCATGCGCTTTCCTTCTAGTTGTGGTAGTTGCTCTACCTTTCCGTACTCTTCAAGGTCTTGTGCCAATCGGAGTAAGAGGATTTGCCCTTGTTCTTTAAACACGATTGAACGTCCCTTAAAGAAGACAAATGCTTTTAGTTTGGCACCTTCGGACAAAAACTTGACTGCATGTTTTTTCTTAAATTCATAATCATGCTCGTCCGTTTGTGGGCCAAAGCGGATTTCTTTGATCACCACTTTGGTCGCTTTGCTTTTGAGCGCCTTTTCTCGCTTTTTTTGTTCGTACAAAAACTTTTTGTACTCCAAAATTTTACATACAGGAGGCACTGCTTTTGGTGAAATCTCAACAAGATCCAACTCTTGTTCTTTTGCAAGTGCAAGGGCTTGACTCAATTTATAGACACCGACCTCAACATTATCACCGACCAAACGAACTTCTGGGGCAGTAATTTTTTCGTTGATGTTATGCGGGTCAACTTTGATCACCCGACCCGGTCTGTTGGTTCTTCTTCTACGTATTGCTATGAGTTCCTGTATTTAAAATTACACTTCAAATTTAGAAATACTTTTCGATATTTCTGCGTTGACAATCGCTGCAAATGCTTCGACGGTCATGCTTCCTTGGTCACCATCTCTGTGTTTTCGAACAGACACTAAACCTTCGGAGGCTTCTTTTTCGCCTACGATAACCATAAAGGGCACTTTACTCATTTCGGCTTCTCTAATTTTTTTGCCGATGGTCTCATTACGGTTATCCAGCAGGGCGCGAATTTCGTCATTTTCTAAGATATTTAAAACTTTTTCCGCGTATTTTTTGTGTTTTTCGCTGACGCACAAGATATTAACTTGTTCGGGTGCCAGCCAAAGGGGGAAGTTGCCTCCTGTAGATTCTAAAAGGATGGCCACAAAGCGCTCCATGCTTCCAAAAGGAGCGCGATGGATCATGATCGGTCGGTGTAGTTCATTGTCACTGCCTTTGTAGCTTAACTCAAATCGTTCGGGGAGGTTATAGTCTACTTGTATGGTCCCGAGTTGCCATTTTCTTCCCAAGGCATCTTTGACCATAAAGTCCAGTTTGGGCCCGTAAAAAGCGGCTTCTCCATATTCGATAACGTAGTTGAGTTCTTTTTCTTTGGCGGCATTGACAATTGCTTGCTCGGCCAATTCCCAATTTTTGGTACTACCGATGTATTTCGTTGGGTTTTCGGGGTCTCTAAGCGATACTTGTGCGGTAAAGTCTTCGAACCCTAAGGAACCAAATACGTAGAGGACCAGATCGATGACTTTTTTGAACTCATCGTCCAATTGTTCGGGTGTACAAAAGATGTGGGCGTCGTCTTGGGTAAATCCTCGTACACGTGTGAGTCCGTGCAATTCTCCACTTTGTTCGTAGCGGTAAACGGTACCAAACTCTGCGTAGCGCTTGGGCAGTTCGCGGTAGCTCCAAGGTCGTGCTTTGTAGATCTCACAGTGGTGCGGGCAGTTCATCGGTTTGAGCAAAAACATTTCTCCCTCCGCTGGGGTTTCTATGGGTTGAAAACTGTCTTCGCCGTATTTTTCATAATGCCCAGATGTTTTATACAGCTCGATGTTGCCGATGTGAGGGGATATCACTTGTTCGTATCCCGCTTTTTTCTGTGCTTTTTTTAAGAAATTTTCTAAGCGTTCCCGCAGGGCGGTTCCTTTAGGAAGCCATAGGGGAAGCCCTTGGCCTACCTTTTGTGAAAAGGTAAAGAGTTCCAATTCTTTTCCAAGTTTGCGATGGTCTCTTTTTTTGGCTTCTTCGACCAATTCGAGGTATTCGGTGAGTTCTTTTTGCTTGGGAAAAGAAATCCCATAGATGCGGGTAAGTTGCGTATTTTTTTCATCCCCACGCCAGTAGGCGCCTGCGATGTTGAGCAATTTGACGGCTTTTACAAAACCAGTATTGGGCAAATGGCCTCCGCGACACAGGTCTGTAAAATCGGCATGATCGCAAAAGCTGATGGTGCCGTCTTCGAGGTTTTCGATCAGCTCAATTTTGTAGGGGTTGTTTTCTTTTTTGTAGAAAGCTAAAGCTTCTTCTTTGCTGGCCATTCGCATGCTAAACTCAAATTTTTCGCGTGCAAACTCCAACATTTTTTTCTCGATAATAGGCAATTCTTTTTCAGTAAAACTGTGGTCTCCAAAATCGACATCATAATAAAACCCATTTTCGATGGCAGGCCCGATGGTCAATTTGGCATCGGGATAGTGGTCTTTGATCGCTTGTGCCAGCAAGTGTGCAGAGGAGTGCCAGAAGGCCTGTTTTCCTTCGGTGTCATTCCAGGTAAACAGTTGCAGCGTACCGTCGGTTTCCAGCGGGGTAGCAACCTCGACGGTTTGTTTGTTAAATTTTGCAGAAATTACATTTCGTGCGAGTCCTTCGCTGATGCTTTTGGCCACTTGATACGGTGTGGTTCCTACTGGAAATTTACGTATGGAGGCATCCGGAAAAGTTATTGCAATCATAGGCATTAAAAAACGGTGCAAAGATATGAGGTTATCGGGTGTGAAACAATTTTTAGCCCATCAAACCTATTTTTTGGGCGGTTTGCCCAACAATCCGTTTGTCAACGCGCGGATTCCTGCAAAACCAAATCCCAATGCTGCCAAACAGCAAATACCTCCTGTGACCAATACCGGGATATAAAAAGGATGCGCTTGATTTTTAAAGGCTTGATTGAGTATAATGGGGCCTGAAAAAGCAAAAAGTAAAAAAAATGAGAGCCGTTTAAGTCCTTTTTTTAGAAGTTTGATGTCCATTTTATGGAATTTATAGAGTGCTAGGGATTATATTAAAATTGCTTAAATGCAGCCACCGCTTTTCGGACACTTCCATGTGTGTCGAGTAGTTTTTCTGCTAGCGCTCGATCTACAGCAATTTGTTCCATTAGCATCCGACACGCCCGATCATGAAGTTTATTGTTGTTGAGTTGCATATCAACCATTTTGCTTCCCTTTACCCGCCCTAATTGAATCATGGTGGTTGTGGTGATCATGTTGAGAATCAATTTTTGAGCGGTTCCGGCTTTGAGTCGCGAGCTTCCGGTCAAAAATTCGGGTCCGACCACCACGGCAATCGGAACATCTGCATACTGTGCAATTGGTGCGTTGGCATTGCAAAAGATTGCCCCGGTTTTT
Organism: Flavobacteriaceae bacterium; assembly: GCA_017852395.1. Taxonomy (GTDB): domain Bacteria; phylum Bacteroidota; class Bacteroidia; order Flavobacteriales; family Flavobacteriaceae; genus RFYP01. The sequence continues at coordinate 8,956 of JAFMLE010000002.1, forward strand.
ATGCCATTTTCTTGGCAGGCCTTAAGTCCATAGACCACGTAGGGTGTGGTACCAGAAGCCGCAATTCCGATGACGATGTCTTTTGAGTTGATGTGTTTTTTTTTGAGGTCTTTCCACGCCTGAAGTTCGCTATCTTCTGCGTGTTCTACAGCCGTTGTTAGCGCTTTGTCACCACCAGCGATAAGTCCGACAACCAGGTTGGGGTCTGTTCCAAAGGTTGGTGGGCATTCGGAGGCGTCCAATACGCCAAGGCGCCCGCTGGTTCCTGCTCCGATATAAAACAACCGTCCGCCATTTTTGAGGGCTGCAACGACCTGCTCGATTAACAATTCGACATCCGGCAGGACACTGCCAACAGCGCTTATAGCCCGCTGGTCTTCTTGATGCATGCCGTTGAGCAGTTCTGCAATTGATTTTTTTTCTAAATCGTTATGCAGTGAGTCTTGTTCGGTGACTTTGACGAAATCCATCCTGGGTGTGTTTGGTTAAATATACGTAAAAAAAATCCCGACTGATGTCGGGATTTTTGTTTTAAGAAGTTCTTCGATAGTCGAGGTTTTCTTTAAGCACATCCAAAAAGGCTTGTGTGGTGAGGTAGTGGGATTCGTTCATGTCTTTTTCATGAATGAGTAATGCCAAGTCTTTGGTCATTTTGCCGCTTTCTACGGTTTGGATACACACTTCTTCGAGGGTGGTACAAAAGTCAATCAATTCTTGATTGTTGTCCAGTTTCCCACGGTGGGCCAGACCCCGCGTCCAAGCAAATATGGAGGCAATGGGGTTGGTAGACGTCGCTTTGCCTTGCTGGTGCATACGGTAGTGACGGGTTACGGTTCCATGGGCAGCTTCGGCTTCCATTGTTTTGCCATCAGGCGTAACCAGTGTCGAGGTCATGAGTCCTAAAGAGCCAAAACCTTGCGCTACGGTATCGGATTGTACATCTCCATCGTAGTTTTTACACGCCCATACAAAACCGCCATTCCATTTCATCGCTGCCGCGACCATGTCATCAATGAGTCGGTGTTCATAGGTGAGGCCTTTGGCTTCGAAGGTTGTTTTAAATTCGTTGTCATAAACCTCTTGGAATATGTCTTTGAATCGACCATCATAGGCTTTTAGGATGGTGTTTTTTGTTGAAAGATAGAGCGGCCAGCCTTTGTCTAAAGCACGGTTCATACAAGAACGTGCAAAGCCATAAATCGAAGAATCGATGTTGTACATGCTCATGGCGACTCCGTTTTCTTGGAAATTATAAACTTCCCAGGTTTGGGCTTCACCACCGTCTTCTGGAGTAAAGGTCATAGTAAGTTTTCCTTTGCCCTGGGTTACGATATCTGTTGCTTTGTACTGATCTCCAAACGCATGACGCCCAATACAGATGGGTTTGGTCCATCCTTGTACATAGCGGGGTACATTTTTCATAATAATGGGTTCGCGAAATACGGTACCGCCTACGATGTTGCGAATGGTTCCGTTGGGCGAGCGATACATTTTTTTGAGGCCAAATTCTGTGACACGACCTTCGTCAGGAGTGATCGTCGCACATTTGATACCGACGTTGTATTTTTTTACAGCTTCTGCAGCGTCGATGGTGATCTGATCGTCTGTAGCATCTCGCGATTCGATCCCTAGGTCATAATATTTGATGTCCAAATCCAGATAGGGGAGAATGAGTTGTTCTTTGATGAAACGCCAGATGATACGAGTCATTTCGTCCCCGTCCATCTCTACTACAGGTTGTGTTACTTTAATTTTAGACATAGTTTAAAATTTGGTTTCTAATGCAAATTTAAGCGGAGCAATTTAAAAATTTGGTGGTTCAAATTACCCCAAAAAAAAGACCGCGAGCAGCGATCTTTTAAGATGATTATCTTCTAACTTCTTTAAGTCGCGCTTTCTTACCTCTTAGTTGTTTGAAGTAGTAAATACGAGACTGTCGTACTTTACCTTTGCTGTTGACTTCAATTTTCTGAAGCGTAGGCAAGTTGATTGGGAAAATACGTTCTACACCAACGGTACCAGACATTTTGCGAATGGTAAAGGTTTTGGAAAGACCTTGTCCTTTAATTTGAATGACCACCCCTTTGAAAAACTGGGTACGTACTTTGTCTCCTTCGCGGATCTCATAATAGACGGTTAGGGTGTCTCCAGATGAGAACTCAGGAAAATCTTTTTTTTCGATGCACTCGTTTTGAACGAAGTTAATAAGTGATTCCATTTTAAAAATCTTAAAAATACGTTCAAGCAACATGCACGATTCTCGCCAGAGGTTATCTTGAATCGGTTGCAAAATTAATGGATATTTTTAAAATATCAATAATTCTTTTGCTTATTTATCGTCGAGCAAATCGGGTCTGATGGATTGCGTTCTTTTTAGGGCCATCTCTTCGCGCCAAGCCTCTACTTTTGGAGTGTTTCCGGAGGTTAATATTTCGGGTACGGTCCATCCTTTATAGTTTTCGGGTCGGGTATAGATGGGAGGGGCCAATAAGCCGTCTTGAAAACTGTCAGATAAAGCTGATGATTCATCGCCCAACACCCCAGGTATAAGACGGATGATGCTATCACATAGAACCGCCGCCGCAAGTTCGCCTCCGGACAATACAAAGTCGCCTATGGAGATTTCTTCCGTGATCAATTGGTCGCGGACACGCTGATCTACGCCTTTATAGTGCCCACAAAGCAATATAATGTTTTCAAAAAGGGACAATTGATTGGCTTTTTTTTGATTGAGCCGCTGCCCATCTGGAGTGAGGTATATTATGGCATCATAGGTGCGTGCCTTTTGGAGTTCGGCAATGCATCGGTCTATGGGTTCGATCATCATCACCATACCTGCGCCGCCGCCGTAGGGATAGTCATCGACTTGTCGTTGTTTGTTGGTGCTGTAATCCCGAAGCTGATGAAAATGCACTTCCACCTTTTTTGAATCTATCGCCCTTTTTACGATCGATGCTTCAAAAGGGCTTTGTAAAAGCTCTGGAAATAAGGTGATGATGTCGATGCGCATGCGGTTTTTTTTGGCAAAGGTCAAAAAAAACCACGAGATATTGAATCCCGTGGTTTGGTTTTAGTTGTGTTTCTGTGTTAGTATCGGAACGGAATGAGTACTTTTTCTCCCTCTGGACTCATAAATAAGATGTTGTCCACATCTTGCATGCTGTAGTTGGTGATTTTATCAACATCGTCCATTTTGTTCTTGTTGATTTCCAAAATATAGTATCCTTCATCGATTCCATAGCGCAACAATCCACGATTTCTATTGGTGGTTATTCGCACACCATAATCGATGTCGAATTTTTCTAATTCTGAGGCCTCGGGATTTTCTAGCTCCAATCCAATAAATAAGGCGCGAGAGGTTTTCTTTAAAACAATGGTGGTTTCTTTTTCGACCCCCGCTCGCAAATATTTGACCTGCACCTTATCTCCGGGTCTTTTGCTTGATAGATGACTTGTGAGGTCCGAATATTTATTGATTTTAAACCCATCGACTTGGGTAATGATGTCTTTGGCTTGCAATCCCGCTTTGGCGGCACCCATATCTTTTTGAATTGATGAAACATAGAACCCTTCGGTTTCTACCAATCCTAGTTCGCTGGCTACATCGGCATTGAGTGCAGCTCCTTGTACCCCCATCAGTCCCTTTTGAACACTTCCATATTCGAGTAAATCTTCAAAAACTTTACGCGCGATATTGCTGGGCACAGCAAAAGAATAGCCGACATACCCGCCGTTGAGTGATGATATTGCGGTATTGATACCGACCAGCTCACCTTTTAGGTTAACTAAAGCACCGCCGCTATTGCCTTGGTTGACTGCTGCATCGGTTTGAAGAAAAAATTGATTTTTATCATCTTTACTGTTAAGGTCGCGGGCTTTGGCACTTACGATACCGGCAGTAACTGTAGCGTTGAGGTTAAAAGGATTTCCAACAGCAAGCACCCATTCTCCAACTTGAGTAATGTCAGAATCTCCAAAAGAAATGTATTGGAGGGGCGTGTCGCTTTCAATCTTTAGTACTGCAATATCCGTATAGGCATCAGAACCGATAAGGGTGGCGTTGTATTTTTTGTTGTCATTGGTGGTCACTTCGATGTCTGAGGCGTCTTCGATCACATGATAATTGGTGATGATATATCCGTCGGGGGATACGACTACACCTGAGCCTGTACCAATTTTGCTTGGTCCATCACTGCCATAAAGGCTTCCAAACCAAGTAGATTGACTGCCTCGATAATTGCCGATGTTTTTGACATGGACCACACCATCAATGGTTTTGGATGCAGCAGTTACAAAATCAGCATTTTCTACCCCGGCAGCAGGGATATAGCTTGTTGGGGTTAGTGGAGGCGGGGTGTACTGCCATTGGGGTTGGGGTTGAGGTTGTAGTGATTGAAAAATGAGTATGGCCAATAGTCCGCCAAGAATACCAGAAAGTAGGAGTTGTAATTTTGACTTCATAATTCACAAAATTTTTCCTCTAAATTATTAAATGCCCGTTGAGTTTGAAATTTTTAAAAAACCTTTTAACGCATATTTAACAGCCTACATAGGGGCGAATTTTATGTACATTTACAAATTCTATGGAATTGACGTTTTACAAATACCACGGAGCAGGCAACGATTTTATTCTATTCAAAAATTGGGGCACTTCGCCCGTTCAATTTGATCAAAAGCAAATTAAATCGTGGTGTCATCGCAACTATGGCATAGGAGCTGATGGCTTTATATCCATAGAAAAAAGTCCAACTTCGGATTTTTATATGAACTACTACAATGCCGATGGTTTGCCAAGTACGATGTGCGGCAATGGAGGACGTTGCGCAGTTGCTTTTGCCCATCGTAGTGGACTCATTGGGGATGATACAATTTTTGAGGCGGCCGATGGGCTCCATCACGCAACGCTAACCACCCACGGAACGGTTGTTCTGGGGATGATTGATGTTGCCGATGTTGCAGCGCATGACTCCCATTGTTTTTTGGATACCGGATCGCCGCATCATGTGGCGTTTGCAGACCAAATTGATGCATTGGACGTTTATTCTATGGGCAAAACGATCCGGAATGATGCGCAGTATGTTCCAGAAGGTACAAATGTAAATTTTGTACAACAACTCACATCCAATACATTTAAAATAAGGACGTACGAGCGTGGCGTTGAAAACGAAACCTTAGCGTGTGGTACAGGTGCTGTTGCTGCTGCATTAGCAGCCTACCGATTGGGATTGACCCACCAACATGAAGTGGAAATTCAGGCTGTAGGGGGAATGCTGACTGTGTCGTTTGAGCCCAGTAGTACCGGTTTTAAAAACATCAAACTTGAGGGCCCCGCGGTTTTTGTTTGTCAAATACTACTTTCGCAATAATTATGGATATCCACCTGCGACCTATCGAGATCAAAGACGTAACCTTGCTCTATGAAATTGAGAATGATCGGTCGTTGTGGAAATACAGCAATCGATCCCAACCCTATTCTAAAGCCCTACTGTTGGATTATATCTCCAATGCCCACCAAGATATTTTTCAGGCGCGGCAGTTGCGATTTGCAATTGCGAATTCTATGGACGTTGCCGTAGGATTTATTGATTTGTTTGAATTTGAACCTTTGCACCACCGTGCAGGGGTTGGCATTGTAATCCAGAAAAACCAACGCGGTAAGGGTTATGCCAAAAAAGCGTTAGAAATGCTGGAAATTTATGTGCGATCGCATTTGGAGTTGCATCAACTCTATGCAGGTATAGCCATAGAAAACCACGGAAGCATTGCGCTTTTTGAAGGTTGTGGTTTTGAACAAACAGGGGTAAAAAAAAGTTGGAATTTTTATAATCAGTCGTACCATGACGAATTGTTTTATCAAAAAATACTATGAATAATCGACGCCGAATACTGATACTCTCAACCCTTTTGGGTGCCGCAATAGGTTTGTTTTTTGTTTTTAAATTTTATCAAGTTTTTTTTCAGAGCAATACCCGTTTTGAAGAGCAAACCCAAGCAGTTTATATCAAAAAAAACACCGATCTACAAAGCCTTATTCGCCAGCTAAACCCGTATTTGATTTCTACAGAAAACTTTGTGCTAGCTGCTCAAAAAAAAGGGTATGCTACCCGTATAAAATCGGGTAAATATGAACTGAAAAAAGGGAGTTCTAATAACGATTTGATCAATACGCTTCGCAGTCAAAGCAAGACCGTAAAGGTGCGTTTTAACAATCAAGAGCGTTTAGAAGATTTGGCGGGTCGGTTGGCACAACAACTTGCTCCAGACAGTTTGGATTTTGTTATGGCGTTTAAGGATCATGATTTTTTACATGACAAGCCCTTTGATACCTACAATGCATTGGCAATGTATTTGCCCAACACCTATGATTTTTTTTGGGACACCACAGCGGCAGAATTTTGCGCCCGTATGTGGAATGAATACCAGCGCTTTTGGAATGACGAACGGCGCGCTAAAGCAGACAAGATTGGCCTAACGCCAGAGCAGGTAATAGCTCTTGCAGCGGTTGTGCAGAAAGAAACTATTAAAAAAGACGAACGAAAGCGTGTCGCGGGTGTATATCTCAATCGGATAAACCGCGGAATGAAATTGCAAGCCGATCCAACGGTTATCTATGCGCTAAAATTGAAAGAAAATAATTTTGACACCCTCATAAAGCGCGTACTTTATAAAGACCTCAATATACAATCACCCTACAATACGTATCGTTATGCTGGGGTTCCTCCTGGGCCAATCACCATGCCTGATTTGGATGCTATAGATGCCGTTCTAGACCCTGAACAACATAGCTTTTTATATTTTGTTGCTGATCCCTCCAAGCCGGGTTATCATGCGTTTGCAAAAACACTAGGTGCTCATAATCGCAACAAAAGAAGCTATGTCAAATGGATAAATTCTCAAAAAATCTATCGCTAGATGATTTTTACTGAAAAATAAAAAGAGTTGGTTTTTTGTGTAAATCTAGCCCTTTGGTTTTCTTCCATTCCGATACTGTATTTGTTTTTATGTATTCTTCAGGAAGTGTAAGGTTGGTGGCAATAGTAAGTTTAGTTTTGCCATTGAGGGTGTCACAAAGCTGCTCAAATAACGCTGTGTTTCGATAAGGAGTTTCTATAAATAGCTGGGCTTGTTGCTGTTGCATGGCACGTTGCTCCAATTGTAGAATGGCCTTTCTTTTCTCTGCTTTATCGATTGGCAGGTACCCATTGAAGGCAAAATTTTGACCATTGAGCCCCGAGGCCATAAGTGCTAAAAATAGCGAAGATGGTCCTACCAGGGGTTTAACAAGGATGTTGAGGTGGTGGGCCTTTGCTACGATCAGTGCACCTGGATCGGCAATGCCTGGGCAACCGGCATCGGATAAAAGCCCGATGGGTTTTCCTTCTAAACAGGGGTTGAGATAGTCTTTGATTTCGATTTCTGAACTGTATTTGTCCAAAATAGAAAGAACCAACTCGGATTGTTTTTTGTTTGGCGCAATTTTTTTGATAAACCGGCGGGCGGTTTTTTCGTTCTCGACGATATAATGGTCAATTCTTTCGATCCATTGCCTAATGATTAATGGGAGTACTTCCATAGGGGCGGTGTCTCCTAGTGGAGATGGGATAAGAATAAGTGGCCCTGTTGTGTTATTCATCTTGAATTTGATTTGCTACGATACTGCAGGCTTGGTCAATCATCTGAAAGACCTTTTCGAAGCCATCGTCACCACCATAATAGGGGTCGGGTACTTCTTCTGAAATTCGTAAAAGCGCAACCTTTTGTTTTTGTTGATCATTGGCCGCTAAGCGAATGACGTTCTGATAATTAGATCGGTCCATAACGTAGATGCGATCGAAATATTCGAAGTCATTGCTAGTAAATTGTCGTGCTTTTTGCGCATGTATATCGATACCATGTTTGTATGCTACTGCTATGCTTCTGGGGTCGGGTGGGTTTCCGACATGGTAGGCAGCGGTTCCTGCAGAGTCCACTTGGTGTTTCCGAATGTCGAGTTTGGCTTGTAAAATACCTTCTGCCAAGGGCGACCTACAGATGTTCCCAAGACAGACCATAAGGATTTTCATGCGCTAAAATTAGAGGGTCAGCTTTTGGTTGAGATCATCCACATATTTACGGAATTGTTTGTCCGTAAAACTTAGGTTATCAACCGTTTTGCAGGCGTGTAAAACCGTTGCATGGTCTCTTTTTCCTATTTGAGAACCGATACTTGCCAAAGAGGCTTTAGTGAATTTTTTGGCAAAATACATGGCCAATTGACGGGCTTGGACGATGTGACGTTTGCGCGTTTTGGATTGCAGGGTGTCAATGTCCATTTGGAAATATTCGGAAACCACTTTTTGAATGTAGTCTATAGAAACTTCGCGTTTGGTATTTTTTACAAACTTGTTGACGACTTCTTTTGCAAGCTCAACCGTAATTTCCATTTTATTAAACGACGACTGAGCAATTAGAGAAATAATAGCGCCCTCAAGCTCGCGAACGTTGCTTTTGATGTTTTTTGCTACATATTCTACAATCGTATCAGGAATTTCTACACCGTCACGATATAGTTTATTTTTTAGAATCGATATACGTGTTTCAAAATCGGGTACTTGAAGCTCGGCAGACAGTCCCCACTTAAAACGTGAAAGCAACCGTTGTTCGATATCTTGCATGTCAACGGGTGCTTTGTCAGAAGTGATGATTACCTGTTTGCCGTTTTGATGAAGATGATTAAAAATATGAAAGAATACATCTTGGGTTCCGGATTTACCGCTCAAAAACTGCACATCATCAATAATGAGCACATCGATAAGCTGATAAAAATGAATAAAATCGTTTCGTGTATTTTTCTTTACCGACTCGACATATTGTTGAGTAAATTTTTCGGCGGATATATAAAGGACTGTTTTGTCTGCATAGTTCTCCTTTATTTCAACACCAATAGCATGTGCTAAATGGGTTTTGCCCAGTCCTACACCACCAAAAATGAGTAAGGGGTTAAAAGAAGTACCGCCCGGTTTATTGGCAACAGCTAATCCTGCAGATCGGGCGAGTCGATTGGAATCTCCCTCCAAAAAGTTATCAAAATTGTAGTTGGGATTGAGTTGCGACTCGACTTCTAAATTTCGAATTCCGGGAATAACAAAAGGATTTTTAAGTTCCGCATTATAGGAATTGAGCGGGGCATCAACTTGTTGTGTGTTTTGAATGGATTTGGTGGCACTAGGAATACTTTCTGTATGCGCCAGTTTGTTGCCAAAGGTATTCTCCATCCGAATCACATAAATCAAACGGGCATCTCGACCTAACTCTTTGGTAAGCGCTGATTTTAGGAGTTTGATATAATGCTCTTCGAGCCACTCGTAAAAAAATCGGCTGGGAACCTCAATACTCAAAACGTTACCTTCAAGTTTAACAGGCTTAATGGGTACGAACCACGTTTTATATGCTTGGATCTGAATATTATCCTCTATAAAATTCAAGCAGTTTTGCCAAACATGACCGGCTGAAGTACTCATTAGTGTTTATTACTTTTTAGTAAAAATTGAACGAATAGTATTAGTTACTTGGTACAGGCAAATATTGCTTAAAAAATTTTAAAAAAAAATTTAAATCGCTATTGAAATTTAATTTTTTTTGTTGGATATTAAACCACGGCGTGTGTCCTTTTTTACATTACACATCAAAACCTAAATGCAATATACTACAGCTCCAATTTTGGTGCGTTATTCGGATACCGATCAAATGAAATTTGTTCATCACAGCAACTACTTGCGGTATTTTGAGATTGCTCGCTTAGAATGGCTCCGTGCTATGGGTATTTCTTATAAAAAAATGGAAGAAGATCAACTTTTGCTGCCCGTTGTTGATGCCTATGTAAAATACCACAGGCCTACTTTTTTTGAGGACCAGCTCACCGTTACTGTTTTTTTAAAATCAATGCCAAAAGCGTCTTTAGATTTTAACTATGAAATTCGGAATCAAGATAATGTATGTGTCTGTACAGGATCTACAAAGCTTGCATTTTTAGATGCCATTTCGCAACGACCAACACGTTGCCCAAAGATTCTTTACAACGCTTTTGAATCGTTTCGAGTTGCGGAGTAAAAAATATCCTCACCTAGGGTTTCCTGTTCTTCAAACGAAATGTCTATAACTGGTGCTGCGATTCCAGATTCTAAATTTTTTGATGCTTTGAGTTTATAGATTTCATCCCACATCTGTTGATCAATAAACGACTGAAGGGTTTTTGCTCCGCCTTCTACCAAAAGAGAGATGCAATTTTGTTGGTACAACACTTGGAGCACCTCTTGAATGGGGTTTTTGAAGGGCAGCAAGAATTGTTTGGTGTTTTGCAGTTGTTTGTTTGTTGTTTTAGTAAAATAAAAAACGGTGCCTCCTTCATTAAAAATCGATGCATTTGTGGGCGCCCGATGATTGGGGTCTATGACACATCTTTGTGGGGTTTTTCCGGGCCATTTGCGCAGTGTCAGCAGGGGGTCATCGTCAATGAGGGTTTGAACACCAATAAGTATGGCTGCAAATTGACTTCGCCACTGGTGGGCTTTTTGTTGGGCGAGGGCACCCGTTAGCCAATAAACTTGGTTTTTTTTTCGGTGTTCTATTTTTGGAGCGATGAAGCCATCGGCACTTTCCGCCCACTTGAGGATGATGTGTGGGCGCTTTTTTTCATGAAAAGTAAAAAAAGCGCGATTCAACAAGCGGCATTGCGTTTCGAGAACACCCTCGACGACTTCACAACCCTGTGCTCTAAGAAGTTCAATGCCTTTCCCTGCCACTAATGGATTTGCATCTCGTGATCCTACGATCACTTTTGGGATGCCCATTTTGAGGATAAGTGCTGTACAAGGCGGTGTTTTTCCAAAATGACAGCAAGGTTCTAAGGTCACATAAAGAGCTGCTTTTTTCAACCACTTTTTGTTATCAACGGCATTGATGGCATTAACTTCTGCGTGTGGTGTCCCCGCTTTATGATGCCAGCCTTGACCGATAATTCTATTTTGATAAACGATGACACAGCCCACCATGGGATTGGGATGGGTCTTTCCGATGCCTTTTTTTGCGAGTTGCAAGGCATACTGCATATATATGTGATCTTGGTCTTTGGCCATGTTTTGAACTAAAACATTGTGAAAAAAGTTCTGCTGCTGTAAATTTATGCGAAATATTTTTCCTCATATGAAAATCCGAGAAATTCAACCTGCCGACAATGAACTTTTGGCCGTTGTCATCAGAAAGGTCCTTGTAGAAATGGGCGTTCCAAAGCAAGGTACAGCCTATGCCGATAAAGAATTGGATGCAATGTATCTGGCCTATGATCAACCGCAGTCAGTATATTATGTTGTCGCAGATGCACAAAATAAGGTCGTTGGTGGCGCTGGTATCGCACCACTTAAAGATGGAAACCCCAAGGTGTGCGAATTACAAAAAATGTATTTTTTGCCTGCCACTCGAGGACTTGGACTGGGAGATCAAATGATCGAAAAATGCCTTGCTTTTGCAAAACAACAAGGTTTTGAACAATGTTATATCGAAACCATGCCCAATATGTTGGCTGCTCAAAAACTCTATGTAAAAAAGGGTTTTGAATATATTGACCATCCAATGGGCAATACCGGACATTGTAATTGTCCGGTTTGGTTACTCAAAAAATTATAATGCGACTGATCGACCACTATCAAAAATTCTGTGAAACGTTAGTTGGCGTATATTCAATTTCAGAGACCAACGATTTATTCAAACGGTTGCTTTTTGGCTTTTTTGAATGGGAACCCACAATTTTGGGACTATCACCCGACAAAATATTAGATGCTCAACAGATCCAACAACTGGATGATGCCCTGCTGCGAATCCAAAAAAACGAGCCGGTACAATATATAATAGGTAAAACCTATTTTAGGGACCTAAAACTGATTGTTAGTCCGGCAACACTGATTCCGCGTCCAGAAACCGAAGAATTGGTCGAGTGGATTATTTCAGATTTTGACACTTCAGCGCCTAAGTCTATTTTAGATGTTGGAACAGGAAGCGGATGTATTGCATTGGCTTTGCAAAACAATTTTTCTAAAGCCACTATAACTGCAATTGACAAATCTGCGGCTGCGTTGGCTGTAGCCCAAAAAAATGCCACACTTTTAGATCTTCCGGTTCGTTTCGAACATCATGCTATAGAGCAACTTCCTTTGCCAGATGTTCCTTTTGATCTTATTGTTTCAAACCCACCCTATGTTCATAGAGATGAAAATATTGCCCCAAATGTACGGGACTATGAACCCCATATGGCCCTTTTTGCGCCTCAAGAAAACCCGATCTATTTTTATGAGCAAATCGCTGCTTATGGAAAAAAAGCATTAAAAAGCGGTGGTGTTCTTTATTTTGAAATCAACCCATTAGACCGCAAAGAGTTGATGAAAATGTTGTTGAAAAATGACTATGTACACCCCGAAATCAGAAGCGATATTTTTGGTAATTTTAGGTTTTTAAAAGCAATCAAATCCTAGCATGGAAGCCATAGAACAAGAAATAATAGCTTTGCGCGAACAGCTCCACCAGCACAACTACCGCTATTATATCGAAGATGCTCCGACGATAAGCGACTATGATTTTGACCATTTGCTAAAAAAATTAGAAACCCTAGAACAAGAAAATCCCCAATATGCAGATCCCAATTCGCCCACGCAACGTGTAGGAGGGCAGGTAACAAAAAATTTCTTAAACAAGCCCCACAGGTATCCGATGTATTCGTTAGACAATTCCTATTCTAAGGAAGAACTCTATCAATGGGAAAAGCGTTTAAAGAAAATTGTCGGATTAGACACAGCAGTTCAGTACACCTGTGAATTAAAATTCGATGGAGCGTCCATCAATCTACGCTACCAAAATGGTCTTTTGATTCAAGGACTAACCCGTGGTGATGGCCAACAAGGAGACGAAATAACGGCAAATCTAAAAACCATCTCAAGCATCCCCATACAGCTTAAGGGCGACTACCCCGAAACATTTGAAATTAGAGGTGAAATTGTGATGCCTATAGCCGGTTTTGAAGCCCTTAATAAAAAGCGAATTGAAGCTGGTGAACCTCCTTATATGAATCCTAGAAATACAGCTTCGGGCTCGCTAAAACTTCAGGACAGTCGCCAAGTAGCCAAACGACCACTGCTTTGTTTTTTATATGCACTAGCAGGGGAGGATCTAGGAATAGCTACCCAGGCAGAAGCGCTCGAAAGCGCTCGAAGTTGGGGATTTGACGTTCCTGATTCGGCAAGGTTGGTCGATTCTATAGAAGGGGTATTCGAATACATTGCTTATTGGGAAAAAGCGCGTGCAGACCTTCCGTATGAAATTGATGGAATCGTGATTAAAGTAAACCGTCTGGATTTGCAAGAACAATTAGGGTTTACGGCAAAAGCACCGCGCTGGGCCATTTCTTATAAATTTAAGGCGGAGCAAGTTTTTACAACCCTCGAGTCGGTAAGCTATCAAGTAGGGCGCACGGGGGCCATCACTCCAGTTGCAAATCTAGAACCTGTTTTATTGTCCGGGACCACCGTAAAGCGCGCTTCACTGCACAACGAAGATCAAATATTGAAGTTAGATTTGCGTATCGGTGATCGTGTTTTTGTCGAAAAAGGAGGGGAGATCATTCCAAAAATTGTTGGGATTGATGAAAATTTTAGAGGCCCCCTTGAAGACAAAGTAGTTTTTATTCATCATTGCCCAGATTGCAACAGCCTCCTTGAGAAACAGGAGGGCGAGGCCCAACATTACTGTACCAACAGCAATCAATGTCCCACGCAGATTATCGGTAAAATACAGCATTTTATTTCGCGTAAAGCCATGGATATCGAAGGCTTGGGGGGCGAAACGGTTGCTTTGCTTTATCAAAATGGATTGATCGAAAATTGTGCCGATTTGTACACCCTGCAATTCGATCAATTGCTCCCCTTAGAGCGCATGGCCGAAAAATCGATTACAAATCTTCTAGAAGGGGTAGAAGCTTCCAAAACCAAACCTTTTGAAAAAGTTTTGTTTGCTCTAGGCATTCGTTATGTAGGGGAGACGGTTGCCAAAAAATTGGCTGAAGCCTTTGGTTCTATTGACCAGCTGGCGGCGGCCTCAATAGATCAACTGGTTGCGGTTGACGAAATTGGCGAACGCATTGCACAGAGTGTAAATGATTTTTTCAAACAGCCCTACAACATCAAATTGGTATCTCGGCTTCAAGACTATGGCCTTAAACTCGTTGCTCAAAAGCGCACGACCAGTCATTTCTTGCCCTTACAAAACCTAAGAATCGTTGTTTCTGGAGTATTTAAAGATTTTTCAAGAGAAGAACTAAAAAGTACCGTAGCGCATTTTGGAGGTACTCTGGTGAGCAGTGTTTCTTCTAAAACCGATCTAATTATTGCCGGTGAAGGTATGGGACCTTCTAAATTGCAAAAAGCAACCGATTTGGGAATCCCCATAATAAACGAAGTACAATTTAAAGAACGCATATCTTAAATATGATGTGTTATATTTATAACATTTTATTTAAAAATATAATATTATACTAGTTTTTTTAACAAACATGAAGGTTCAACTAATTTTGATGTGTTTATGAAGCAATGGTTCCAAGAATTGTTGTTGAGACGCAAAGTCAATCAGCTCAAAAATGCGCCGATTAACGTAGCAACTCACCCTTTGAATCAAATAAAAAATATCATTGTTTTGTTTGATGCCACCCTTCCGGTTGATCCCTTGCTTCTAAGACAAAAAATTGTAGCGATCGCGGATAAAAATGCGAAGATTACGTTTTTAAATTTTAACAAGAAGAAAATGGCACATCAAAATGCTTTTATTGCAGTCTCCCCCTTAGATCTTTCCTTTGGTGGTCAGTTAAGACCCTGGCTTCAGGATATTTGTTCTGCTCAATACGATGTTGTAATCCATTTTTTTAACACACCCAAAACCGTTATGGAATGGATTGGGTTGCACCTCAAAGCCCCATTGCGAGTCGGATTTAAAAACGTATCTCTAGAACTCAACAACCTAATTCTGGATTTTCCTGAAGAAAGCCTCGATGGTTTTTTTGAATCGCTCACCAAATACATGAACATAATCAATCAATCATCGAAATGAATTTACGCGGACAAGGTGTCGCACTGACGACTCCTTTTACAGAAGATTTGGCGATAGATCAAGCCGCACTTTGTGCACAGGTAGAACATCTTATTGCAGCAGCAGTTGACTATTTGGTGGTTTTGGGTACAACCGCCGAAGCCGCTACTTTGAGTCTGGAAGAAAAGCAACAAATTGTAGGGCTGGTCGCCCATCAAAGTGCGGGTCGTATTCCACTGGTTTTGGGTGTTGGTGGCAATCATACCGCTGATGTGATTCGATCTTTTGATGACTATGATTTGTCAGCATACCAAGCAATTCTGTCTGTATGTCCATACTATAACAAGCCCACTCAAGAGGGGATTTACCAGCATTTTGAAGCGGTAGCCCAGCAAGCCCCGTTGCCCATCATCCTTTACAACGTGCCTTCTCGTACAGGGGTTGATATGGAGGTTGAAACCGTAGTTCGTTTGGTAGAAAGTTGCCCAAACATCATCGGGATCAAAGAGGCTGGTGGTAATTTTGAAAAAATACAGCGATTGATTCAAATGTGTCCCAGTTATTTTCAGGTGGTCTCTGGTGATGATGCTCTGGCATTGCCTACTGTTTTGGCGGGTGGTGTAGGGGTGATTTCTGTCCTCGGAAATGCACTACCACACCAATTCGGAACACTTATACATCATGGATTAAACCACCGTGTTTCTGAAGCCTACAGCCAGCAATTTGCACTTTTGGACTTAATTCAATTATTGTTTAAAGAAGGTAATCCAGCCGGCATCAAAGCCCTTTTGGCGATCCAACAAAGGGGTCAGATTTTTACACGTCTCCCTTTGGTCCCTGCCAGTGCGCAATTGCAACAACAACTACAACATGAACTTAGTCTGCTAACGGCTTTTCAATTGGGTTAAATTTTTAATAAAAAGTGCTGCATCTCGAAGGTAAATGTTACTTTCGTTAACGATTTTTATATCATCTTATTTTGTAATTTCGCAGCATGATAAAATTCTGTTACCGTTTTTGTTTTTTGGCAGTAGCTCTGATGGCATTGGCTTCTTGCAGCGAGTATCAAAAAATTGTAAACAGCACCGATGTTGTTGAAAAATATAAAGCTGCACAAGACTATTATGATAAGGGCGAATACAAAAAAGCCATTCGACTTTTTGAAATAGTAAAACCTTCTTTTAGTGGAAAACCCCAAAACGAACGCTTGGTCTATTTCTTTGCCAACGCGTACTACCAAAACAAAGATTATTATTTGGCGGCGTACCAGTATGATAATTTTGTCAAATCCTATCCCAAAAGCGATCGGGTAGAAGAAGCCAGTTTTTATGCGGCTAAATGCTATTATCACCAATCGCCAATCTATAGTCTTGACCAAAAAGACACCTTTGAAGCTTTAGAAAAGCTCCAGGTTTTTTTAAACAAATACCCACAATCTTCTTTTTCGGATGAAGCGAATCAGCTGATTTTGGAGTTGCAAACCAAAATCGAACAAAAAGACTTTGAAATTGCCAAACAATACTATACCATTCGGGATTATAAAGCCGCTGTAAAAGCTTTAGATAATTTTATATCCGAATATCCGGGCACCAAATTTAGAGAAGAAGCCCTATATCAAAAGTTTAACGCCGCCTATGAGATTGCCATCAACAGTTTTAGAACGGTTATGAAGCCCCGTTTGGAAGAGCTACAACAACTCCACCAAACCATTTTTAGATACTATCCAGAAACCTTGTTTTCTGAAGACTTAAATCAAAAAATAGAAGAAGTAGAAAAATTACTTCGTACATTTGCACCGCCAACAGAAAGCAAATAACAATACTATGACAAAGTTTAGAAGTTCCAACGCTGCACTAAGTTCAAAAACATACGACCGCAACGAAATCGAAAAATCCACTGATAATATCTATGAGGCGATTTCGATCATTGCAAAAAGAACCGCTCAAATCAACTTGGATATGAAAAGCGAGTTGCACGAAAAATTGGACGAATTTGCTACGCACAACGACAGTTTAGAAGAAATTTTCGAAAACAAAGAACAAATCGAGGTTTCTAAATTCTACGAGCGTCTTCCTAAGCCACATGCTTTGGCGATCGAAGAGTGGTTTAATGATAAAATTTACCACCGAAATACCGAAGAATCAGCCTCCTAGGCCATGAGTTTGCTTCAGGGAAAAAAAATCCTCCTTGGCATTACCGGCGGTATTGCAGCCTATAAAATTCCACTTTTAGTACGTGCTCTGATCAAACAGGGAGCTCAAGTACGCGTGATCATGACGCCAGCTGCTACCGATTTTGTAGCACCACTTACCCTGAGTGTATTGTCTCAAAATGAAGTGCTTTCATCGTTTACAACACCCGGCAAAGACCACGCGGTGTGGACGGATCATGTTGCCTTGGGTGCTTGGGGTGATCTTTTCTTAATTGCCCCTGCGACCGCAAATTCTATTTCGGCAATGGCCCACGCCAAATGTAACAACCTTTTGATGGCCACTTACCTTTCTGCACGTTGTCCCGTGATGATAGCGCCTGCAATGGATTTGGATATGTATGCACATGCAGCAAATCAAAAAAACTTAGCCACTTTAGCTGCTCAAGGGGTGCACGTATTGCCCGTTGCCTCGGGACCCTTAGCAAGCGGTTTATCGGGAAAAGGCAGGATGCTAGAACCGGATGCGCTATTGTCTGAATTGGAAACCTTTTTTGGCCATACGGCCCCTTTAAAAGGAAAAAATATACTTATCACCGCAGGCCCAACCTATGAAGCCATTGACCCGGTTCGATTTATTGGCAATCACTCTTCAGGAAAAATGGGCGTAGCCCTAGCCAAACAAGCCCAGCAATTGGGTGCAGAAGTTACCCTAATAATCGGACCAACGGCCATCGATCTAACCACTTTGAGCTGTCAGGTGACTTCGGTAACCACTGCTCAGCAGATGCAAGAACAAGTGATGGCGCATTATGCAGCTACCGATATTGCTATTGCTGCTGCGGCTGTTGCAGATTATAGACCTAAGATCCGTATGGATCAAAAAATCAAAAAAAACAACCAAGATTTTCAAACCTTAGAGCTCGTTGCTACACCCGATATTCTTGCAGAAATGGGTGCTCAAAAAACCCATCAATTTCTGATTGGATTTGCGTTAGAAACCACCGATGAATTGGCCCACGCCAAAAACAAGTTAAAAAGCAAAAATCTGGACGCCATCGTACTCAATTCATTGCAAGACCCGGATGCCGGATTTGGACACGATACCAATAAAATTACGTATATTGATAAAGATGGAAATTCAACTCCCTTT
This sequence comes from Flavobacteriaceae bacterium, assembly GCA_017852395.1. Taxonomy (GTDB): domain Bacteria; phylum Bacteroidota; class Bacteroidia; order Flavobacteriales; family Flavobacteriaceae; genus RFYP01. Next base: position 27,360 of record JAFMLE010000002.1, read on the forward strand.
GATCTAAAATCCAAAGATGCGGTTGCAAAAGATATTTTTTCTCAAATCTTAAAAAATTATGCGTAAGTGGTTTTTTTTATTCCTTTTAGTAGTACCAAAACCTTCTATAAGCCAAACGTTTAACAGTCAAATTGTAGTAAACGCAGATTTGGTTGACCAGACCAACCGACAGATTTTTGAGACCTTAGAGCGCGCGCTTAATGAGTTTGTCAATACACAATCTTGGACCGATCGCGAGTTTTTGCCCCAAGAACGCATACGCTGTAGTTTTGTTTTAACCCTTACAAGCTACAAAAACAATCAATTTGAGGGTACGCTTCAGGTGCAATCGCTTCGCCCGATTTTTAATACAGATTATGAAAGCCCCTTGTTAAATTTTTTGGACAAAGACATCGTATTTAGCTATCAAGAGTTTCAACCTCTTTTTTTTAATGAAGCCCTTTATCAATCCAATTTGATCTCGCTTTTTAGTTTTTATAGTTACATAATCTTAGGAATGGATGCCGATAGCTTTGAACCCAATGGAGGGTCAGTCTATTTTGAAAAAGCACAGCAAATTGTCAATTTGGCGCAGCAGTCCAAAATTTCTGGATGGAACCAAAACGACGGAAATCGCAACCGATTTTGGCTGATTGATACCCTGCGCTCCAATACTTTTAAAGAGTTTAGAGAAGCGCAATATGTGTATCACAGAAATGGACTGGATCAAATGACACTAGAGGGCAGCGAGGGCAAGCTAAAAATAACTGAAGCCATCGCACTTTTAGAAAAACTATATCAACGCAGGCCCAACGCCTTTTTGCTTCAACTGTTTTTTGATGCGAAGTCGCAAGAATTGGTCGATGTATTGTCAGGGGGTCCAAAAATTGAATTGGCAGCTACGCGTAAAACCCTCGAGAGGATTGCGCCTTTTTTTGGTCCAAAATGGCGGCAGATCAAAAATTAATTTTTCTTTGTCGGAAGCGTTATTCTCCGCTATATTTGAACGGGTAAAGGTAAAATCGTGTTACAATCACTTTCCATAAAAAACTATGCACTCATCAATCGGTTAACCGTTGATTTTTCCGATGGTATGACTACAATTACAGGCGAAACAGGTGCCGGAAAATCAATCCTGCTTGGTGCACTGTCTTTGGTTCTAGGAAAACGTGCCGACCGCAGTGCTTTGTATAACGACACCATAAAATGTATCGTAGAAGCACAGTTTGATGTTTCTAATTACGATCTCAAAAAATTCTTTGAGCAAAACGAATTGGATTATGAGGCCGAAACCGTTTTGAGAAGAGAAATCATCCCAAATGGTAAATCGAGAGCATTCATCAACGACACTCCCGTAACGCTAGATGTTTTAGAATCTTTAGGCACACTTTTGGTTGATGTGCACTCACAGCATCAAACCCTGACACTTACCCAAAATGATTTTCAATTTGCAATCCTTGACGCTTTTGCAAACAATTCTAAAGTACTGGTTGACTACAAAGCGATTTTATCTAAGTATCAAGCGATTGGTGCTGAGATTACACAAATAGAAAGCCGCCTTCAAAAAGCCAACGAAGAACAAGAGTATCAGCATTTCTTATATCAAGAGTTGCTCGATGCTAATTTGACTCCAGATATGCAAGAGCCGTTGGAAGATCGAGTCTCCCAATTGGGCAATGTCGAAGACCTCCAACACCTTTTTTCCGAAGCTGTCCAGCGTCTTGATCAAGAAGACCACGGTTTGCTGGCGCAATTGATTTATCTAAAATCATTGATGCAACAAGCGGCATCAAAATCCCAAGTTTATCAAAAATATTCAGAGCGGTTGGCTTCTGTAATTCTTGAGGTACAAGATCTTTTTCAAGAGTTAGAATCCGACTCCGAAGGTTTGGAAGCCGATCCTCAGGCCCTCGAGCGCGCCCAAAACAAACTGCAACAATTGTATGCGCTCCAAAAAAAGCACCAAGTCAATACGGTAGCTGACCTCATTGAGAAGCAAGACTTTTATGGTGCACAATTGGAGGATACGAAAGCTTTAGAAAATCGATTGGATGCGCTAAGATCTGAAGTTTCACCGCTTAAAATTAAACTGGAACAATTGGCAGATACACTCCACCAAAACCGCATCGAATCTGCGCCAAAATTGGTCCAAGAACTACAAACCTACCTAGCGGCTATGGGCATGCAAAATGCCCAACTCAAATTTGAAATCCATCCTGCGAGTTCGTTTCTTGCCAATGGTAAAGACCAACTCACCCTTTTGTTTTCTGCAAATTTGGGGAGCCCCTATCAGCCACTTAAAAAAGTGGCCTCGGGTGGTGAATTATCACGAATCATGTTGGCCATTAAGGCCATTTTGGCACAGTATCAACATCTGCCAACCATAATTTTTGATGAAATTGACACCGGAGTTTCTGGAAATATTTCTAATGAAATTGCCATTATAATGGCCGCGATGGCAACGCGAATGCAAGTTTTTACGATTACCCATTTACCTCAAGTAGCCGCAAAAGGCAAACAGCAATTTAAAGTCTATAAGACCGATGTTGCGGGACAAACACAAACCCTACTCAAGACACTAAGCAAAGAAGAACGTGTTATAGAAATTGCACAAATGCTCTCGGGTGATGAATTGACACAAACGGCCAAAGATCATGCGGTCAAATTATTGAATTAACCGTATCTTTGGACGACCAAAAAAGAATAAATACACATGGCAAATCAACTTTTAAAAGGAAAAAAAGGAATTATTTTTGGTGCGTTAGACCAGGAGTCCATTGCATGGAAAACTGCGGAAGCAGTGCATGCCGAAGGTGGCGAAATTGTTTTGACAAACGCTCCTGTTGCAATGCGAATGGGTGCTATCAATGAGCTTGGTGAAAAAATCAATGCGCCAATCATACCTGCAGATGCCACCCAACTCGAAGATCTTGACGCTTTGGTCACGCAAGCCATGGCGCATTTTGGAGGAAAATTAGATTTTGTTTTACATTCTATTGGAATGTCCATCAACGTAAGAAAAGGCAAGCACTATACAGACCTCAATCATGAGTGGTTGACCAAAGGATGGGATGTTTCTGCTGTATCGTTTCACAAGCTCATGCAGACCCTTTATAAAAAAGACGCCATGAACGAGTGGGGAAGTATTATAGCCCTTTCGTATATTGCAGCACAACGTACTTTTCCTAACTACAATGACATGGCAGACAACAAAGCCTATTTGGAGTCTATTGCGCGTAGTTTTGGTTACTTTTTTGGAAAAGACAAAAAAGTACGTGTCAATACCATTTCACAATCTCCAACACTTACCACTGCAGGAAAAGGCGTCAAAGGGTTGGATGGGTTTTTAAATTATGCAGAAAAAACTGCCCCTCTTGGCAATGCTACTGCAGAAGATTGTGCCGCCTATACCGTGATGATGTTCTCCGATTATAGTAGAAAAGTTACACTTCAGAATTTATTCCATGATGGTGGATTTTCATTTGTAGGTGTTAGTCAAGAAGTTATTGATGCGTTAGGAGCAGGATCTGAATAAAAAATTCGACTATGGCTGCCCTTTTTTCATTCCTAAAGCAGCAACAGGCCAATCCCTCAAATAACAATTATCGCCACCGCCTTTTTATCATATTTCTGATACTCTCTTTTCTTTTTTGGGGAGTAACAAAATTTTCAAATACCTATACCACCCAACTTACTGTTAGCCTCAACTTTGTGGGAGTTCCTGATGATGTTATCTTATCAAAAAGCACCGAAACTTCGGCGCTAATAACGGTTTCTGCTAGTGGCTTTCAACTGTTTTGGTATGGAATAAGCCCACCAAAGATTGATCTTTATGTAAAACCTGCTCTTTTTGACGACCAGCAAAAATCCACCCAAATCGATCTGTTAGAACAACAGAAACTATTAGAAGCACAATTTGGCGAAGGGGTTATTCTTAGGGCAATACGTCCCCTTCAAGTTCCGGTTGAATACAGTTTTTTAACCCAAAAAAAACTACCCCTAAAGTTACGTAACCCTGCTGTTTTTGCAATGGGTTACGGGCTGTCTAAGCCCTTAGAGATTACTCCAGACTCCATAGTTGTCTATGGGTCACAAGAAGATTTGGACACCTTGGATGTCGTGTATTTTGATCTTCAGAAGACCACACCGATTCAGGCTGATTTTCAAGGAGTTGTTGACCTTGCCTTTGCACACGAAAACCGCAAACTCAATCAAAAAAGTATTCACTACCGCGGTACAGTGGCTCGATATACCGAAAAAACCTTTGAAATACCCATTGTCAAATCCACAACCACGGACACTATTGCCGTAAAACTTTTTCCCGAAAAAATCAATGTTGTTTTTTCGCTACCCTTAGACAAGGCAGGCGATGTACAACCCGAATTGTTTACTTTTGAAGTGGCGTTGGATGGTATAGGAGAAAGAAACCAACAGACCCTTGATGTTCGATTGACTTCGAGCCCAGACTGGGTCAAAAACATCCGTTGGGAACCCAAAAATGTTCAATTTCTGATACGCAAATGATGATTGTAGGAATAACTGGGGGAATCGGAAGTGGTAAGTCTAAAGTGATGGCTTTTTTTGAACAAAAAGGTGCACCGTGTTTTTTTGCCGATCGGACAGGTCATGAGGTTTTAGAGCAAGATCACCGTGTTGTAGATGCGATCAAAAAACTTTTTGGAGCCGCTTTATATGATGATAATAATGTTTTGGATCGTAAAAAATTATCTGCTATTGTTTTTGACGACCCCAAACAGCTAGACGCTCTCAACAAAATTGTCCACCCAGCTGTGGCTAAAGCTTTTGATGCTTTTTGTAAGGCCCATCTTGATGCCCCCATAATTTTCAAAGAAGCTGCTATATTATTTGAAACTGGAGGCGATCGATTTTGTGACAAAACCCTTTTGATTACTGCGCCAGAAAAACTGCGCATCGCACGAGTAAAAAAAAGAGATCAGCGATCAGAGGAAAGCATCAAAGCCCGGATGGAACACCAATGGCCCGATGAAAAAAAGATACCATTAGCCGATTTTGTCATTGTAAATGAAAATTGGGATCAAACACTCCTGCAACTCGAAGCAGTATATCAATCGCTTCTTGCAGAGGTGCTTTAATAGCATTAACATTGTGTTATGAAAAAAACTCCTACATTATGTAGAAATTTGTACGGTTGTCTATCGCTGTGAAATTTGACTAATAGTGAAAAAAGCAAACTTTATAATCTTGGTAGTGTTGATGATTTTCTCCATTGTAGGAATCATGTGGCTTCAGGGCTATTGGATTTATAGTTCTTGGGAAAATAAAGAAGAAGAGTTTTCACTATCCGTTAATCAATCCTTACAAAGTGTCGCCAAAGAAATCCAAGAGCGCGAAATCAATGATTATATCACGGCCTATCAAAAACTGATTGATTCGGTAGGGACCCCAAGTGACTCCAATTTTACAGACATATTTTTCTTTATGGACGAAGATGATACCAGCAACTTATCTACTTTTTTTGCCTATGGTATTCTTCAAGAAGATTATAATGTCAATCCCTCTTATATAGACCCTAGTATTGGTGAAAAACAAACCGTTAGCGACTACAAAAAAGTACGCACCACTGCCATTATAAGCAATGAGATCTTTAATCGTGAAAATCGGATGGTATCAACGATTCAAAAACTTAAGCGAGTAGATCGTCTCAATGCTTTTGACCAAGTGAAATATCGTGAAGCCTTTATGGAATACGCAAGTACCCTCCCGATTCACAGACGACTCAATAACCCCGAGCTGGCCTTTTTGCTCAAGCGTGAGTTTGATGAAAAAAAAATTAGCATCCCCTACGAATTTGGCATCTATAACGGTGGATTGGCCACAAGAATCCGCTCAAACAACTACCACGAAATCAGAGAAGGTCCACAATATTCGACCCCTGTTTTTACGGATGCTCAAGGGCTTAGCCCCTATGAATTGGTTGTGACTTTTCCAGATCGCGATCGTTTTGTTTTGTCGTCCATCTTTGGCGTTGCAGGACTTTCTTTGGTACTCACCGTTTTTATCATTATTGTATCTACAAGTGCTGTATATCAAATAATTCGGCAGAAGAAGATTTCTGAAATCAAAACCGACTTTATCAATAACATGTCCCATGAGTTCAAAACTCCCATAGCCACCATCAATCTGGCACTGGATGCAATTGGCAATCCCAAAGTTCTGAACGCTCCAGAGATGATCAGCAAGTATGCCAATATGATCCGTGAAGAAAACACACGGATGCTAACCCAAGTAGAAAATGTGCTGCGGATTTCACAACTGGAACGCAGCAGTAGCATGATGGAGTTTGAATCCATTGACTTAAAAGAACTGGTTGATGAAGCAATTTCACACGTGGCACTTATTGTCGAAAGTAAATCGGGTTATGTCAAAACACATTTTACTAATGAGCAAGCTCTTTTTGAAGGCAATCAAAATCATTTTTTGAATGTCATTATCAATATTCTAGACAACGCTATAAAGTATGCAGACGGTCCTCCCCAGGTTGATGTCTATATTGATCATGTCGATCAACAACTGGAGTTAAAGATTGTGGACCAAGGCATCGGTATGTCTGCTACGACACAAAAACATATTTTTGAAAAATTTTATCGTGCTCAAAGTGGTAATATTCATGACATCAAGGGTCATGGTCTCGGACTGGCCTACGTCAAAAATATTGTAGATCAACACCACGGAAAAATCAAAATTGTAAGTAAAAAAGGCGAAGGCACGAAATTTTCGATTCTTTTGCCCCAAATAACAGCAAAATAAAAATCAAACCTATGGCTAACAAAAAAATACTAATTGTTGAAGACGATCCTAATTTTGGAAGCATTCTAAGAGACTATTTGTCATTAAATGATTATGATGTCACTTTGGCCAAAAATGGGATTGAAGGATTCGAAAAATTCAAAAAAGAAGACTTTGATCTTTGCATATTAGATGTCATGATGCCGTATAAAGATGGATTTACTTTAGCCAAAGAGATTCGTGAAAAAAGCGAAACCGTACCCATCATCTTTCTAACGGCCAAATCCCTCAAGGAAGACATGCTGAGGGGTTTTAAACTTGGTGCTGATGACTACCTAACAAAGCCCTTTGACTCGGATGTGCTCTTGGCAAAAGTCAAAGCCATTCTCAACAGAAGATTGCCAAAATCAGTCGCTATTGATTCTGAAGAACATCTGTTTACCATTGGTGCTTTTCATTTCAATTCAAAACTTCGATTTTTGAGTTATCAAGAAGAAGAACCGATGAAGCTGTCCCCCAAAGAAAATCAACTTTTGCGGTTGTTGGTATTGCATCTCGATGATTTGCTTCCGCGTGATATAGCTTTAAACAAAATTTGGCGTGATGATAACTATTTTACCTCCCGGAGTATGGATGTCTATATTGCCAAATTGCGAAAATATCTTCGTCAAGATCCCAAAGTAGAAATCCTTAATATTCACGGGGAAGGTTTTCGATTGGTCGTTAGCAATTAAATGTATTTAAGTCGCGGCTCTTGGATGATATTTTTCTAGGGTAGCGGTCAAAAATTTGGTATCTACATGGGTGTAAATTTCGGTAGTGGTAATGCTTTCATGCCCCATCATCAGTTGAATGGCTCTCAGGTCTGCCCCATTTTCTAAAAGATGCGTAGCAAATGAATGCCGCAGGGTATGGGGGCTCATGCTTTTTTTGATGCCGGCTTTTTCTCCTAATTTTTGAACGATCAAAAACACCATATTACGCGTCATTTGTTTTCCATTTCGATTGAGAAAAACAACATCTTCACTCCCCGAAGCAATTTTGGTGTGCACCCGTATTTCTTTAAGATAATGCCTGATGTATTGCTTGGCATAATCTCCTAGTGGCACAAGACGTTGCTTGTTGCCTTTGCCTATCACGCGAATTATTTTTTCCTTAAAATAGAGGTCCGAAATTTTTAAATCAATCAATTCTGTTACGCGCAGACCGCTCCCATAAAGGGTTTCTAAAATCGCTCGGTTTCGATGACCCAAGGGGTCGGACAAATCAATGCTGTGCATTAACAGTTCGATTTCATCGACGCTTAAGGTGTCTGGTAATTTTCTTCCCAATTTGGGGCTTTCCAATAGGGAAGTAGGTTGATCGCTGCGATAGCCTTCAAATACGAGGTATCTAAAAAAGCTTTTCAACCCTGAGATTCTTCGGCTTTGTGAGTAGGCACTTTGTTGTTTGGCTTGTTCGTAGACAAACTGTTGAAGGATCTCTTGATCTATGGATGTCGGTGTGGCTGCGATTTTTTTTTCGTCCAAAAATTGCCGGAGGGCTTTCAGGTCGTTGCAGTAACCCTCTAAGGTATTTTTAGACAACCCACGTTCGATTCGCAGGTAGTTGCGATATCCTTTTATGATAGCATCCCAAGACATGAGTTGATTTTGATTTCTTAAAATTAAAAAAAAACAGGGAGGGATCTTGGGAGCGCTACAAAAAGAAAAGTCTTATTTTTACACAAACAATATGCATGAAAATCGCCATCATCAACGGCCCCAATCTCAATTTGTTAGGAAAACGCGAACCAGCGGTTTATGGCTCTACCTCTTTTGAGGCCTATTTATCCGATTTGGAAGCGCTGTTTCCTGAGATTGAATTTCTCTATTTTCAGTCCAATGTTGAAGGCGAGTTAATAAATTTTATCCAAGAAGTTGGTTTTTCTGTAGATGGCATTTTGCTTAACGCAGCGGCCTATACCCATACTTCGGTAGGTTTGGGAGATGCGATCAAAGCAATCGATGCTCCGGTATTGGAAATCCATATCTCCAACACTTTTGCCCGTGAAGATTTTAGACATCAATCTTACATTTCTCCAGTGGCAAAGGGGATTATTGTGGGCTTTGGTTTGGACAGCTATCGATTGGGAGTGTTGAGCTTTCTCAAGGGCTAACCTATAGGTGTATCACCTCATCATAAGCATCGGCAACGGCTTCCATAACGGCTTCACTCATCGTTGGGTGCGGATGTACCGCTTTGAGTACTTCATGTCCTGTAGTTTCAAGTTTACGTCCCAATACGGCTTCTGCAATCATATCCGTAACGCCTGCACCAATCATGTGACAGCCAAGCCATTCGCCATATTTGGCATCAAAGATTACTTTGACAAAGCCGTCTGAATTGCCTCCCGCCTGTGCTTTTCCAGAAGCTGAAAAGGGAAATTTACCGACTTTGATATCATATCCCTGTTCTTTGGCTTGTGCTTCGGTAAGTCCCACAGAAGCGATTTCTGGACTGCAATACGTACACCCAGGGATGTTGCCATAATCGAGGGGGGTAACTTGTTGACCAGCAATTTTTTCAACACATAAAATACCCTCGGCAGAGGCGACGTGTGCTAGAGCAGGTCCTTTGGTAACATCTCCGATAGCATAATATCCAGGCATGTTGGTTTGATAGAAATCATCAACCAAAATTTTGTCGCGATCAACCGCAATTCCAACCTCTTCGAGTCCAATATTTTCAATGTTTGTTTTGATGCCTACTGCAGATAAAACAACATCAGCCTGAAGTGTTTCTTCTCCTTTTGCTGTTTTGATTGTAGCCGATACGCCTTTTCCAGAAGTGTCCACTTTGGTAACTTCTGCTTGTGTCATGATGGTGATACCACTTTTCTTAAAAGAGCGTTCTAATTGTTTTGAAACTTCTTCATCTTCAACAGGCACAATGCGGTCCAAATATTCGACTATGGTTACTTTGGTACCCATGGCGTTGTAGAAGTAAGCAAATTCTATACCGATGGCACCCGAGCCAACAACAATCATTTCTTTGGGTTGTTTTTTTAAAGTCATGGCTTGGCGATAGCCGATGACTTTTTGACCGTCTTGGGGAAGTGCTGGTAACTCACGCGAACGTGCACCAGTTGCAATTATGATATGTTTGGCTTGATATTCGGAAATTTTGCCGTCTTTTTCAACGGCTACTTTTTTGCCTGGGAGGATTTTTCCATACCCTTCGATGACGTCAATTTTATTTTTTTTCATCAAAAATTGAACGCCTTTGCTCATGCCAGCAGCGACATTTCTACTGCGATTTACTACGGCATTAAAGTCTTTGTCATAGGCATTTACGGTAAGTCCATAATCACTAGCATGCTTGAGGTATTCAAAAACTTGCGCAGATTTTAATAATGCTTTTGTTGGGATGCATCCCCAATTGAGACAGACGCCACCCAAACTTTCTTTTTCTACAACTGCAGTTTTCATTCCAAGTTGGGCTGCTCGGATTGCTGTCACGTATCCTCCAGGGCCTGTTCCTAACACTATAATATCGTATGCACTCATCTATTGCTTGTTTAAATTCATGACAAAATTACAAAACTGTTTTGAGAACTCTACACGAACTTTAGGAGTCTTTGCTTTCAAAAGTGATACTGGCCGAATTGACACAATAGCGTGTTTTGCTAGCGGTGGGGCCGTCATCAAAGACATGGCCTTGATGGCCTCCACAGTTTGCACAAATGATTTCGGTGCGAAGCATACCATGTGAAGTGTCTTTTAGATACATCAGAGCGCCTTCAATTGCTTTGTCAAAACTGGGCCAACCACAACCGCTTTCAAACTTTGAGTTGCTTTCAAAAAGCAGGTTATTGCATCCTTTGCAATAATAGTTACCGGCTTCAAAATGCGAATTATAGATTCCGCTATGGGGATATTCGGTCCCTTTTTGTCTAAGTACCCGATAGGCTTCGGGGTCCAATTCTGCTTTCCATGCTTCGTCGGACTTAGCAATCGGAAATTTATTCTTTTTCATTGGCAGCAACAAAGGTGAGCGCAGCAGAATTGATGCAATGTCTTTTGCCAGTTGTATTTCTAGGACCGTCTTCAAACATATGCCCGAGATGTCCTCCGCAGTTGTTGCATTTCAACTCGGTTCGGGCATAACCCAGTTTATAGTCTACGTCATATTCGAGATTGGCATCTATTCCTTGGTCAAAAGAAGGCCATCCACTTTTAGAATCATATTTGTTTTCTGAGCGGTATAGAGGCTTTCCACACCCAGCACAATGGTAGGTGCCGGAATCATAATTCTTATTAAGCGGTCCACTAAATGCGCGTTCGGTTCCTGCTTGACGCAAAACATAGTAGGATATTTCGGACAAACCGGCGCGCCATTCGGCGTCAGTTTTGACTACTGCATAGGTTTTGGTTTCGGTTTGCTTATTGTCTTTTTGCGCATTGCTTTGGCAGGATACCATCAGTAAAGCCATAAGAATTTGTAAGGTGATCTTCATAGTTATTTTTTAACAAAAATATCAAATATGAATTTTATCTGTGCCCATGAAATTTTAAATTCGTGTTAAAGTCCCGTTTCTATGAAAGCTTTTTTTCAATCTATTTTTCTCGTTCTGTTGTTGGTGTCTTGTAAGGTCAATCAGTTTACGGGCAAAAAAACCTTCAATGCAATTCCTAATTCCCAGCTTTTTCCGATGGCATTTGCCCAATATGAGGCTTTTTTAAAGGAAAATAGAGTAATAGAAAACACCAAAGAAGCATTACAAATAAAGCGTGTAGGGGAAAATATTGCCGCTGCAGCGCAAAAATATTTGGCTTTTAAAGGGCATCCAGATGCTTTAAAAGACTATCAATGGGAATACCATTTGGTAGAAAATCCAGAAAAAAATGCCTGGTGTATGCCGGGGGGTAAAATAAATTTTTATCAAGGAATATTGCCCATAGCCAATACCGAAGACCGTGTAGCGGCGATTATGGGTCATGAAGTGGCGCATGCTTTGGCGGATCATGGAGGACAACGAATGAGTGCACAGCTCGCCCAACAAGGAATCGGT
>JAFMLE010000002.1:39423-138551 GCA_017852395.1 Flavobacteriaceae bacterium
CGAATTTCTAATTTAAAAAAATGGATTCCAGAGGCACAGGAAAAAATTAAAAAGATGTTTTGACACCACAAAGCCTCATCTAAAATGACTACATTAGGCTCACTATAAAACATTTATTGTGAGATTACCGAAGGGAAGTAAAAAATTACTCAATGCATGGGCCTTTTATGATTGGGCCAATTCGGTTTACTCTTTGGTCATTTCTTCGGCCATATTTCCAATTTATTTTGCCGCACTTTTTGCAGACAATAATCAAATCCAGTTTTTGGGTTATTCGATCAAAAATACCGCAATGATCAGTTTTGTAACGGCTACAGCGTTTGTTTTTGTAGCGTTTATGTCTCCTCTTCTCTCCGGTATCGCCGATTATATAGGTAATAAAAAACGTTTTATGAAGTTTTTTGTATACCTGGGTTCGATCTCTTGTGTGGGGTTATATTGGTTTGATTTGGATTCTATTTTTATCGGATTTGGATTTTATTTTCTGGCCCTGATTGGCTTGTGGTCAAGTTTGGTGTTTTATAATTCTTACTTGCCAGACATCGCCTATCCTGAACAGCAGGGTAGTGCCAGTGCTCGTGGTTTTTCTATGGGCTACATTGGCAGTGTTTTGTTGTTGCTAGTTAACTTGGCCATGGTTATGAACCCCAGTATGTTTGGAATCCCTGGTGAGGGAGGAGCCGCTTCTATGCAAGCAATGAAGTATTCCTTTGTCATGGTGGGTATTTGGTGGGCTGTTTTTAGTCAAATACCTTTTTACTATTTACCCAAGGGTACGCATGATCGAAAAGTTTCGAAGGCAATTCTATGGAATGGTTTCAAAGAATTGCGTCAAGTTTGGTATCAACTTCAAAACCTATCAAACCTAAAACGCTTTTTGCCGGCTTTTTTCATGTACAGCACTGCGCTTCAGACCGTGATGCTCATTGCTGCTTATTTTGGAGAAGAAGAAATCGCTTGGGCCAATAATGATGAAAAAACCATCGGGTTGATTGTTAGTATTTTATTAATTCAACTTGTTGCTGTTGTAGGCGCCCAAATAACGGCTTATACCGCCAACAGGATAGGTGATATTCAAACCTTGATCATTATCAATATGATATGGGCTGGTTTGTGTGTTTATGCTTATTATGTTACTACACCGGTTCAATTTTATATAGCAGCAGGTTCTGTGGGTATGGTTATGGGTGGTATGCAAGCACTCTCTCGAGCGACCTACTCTAAAATGCTGCCCGAAACAGAAGATACTACTTCGTTTTTTAGTTTTTATGACGTTACCGAAAAAATAGGCATCATCATAGGGATGTCATTATTTGGTATCATTGATCAGATTACTGGGAGTATGCGAAATAGTATTTTGTTTTTTCTGATATTGTTTATTGCAGGTGGATTATTGTTGACACAAGTACCACAGTTTAAAAATCGTTTTAGAAAGCACTAACTACTTTACCCGAACCAACTACATTAGACCGGACTTTTAGCCCCCCGTCTTGGTCACAATACTTAACGGTGCCGCTACCACTTACTTGGGCGTTTAAACTGCTCAATGCGCAGGTGGTGACTCTACCAGATCCAGATAGTTTGGCGGTTGCAAATGTCGATAACAAACCTTTTGCTTCGAGATGGCCAGAACCTGCAAGAGCCATTTCGAGGTTTTCTGTACGTCCTTGAAGTTTCAATTTACCCGAACCGCTTAACTTGGCTTCTACATCATCACTTTCGATTTGTAGGTTTAGATTTCCTGAACCTGATAATTTGGCTTCAAAAGATTTGGACTTTAGACTAAACTCTGAAGTGATGTCTCCAGAACCCGAAAGTGTAACCCCATTAATTTCTGAAACAGGTAGGGTGATACGAACCGTTTTGTTGTAGGTGTTGCGCAACTTTGCTTTGTTTTTGTAGGCAATTTTTAGGGTATTATCTATTACTTTAGTTTCGATCATTTCGAGCTGTTTTGAAGTGCCGTTGAGTGTGATTGTTCCTTCTTTACCAGCTATAAGTTTTACCTCAAAGGGTCCGCCAACAACAACAGCATCAAAGGTGCCTATTTGCCGTTGTTCTTTTGAGAGCGATCGATCGCTTTTGACCCAGCCACGAGCTGCGTTATAGGTTGTTTGTTCTTGATTTTGTTGGGCATTGACCAAAATGGTGCAAATGAACATGCTTAGAAATAGGGAAGTTTTCATAAAAATGGATTTTAATTGTTGGTGGCTTTTATTTTTATCGAACCATAGTCAGATTCGATAGTGATTAGCGATTTTCCTTTTGTTAGGTGGTATCCTTCATAATACCGATAGATACTGTTTTTAGTGATTTCTTTTTCATAGACCAGAGGCAGCTCAGAGTTAAAACCGCCATAGTCCAAATCGATTTGAAAATCGAAGGCGGCCTCTTGATTGATGCCCAATTGTATGCTTGTATAATCTGTATCGATATCTATTTTGTCAAAATCGGGCTCTATTTTTTCAATTTTAAGTGATCCATAATCAGCGTCGATCTCGAGCGATTTTTTGACCGTACCAATGCGGTAAGAGACATAATCGCCCGTTCCTTTTAGTTCACTAACCGTATTGACAGTAATCTTTCCATAGTCATTATCAAAGCGCAATGATTCGATACTTCCAAAGTGTGCATCCGTATAATCGGCCTGAAGCGCAATGGATCGGGATTCTCCAATCTCAAAATCGGAATAGTCAGCATCAATTTTCCCCGACTTGAGATATTCTATGGTCGAGTTACGGGTGTAGTCCAAATTTATTTCATTGTCATCAGCATTGAGTTCACCGACAATCAATTTACCGTAATCACAATCAATAGTTGCTCTACCATTGAGTTGATTGAGCGATATGGTGCCATAGTCATTGATAAGATGCACCTGGTTATTGATGGGCAGTTTGATGGTATAATTGATTTCAAAATCCACAGAACTAGATCCAAAGAAAAAGTTGTTTTTCCATGATTCTTCGATATGGGTAATGGCACTAATACGGTTGGCTTGGGCATCAAATTCAATTTCGATATCCTCTAGTTTTGATTCGATTTGGCTCATACTATTGCCTTCTACGATAATTTCTACATCGATGACCACTTGCGGTTGATCCCAGCTGGTAAGATTTACATCACCATATTTGTTGCGAACATGCAACAGGGCATTGTCATTAACGTTAAATTCTTTATGAATTTCACGTTTTACTTTTTCTTTTTTTGGTACGTCGTTGGCATAACTAAAAAGGGGAACTACAAGTAGGACCAGCAAAAGGGTGTTAAAGTATTTGATTTTCATGATTTTGGTTTTTTAATTCGTTTAGGTACGTGTTTAGTTCATTGAGCAGTAAGAGTTGCTCTTGGAGGTTGTCTATCATAGCCGCAATAAGTTTGGGGTGGGCACCATCTTTTGTGAACTGTTTGCCTAGGACGTTATAGTCGCTTTGCAGTCGGTTTAATTGCGTTTTGGCATCGCTTAAAACTTTTTCAGAAATCGCAAGGTCAAGTGTGTTCAATTTTTCGAGTTGAAGGTTGATGGTTTTGGTAAAGTACTGTTCGGTTTGAAAAAAATCTTCCATTTCTGGTGTTGCTGGACGCTTCAAAAGCAGTAGACTTCCTCCCAAGGAGACCAATAAAAGGGCCACGGCAGCGCTCTTTAACAAAAAGGGGAGTCGTCGAACTTTTCTTCCTTGATCTATTCGTCTTAGAAAACGTTGTTCGTGGCCCATAGGTAGGGATTGCTCTGGAAAGGCGAGTCGAAACCGCTCAAATAAGGGATCTTTTTCTTTATTATGTTGTTTTTTCATTTTTAGAAAGGGTGTCTAGTTTGATCCTCAGTTGTTCACGTGCTCGAGAAAGACTGGTTCTGCAGTTGGCATAACTAATGTTTAGAAAAGCGCTAATTTCTTCATGATCATAGCCTTCCAAATAGTACAGCTTGAGCAAGAGGGCCTGTTTGGGTTTTAACAAGTCCAACGCCTTAAGCAGATTTTGTGTTTCCGAAGCGGGTTCTTCCTCCGCTTCCTGCGTATCAGCTTTGGTGGTTTCGATGTTTAATTCTTGAGTATTAAATTTATTTTCACGGTTATAGAGGGTAATACTTTTATTGATTACAATTTTTTTGAGCCATCCTCCAAACTGATCTTTGCCACTATACTGCTTGAGTTTTGAAAACGCTTTGACAAAACTTTCTTGTATCGCATCTTCTGCCAGCATAGGATCTTTTAGAATATTAAGTGCGGTATGGTACATCATTTTACTGAATCGATTATAAAGTTCAACTTGCGCATTAGTGTTTTTACGTTTACACGCAGCGATGATAACATCGATGTTTTCTTTTTTAAAGTTCAAGTTGACGACTCGGTTTTATATTAAGACCTCAATTTAGTTACGATGTTACAATTTTATGTTGGCATAACTCTTGAATATATATTAGACGCCATTCTATTTGAGGTGTAAAGCCCTAAAATGGAATTGTAAATGCAAAAATAACTGACACACTGACATAAAAAAACGATGGCTAAATCTATTTTTGGTTCTTTAGACAATTTGTCATTACAAGATATTGAAGCAGATGCTGAATTGATTCCTTTGATGACTTCAGAGGACGAAGAAGCACTTCAAAATGAAGCATTACCCAATTCACTCCCTATTTTACCGTTGCGCAATACCGTACTTTTTCCTGGGGTTGTAATACCCATAACGGCAGGTCGCGATAAATCCATTCAACTTATAAAAGACGCCAATGCCGGTGATAAAGTCATTGGAGTGGTCGCCCAAAAAGAGGATAAGGTAGAAAACCCAACAGGAAAAGACATTCACAATTTGGGAACTGTAGCCCAAATTTTGAGGGTTCTCAAAATGCCAGACGGCAATACCACAGTCATTATACAAGGAAAAAAACGGTTCAAAATCAATGAAATCCTCACCGAAGACCCCTATCTAAAAGCAACCATAGCAGAGGTTCCCGAAACCACAATAGATCTTCAAGGTAAAGAGTTTCAGGCGGTCATAGACTCGGTCAAAGAGCTTGCACTGCAGATCATCCAAGAAAACCCCAATATCCCATCCGAAGCGTCATTTGCCATCAAAAACATTCAAAGCCCTTCGTTTTTGATCAACTTTGTGTCTTCCAATCTCAACTTACCGGTTCACGAAAAACAAGAAATTCTAAAATTAGAAAGTCTTCATGAGCGTGCTTTGATCTGTCTCAAACACATGAATAATGAATATCAAAAGTTGGCACTCAAAAATGACATTCAAAGTCGTGTACGAACCGATCTCGATCAGCAACAACGCGAATATTATCTGCACCAACAGCTCAAAACTATTCAAGAAGAACTTGGGGGCGTCTCTTACGAAGAAGAACTCGATGAGATGCGTGATCGCGCAAAAAAAATGAAATGGGACGATGCTACTGCCCAACATTTTGACAAAGAAATTGGCCGATTGCAGCGCATGAACCCTCAAGTAGCCGAATATTCGATTCAACGAAACTACCTCGATCTACTGCTTGATCTTCCTTGGAACGAATTTTCAAAAGATCGTTTTGACCTCAAAAAAGCTACAAAGATTTTGGATCGAGACCATTATGGCCTTGAGGAAGTCAAAAAACGAATCATCGAATATTTGGCCGTTTTGAAGCTTCGTAATGATATGAAATCACCGATCCTTTGCCTTTATGGCCCTCCGGGTGTCGGAAAAACCTCATTAGGAAAATCGATTGCCGAGGCCTTAGGGCGCTCCTATGTTAGAATTTCACTAGGAGGTATGCGCGACGAAGCCGAAATACGAGGCCATCGCAAAACCTATATAGGCGCACTACCAGGCCGGATCATTCAAAGTCTTAAAAAGGCCAAAACGGCTAACCCTGTTTTTGTCCTTGACGAAATTGATAAATTGGCAAACGGCGTCCAAGGGGACCCTGCAGCAGCTTTGTTGGAGGTTTTAGATCCCGAACAAAACAACGCTTTTTATGACAACTATCTCGAAATAGGATTTGACCTTTCCAAAGTTATGTTTGTTGCTACGGCCAATAGCCTCGCACCGATTCATCCAGCATTGCGCGACCGGATGGAGATCATCGATGTTAGTGGTTATACACAAGAAGAAAAAGTTGCCATCGCTCAACGCCATTTGTTGCCCAAGCAACTCAAAGAGCACGGCATCGATAAGCTTCAATTGAAGTTGACGACTCCTACCTTAAAAACCCTTATTCAAAATTACACCCGTGAATCGGGGGTGCGTGGACTCGAAAAACAAGTCGCTAAAGTGGTACGTTATGTAGCCAAGTCCATCGCAATGGAAGAGCAGTACATACAAAATCCAAAACCCGAAGATTTAAATACCATTATTGGCCCCCAAAAAGTGTTTCATGATTTATACGAAAACAACCAAGTGGCAGGCGTTGTAACCGGATTGGCTTGGACTTCGGTAGGCGGGGATATATTGTTTATAGAATCGGCACTTGCAAAGGGAAAAGGCTTGCTCAACATCACGGGCAACCTCGGAAAGGTCATGAAAGAGTCTGCAACGATTGCGCTAGAATATCTCAAAGCCAATGCAGATCGGCTTAAAATAGCGGGCTTTGCTTTTGATCAATACGACATCCATATACATGTCCCAGAGGGTGCAACACCAAAGGATGGCCCAAGTGCGGGGATAACAATGCTTACGTCGCTTTTTTCGCTAATCACTCAAAAAAGAGTTAAGAAAAACCTAGCAATGACCGGGGAGATTACCCTCAGAGGTCGTGTGTTACCCGTTGGAGGCATAAAAGAAAAAATTCTAGCTGCCAAACGGGCAAAAATCAAAGAAATCATCCTTTGTTATAAAAACAAAAAGGACATTGATGTAATTAAACCAAGCGATCTCAAGGGCCTAACATTTCATTATGTCGAAACCATGGAAGAAGTATTGAGTCTCGCGATTACGGACCAAAAAGTGGTTCATCCCAAAAAACTGTTTAAAGCCAATTAGAAATTGCGCACTATCTTTGGGTATGCAAAAAATCATCATTGCCATTGACGGATTGGCCGCAACGGGTAAAAGCACACAAGCCAAAAAGCTTGCTTCCTATCTCGGATATCGTTATATAGATAGCGGAGCCATGTATCGGGCAATCACATTTTTTGCATTGCAAAACAATTGGTGTCAAGACACTAATAATTGCGATGAAAAGGCGCTTATCGCCGCTTTGCCCAATGTGCAATTGGATTTTTTACCAGATGCTACTGGCAAAAGTGTTCTACACCTCAATGGAACAAATATTGACAACGAAATTCGAAGTATGGCTGTATCAAAATGGGTAAGTACCATAGCTGCCATCCCTGAAGTCAGAACATTTTTGGTCGCCCAACAACGTGCAATATCCGCACAAAAAGCAATTGTCATGGACGGTCGTGATATAGGAACCGTCGTTTTTCCAGATGCAGAATTAAAATTCTTCTTTACGGCCCGCCCCGAAATTCGTGCTCAACGCCGGTTCGAAGAATTGCAAGCAATCGATCCCGACATCACTTTTCAACAAGTACTTGAAAATGTTGTTGAACGCGATCAAAAAGACAGCAACAGAAAAACTTCACCGCTTATAAAGGCCTCAGATGCTATAGAAATTGATGTTTCGGACCAAAATGTTTCTGCCGTCTTCCAATTATTGTTACGCTACTTGCCAACAAATCAGTGATTTTTTGTTTTAATATTTGTCTTTCAACGAATTAATGGTACTTTTGCAGACCTATTGAGCGAAGTGAAGGGCAATAGCATTAACCGTTTTAAAATCACTTCTAAATTTTGAGCCTAACCCTCACCAAAATTTAGAATACAAAAACCACTCAGCCATGGCTGAAAAGAAAACCACAAAAGCAGCAACTACCGAAGCGGCTGCAACAGAAGCCCCACAAGCAGCTCCGGCTGCTGAAAACCCACAAGCATTTTTAGACAATTTCAACTGGCACAACTACGAAGAAGGAATTGAGGTTATCGAAGAAAAGCAACTTCAAGAATTTGAAAAGTTAGTTACAGAAAATTTTGTTGACACTGCTGACGAAGACGTTATTGAAGGCGTTGTAGCACATCTGACAGATCGGGAAGCAATTATTGATATCAATGCAAAATCTGAGGGGGTTATTTCATTAAATGAATTTAGATACAACCCAGACCTCAAAGTAGGCGACAAAGTTGAAGTTGTTGTTGATACTCGAGAAGATCGTACAGGTCAATTGGTACTTTCTCACCGCAAGGCACGTGTTATCAAAGCTTGGGATCGTGTAAACAACGCACATGAAAATGGAGAAGTCGTTAACGGATTTGTAAAATGCAGAACCAAAGGCGGTATGATTGTCGATGTTTTCGGTATCGAAGCATTCTTACCCGGTTCTCAAATTGATGTAAAACCAATCCGCGACTACGATCAATATGTGAATAAAACAATGGAATTTAAGGTGGTAAAAATCAACCACGAATTCAAAAACGTTGTTGTATCTCACAAAGCCCTTATCGAAGCCGATATCGAAGAGCAGAAAAAAGAAATTATTTCGCAACTCGAAAAAGGTCAAGTACTTGAAGGTACGGTTAAAAACATCACATCTTATGGTGTGTTTATTGACCTTGGTGGCGTAGATGGATTGATCCATATTACAGATCTTTCTTGGAGTCGTATCAATCATCCTAACGAAATTTTAGAACTCGACCAAGTACTCAACGTTGTTATTCTTGACTTTGATGATAACAAATCGCGTATCCAATTGGGTCTAAAACAATTGAGTGAGCATCCATGGGACAAACTCAGTGAAAACGTCAAAGAAGGAGAAAAAGTAAAAGGTAAAGTAGTAGTCATCGCAGACTACGGTGCTTTTATCGAAATTGAAGACGGTGTAGAAGGCCTTGTACATGTTTCTGAAATGTCTTGGTCAACTCACTTACGCTCTGCTCAAGATTTTGTCAACGTCGGTGACGAAGTAGAAGCCGTTGTTCTTACCCTTGATCGTGAAACACGAAAAATGTCGTTGGGGATCAAACAACTCACTACAGATCCATGGACTGATATTACCTCAAAATATCCTGTCGGATCCAACCATAAAGGAACCGTTCGTAATTTCACCAACTTTGGTGTTTTTGTAGAACTTGAAGAAGGTATCGACGGCTTAGTCTATATCTCTGACTTGTCGTGGACTAAGAAGATTAAGCACCCATCCGAAATGCTTACAATTGGTGATACACTCGAAGTAGTGGTTCTTGAATTGGATGTAGAGGGTCGAAAGTTGAGCCTAGGTCACAAACAGACCAAAGACAACCCTTGGGACAAATATCAAAAAGAATTTGGTATCGATACCGTACACAAAGCAGCGCTTACCGACATTGTAGATAAAGGGGCAACCATTACCTTCAATGAAGATATCGTAGCTTTTGTACCTGCTCGTCATATGGAGAAAGAAGACGGGTCTAAACTTGCTAAAGGAGAAGAAGTAGAATTTAAAATCATTGAGTTTAACAAAGATTTTAAACGTGTAGTAGCTTCTCATACAGCCTTGTTTAGAGAGCAAGAACGCGAAAACATCAAAAAGGCAGCCCGCAATGTGGCTTCTAACAACAGTGAGAAAACCACCCTTGGCGATTTAGATGCTTTAGCAGATTTAAAAGAAAAAATGGATAACGAAGGATAAACTTCGTATTACAATTTTTGAAACCCGCGATCATTGATCGTGGGTTTTTTTATTTTATAACCCCAAAAAATTGGTATTTTTGTTTCGTAAATAGTTCCTATGCCATCAAAAGTTTTATTAGACGGAGTACACCTAGACATTCTACTCCATCGGCTTGCTTGGCAGTTGATCGAAAAACACAAAGATTTTTCCAATACATTATTAATCGGGCTTCAACCCAGAGGAGTCGAACTCCTCGATCGTCTAGTTGCGCTGATAAAGGAACAAAAGTCGCTACCTCAACTTCAGTCAGGAAAATTGGACACCACTTTTTTTAGAGACGATTTTAGACGTTCAGAAAAAATACACGCTGCCAGTGCTTCTGTAATGAATTTTAATATAGAAGGCAAATCTATCGTTTTGATCGATGACGTTTTGTACACCGGTAGAAGCATTCGTGCGGCCCTAACAGCGATCGATTCTTATGGACGCCCCAAAAATATCGAATTATTAGTGCTTATCGACCGACGCTTTAGCCGTCATTTGCCCATACAACCCGATTATGTCGGCGCACAAATTGATGTTTTGCAAGGGGACAAGGTCCGTGTAAAGTGGGAGAATGCCTCCAAAAAAAGTATAGTTTATCTCGAAACCGAAAATTCATGAAAGCACTCAGTGTAGACCATCTTTTGGGAATCAAACAACTCACTGAAGCAGATGTTCAACTAATATTTGAGACCGCAGACCATTTTAAAGAAGTCATCAATAGACCCATAAAAAAAGTTCCCAGTCTTCGAGACATTACTATTGCCAATCTTTTTTTTGAAAATAGTACACGTACCAAACTCTCTTTTGAACTCGCCGAAAAACGGCTGAGTGCAGACATTCTCAATTTTTCTGCGGCACAATCTTCCGTCAAAAAAGGAGAAACATTAGTCGATACGGTCAACAATATCCTAGCCATGAAAGTGGACATTGTTGTTATGCGTCACCCTAACCCTGGGGCAGCACAATTTTTGTCCAAACGGGTAAAAGCGTGCATCATTAATGCGGGAGACGGCACCCACGAACATCCGTCTCAGGCCTTGTTGGATGCCTATTCGCTCCGAGAAAAAATGGGAGACTTGCGGGGCAAAAAAGTTGCCATAGTAGGTGACATTCGTCACAGTAGAGTAGCGCTATCCAATATATTTGCCCTAAAGCTTCTTGGCGCAGAGGTGAAACTTTGTGCTCCAAAATCCTTGTTGCCCAAATACAGTAGTGCTTTAGATGTCTCTGTAGAAACCGACCTGATGAAAACCCTAAAATGGTGTGATGCCGCCAACATGCTTCGGGTGCAAAATGAACGAATGGATGTGTCGTATTTTCCGACCACACGCGAATATGCTTTGCAGTATGGGCTGACAATGGACAAACTTAAGCAATTGCGAAAGGACATCATCATTCTACATCCTGGCCCCATCAATAGAGGTGTGGAAGTCACAACAGAAGTTGCCGACTCCGAATACGCAATTATTTTGGATCAAGTAGAAAATGGAGTTGCCATCAGAATGGCAATCATTTATCTTTTGGCTTCTAAACTCAACAATAATATCACATAATGAAATTGTTATCGGAAGGAGTATATTATTTTAAGTACGGGGGTTCAGATCGCACAAAATCGTTTTTTGTTGAGCTCAACCAACGACTCAATTCGTCTTGTGACATTATAATAGACCTTTTAGAATCCCCTTCAATTTTTAAGGACTTTTGGATTGATTTGAACGTTTTTCAACAAAAGATAGAAGCCCAAGGAAACACGGTAGTTCTTGTCGTAGGTACTGTCCAATTAGAAGAAGCAACGGATACAATCCCAAAAGTCCCTACACTTCAAGAGGCAGAAGATTATATCGCTTTTGAACGCATTCAGAGGGATTTAGGCATATAGACTATGGATTTGACCATTTTGGGTTGTCACTCGGCAACACCACGTAATGATTCGCATACCACCTCACAATTGTTGGAGATCAAAAATCATTTGTTTCTGATTGATTGTGGCGAAGGAACCCAAATGCAATTGCGTAAAGCACGGGTAAAATTTTTTAGAATCCAGCACATTTTTATTTCACATTTGCACGGCGATCATTTTTATGGATTGATAGGTCTCATCAGTACTTTTAGACTTCTTGGACGTGAAAACGATCTTCATGTATATGGCCCAACAGGCATCAAAGAATTGATCACCCTTCAATTAAAATACGCCAACTCTTGGACCAACTACAAGTTGTTTTTTCATGAACTTTCTGCTCAAGTATCCGAATGTGTTTTTGAAGATGAAAACGTTCGAGTGACTACCTTGCCCCTAGATCATCGTGTGTATACTAATGGTTTTTTGTTTGAAGAAAAGCCGGGTCCACGACGCATTAATAAATCGGCCATTGCAGGATTAGAACTCCCTGTTGCCGCGCTAAAGGGGCTAAAAAAGGGTCAAGATTATGTCACAGAAGCCGGAGAGGTTATCCCAAACCACCAGCTAACTTTAGATCCTATCAAGCCAAAGCGCTATGCTTTTTGTAGTGATACAGCCTATTATGAACCATTGGTGCCGTTTATTGAAGGTGTCGATATACTGTATCACGAGGCAACTTTCTTAGCCCAACATGAGGCACTAGCAGCCAAAACCAAACACAGCACCGCGCAACAAGCGGCCTCAATTGCACAACAGGCAAAGGTAGAGACCCTTATTTTAGGGCATTTTTCTACGCGCTATAACAATGATCAGCTTTTTCAAAAAGAAGCGCAACCCATTTTTGAAAATACCCTTATAGCCGAAGCTGGAAAAACCTATCATTTTCGTTAAAAGTAGGATTAATTGTACCTTGCTTAGGGATTTAATTTTATAACAAATTATTGATGGAACATAACATTGGGCATTTAAGGAAGTCTTACGAACAAGATCAATTGCGTCTCCAAGATATCGGCGATGACCCAATTGCTTTTTTTCATCTCTGGATGAATGCCGCTCAGCAACATCCACAAATCGAAGAAGCCAATGCCATGTCATTAGCAACCGTAGATTCTAACGGAAGACCTCATACACGGGTAGTACTTCTAAAAGCCTATGATGCCGAAGGTTTTGTTTTTTATACCAATCATAACAGCCAAAAGGGACGCGCAATGGCCCAAAACCCAAAAGTTTGTTTATCCTTTTTCTGGCCCGCTTTAGAACGCCAAGTACGCATCAATGGGAGTATCACTATGGTAGATGTGCCAACAGCAACCGCCTATTTTGAAACCCGACCCCGCGGAAGCCAGTTAGGTGCACATGCATCGAACCAGAGTCAAGAAATTTCTGATCCCTCCGAATTAGAAAAAAATCTAAAAGAATTGGAAGCTCGCTTTGCAGGCCGATCAGTTCCCATGCCAAAACACTGGGGAGGGTATCTGGTAAAGCCCGATGAAATCGAATTTTGGCAAGGCCGCCCCAATCGATTGCATCATCGTGTACGGTGCCGATTGGTAGATCAAAAATGGAACATGTCCTATTTAGCACCCTAATCGTGAAAACCCTTTTTTTACTCCGACATGCCAAATCATCTTGGAAGAACCCCTTGCAGGATATCTATAGACCGTTGCAAGAAAAAGGCATCGACCGAATCCTAAGGGTGGCCCAAAAAAACGGCAAAACTTGGAACGAAATAGACGCCGTCTTTTCGAGTCCAGCACAACGTGCTTTGCACACCGCATCAATCGCCTGTATAGAATCAAAACTTGGTTGTGAAAAACTCACCGTCGTTTCTTCGCTTTACAGCTTTTCGGACCGACCGCTCTTGGAGTTTGTTCATCAATTAGATAACCACTTACAGACCGTGATGTTGGTCGGACATAACCCAGCACTGACTCAGTTAGCCAATTACTTATCAAACCGGCCGTGTCCAGATCTTAAGACAGCTGCATGGGCAAAAATTCAATTTGATACTTCTACTTGGAATAAAGTGCACAATGGGGTGCTAACTTGGGAGATAACTTCATAAATTTGTGCTGTTTAGATGAAGACTTCATATACCTATATTAATCGTGAAATCAGCTGGCTCGATTTTAATGCTCGTGTCCTACAAGAAGCAGCAGAACCCTCAGTACCCCTTATTGAGCGATTGCGATTTTTAGGGATTTTTTCGAATAATTTAGACGAGTTTTTTCAAGTCCGATATGCCACTGTCAAACGCATATCACAGTCCCCCAAAAAAGGAAAACGCGTTCTGGGCGGCATCGACGCACAAACACTTTTGGAACAAATTACTGCAAAGGTCATTGAACTTCAGGGGGAGAGCCACAAGATTTTTGAAAATATCCAAAAAGAATTACAGAAGACAGACATTTATTTTATTGATGAACAACAAGTATTGGATGAGCACCGCGCTTTTTTAAAAGACTACTACATCAACCATGTTAGCCCTGCCTTGGTTACTGTGATACTTTCTCCAGATCGCGAGCAGGACTTTACAGACAATACGGCTTTTTTGACTGTCAAATTGCAACACAAAGGCGATCAAAAGCACAAACCCAAATCTACTTTTGCGCTAATTGAGATCACCCCAGAATTAGAACGTTTTGTAGTATTGCCAAAAATTGGCAACCGCCAATACATCATGTTGGTCGATGACCTAATCCGCTACCATTTCGACTTGATTTTTAGCTTTTTTGATTATGACAATATTGAAAGTCATATGATCAAAATAACCCGTGACGCCGAGTTGGATTTTGAAGAAAATGCCTCTAAAAGTTATGTCGAAAAGATCCAAGAAAGTGTACAAGACCGGATGTTTAGCGACCCAGTACGACTGGTATATGACAAAAATATCAGCAAGGACACCTTGACTTTTGTGATGCAGAAATTGAAGATTGACACCACAGACAGCCTTATTCCTGGAGGGCGATATCACTTGAGAAGAGATTATATGCGCTTCCCAGATTTGGGCCGTATGGACTTGATATATCCTCGTTTACAACCTTTACCCATTGCGGGATTGCCTCTTGATAAGAGTATTTTGCAAGCCATTTCTCAAAAAGATTTCTTGCAATACACACCCTACCATACGTTTTCGTATGTGGTTAAGTTTTTACGTGAAGCAGCCCTAGATCCTAATGTTCATACAATTAAAATTACCATTTACCGACTGGCCAAGATTTCTCATGTAATCAGTAGCTTGATTAATGCAGCAAAAAATGGAAAAAAGGTGTTGGTCCAAATCGAACTGCAAGCACGGTTTGACGAAAACAACAATATTGATTTTGCTAATCAATTAGAAGCAGCAGGGGTTCATCTGATTTTTGGAGTCCCTGGGCTCAAAGTACATTCTAAAATTTGTGTGATCGAACGTTTTGAAAACCGTAAAAACGTTCGCTATGGCTTTATTAGTACCGGTAATTTTAATGAATCAACGGCTAAAATCTATACCGACTATACTTTGTTTACATCCAATCAAAAGTTATTAAAGGAAGTAAACAAAGTTTTTAATTTTCTGGAAGTCAATTATAAATTAAAGAAATATAAGCGCCTGTTGGTTTCTCCACATTATATGAAAGCAGGATTAGAGCGATTGATTCAGCGCGAAATTGATAATAAAAAGGCGGGCAAGTCAGCCGGGATAAGCCTCAAACTTAACAACGTCACCTCCTATAAAGTCATTGATAAACTCTATGAAGCAAGCAATGCAGGAGTGCCCATTAGGATGTTAGTTAGAGGAATATGTTGCTTGATACCTGGGGTCAAAGGACAAAGTGTCAATATTGAAGTAAAAAGTGTCATCGATAAATTTTTGGAACACCCAAGGGTCTATATTTTTGAAAACCAAGGGGACCGTCAAGTATATATATCATCCGCAGATATGATGACCCGAAATATCGAAAATCGTGTTGAGGTCGCCTGCCCAATTGACGATCTAGAGATCAAGAAACAATTGCTAGAAACCTTTGAGATCAGTTGGAATGATAATGTCAAAGCCCGAATCTTAAATCGGAAGCCTCAAAATAAATTTGTACCGGCATCAACACCGCTTATTCGCTCTCAGTGGGAACTCCATCATTATTTTGAACATCTAAACCAGCGAACGGATGAAAATTGAGAAGTTCGCAGCCATAGACATCGGATCCAACGCCATTAGAGTGCTTATTGCCAATGTAGTGACCCCATCAATAGACCGCCCTGTCCAATTCCAAAAAAATGCTCTGGTACGTGTGCCAATCCGTCTTGGTGAAGATTCTTTCAGTGTTGGCGAAATCAGTAAAAAGAATATCAAACGGATGTTACGTGCGATGAAGGCATTTAAACAAATCATGAAAATTCATGGA
This sequence comes from Flavobacteriaceae bacterium, assembly GCA_017852395.1. Taxonomy (GTDB): domain Bacteria; phylum Bacteroidota; class Bacteroidia; order Flavobacteriales; family Flavobacteriaceae; genus RFYP01. The sequence continues at coordinate 55,380 of JAFMLE010000002.1, forward strand.
GTTACACAGTTTAGAGCCTATGCTACATCGGCATTGAGAGAAGCTGCAAATGGAGAAGATGTGGTGCAGGTTATTAAAAAAGAAACTGGAATCAAAATCGAAATTATCGATGGAAAAAAAGAAGCATCTGTAATTTCTTACACACAAATATTTGATCAATTTACAACACAAAAAACAGTATTGTATGTGGATGTTGGTGGTGGTAGTACCGAACTGAGCATTTTGAAAAATGGGGAACGTATTCATTCAAAATCTTTTAAGTTAGGCACCGTCCGTTTACTCAATAAATCAGTTGAAGATCGGATTTGGGATGAAATGCAAAAATGGATTTCAAAACGAACTGCACTAATCAATAGGATTACTGTTTTGGGTTCTGGAGGAAACATCAACAAACTTTTTAAGCTGACCAACACCAAAGAAGGAAGACCACTGTCTTTGGTGACTTTAAATGCCATCTACACAAAACTTCAACAACTCTCCTACGAAGAACGTATTCTCGAATTTCAACTCAATACAGACCGCGCTGATGTTATTTTGCCTGCTACAGAAATTTATTTGCGTACGCTTCAATGGGCAGGTGCTTCAAAAATCTACGTACCCAAAATTGGTCTGTCAGATGGAATGATCAAAGAGATGTATTATGATCTACAGAAAAGCACTACCCATGAATAGTTTCTTTTGTGCCCAAATCTTTCATTAGATGCGCTTCATAGTCCAGTAGTGATTGCCATTTTTTTTGGACGACAGCTTCTGCTTCATGTTGTCTTGCCAGTTTTAAGAATAAGGTATAGTGATGTGCTTCACTGATCATCAACTTGCGGTAAAATTTTTTCAATTCAGGATCATGAAGTTCTTCGGATAACAATCTAAAACGCTCACAACTTCGGGCCTCAATCAGCCCTGCAACAAGCAATTTATGTACCAGGTGCGTTTGACGTGATCCGCCTTTTGGAAAAAATTTGTGAAGGGAGATGACGTATTCGTCTTTGCGTTCGCGACCAAGAACCAAACCCCGCTTTCGAATCAAATCATGAACCATTTTAAAATGACTGATTTCTTCTTCTGCCAAGGCAATCATTTCACTTACAAGCTCCGAATGCTCAGGAAAACCGACAACAATAGATAGTGCAGTACTGGCTGCTTTTTGTTCACAATAGGCGTGATCGGTAAGAATTTCATCGATATTTTTTTCAACAATATTGACCCATCTCGGATCTGTAGGAAGTTTTAAACCAAGCATAATTTTAATATTCTAGTCCAAAGGTATCGCGTAACTTTTTAAGTGACGGATTGATGGACAGGAGTTTGTTGTATTTTTCTTCAGAGGTGTAAACAAATTCTTCTTTTTTCTGATGATTTACATCAATATCAAAATAAAGATGGTCATTTTGAACTGCCGCTCGCAAAAAAGGAAGCAGTTCTTCTCCCTCGCGTTGAAGTTCTACCTTATTGATGTTGTTGGGCACCGATAGCTTTAGTGCTTCGTCTTGCAATTTGGGTTGGCAGATTTCAAGAATTGATACGATATTGCTGGCCCCTTGGTCACGTTTATTTAGGGTATATTTTTTCCAAGCAGCAAGTAGTTGATCTTCAGAAATGGGGTTTCGTAGTTTTTTTTGTTCCTTCTTCTTTTGATCATCCTTAATGGCTTCTTCTTTTTTCAGTTTGATGCTCGATAAGGAAAGCGATGATACTCCTTCAAATTTTGTTTTCAAATCAATTTTGATGGGCATCTGCTCTGTTGAAGTTGGCGCTGTTTCTTCATTTGCAGCATTGATCTTCAGATCATTGTCAGATTGTGAAACCTTGTTTACATTAATATCTTCTTCTTGATTTTTTAGAACGACTTGGCCCGAACCAGTTTGCACATTTGCGCCGTTTGGTTCCGTATTTCTAAATTGATGTGTTGGAATTAGATAGCCTTTTTTTTTTCTCCATCATAATGGAGTGAGGCGAGTTGCATAAAGCAAAGTTCTATGAGTAGGCGTTTGTGGGTGCTGTTTTTATAATTAAGGGAAGTCTCGTTGATAATTTTTAACCCTTCAATCAGTATTTGGAGGTCAAAGGCTTTGGATTGTTCTAAGTACAGCGTTTTAGTTTGCGCGGCAACTTCTAGTAGTGGAACGGTCTGTGGGTCTTTAGAAACTAGAAGTGTGCGGTAGTGATTGCTCAAACCTTCTATAAATTGACCGCCTTCAAATCCCTTGGAAATCACCTGGTCAATCAGCATCAAAATACTGGGGATGTCTTGATTAAGAATATGTTCAGTGAACTTAAAATACGTGTCGTAATCAAGAATATTTAGGTTGCTTGCAACTCCAGAAGTAGTAAGATTTTTTTGCGTAAAACTCACCATGCGATCAAAAATTGAAAGTGCGTCACGCATAGCACCATCTGCTTTTACGGCGATAAGCTGAAGCGCTTCGTCTTCATAAGGAATTTGAAGATTTGTAGCGATTTTGACCAGAGATTCTTTGATATCTTCTATACTGATCCGCTTAAAATCATAGATCTGGCAACGCGAAAGAATGGTAGGAATTATCTTGTGTTTTTCTGTCGTTGCGAGAATAAAAATAACATGTTTTGGTGGCTCTTCAAGTGTCTTAAGAAACGCGTTGAATGCCGAGGTAGAAAGCATGTGTACTTCGTCTATGATATACACCTTATGGGTACCAACTTGGGGAGGTATACGTACCTGTTCGTTGAGTTGGCGGATGTCATCTACAGAGTTGTTGGAGGCTGCATCGAGTTCAAATATATTGAACGCATAATCCCGCTCCTCAGATGCTCCTTGTTGTTGGTTAATGGTTTTTGCTAATATTCTGGCGCATGAAGTTTTGCCTACACCACGAGGCCCACAAAATAGCAAAGCTTGGGCCAGTTGATTTTGGTCAACGGCATTTTTTAAAGTTTGTGTAATGGATTGTTGCCCAACAACCTCTTCAAAGGTTTGTGGACGATAACGTAAGGCAGATACTTGATACGTTTCCATGTTTGACAAATATAAAAATAGCTGAGGGTTTCAGGGAGTACCCCCTGCAAAAATTAGACGAAAATTATCAACAATAGCGTACCTTTGTTACAGCAGGCCATCTTATCGCTGTCTCGAATTTCGAGGGGGAGGAAAGTCCGGACACCATAGAGCAGTATAGCGGGTAACGCCCGTCCTTTCATCTTTGATGGAAGAGGACCAGTGCAACAGAAAGCAAGTACAGTTCGGCTGTAGTGAAATCGGTAAACTCTATACGGTGCAACGCCAAGTATATCTGCGCTTGAGGGTAGCTCGTCCGATGCAGAAGGGTAGGCGGTTAGAATTTTTCAGTAATGAAAGATCCAGATAAATGATAAGACTCGACAGAATCCGGCTTATCGGCCTGCTTTTTTCTTAAATAGGCTAAACATGCAACTGCCATATTTTCGTTGTTGATCAAAATAGGGGTGATTTTCAAAACTATGGTGGGTGTCGTGTTCGACGATTAGCCAACCGTTTTCTGCGATGTTTTTTTGAAAAATTGTTTCAATAAGAGCCTTATAATTTTCTTCATCAAATGCATAGGGCGGATCCATAAAAACAAGATCGTATTGGAAGCCGTACTTTTCTATAAAGCTTTCGACGCTCATCCGATGGGTGTCGATAGGCAGTTGGAGTTGTTTGGCCGTTTGGTCGATAAAGCGGATACAATGGGGGTTTTGATCGACGGCTAGGATTTTTTGCACCCCACGTGAGGCAAACTCATAACTGATGCTCCCTGTACCTGCAAAGAGATCAAGTACTTGAATCGATTGAAAATCAAACTCGTGTTGAAGGATATTAAAAAGGGCTTCTTTGGCACGATCTGTAGTGGGCCTAACCGGCAATTTTTTTGGAGCTACGAGCCTACGTCCCTTATGGATGCCTGATATGATTCGCATTAGTGACTACAAAAAAAGGGGGCAGGAGCAGGGGTAGTATTCTTTTGTTCCTCAACAAACAAATATTGCAAGTTGTTATGAAAATTAGACACCCCATCATAATAGGCATTATAAGAATCGTATTTTCCTAAAAAATAAAGGTCAAAAGCATCTTGATCTAGCTTTAGCGTTTCGACTACATAAAATAAAAAATATAAAAAAGTATCTACATTGTTTTGGGCGAAACGGTTGTTGAAAAGCAACTTTGCTCCGTCAAACAAAAACAGGTCAAAAGCACCTTTTTGCAGGTGGACGAATAACTGTTTACTCGTTTGGGTTTTACTATGCGATTGTACAAGATTGTACAAAAGATTTTGATAATTGATTATATCAATGTTTGCATGCATTTTTTTGAAAAAACTTTTCCATTTCGAAGCAATGGGTGCCACTACTTTCAATGTCTTGTCTTCCGTATCTAAAACGTTTAGCTCAAAGGCTTCAGCTAAGGTATTGTAATGGGTATAGTAATCTTCTTTTTTCGAATTTTCAAAAAGCGCTTGCGGAACAAACAAAGCAGGGTGCTCAAAGTGTATGATACTCGGAGGCTGATCTCCAAAATATTTTTTGAATGTCTGCTCTAAAAAACCTTGTGTGTCAGTGGGAAAATTTTTGAAGGAAATAAATTCGCATTGTTGTGGGGTATAAAAACAAAATCCATCCAAGAAAACCTGGATGGATTTTTGTGGTATAAATTGTGATTTAGTTGCCGGCATCGAAAATCGTGGGCCAGTTACCATTGGTGCTCACCTCAGATAATGAACCTAAAATAATTTCAGGGCCATTGACACCATCTACAGAAATGGTTTCGTTTTCTTGCTTCAGCAAATCTTTGTCTTGATCATGCAACACAATATTTTTAGCCACTTTTACTTCAAATACAGGAACTCGGTAACCATTTTTGTTGATTACATTGGCCTTGATGCTAAAATCTGCATCGATACCTTCTACAGGTACTTTGTGCAACATTTTATAACTGTCATCTTTAAATAAAGAATCCTTAACACTAACAAAGCCAAGGGTATCAATGACAATTACTTCACGAAGCATATCAATACGATAGGTGCGATCATACTCCATATAACTCGAATCTCTTTTTTCGATAAGAGTAAAAATGCCGGTTTCAATAAAACTCACAAGGCTATCAAAATTGTTGGCATAGAAACCTTTGACATCTTTGTGTGCAATTTGCGCTTTCCGGATTTCTTTCATTCGATCGATTACCTCAGCGTAGCGCTTATTTTTAGTTTCGTTAAAATTGATAGGACCGTTGATAGAATCGTAGATCTGATAACTAAAAACGACGCATAAAATCCAAAGAACCGCTTGTATGGCTAATTTCATTTTTTTATTGTTTAGAATTTTAGTGAAAAACAATTTCGATCTGAAAAGTATCATTTTTCACGACCAAAACAAAACTACAATTTTTTTTTATTCAGAAAAGATTTTCCGTTTCTTTTGTATCATATAAGAATCAGCCGTTTTGCTTTCAGAAAAAATACAGATTGACTTTAGAAATTCCTTTCCTTATCCATTATCTGCTTCTCAAGATGTATGGTTAGAAAAAATGGCTGTTTTTTTGTCAGATACTGCTTCAAAAACCCTTTTTTTGATGGCGGGCTATGCCGGAACCGGCAAATCTACCATGATTGGGCACTTGGTAAAACGCTTGCAACCCCTGGGATACAAGAGTGTTTTATTAGCACCCACCGGGCGTGCGGCCAAAGTTTTATCTGTTTTCTCAAAACGTAAGGCGTTTACCATCCACAAGCATATTTATTATACTAAGGCGAACAAAACAGGAGGAGTTCATTTTCAGCTAAAACCCAACAAATACAAAAACACCCTTTTTATTGTCGATGAAGCCTCAATGATAAGTGATGATCGTCAGAGTAATCGGTTGTTTGAAAACGGAAGTGTATTGGACGACCTGATACAGTATGTAAGTGGTGGTGATCAATGTCGGTTGATTTTTATTGGTGACACGGCGCAGCTGCCGCCGGTTCATCTTGAGGTGAGCCCTGCGATGGATTCGGACCAATTAGAAGGTATATATCAATTGAGCACCTACAGCAGCATACTAACGGATGTTATACGGCAAGAAAAGGCTTCAGGAATTTTACACAATGCCACCCGATTGCGACAATTGATTTCGGATCAATTGGGAACAGGGTTTCAATTTGATCTTAAAGGTTTTGCAGACATCCATCGTATTCAAGACGGCAATGAATTGCTTGAGGCGCTCTCATCGGCGCTTCAAAATGAGGGTATAGATCAAACTGCTTTTTTGGTTCGGTCAAACAAAAGGGCCAATTTGTACAATCAGAGTATTCGTCAACGGATTTTATTTTTGGAAGCCGAGTTGGCGGTTGGCGACCATTTGATGGTGGTCAAAAACAACTATTTTTGGCTCGACGATAATGCAGAGGCGGGTTTTATTGCAAATGGCGATACGATCATCATAGAACGCATTTATGGATACAAAAACCTCTATGGCTTTGAGTTTGCAGAGGTACAGATCGCCTTGGCCGATTATCCATCCCAAGCTCCTTTTGATACGTTTATTTTATTGGATACACTAAAAAGTGAGACTGCTGCTTTACCAAACGAAGATACAGATCGTTTATACCACGAAGTGATGAAAGATTATGCCAATATTGCTTCCAAATACAAACGCTTGCTTAAGGTAAAAAACAACCCCTATTTTAATGCGTTGCAAGTCAAATATTCTTATGCAATTACGTGTCACAAATCACAAGGTGGACAATGGAATACCGTTTTTGTAGAACAACCCTACCTTGCAGAGGGTACAAATGTGGCTTATTATAGGTGGTTGTACACCGCGCTAACACGTGCAAAAGAAAAATTATTTCTTGTCAACTTTAAAGAAGAATTTTTTAATGACTAAAACCTCACTATCTTTCTTCTTCAATACAACGGCATGGACCAAAAAAGCATAGATGCGGTAGCGCTACTTCATAAAGAAAACTGGGTGATGGATTTGTCGGTACTTTCATCTTTAAGACGACCCTAAATGCACAGATTGGCGCGCTTTATTTTTTTTAAACTCATGGGGTGGAGGCTGGAAGGCGAATTTCCAAGATTGGATCAATTTGTTGTAGCTGTAGTACCGCATACCAGTTCTATGGACTTTATCATCGGGGTACTCACTCGAGCTGTATTGAGAGAAGAAATAAATTTTATTGGAAAAAAAGAATTGTTTAACCCATGGACCGGATGGTTTTTCAAAGCAATGGGAGGTCGTCCTGTTGATCGTTCAGGTAACCGCAACAATGTCGAAAATATTGCTGCACTTTTTAACGCGCATAAAGTCTTGCGTTTGGCGCTTGCACCAGAGGGTACACGAAAAAAAGTCAACGCTTTGCGAACGGGTTTTTATCATATTGCTCATAAAGCAGGGGTGCCAATTTTACCTGTTGGTTTTGATTTTAAAAACAGAAGAGTCATATTTTTTCAAACACTCACGCCAAGTGATTCTATCGAGCGGGATTTTGAAATTTTAGAAAACCACTTTGATGGTATTCAAGGAAAAATACCCGAAAATTCGTTTAGAAAAAGTTAGTTGTTTTCTTCCATGTTGTGATACACGTTTTGCACGTCATCATCTTCTTCGATTTTTTCCAATAATTTTTCGATGTCTTCCACCTGTTCGGGGCTGATATTTTTTGAAGTATTTGGGATGCGATCAAAACCTGAAGAAAGGATTTCGATATTGCGATTTTCGAGTTCTTTTTGAAGGGCTCCAAAATTTTCAAATGGTGCATAGATAATGATCCCATCATCATCGACAAAAAACTCTTCCAAGCCAAAATCGATCAATTCTAATTCCAATTCTTCTGGATCCAGTCCTTCCGGATTGATTCTAAAATTGCACGTATGATCAAACATAAACTCTACAGAACCTGCAGTTCCTAGACTGCCATTGCATTTGTTAAAATAGCTTCTGATATTGGCTACGGTTCTGTTGTTGTTGTCGGTGGCGGTCTCTACCAAAATCGCAATACCATGGGGTGCATACCCTTCAAAAAGTACTTCTTTATAATTTTGTGTGTTTTTGTCCGATGCTTTTTTGATTGCCCGTTCGATATTTTCTTTGGGCATATTAGCTGCCTTGGCATTTTGGATCACTGCTCTTAAACGAGAATTATTTTGCGGATCGGAACCACCTTCTTTGACGGCCATGACAATGTCTTTTCCAATCCGTGTAAAAGTTTTGGCCATGGCTGACCAGCGTTTCATTTTACGTGCTTTTCGAAATTCGAAGGCTCTTCCCATTGCTTGCAATTTTGATCTTGACAAAGATAAGCATTAGGTCAAAATTTTAAAATCCTTTTTATCTGTCAACGAAAGGCGCGACCAGAAGGATTAGGGATTATAGGTTTTTGCGTATCAAATCCATTTCGTCTAAAACCTCATTGTAGCTCGTCAACAGATGTGTAGGCAAATTATTTTCTTTTGGAAGCGTGGCCAGGTATCTTGTGTTGTTGGTCGTAAAAACTTGTTTAAAAATCCCGGGTTTGTGATGCCTCCGTGTTACGATTTGACGGATAAAATCATAATGCGATATCAAATCTGTACTGCCAAGATGGAAAATTCCTGTCCGTTTTTGATTGATGATAAAATGGATTTGTTGGGTCAATTTTTGAATGCCATTGACATTGATAATCGTATTTGGAAAAACTTCAATAGGTTGGTGTTGTTGTACCGCTTTATCAATCTGAACGGTTCGTGGCGCATGTTGCCCAAAAATCATGGGCAGTCGGGCGATGACATATTTGGCCGGTGGCAGCCGGAGTAAGCGACTTTCTATTTTTATTTTAAAACGCCCATAGATACTCTCAGAATAGGTTTTGTCGTATTCATAAGAAGGAAAATGATGAAAGGCATCAAAAACATTGGCGGAAGACAAAAAAAACAACCTACAATTGGCATTCTTGATATACGATACCAAAAAATCGTGGAGCTCAATTTGTAGGTCAAAATCACCACGCAATGCCGAAATAATCAGGTGGGGACGTACTTCTTTCAAAATGGGCTTTAAACCCTCTTCTGCTGCGTTAAAATTATAAAACTGATGGTTGTTTCCATACCCTTTGTGAGAACAAAACGTAGCGTAGGTATTATAATAGGGGCAAAGTTCTCGGTAAAGTGCCTGACCAATAAAACCGCTCCCTCCAAGTATGAGTATGCGTTTTGTGGTCATCACTTATGATTTATAAAAGGGCAATTTGACGATTGTTGCAGAAATAATTTTGTCGCGAATCAATATTCCAATTTCGGTCCCCACAGTGGCATTTGCAGTAGTAACGTATCCCAAACCAATCCCTTTGTCCAGGCTTGGAGATTGGGTACCCGAAGTTACAGTTCCGATAGATTGACCTTCCGGGGTTGTAATGGTATATCTCCCACGCGGAATCCCTCTTCCTGTCATTTCGAAAGCAACCAATTGTGTAGCAGTACCAGAATTTTTTTGTTGTGTTAAGATCGCTTGGTCGATGCCCAAAAATGCGGGTTTTGTAACCCATCCTAGGCCGGCAGCTATGGGAGATGTTTGGTCATCAATTTCATTGCCGTACAAACAATACCCCATTTCTAATCGAAGCGTATCTCGTGCAGCTAAGCCGATTGGTGCGATGCCAAAATCATCCCCAGCTTCTATAACAGCATCCCAAATTTGGTTTGCTTCCTCGTTGGGAAAATAAATTTCGATTCCTCCAGAACCGGTATAACCCGTAGTGGCAACAATCACACCTTCTACGCCTGCAAAACTGCCCTTTTGATGGGCGTAGAATGGGAGGGCTTTCAGATCTATTGTGGTAAGTTTTTGCATGGCATCTAAGGCTTTTGGTCCTTGGATGGCTAATAATGACAATGCATCAGATTGATTTTCTAATTGCGCATCGAAGGCTTGATTTTGTTGGCTGATCCAAGCCCAATCTTTTTCAATATTGGCGGCATTTACAACCAATAAAAACACCTGCTCTTCAATTTTATAAACAATCAAGTCATCAACAACACCACCCTTTCCATTGGGCAGGTAGTTGTACTGCGCCTTGCCAACCGTAAGTTTGCTAATATCGTTGCTGCAGATGTGTTGTAAAAGCGCTTCCGCCTGTGGGCCACGCACAAAAAATTCTCCCATATGCGATACGTCAAAAACGCCCACAGCATTGCGAACAGTTAGGTGTTCTTGTTTGACACCCAAGTACTGTACGGGCATTTCATAGCCAGCAAAAGGAACCATTTTGGCACCTGCTTCTATATGGCGTTGGTAGAGAGCGGTTTTTTTCATCCTTTTTCTTTTTTTCAAAAGTATTACATTTAAAAGGTTTTAAACATTAAAAACACAAAATGAAATTCACAATCAATCTTTTATTGGCCTTAGTGGTCGTAGGATCTTCAAATATACTTTTAGCCCAAGAACGTTTTGCCTCAGGACTAAGCCCTGAGTTTCACAAATCACGACGCGACGCCCTTAGAGAAAAAATGCCTGCCAATAGTGTAGCGGTATTGTTTAATGCACCCATTCGCAATCGGGCCAATGACACCGATTATGAATACCATCCAGACCCCAATTTTTATTACCTCACGGGGTGGAAAGAACCCCACGCGGTACTTTTGATTTACAAAGAGGCACAGAACGATGCTAATGGAACCTATGACGAGGTACTCTATGTACGGCAACGTAATGCGTATGATGAGATGTGGAATGGAAAACGTGCTGGTCTCGAAGGAGCACAAAAATCGGGCTTTGAGCGAGTCGTTTCTCGAAATGCTTTTGCGTCAGATGCCCATCAATTTGATCGTTTTGAAACAGTTTTGATTTTTGATTTTGATACGGATATCAAAGACTTTAAAAATGACCCAAATGATCTTTTTGATTTGCAAGCCAGTCTTAAAGAAAAAATCAATTATCCCAAAAATTTTAATGCCACACAATACCGTTTGTACCAAAAAATCCGTCAATCAACCCCCGAAAATGCCGAACAACTCAAGCGCGAAATTATATTCTACACCCAGCGCGATGAAGCCTTGGCTGCCGATCCTTTGATTGCAGCATTTTTGACTGCTATGGAACCGGATACCTTTAATGAACTACGTCAAAAATCAGCCTTTAGTCTGCGAACTACCAACTTTGACATCAGTCTTTTGGGCGGTCTAATGGCAGATTTGCGCGAAATCAAAACACCCGAAGAAGTGGCATTGATTCGCAAAGCAGTGGCCATCTCCTCACAAGGGCAAATAGAGGTCATGAAGGCTATGCATCCTAATATGAGTGAGCGTGAAATTCAGGGCATACATCAATATATATACAAACGTTATGGAGCAGCCCATGAGGGCTATCCTTCTATCGTTGGAGCAGGGGCAAATGGTTGTGTGTTACACTATATAACAAATGATCTGAAGGAAGTAAAAAATCAGCTGGTTTTGATGGATCTGGGTGCAGAATATCAAGGATATACTGCTGATGTCACCCGAACCGTTCCGGCTAAAGGGCGTTTTACCGATCCTCAAAAGGCCCTTTATAAAATTGTTTACGACGCACAAGAGGCTGGTATTGCTGCAGCTCAGATAGGCGCTAGTTTTGCAGATATTGCTACAGCTTGTAGAAATGTAGTTGCAAAAGGATTGGTTGATTTGGGCTTGATCCAAAACGAAAAAGACGTTCGAAAATACCTGCCCCACGGAGTAGCGCATCATATTGGTTTGGATGTACACGACCCCGGTAACTACGCGCTTTTGGAAGAAAACATGATTATTACGGTAGAACCCGGCATCTATGTTCCGGAGGGAAGTGATTGCGATTCAAAATGGTGGAATATCGGCATTCGTATCGAGGACGATATCTTGATCAGTAAACAAGGACCAATTAACTTGTCAGCAGCGGCTCCAAGAGCTTGGGAACAGATTGAAGCATTGATGCAAGAAACCAGTCCTTTGGATCAGTTTCAATTACCAGAGATAAACTAGTCCGTGTTTAGGAGGTAGTTTTTTAAACCCGTATAGCTATCGATGGATAGGGCTTTTTTCTCTCTATTTAAAAGGGGCATTAGCCTTTCGGGCATGTCGATCGTGCGTTGCAATGTTTCTTCTACAACATCCAAAAATTTTATTGGGTGTGCAGTTTCTAAAAAGACTCCGTAGGCAGAAGTTTCTAAAGTATTTAGATAGGCCTCTAAGCCCAAAAAACCAACTGCCCCATGAGGATCGGCAATGTAATTGTAGGACTGATAGAGACGAACTAGAGCTGCTTTGGTTTGTGCATCATCATAACTGTAACCACTCAGGTGCTTTTGCAAAACATCAAAATCGTGATTCATTATTTGTTGAATCCGGACAAAATTGCTGGGTGCACCTACATCCATAGCATTGGATATCGTAGGAATGGTTTTTTGAGTTTGGTAATTGCCTGTTTTTAGGTATTCTGGCACGACTTTATTACTGTTGGTACTGGCAACAAAATGATGAATGGGTAAACCCATTTTTTGAGCCATCATCCCAGCACAGAGGTTTCCAAAATTGCCACTCGGAACCGAAAAAACCAAGGGTTTATTTTTGTCTGCTAACGCTTGAAATGCAAAAAAATAGTAAAACATCTGTGGAAGCCAGCGTGCGACATTGATCGAGTTGGCCGATGTCAGATTTTTCTTTGTATTGATCTCAGGGTCTAGAAATGCCGTTTTTACCATATCTTGACAATCGTCAAAAACTCCGTCAACTTCTAGCGCCGTGATGTTTTTTCCAAGAGTAGTCAATTGCTTTTCTTGGATTTCGCTTACTTTTCCCTTAGGGTATAAAATAACCACATCGATACCACGAACTCCCAAAAACCCATCTGCTACAGCGCCTCCAGTATCTCCAGAAGTGGCGACCAAGACGGTACTTTTTTCGGTTTGTTGATCTTGTTGGTTAAAATAACCCAAACACCGCGCCATAAAACGCGCACCGACATCTTTAAAGGCCAAAGTGGGTCCGTGAAACAATTCTAAACTACCAATGGTATCTGTAACGGGAATGATTGGAAATTCAAAGCAGAGTGTTTCATCAATAATTTGTTTTAGAACCGCTTTAGGAATTTCGTTTCCGATGTAGGGCTCAATAACTTCCAATGCGATGGCTTCTTTTGATAGGTTGGGCAATCGCTCTAAAAAATCTTTTGCTAAAGCAGGAATCTCTTTGGGAAAATAAAGCCCCTTATCTGGTGCCAGCCCCATCTTGACTGCCGCTTTAAAAGTAGTTTCTAACGCCGGATTGTTTAGGCTATAGTATTTCATTTTGCAGAAATAATTTCAACCCCGTTCCTATTGATTGGTGAGGTATATAGTTGATGCTCAATACCCTTTTGGTTACAAAAGTACGACAAGGCATGTGCGATATTATGGCTTTTTTCTGCTCCTTTTACCAATGAAAAAATAGAAGGCCCGGCACCAGATATGCCACAGCCCAATGCTCCTTCTTGCAAGGCAATTTTTTGAATACGATCAAATTCTGGAATCAACTTTTTACGAAGTGGTTCGGCAATCACGTCTTGAAGGCTTCTGGCCATCAAAGAATCATCGTCCGTATGCAGTGCATGCACGAGAGCTCCAACATTAGCCCACTGTTGTATGGCGCTTTTTAGTAGCACTTGATTGCCTAACAGGGCACGTGCTTCTGCTGTTTTTAGTTCAATTTGAGGATGCAGTACAACGGCAAACAGATCTTTGGGTATTGGTAGTTTGACAAGATCCATAGGGTAGACACTTCGGACCAAGATGATACCGCCTAGTAATGCAGGGGCAATATTGTCTGCATGGGCATCTTTGCTGGCCATGGCCTCTCCTGCAAGTGCGAAGGGCAATAGGTCTTGTTTTGGAAGGGGATGTTCTAACAATTGGTTGATACCAACAACGGCACCAACTGCGCTTGCAGCGCTACTTCCAATTCCGCTTCCGGGTAAAATTCCTTTTTCTATTTCTATCTGTACACCTCCTGCTATGGGATGTGCATCCAAAAGCGCTTGTGCGGCTACGCCGGCTACATTTTGTTTTGGATCTGTAGGAAGCGAAGAATTGTTTTTATTGAAAATTTTTATCCCAGAATCCGAAGTCCTTTGAAAAGACATCGTATCTCCAACGCCTTCCAGACATAGCCCCAAAACATCAAAACCACAAGATAAATTGGCTACACTAGCAGGCGCAAAGACTTGGACGGTGTTTTTCATTATTGCTTTCCGATTCTTATAATGTCTGCAAAAAGTCCTGAGGCCGTAACTTCTGCACCCGCACCAGCGCCTTTAACGATAAGTGGTTGTGCTGCATAACGGTTGGTATAAAACAGGACAATATTGTCACTCCCCTCAAGGTTGTAAAAATCATGGTCTTTATCAATTAGCTGAAGACCTACTTGTGCCTTTCCATTTTCGAGCTGGGCAACATATTTGAGACGTGCTCCAGAGTGATCGGCCTCTTCAAGCAACTGATTAAAATGATCATTGTGGTCCTTAAGTGCTTCTAAAAAAGCATTTATATCCTTAGTGTCCAAACATTCTTGGGGTATAAAAGCGTTGTTTTTTATTTCTTCAAGCTCCAGTTTATAACCGCTTTCGCGAGCAAGAATTAAAATTTTACGCGCTACGTCAATACCACTCAAATCAATTTTGGGATCGGGTTCTGTATATCCTTCTTGCATCGCTTGCGCCACCACTTGATCAAAAGCGATTCCTTTTTTGAAGTTGTTAAAAATAAAATTGAGGCTTCCAGATAGCACCGCTTGTATCTTAGTAACTTGATCTCCAGACGCAATCAAATTATTAAGGGTGTCGATTATTGGCAATCCAGCGCCTACATTGGTTTCAAACAAAAAGGGACTTCCGTATTTTCGAGATATTCTTTTGAGGTTGAGGTAGTGATCCAGTTGATCTGCACAAGCAATTTTATTGCATGTAACTACACAGATACTATTTTGTAAGCACCTTAAGTATTCTTTAGCAATCAAAGGGCTGGCGGTATTGTCAACAAAAATGCTGTTACGCAGGTTTAAGGCTTTAATATGGTCAAAAAAGGCATCGCTATCTGCTTTTGTTGTGGCACCATCTAGTGTTTCTTTCCAATTCTTTAGATCGATAGGCGTTGTGCTAAGCACCATTTTTCTCGAATTAGAAATGGCCCGAACTTGTATTGTCAATCGAAGGTTTTCTTTGAGATAATGTTGTTGCTTTTCGATTTGTTCAAGGAGTTTTCCACCGACATTTCCAGCCCCAACTACAAAGAGATTTAGCTGTTTGGTTTGTGCTTCAAAAAAGGTTTCGTGAAGGGTGTTTAGCGCTTTCTCAACATTTTTTTTATCAATAACAAAAGAAATATTTCTTTCTGAAGCACCTTGAGCAATAGCTCTAATATTGATGTTATTAGCACCGAGTGTACTGAATAACTTTCCACTGATGCCTTGATGATCTTTCATACGATCGCCCACAACAGCAATATTGACCAATTCACGTTCTATGTGCGCGGGAGCAACTTTCTTGAGTGCTATTTCAAAGGCAAAATGCTCATCGATAAGCTCTTTGGCTCTATCGGCTTCTGTGTTGCTGATACCTAAGCAAATCGAATACTCTGATGATGCTTGTGTAATCATCACGATGTTGATCTTATGATCTGAAAATATTTCAAATAATCGTTTTGAAAACCCAGGTATTCCGATCATACCACTACCTTCTATGTTGAGCAGTGCAATGTTGTCAATATGGCTTATCCCTTTGACAATTTGACCGTTATGATGTGCTCCATTTTGGTCTATAAGCGTTCCTTTTGCTTCCGGTTCAAAAGTATTTTTGATCCAGATAGGTATTTTCTTTTCTACAAGTGGTTGTAAGGTGGGGGGATAAATCACTTTTGCTCCAAAATGAGACAATTCCATGGCCTCATAGTAGGTAAGCTGTCTGATAGGCATGGCTTGGGGAACAAGTTTAGGATTGGCGGTAAACATACCACTGACATCGGTCCAAATCTCAAGCGATTCTGCATCGAGTGCTTTGGCAAAAATAGCCGCCGTATAATCAGACCCCCCTCTACCCAAAGTGGTCGCTTTTCCTTTGTGATTAGTAGCAATAAAACCTGGAGCTAAAAGCACTTGGCTGTTGCAGCTTTTCCATGCGGTCTGAATTGAGTTATCTGTAAAGTCAAAATCTACATTTTGGTTTTTATCAGTTCGTATCAGCAATCGTGCGTCCTGCAATTGGGTATCAATGCCTTGCTCTTGAAGTATGCTTGCAATAATTTTGCTTGACAAAATTTCACCATAACTGGCAATGGTGTCTTCTGATTTTTTAGTGATTTCGCCCAACTCTGATATGGCGTTGAGTACTCGTTCTAGCTGAAAGAGGGTTTCATTTACAAACGCTTTGAGTGAGGCTTCGTTTTTTGAAGCGAGTTTTTCAATGGGTTCAAAATGACGTTTTTTCAGGTGCTCTATATCGGTTTTAAAGTCTGTAGATCCATTGGCGGCCTTGTTTAACATAGTGATTAGTAAGTCTGTAACTCCTCCGAACGCAGATACGACAACGACACAGGCTTCTTTTTGGTGTTTTAAAATAGTAACAACGGCGGTTAGGCTTTTAGAATTTGCAACGGATGTTCCACCGAATTTTAGAACTTTCATTATGTAAGTGTTAGGAAAAACCCAATAAAATTTTAAAATGCAAAAATATTATAAAAACCAGTGGTGGTGAAATAATATCTTAGATATCTCCAAAAAAAATCGCCCGTTTGAAGGCGATCAAACGAGCGGATGCATTGAGTTTCAAAATTTTAAGAAGCTGATTGCTCTTCGCTTGCCACTTTAAGTGAAAGTTTTTCTTCGTTCTTTTCATGGTCAAGAAGCAGATGGTCTCCCTCTTTGATGCTACTAGAAACCACATTTTCGGCAATCAAGTCTTCAACATATTTTTGGATGGCTCGATTGAGTGGTCGGGCTCCATTTTTTTCGTCAAATCCCTTTTCGGCAATAAAATCATAGGCAGAGTCGGTCATTTCTAAATGATAACCAAGTTGTTTAACTCGCTTGATGAGTTTTTGCATCTCTAGGGTGACAATTTTGCGGATATCATTTTTGTCCAACGGATTGAATACGACTAGATCATCGATGCGATTTAAAAACTCTGGAGAGAAGGTTTTTTTAAGCGCACGTTCAATAATCCCTTTTTCAACTTCTTTGGTTTGATTTTTTTGAGAAGTGGTTTCAAAACCGACTCCGGTTCCAAAATCCTTTATCTGACGCGCTCCGATGTTGGAAGTCATGATGATGATGGTATTTTGGAAATTAACTTTTCGCCCAAGACTATCTGTCAAAAATCCATCGTCGAGCACTTGAAGCAGCATATTGAAAATGTCAGGATGCGCTTTTTCGACTTCATCCAACAAAACAACAGCATAAGGTCTTCTCCGAACTTTCTCGCTAAGTTGACCGCCTTCTTCGTATCCGACATAGCCTGGAGGCGCTCCTATCAATCGAGAGATGGCGAATTTTTCCATATACTCGCTCATATCTATCCGAATCAGGTTTTCTTCCGAATCAAAAATTTCAGACGCCAAAATCTTGGCCAATTGGGTTTTCCCTACTCCGGTTTGTCCAAGGAATATAAAAGAGCCAATCGGTTTGTCTGGAGCCTTGAGTCCGGCACGATTTCTTTGGATCGCGCGCACTACTTTTTCAACGGCTTCATTTTGACCGATAATTTTTTCAGAAATGGTAGCGGTTAGCGAAGCAAGTTTATTTTTTTCTGATTTTACAATTTTATTGACGGGTATGTTGGTCATCATAGACACAACATCAGCAATATGCGTATCATTGACGGTAACACGGTTTTGCTTAGAGTCTTCTTGCCATTTTTCTTGTGCCTCTAAGAGCATGCGCTCTACCCGTTTTTCATCGTCGCGAAGCTTGGCCGCCTCTTCGTATTTTTGTTTTTTTACGACCGAATTTTTGAGCACGCGTACTTTTTCTAAATCTTCTTCTAGTTGAATGATTTCTTGGGGTACATTCATGTTGTTGATGTGTACACGTGAGCCTGCTTCATCCAACGCATCAATTGCTTTGTCGGGCAAAAAGCGGTCGGACATATAACGGCTGGTTAGTTCTACACAGGCCAATAATGCTTCCTCGGTGTAAGAAACGTTGTGGTGATTTTCATAACGTTCCTTGATATTTTTGAGAATTTCGAGGGTTTCTTCTTCGCTGGTTTGCTCGACCAATATTTTTTGAAAGCGGCGCTCTAAGGCACCATCTTTTTCGATATTTTGACGGAATTCATCTAAGGTTGTTGCTCCGATGCATTGGATTTCTCCACGTGCAAGAGCTGGCTTGAACATGTTGGAGGCGTCTAAACTTCCGGTGGCACCTCCAGCACCAACAATGGTATGGATTTCATCAATAAAAAGGATGATGTTGTCATTTTTTTCGAGTTCGTTCATGACCGCTTTCATACGCTCTTCAAATTGCCCACGATATTTGGTGCCGGCAACAAGGCTTGCGAGATCAAGCGATACGACACGTTTGCCGTAGAGCACACGCGACACTCTTTTTTGTATAATTCGCAATGCCAATCCTTCGGCAATGGCGGATTTTCCAACACCAGGTTCGCCAATAAGTAGGGGGTTGTTTTTCTTTCTTCTACTTAAAATTTGTGAGACACGTTCGATTTCTTTTTCTCTGCCAACTACAGGGTCTAGTTTATTTTGTTCTGCTAATGCGGTAATATCACGACCAAAGTTGTCAAGAACGGGTGTTTTAGAATTTTTGCTGCTTCGTGTGTCGGAGGTGGGCACAAAGGGATTTTCTTTGCCCCGGTCTTCTCCTTCACCTTCTTTCTCTTCAGGAAATGAGGCAGCAGCGGGAAGGTCGATATAATCGTTATCATCATTGGCAATCATGAGTTTAAACTGTTCTTTGACAACATCATAATTGACGTTCATGTTGCTCAACAATTTGGTAGTGGGATCGTTTTCATTTCTCAAAATACATAGCAGCAAGTGGGCTGTATTGATGAGGTCAGATTGAAAGAGTTTGGCCTCCAAAAAGGTGGTTTTGAGCGCACGCTCTGCCTGTCGGGTCAAGTGAAGGTTTCTTTTTTCATTTAACGCGCTGTTGTTTTCAATAACCGCAGGATTGAGAATTTCTACTTTTTGACGCAATTGATCCAAATCGACCTCGATGGCGGATAAAATAGAAATTGCCTTTCCAGAACCGTCTCTTAAAATGCCTAACATCAAATGCTCTGTGCCAATGTAATTGTGTCCCAAACGCAGGGCTTCTTCTTTGCTGTACGCAATTACATCTTTTACCCGAGGTGAAAAATTATCGTCCATATCTCAAAAAATCATTTACTATCATTACTCAAAAAGTGTACCACTTGACATGATTATAGCTAATTGACGAAAAAAAACTCAAAAGAGCAAAAGCTAGGCTCAAATAATTATCCCCAAATTGAAGTTTTTAGTTGTTGATAAAAAATTCGATAAAACTCTGCAAAGTCACTATTAAATTGAGCCCATAATATTATTTTAGCTTTTACGTACAATAAACAACTAGTGAGTATGAACGAAGGAGAAAAGCTTATTCCAATCAATATTGAAGATGAAATGAAATCGGCCTACATCGACTATTCGATGTCGGTCATTGTGTCACGTGCCCTGCCAGACGTTCGCGACGGTTTTAAGCCGGTCCACCGTCGGGTGTTGTATGGGATGCATGAGTTGGGAATTCGCTCCAATACGTCGTACAAAAAATCGGCTAGAATTGTAGGAGAAGTATTGGGAAAATACCACCCTCACGGTGATAGCTCTGTCTATGACACCATGGTACGTATGGCCCAAGATTGGAGCCTTCGTTATTTGTTGGTAGACGGCCAAGGAAACTTTGGTTCTGTAGATGGTGATAGCCCAGCAGCGATGCGTTATACCGAGGCGCGGATGCAAAAATTATCTGAAGAGATGTTGGCGGATATCGAGAAAGACACCGTCGATCATCAGCTAAATTTTGATGACACCCTCAAAGAACCTGTCGTTCTGCCTACGCGCGTCCCCAATCTTTTAGTAAACGGTGCCTCTGGAATTGCTGTGGGTATGGCGACCAACATGCCTCCCCACAATTTGTCTGAAGTAATCAATGGAACCATTGCCTATATTGACAATACGGATATCGAAATTGATGCGCTGATAAAACATGTCAAAGCACCCGATTTTCCGACTGGAGGAACCATTTATGGCTACGAAGGAGTGCAAGAGGCATTTCATACTGGTAGAGGAAAAATTGTTCTTAGAGGAAAGGCCATAATTGAAGAAGTAGGAGGTAGAGAATGTATTGTTGTGACCGAAATTCCCTATCAGGTCAACAAAGCCGAAATGATCCGAAAGACTGCCGAACTGGTCAACGAAAAGAAGATTGAAGGCATCAGCACCATTCGTGATGAATCGGACCGAAAAGGAATGCGTGTAGTCTATGTTTTGAAGCGTGATGCAATACCAAATATAGTACTCAATAAACTCTATAAATATACCGCCCTTCAATCCTCTTTTAGTGTAAATAACATTGCACTAGTCAATGGACGTCCACAATTGCTCAACCTCAAGGACATGATCCATCATTTTGTGGAGCATCGACATGAAGTGGTCGTTCGACGTACCCGTTTTGAACTCAAAAAAGCCGAAGAGCGCGCACACATTTTAGAGGGTTTGATCATTGCATCAGACAATATTGATAAAGTCATTGCTCTCATACGCGCTTCTTCTAGCCCTGATGAGGCTAAAGACAAATTGATCGAAGCCTTTAAGTTGTCTGAGCTTCAAGCGAAGGCCATCGTAGAAATGCGTTTGCGTCAACTTACCGGTCTTGAACAAGACAAGCTACGAACCGAATTTGATGAACTGACGATCACCATTGCTGACCTCAAAGATATTTTGGAAAAGAAAGAACGTCGTATGGACATCATCAAATCCGAATTGGAAGAAGTAAAAGCCAAATATGGGGATGAGCGACGATCGATTATCGACTTTGCTGGTGGCAATTTTAGTATCGAGGACATGATACCAGATGAAAAGGTTGTAATCACTATTTCGCATGCGGGATACATTAAACGCACACCGCTCTCTGAATACAAAACTCAGAATCGGGGAGGGGTTGGTCAAAAAGCCTCCACAACACGAAATGAAGATTTCTTAGAGCATATATTTGTGGGTACCAACCACCAGTACATGCTTTTCTTTACCCAAAAAGGAAAATGTTTTTGGCAGCGAGTTTTTGAAATTCCAGAAGGTTCCAAAACCGCCAAAGGTCGTGCCATTCAGAATCTTATCAACATAGAACAAGACGACAAGGTCAAGGCATTTATCTGTACACAAGATCTCAGAGACGAAGCCTATATCAACAACCACTATGTCATTATGGTTACTAAACAAGGACAGGTCAAAAAGACTGCCCTCGAACAGTATTCGCGTCCACGATCAAATGGAATCAATGCCATTACCGTTCGTGACAATGACGAATTGCTCGAAGCCAAATTGACCAATGGCAGCAGTCAAATATTATTGGCTGTTAAATCGGGTAAAGCCATACGCTTTGAAGAAAGTAAAACCCGCCCAATGGGCCGTGGTGCTTCTGGAGTACGTGGTATTACACTCGATGGTCCAAACGACGAAGTAGTGGGCATGGTATCGGTCAACGATATGGATACAAATATCTTGGTGGTTTCAGAAAATGGTTTTGGTAAACGCTCTAGCCTTGAGGATTACCGAATCACCAATCGAGGGGGCAAAGGAGTCAAAACCATATCAATCACCCCCAAAACCGGTCAATTGGTTGCCATCAAAAATGTAACAGACAGTGATGATCTGATGATTATAAAAAAATCGGGCGTCGCCATCCGACTTGCTATTAGTGAGTTACGTGTCATGGGAAGAGCAACGCAAGGCGTTAAACTCATCAATCTCAAAGACGACGATTCTATTGCTGCTGTTGCCAAAGTAGTAAAAGATGATGAAGAAATTGATGACGTAAATGATCTTGATGTAGAAAATGGCACTGTTATTGAATAATTAAAAACAAATAAATATAAACATGAAACTCAAACTAACCCTGCTATTGTCCCTAACTTTAGCATTTGCTTTTGGACAAAAAAAAGAACTTAAAAAAGCAGAAAAACTATTTGCAACTGGCAATATTGCTGAAGCTGCTCAAACCCTTGATGAAAATCAAGCCCTTTTGGAAGGCGCTGAAGAAAAAATAGCCAACGCATATATTTTTCTACGTGGCCGAATCGCTGAGCAAAATGGCGAATTTGAAAAAGCCCTAGGCTACTACACCCAGCTTAAAGATGACGTTAGATTGCAAGCCGAAGTTCAGACCCAAGTTGGAACGCTATCCTCAGCGTTAATTACAAGTGCAATCGAAGACAATGAAGCAAAAGATTTTGTAGGTTCTGCGAGCAAGCTGTATCTGGCATATACCATAGATCCTGAAGCCAATCAAGATTATCTCTATTTTGCAGCTTCCAATAGTGTCAATGGCAGTGCCTATGACGATGCTTTGAAATACTATAATCTTCTTAAAGAAATTAATTACACAGGTATTACAAAGAAATATTTTGTTACAGAGGTAGCATCAAACCAAGAGATGGAAGTTTCTGAAACAGAATTCAATATTTTTCAAAAATCTAAAGATTATACCAATCCAAGAGAAGAAGAAACGGAGTCAAAATACCCTGAAATTGTTAAAAACATTGCTTTAATCTATGCTCAAAAAGGAGAACGCGATATGGCAATCGCCGCTGTACAAGAAGCACGTAAATCCAATCCAGATGATTTAAATCTTATTTTGACAGAAGCCAACCTGTATATAGAGCTGGATGATAAAGAACGATTTAAATCGCTTATCAATGAGGCCATTGCACAAGATCCAAACAATGCCAATCTATACTTTAACCTTGGTGTTGTAAATGCTGATTTGGGAGACAAACAAGCGGCTCGTGGATATTATGAAAAAGCCATAGAAGTAGATCCAAGCATCGAAGCTCCTTACCTCAATTTGGTGGCGTTGATTTTAGAAGGAGAGGCGGCTATTGTTGAGGAAATGAACAGTTTAGGTACATCACGTAAAGACAATTTGCGCTATGAGGAGCTCAAAAAGATTCGTGAAGGGCTCTACAAAGAATGTATTCCAATACTTAAAGGATTGATTTCTATTTCAAAAGACAACGAAGAAGCCATCAAAACCCTGATGAATATCTATGGTACACTTGGCGAAAACCAAGGGTTTATGGAAATGAAAAAATTACTAGAAGGGATCGAATAATCGAATAACTTCTTTATGCACACTAACAAAAGGCCGTCTTGTACGGTCTTTTTTTAGCCCCAAACTTTTTTGATAATACGCAGCTGGTGTGAGTGCGTTTGGGTTTCCGAATTAAAAATCCCGGTTTGGTCAATTCGGTCGATACGCACTTTGCCATGCGCATGGATGATGTGGTGATTTTCCAAAAGCATACCAACATGCACGATTTTACCTTCTCTATCATCAAAAAAGGCCAAATCTCCAGGTTCGCTTTCTTCGATAAAACTGAGTGTTTGTCCCTGCTCGGCCTGTTGATAGGCATCGCGTTTTAGTGCCTGGCCGTTGATCTTATAGACCATCTGTACAAAGCCAGAGCAATCGATTCCGAAGGGGCTTTTGCCTCCCCATAAATAGGGTGCATTTAGATACAAAAAAGCCGTTTGAATAAGATCGGATTTTTTAGGATTATTTTTAGATCGTATGCCATCAAAATGATTGCCCAATAACGCATTGGCTTTTAGATTGCTTCCCAACAATATAGGAAAAAGCACCTGTTGTGGGGTTGTGACATAATCGATCAGATGACCAGAAAACACATCGCGTTTTTTTTGATATTGCTCATAAGTGTCTTTTTGAATTTCAAAAAACTGTGTTCTAGGAATCCACCCTTCATATTGGTCAAAGGTTACGCGAATTTTAATCCATTTTTTTTGCTGATCCAATACCTTATAACAATCTCCATAAAGCAGCTGTGAAGTCATTTCACTTGCATGGCTGTTTTCCTTTCGAAGGGGAATAACTCCCAATTGACAAATGCCGTATTCCAAAAGTGACGATCGATTTTAGTATCAAACAAAACTACGGATTTTGTCACCATCATACAATCTTTTGAAGGTTACAGTAAAGAGATTTAGTACATTTGAAAAAATGGATTTGTTTTGAGGACCTATTGGCAGCAAATTATTTATCGAAAAAACTTTTTATACAAAATTGGACTGTTTCTCATCGCCAGCAGTTTTATTTTGTACATCTTACCTAAGAATGCCACCTTTCAATTTGAGTATCAAAAGGGTTTGGTTTGGCAGCATGATAATTTTTATGCCCCTTTTGATTTCCCAATTTTAAAAACCGAGGAGCGCTTGACGGCTGAGCGTGAAGCAATTCGCAAAAATGCGGAAACCTATCTAAGAGCAAATACAAAGATTCTGCCAGTTGTAGCCACCAATTTTGAGCGGCTTTTTGACACGTATTTTTCAGAGCCATCGGAGGGCCAACAGCGCGAAGTTTTACGAACTTATGGGTTGGATCTGATTGCAAAATTGTATAGTAATGGCGTACTGCCGTTGAACCTCAATTTTGACGAACCCGCCAACCTACGATTGATCGAAGGAAATACTGAACGTGGGGTTGGTGTCAATGATTTTATTCGTATTCAAGAATTGTATGACTATTTGCAAAACCATTTGGACCCACTCTATAAATCGTACTTAGATGCCTTTTATGGCTTGTTTTTTGAAATCGTAGAACCCAACATCTTATTGGACACACAATTTACCAACAACGCATTGCAAGCTGCATTGAGTGCAGTGGTTCCCACACGTGGAATGGTCTCTAAAGGCAGTCTCATTATTGCTAAAAATACACTGATTGACAACGAGAAATTTGTTGTACTAACTTCTCTTGAAAGTGAGTATAAATTGCGCGGCGATACCCAAAAAAATAGAATTCAACGCTATGTTGGTTTTGGTGTTTTGGTGGGGTTGAGTTTGTTGTTTCTTTTTCGGTTTCTTTACATCTACCGTCCCCGCATTTATCACAACAATAAGGAAGTCACTTTTATCGTGTTCAATTTGGTTTTGGTTCTTTTATTGACCATAAGTACCGTAAATTATAACGCTGGTTTGGTGTATGCAGTGCCAATTTGTATTCTTCCACTGATCCTAAAAGCTTTTTTTGACCCCCGTTTGGGGTTGCTAACACACGTCATAACAATTTTGCTATTGGGGTTTGTGGTTCCCAATGCTTTCGAATTTGTTTTTATACAATTCAATGCTGGGATCATTACGTTGCAGGGCAATACCAAACTCCATCAACGTGCCAGTCTTTTTGTTTCTGTAGGTCAGATTGTCTTGGTTTATTTGTTGAGTTATTTGGCCTTTTCGAGTATTCATGAGTTGGCACTTTCGGAGATTGATTTTGCGCTTATCGGCCTTTTTGTTCTCAATGGATTGATCACCCTTTTTGTACAACCACTGATCTATCTCTATGAGAAGATTTTTGTACTCACATCAGATGTTTCGCTTTTAGAATTATCAGATACCAATTCACCATTATTAAAAAAATTATCCGACCAAGCGCCGGGGACTTTTCATCACGCGCTACAAGTGGCAAATCTTGCCGAAGCAGCTGCCAATAAAATAGACGCCAACAGCCTGTTGGTTCGTGTAGGCGCATTGTACCATGATATTGGAAAGCTGAAAAACCCTTCTTATTTTAGTGAAAATCAAAAGGGAACCACTTCGCCCCATGATGCATTGGCACCGGAGCAAAGCGCTGCAATTATTATTGATCATGTAAAAGAGGGGGTTGTTTTGGCAAAAAAACACAAACTCCCCGATCGGATCATCGATTTTATAAAAACACACCACGGAACCTCTACCGTTTATTATTTTCTAAAACAAGCGGAAGAAAAAAGTCATCAATCCGTCGATGTATCCGCCTTTAGTTATCCGGGTCCTCGACCGTTTTCTAAAGAAACGGCAATTTTGATGATGTCTGATGCGGTGGAGGCAGCCTCCAAAAGTTTGAAAGCACCGGATTTTGATCAAATCAGCAATTTTGTAAACCGCATTATTGATCGTCAAACAGACGAAGGGCAGTTTGATGTCTGTGACATTACCCTTAATGAAATTTCGCTAGTAAAAACTGTTTTGATAGACAAACTCATAAATATCTATCAACTGCGTGTAGAATACCCAAAATAGCCATTATGTTATTTGACAAAAATATTGGTTAATAATTGAAGATGCATTATTTTTGGCCTTCCAATCTACCACGGAGAGGTGCCAGAGTGGTAATGGAGCAGATTGCTAATCTGTCAACGTGTAAGCGTTGCCAGGGTTCGAATCCCTGTCTCTCCGCATAAAGCCCCGAAAGCCTTGGGTATTCGGGGTTTCTTTTTTTCGGGGAAATGTAAAAGGGAAAAACAGCTCATTCTTATTTAAAAAAACTTCTTGATGCAACCGCGAACGGCGAAAGGACCACTAAATGTTAAAGTCCCAGCGTTGCTTTTAGCCTTTGGCTTTTTTTAATACTTTAGATAAATAACAGCCCCCAAGTCTGTTCTACGACCATAAAAGCCAGTGGCTAACAATGTATATGAAATCATAGCTCCCATTCGGTCGCTACGCTTCATATACTAACCGTTAGAAAACATTTGATAAAAAGCATAGTGATAAGCCGGCTTTTTTTGTCTAGCGCTTGTCTTAATGCAAAACCTTAATGAGGCGGTTTGGTACGACCAAAAAGTGAGCAGCTTATAAAATTGGCGGGTAGAATCAATTTCGCTTTTATACAGCGGGTACACCTAGAAATTTACATTAGCATCGTCCAATCAGACTTTTTCCTTTAACACCGGAATGCTATAGTTTTTGATTACCGCCACGGTTCTAATCACAATAATGATGGCACATGACAAAATGGTTTTTAAAACTAAACTAAAACCAATTGCCTCAAAACCTAAGTAGGCGACCGCCCCCGCTACACATGCTGTAGCATAGATCTCTTTTCTAAAAATCAGTGGAATTTCATCGCATAGGATGTCTCTGATCGCACCACCAAAAGTAGCCGTGATTACCCCAAAAATGATTAGATAGAAACCATTTAAATCATACTTTTGGGCCACTTGTAGTCCGTGTATTGTAAAGAGGCTAATTCCTATGGTGTCAAACAGAAAAAGCATCTTGCGCAACCTACTGAATCTATCTTTTAAGAAATACGCCAAAATGACCCCAATAATGACTAAATAAAGATTGATAGGGTCGTAAATCCACGCGACATCGGTATTGAGTAGAACATCTCTAAGCGTACCACCACCCAACCCGGTTACAAAAGCGATTACAAAAGCGCCAAAATGATCAAGCTTTTTGTTTACCGCAGTTATAAAGCCACTTATTGCAAATACTAGGGTGCCCAAGTTGCTTAACCAAAATATGATATTATTAAAATCCATATCTAAATGTAAGCTTTATTAAATTAATTATAGATCCTAAAAATTGCGTCTAAAACCCAATTAGATCCGTGATCTAGTGTCTTGGATAGCCATGATATTTTATTAGATTGATCATTTTGACATAATAAAATATCAATAAATGCTTTAAGCAAAAGCTATTGGGACATTCCTTTCATTATTTATACATACCTTCATCGAGTGAATATTTTTTACGAAAACTTGTTGTTGATCGCGGTAGGATTTTTTGCAGGCATTATCAATACACTTGCTGGAGGCGGATCACTGTTTACACTCCCGGCACTGATATTTTTAGGATTGCCCCCCAATGTGGCCAACGGCACCAACCGCATCATGATTGTGATTCAATCTTTTTTTGGTACGCTGGGCTATCGAACGAAAGGAGTAAATACCTTCCCTTTTAGCCTTTATTTAGGCATAGCAGCGTTGATAGGTGCTTTTATCGGAGCACAAATTGCGGTAGATATAGATGCTAAACTCTTTAAAAGGATTTTGGCAATCATTATGATTATAGTGGTTTCTATTATTGTTCTAAATCCCAAATCAAATCCTTTGGATCGGGTAGAACGCCTAACGGGTAAGTATCTAATTTTTGCCATTATTGGTTTTTTTATCATCGGCATTTATGGAGGTTTTATTAACGCTGGAGTAGGTTTTGTGATCATGATCTTTTTAAACCAAGTCAATCGAATGTCATTGGTTAGAACCAATGCCACCAAAGTAGCTTTAGTAACCATCTATTCTTTGGGTGCGCTTGCACTTTTTGCGTACTACGGAAAGGTAGATTGGGCAAAAGGCCTATGGATGGCATTAGGCACAAGTTTTGGCGCATGGTGGACAAGTAGGTGGTCGGTCACCAAGGGAGATCGTATTATTAAGATAGCCATGGTCATTATGGTGACCGTTATGGCCATCAAACTATGGCTTTTTGACTAATCGCTAAAATTGAACGTGGCTTTCGATCTCAATGCCGTATCCAGTAAGCCCAATTCTTGGAAGTTGTTTTGAGTTACTAAGCACTTTGAGTTTTTTGATTTGCAAGTCGTGCAAAATCTGAGCGCCAATACCAAAATCACGAGTATCCATACGCATGGGTGGAGAACTATTTAGGTGTCCTTTTTCTTGAAGTATTCGCAATTCTTCGATACGTGCCAATAGATTTTCGGAGGCTTGTTGCTGATTGATAAAAAGTACGGCCCCTTTTCCTTCTTTTTTGATCCGTTCAAAAACCTTTTCGAGGTTGGTATCAGTTCCTCCAGTTAGCAGACCAAGCACATCATTGTGTAGTCGCATCGAATTGATTCGTGTCAAAATAGGCTCCTCTTCTGACCAAGACCCCAGACTTAGAGCGAGATGTACTTGACCATTGGTGGTTTGCTGATAGGCACGAAGTCTAAATTCGCCAAAACGCGTGGATATGGTAGCATCACTTTTTTTGACAATAAGGCTATCATGCTGCATGCGATAGGCTACCAAATCTTCGATTGTTACCAGTTTTAGGTTAAATTTTTTAGCAACTTCGACAAGGTCAGGCAGACGGGCCATCGTACCGTCTTCATTCATGATTTCTACAATAACACCTGCCGGGCTTTTGCCTGCCAGACGCGCAAAATCTATGGCAGCTTCGGTATGTCCTGTGCGTCGTAATACGCCACCTTCTTTTGCGATAAGCGGAAAGATGTGTCCCGGTCGGGACAACGCAAAGGGCTTGGTGTTTTGGTCGGTTAGTGCCATAATGGTTTTGCAGCGATCATGAGCAGAAATGCCCGTCGTTACGCCATGGCCTTTGAGATCCACAGAAACCGTAAAGGCGGTTTCCATAGGATCCGTGTTGTTCGAGACCATGGGTGCCAATTCGAGTTCTTGACAACGTTTTTCAGTCAATGGGGTACAAATTAGTCCACGCCCATGTGTCGCCATAAAATTGATCAACTCTGGAGTAATCGTTTCTGCGGCAGCTATAAAATCACCTTCATTTTCTCTGTTTTCATCATCTACCACGATGATGACCTCTCCGCGTTTGATGGCATCGATGGCTTCTGGTATGGTATTAAAAGCTACTTTCATAGACGGTTTTTAGTTGAATTGAGGGACATTATTTTTTTAAAAAAATTGACCACGGGCACCCAAACAATATCAATATTTACAAAACCCTTGTCCGCAGATGCTCTACGGGTCAAATAGAAGGCTAGGGGGGTTAAGATCAAGGTTGCTGTCCAGCTGGCAAGCGTAGGAGGGATGCTGTTGTCTTCGGCTGCATTTTTTGCAAACAAACCAATGTAATGATAGGTTAAAAAAATCAAGACCGCCAAAACCAGAGGTAGGCCAAGACCACCCTTACGGATAATGGCGCCCAAAGAAGCCCCCATCATAAACAACAGTAGCGAAGCAAAAATCAATACGTATTTGTCGTCCCGAGTGATCTTATGCAGGTTGATGAGTTTTTGAATTAAAAAAAACGAACGCTTTTTGGTGTCCAAATCACGGATGTCTTTTCGAATATCGGCGATGCTTCCTTGTATAACATCAAAATATTGCCATGTTTGGTCAACTTTGATAAAATTTAAAACATTAGCACTGACCATGCTGTCTAAGACCATGCTGTCATTTTCGATTTTTGGAAGCTCTTGAAACGCCCCTTTTTTATAAAAATTTTCGCTAAAAGCGGCACGCTCATCGTCATAGGTGATTTGCAAGGTGTCGATACTCTGATTGAGTTGATCGATCCGCTGCATGCGAAAGGTTGATGTGTAGTTTTCTTCGGTGAGGTCAACGTTGTTGAACTGTGACAAATCGATGTTCATCGTGTATTGTTCAAAGGCTACTTTGGTGTGTGGGTGTTTCAACTGTTCGTTGGGTTTGTCTGGTCGCACTTCTTCATAGCGGTAGCCGTCATATAATACCATTTGGAGCATGGCATCGGACGTCTCACTTTTTAATTCCCCCGTTTTGGCCTTAATAACAATGGTGTTGCGCTGATCGTTTGTTTTTTCATGGATGATTACATCCTCTAAAAAACGATCGTTGTCACCGTATTTGCGCCCTACTTTGATGTTGATTTGACCTAGGTCATTAAACATCCCTTCTCGAATGGCCAATGCGGGTTTGAGCTTGGCCAGATTTTTTCGCAGATTATACGACTTTACCTCGCCGTAGGGAATGACATGATTGGCAAAATAAAAAGAGCCGATACCCAAAGCAATATGAAAAATCACCAATCCGGCCATGGCTCTTTGCAAGGATATACCCGATGATTTCATGGCGGCAAATTCATAATTTTCGGCCAGGGTTCCGTAGGTCATCAATGCAGCGAGAAGCACCGATAGAGGCAGCACCAGGGGGACCAATTTGGGCGAAAAATAGATTAGAAATCTAAAGATAATGATCAAGTCCAATCCCTTACCTGCCAATTCATCTACATACAGCCAAAAGGTTTGAACGACAAAAATCAACATGCAGATGGCAAAAACCGAAACAAGTCGTTGCAAATAACTCGTCAATATATAACGGTCAATGATTTTCATCTTAATTGTTTATATAATAGTTGGGATAATTGGCGGCATCAAAGACAAAGGTCCCACGAACTAGAAGATTGTTGGGTCTAAAATCCTGAAGCGTCAGTGTGGTGCGCGTTCCGTTTTCGCCAATTTCTATGATGCGATAGATGTGCTTGCTGCTAAGATCTATACCCAGCAGCAAATATTGAATCCCTTGGTCGGTGTCTTGGGGGGTTAGTTTTATAAATTGAATCCGATTGCCCTGAACATTTTGTACGATATCCATTTGAAGGTCATACCCCTCTTGATAAAAATAGAGCAACTTGTTTGGGTCTATTCCAAGGTCATCATCAGTTGTCGCATCGGTGATGTTGATTTCTTCATTTTCGGGTAGAATAGTATATTTTTTTTGACCGTCAAATAGTTGGGTGGCTTCAGGAATTTCGAGCACGTATTTTTCTTTTTCGACAATTACTTTACCGTTGGTTTCTTGCCGTATTTGTTCCTTTTGATTTTCTAGTACGTAGCTAAAATTAAATTTAATATTGTCATAACTACTGATTTTTGCAGCGACCTCATCCAATAACAAACTGGCTGGATTGCTACTCTGGGCCCAGCCTATTAGAGAGAAAAAACAAAAAATCAAGGACGCTTTTTTCATTGCTTAGCTTTCTGAATTTAACAATTGATCCAGTGCGTTTAGATCCGATATCAAAACTTGACGTGCTTTACTTCCTTCAAATGGGCCAACGATCCCTGCGGCTTCCATTTGGTCGATAATGCGCCCGGCACGGTTGTATCCCAATTTTAGCTTGCGCTGTAACAGGGAGGCTGACCCTTGCTGTGCGGTTACGATCACTTCGGCAGCTTCTCTAAATAGGGCATCACGTTCTGAAGGATCAATATCCAAACTATTGCTTTCACCCTCTCCAACATATTCGGGTAATTGATGGGCTTGCGCATAGCCTTTTTGAGCACCTATAAAGCCAGCGATTTTATCGACTTCGGGTGTGTCTACAAACGCACATTGAATTCTGGTTAGGTCGTTACCTTGGGTGTACAACAGGTCTCCGCGGCCGATGAGTTGATCAGCTCCTCCATTATCAAGGATTGTCCTGGAGTCGATTTTGGAGGTTACACGAAAGGCTATTCGAGCAGGGAAATTGGCTTTTATTATCCCGGTGATTACATTGACAGATGGCCGTTGTGTTGCTATTATAAGATGGATTCCAACGGCGCGGGCAAGCTGTGCCAAACGGGCAATGGGGGTTTCAACTTCTTTTCCGGCGGTCATGATCAGGTCGGCAAATTCGTCTATTACCAATACGATATAGGGCAAATAGTCGTGTCCATCATTGGGATTTAGTTTTCGCTCTTTAAATTTTTTGTTGTACTCCTTAAGATTTCTACACAAAGCATTTTTTAGTAGGTCATAGCGGTTGTCCATTTCGATACACAGCGAGTTAAGCGTGTTGATGACTTTGTTGGTATCCGTGATGATGGATTCTTCAGCATCGGGCAATTTGGCCAGGTAGTGCCGCTCAATTTTATTATAGATCGTTAGTTCTACTTTTTTGGGATCGATCAATACAAATTTGACTTCTGCGGGATGTTTTTTATACAACAAAGAGGTCAATACTGCATTGAGACCAACCGATTTTCCTTGTCCCGTTGCACCAGCCATTAATAGATGGGGCATTTTGGTAAGATCTACGACAAAAGTTTCGTTGCTAATGGTTTTACCAAGGGCAATGGGCAGTTCCATTTCTGCCTTTTGAAATTTTGGCGAAGCAATCACAGAACGCATCGAAACAACCGTGGCCGTTTGATTGGGTACTTCGATCCCGATGGTCCCTTTGCCGGGAATTGGTGCTATAATACGAATGCCCAAGGCCGATAACGATAACGCGATATCATCTTCTAGATTTTTGATTTTAGAAATGCGTATACCAGCATCAGGGACAATCTCATAAAGTGTTACAGTTGGACCAATAGTGGCCTTGATTTGGGCAATCCCAATGTTGTAATTTTTTAAGGTATTTACAATTTTGGTTTTGTTCTGTTCAAGCTCTTCTTGGTTGATCGTGATGCTACCCTCACCATAATCCTTTAGAAGATCTAAGGTGGGAAAGCGATATTTGCTCAATTCTAATTTAGGGTCAAAAAAACCATGCTTTTCAACAAGTTCTTGTGCAAGATTGCTTTCGAGGCGTTCTTCGTTTTCGGCAGTATTAACTTGAATTTTGATGTTTTCCAGATCCGTTGAGGTTACCTCTTTTTTCGGAGCGTCATCGTTTTCTTGATCTAAATTAATGGGCGACTCTGATACCAATTCAATTGGCTTTTGTTCTTGATCGTCAGCATTTGCAGGGTCAACAGCTTCCAAAACGTCTTCAGAAGTAAGTACATGTTCTTCGCTTTGGCGTTGTTCTGTTTCGGGCTTTTTAATCCGTTGAAAAATAAGTTCTGGAGTAATTTTCCATTGCACGACCAAGATGCAAATCAGCACAAAGGCCAATAGAGATAAAATCCCCAACGAACCGATATAATTTTCCATGGCGGAAAAAACTTCAAAACCTAAAGTGCCACTTAGAATCGCTGCCTGTGTTTTGAAAAAGGCCAATGCTAGGCTGATCCAAATCATATATAACATGCCCCAAGCCCAATAGCCCCAAAGGCGTGATTTTAATTTGTTGAAAAATAAGGCAGCACCCGAAATAATGAGAAGTATGGCCATGATGTAAGCACTGATTCCAAATAATTGTGTAATCATTTGGTGGCTAACCCATGCGCCAAGCTTACGGGTTATATTTTCTGCAACTACTTCGGGATTCGAAAGTTGTGCTACGGCGCTCTGGTCGGCTTTCCAATGAAGCAAATAGGAAGAAAACGCGATCAGCAAGAGAAATCCTAGCAACATCAAAAAACTGCCGAACAAGATTTGACGCTGTCTGCTTTTGTATCTTGTAGTAGGATCTATAGAAGTGCTTTCTTTCTTTTTAGCCATGGACTTTTAGGTCTCTTACAAAAGTACAAATTCAAAGGGATTTAAGCACCAAAAATCCTTCATCGAATCGATGTTAAAACAAAAGGTTTTTAATGTTTTTGTTGCAATAGAAAAAACGTTCTCCCAAATCACGTTAAGAACGGATCATTTTGATCTTGATTTTAAAAGCTGCAAAAATCAATGTCATAATTGGACTTAACCAATTGAAAATTGCATAGACAAAATACTCCGCTACACCAACACCCAATACTCCAGATTGATATGCACCACAAGTATTCCAGGGGATAAGTACGGAGGTTACGGTTCCAGAATCTTCGAGGGTTCTACTGAGATTTTCGGGAGCCAAATCACGGTCTTTGTAGGCTTTGGCAAACATTTTTCCGGGGATAACAATGGCAAGATATTGATCCGATGCTGTGAGATTAATGGCCAAACATGAGGCCACGGTACTTGCAAACAACTGAAACGTATTTTTGGCCCAATTGAGCAAGGCATTGCTAATTGCTTGAAGTGCACCAATGGCCTCCATAATACCCCCAAAAACCATCGCACAAACGATGAGCCATATGGTGCCTAACATTCCTTCCATTCCGCCTGAGGTAAACAAGTCGTTGAGTAATGGATTGCTCGTTGGCACTTCTGTAGCTACCGTGATGGCATTCAGTATACCTTTGTATGACGCGGCTAGACTGGGGGTTGTTTCTTGGCTCATCAACAAAATGATATCCGGTTGAAAAACCAAAGCGAAGAGTGCACCCAATAGGGTTCCTATAAACAATGCTACAAGCGGGGGGCGCTTTTTTACGATAAGTCCAATAACCACCAAGGGTACTATAAAAAGCCATCCATTGATCGTGAAGCGCATTTCAATCGCCTCCAATAAATTTCCAAGATCGGCTTGTGCTGCAGTTTCTTGAAAAACACCCAAAATACTAAAAACAAAAAGCGTAATCAGTATGCTGGGCACCGTAGTATTGGTCATATATCGAATGTGCGTAAACAAATCCGTACCGGCCATAGCGGGGGCTAAATTGGTCGTATCACTAAGTGGTGAAAGTTTATCACCAAAATAGGCACCCGAAATTACTGCCCCGGCGACCATACCAACGTCGATTCCCATCGCTTTTCCGATACCGATCAATGCGATACCCACAGTTGCTGATGTGGTCCAACTACTTCCGGTGGCGATGGATATGATCGAACAGATAATGATGCATGCGGGTAAAAACACCGCCGGATGAATAATTTGAAGTCCGTAGTAAATCATCGCAGGTATGATACCGCTGGCCAACCAAGTACCCGCTAACGCACCTACAAACAATAAGATCAAAAGGGCCCCTGTAACCGACTGTACATTGTCAGCCACCTTTTCAATCATCGTCTTGTGATTTATCTGATTTCGATACCCCACAAGTGCAGCAATAGCTGCTCCGATTAGTAAAATAAATTGATTGGATCCACTGAGCGCATCATCGCCAAAAATCGATACATTGACTGCTAAGAGGAGCACCAATAAAACTACAGGAATCATCGCTGCTGATAACGAAAGGGTAGGAGCGTCATTTTTCATACGGTCAAAAGGGCTTTTAGGTTAGGATGTTTACAAGAATACTAATTTATTTGCAATTATGGCCTTGATGGGTTTCCTTCCCTAAAAACATTTTGTAATTTTGAGCTTCATTATTTCGGACTTATGGAAAAATTTGATGTATTAGTTATCGGTTCAGGGCCTGGCGGTTATGTTGCAGCAATTCGCTGTGCACAATTGGGTATGAAAACGGCTTTGGTGGAAAAATATGCAACCCTAGGAGGCACCTGTCTCAATGTTGGTTGTATCCCTTCAAAGTCACTTCTAGATTCTTCACATCACTATGAAGACGCAATCCAGCATTTTGATGCCCATGGTATTGAAATTTCGGGCGATGTAAAAGTAAATCTCGAAAAAATGATCGCCCGCAAAGCAGCGGTCGTAGAACAAACCACCAAAGGCATCGATTTTTTGATGGAAAAAAACAAGATTGCAGTCTTCAATGGTCTTGGGAGTTTTGTCGATGCGACTCATATTTTGATTAAGGGAGAAAAAGAAACTACGATCGAAGCAAAAAATACCATTATTGCTACGGGGTCCAAACCCGCCAACCTTCCCTTTATTTCTTTAGATAAGGAGCGGATTATCACCTCAACCGAAGCCTTGAAACTTAAAGAAATTCCCAAACATCTACTCGTTATAGGTGGTGGTGTCATTGGTCTAGAATTGGGGCAAGTATATCGCAGATTGGGTGCAGAAGTATCCGTAATAGAATATGCAGATCGTATTACTCCGGTTATGGATGGAGCTGTTTCTAAAGAATTGACCAAGGTGCTCAAAAAGCAAGGAATCAAATTCTACCTCTCTCATCAAGTCAATAAAGTAGTGCGTAATGGGGCTCAAGTACAGCTTACGGCAACCGATAAGAAAGGCACCGAAGTTTCTTTTGAAGGTGATTATTGTTTGGTAGCGGTTGGCCGTCGTCCTTTTACCGAAGGGCTTCAAGCCGATGCTGCTGGAGTAGCCATCAATGAGCGCGGGCAAATCGAAGTCAACGCACATTTGCAAACCAGTGTACCCAATATCTATGCTATTGGCGATGTTGTTAGAGGGGCCATGTTGGCACACAAAGCAGAAGAAGAAGGGGTGATGGTTGCTGAGCTTTTGGCCGGACAAAAACCGCATATCGATTATAATCTTATTCCTAATGTAATCTATACCTGGCCAGAAGTTGCTGCTGTTGGCAAAACAGAAGAACAGCTCAAAGGTGAAGGTGTAGCCTACAAAAATGGTCAATTTCCAATGCGCGCCCTAGGCCGTGCTCGAGCCAGTATGGATACCGATGGTTTTGTTAAAATATTGGCAGACGCCAATACGGATGAAATATTGGGGGTACATATTGTTGGTGCACGTGCTGCGGATCTAATTGCTGAGGCAGTTACGGCAATGGAATTTAGAGCATCCGCCGAAGATTTATCCA
The DNA here is from genome assembly GCA_017852395.1 of Flavobacteriaceae bacterium. Lineage (GTDB taxonomy): Bacteria > Bacteroidota > Bacteroidia > Flavobacteriales > Flavobacteriaceae > RFYP01. Next base: position 92,412 of record JAFMLE010000002.1, read on the forward strand.
GAATGAGTCACTCACATCCAACCTATGCAGAAGCGATGAAAGAAGCTGCATTGGCTGCAACGGATAATCGCGCTTTACACATCTAATTAGGATTTTACCACAAGACATTTGTCATTTTTTGAGCAATCGCATCTAAAGCCAATTGTCCTCGGCTTCCCAAGTGCGTATGAGGTACTGTACGGTTGGGTTTGTAGGTTCCCTCAGCGATGTTTTTTTTCATTTTTAAATAAGCGTCTCTAAAAGACATACCGTCTTGTACCCAACCGTCTAGGGTGTCAACACTAAATAATAGATCGTATTTTGGGTCGTCCAGTAGCGTCTCTTTTATGTTGATTTTTTGAATGCAAAACTCAAAAATTGAAAGGCATTCTTTAATGTTGTTAATACCACTAATCAGTAACGATTTGGTCAATTGCATCTCACGGTGATAACCGCTGGGGAGGTTGTTGGATAGCAAGATCATTTGATTGGGCAAAGCCTGAACTAGGTTGCACTTACCACGAATCAATTCAAATACATCGGGATTTTTTTTGTGGGGCATGATACTCGATCCCGTGGTGAGTTCATCTGGAAAACTAATAAAGCCAAAGTCCTGCCCCATATACAAACAAATGTCCATGGCCATTTTTGACAATGTTGCTGCAATCATGCTTATGGCGATAGCCGTTATTTTCTCGACTTTGCCACGGCCCATTTGTGCGTTGACGACATTGTATTTTAGGGTGCTAAAACCCAGTGCAGCAGTTGTATATTCACGATCAATTGCAAAAGCACTCCCATAACCTGCAGCACTCCCCAAAGGGTTTTGATCGACGATTTCATAGGCCGCTTTTACCATTTGCAAATCGTCAATAATTGCTTCGGCATAGGCCGAAAACCAAAGTCCAAATGAAGAAGGCATAGCGACTTGCATATGTGTATAACCGGGCATTAGGTGGTCTTTATGCTTATGGGCCAATTTTAAAAATATGTCAAAAAGATTTTTGCTAAGCTTTTTAATTTGATTGAGTTCGTCCTTCAAATAGAGTTGAAGTGCTACTAGCACTTGATCGTTTCTTGATCGGGCTGTATGAATTTTTTTACCCAGATCTCCCAGTTTGTCAATCAAAAGAAATTCGATTTTAGAATGTACATCTTCAAAATCTGCTTCAATCGTAAAACGACCATCTTGGGCAATCTGTTCCAACTCTTTGAGTGCTGCAACTAAGACGTCCGACTCTTCGGGTGTCAAAAGGCCAATTTTGCCCAACATTTGCGCATGTGCAGCCGAAGCGATGCAATCGTATTTGGCAAGGTGTAAGTCCACCTCGCGGTCGTTACCAACTGTAAATTGATCAATATTTTTTAAGGCACCTTCGCCTTCTTGCCAAAGTTTCATAGGTCAAAGAATTTGTTCTAAAATATTTATATAAAGCGGTATCGCTTCTTCAATTTCGTGTATATATATAAACTCGTCAGCTTGATGCGAGCGTGTAGAATCGCCAGGACCGAGTTTTAGCGAGGGGCAAGTCAGTGCGGCCATGTCTGATAGGGTGGGCGAGCCATAGGTGGTTCTACCTAAAGCAACGCCGGCTTTTACCAACGGGTGATCTATAGGTATCGATGAGCTATTTAGGTGTAAGGATCGTGGTTGGAGTTGGCAAGGGGCATTTTTGCGCAGCAAATCATAGACCTCTTGATTAGAATAGCAATCATTGACACGAACATCCACTACCATTTTGACTTCAGCAGGCACTACATTGTGTTGCGATCCCGCTTGAAGTTGGGTAACGGTCATTTTAACAGGGCCCAATTGGTTTGATGTTTTTTCAAATCTAAAATTTTTGAACCAATCGATTATTTCGGGTACTTTGTAAATTGGGTTATCCTCGTTGGGGTGGGCAGCATGGCCAGAGGTACCCGAAATGGTAGCATCGAGTACGACCAATCCTTTTTCTGCTATAGCCAGCTGCATTTGTGTGGGCTCGCCAACAATTGCCAAATCAACGGGAGGCAATTGCTTTAGGATCCCTCTAAGACTATTGGGACCAGCCGTTTCTTCTTCAACACTAGCGACAAAAATAAGATTGTATTTAAGGTCTTTTATGACATAAAAATGGGTAAAAGTAGCCAGTAAAGAAACAAGCGCACCGCCAGCATCGTTACTTCCTAAGCCGTATAGTTTACCTTCTTCAATGATCGGGTCAAATGGATCTTTGGTATATCCTTTATTTGGCCGTACCGTATCATGGTGCGAATTTAATAATAAGGTGGGTTTGTTTGAATCTATGGCGCTGTGCAACGCATAGACCGTATTTCCAATTCTATGATAAGGGATTTCGTAGCGATCAAACCACTCTATCAAACAAGCAGCAGTTGCTGTTTCTTCTCCCGAAAAAGAAGGGTTTTTTATTAGTTTTTTTAGCAAAAGGATGCTTTGGGCAATCAATTCATTCATAAGTTGGGTATTATCGTTGTATGCACTGTGGCTCCCTGCAGCATTTCTAACGAACCAATGTGTACAGCATGGACGTTTTGGTCGATGGCGTGAAAGCAATTGTCGAGTTTCGGAATCATTCCATCCGTTATAAGGTGTTCATTTTTTAGATTTTGATAGGTGTTAAAATCGATTTTTTCAATAATTGAATCCGGATTTTCACGATTTTTGAGCACCCCGTTTTGCTCGAAGCAATACCAAAGCTCTACGGTAAAAAAGTTGGCCATAGAAACGGCCAATGCTGCAGCAATACTGTCCGCGTTGGTGTTGAGTAGTTGGCCACTTCCATCGTGGGTCAACGCACAAAATACCGGTGTGATTTTCAAATTTTCCAAAAGTGTTCTAATTGCTGCAGAATCGACACTCGCGATATCTCCAACCCAACCAAAATCAATGGGTTTTGAAGTTCTTTTTTTGGATAAAATAAGGTTGGCATCGGCGCCGCTCATTCCCATTGCATTACACTGCAAGGCTTGAAGTTTTGCAACGATGTTTTTATTGATTTTACCCGCATAAAGCATCGTAATCACAGCTAATGTGTCTGCATCTGTACAACGTCGGCCATCGATCATTTTGACAGGGATATTGAGTTTTTCGGCCATAAGAGACGCTTCTTTTCCACCGCCATGGACTAAAATTTTAAGGCCCTCTAATTCTGCAAATGCCTTGAGAAAAACCGCTAACCTCTCTTCATGCTCGATGACATTGCCACCTATTTTAACAACATTAAGCTTCATCTAAAAATTTTTTAAGTATTGCTTGCGCAGAAAAGGTTCTGTTGTTGGCTTGCTCTAGTATCAAAGCCTGAGGACTCTCCAACACATCTTGATCAACCACCACATTGCGTCGGACAGGTAAACAATGCATAAAATAAGCGTTGTTGGTCCACTTCATCTTCGTTGCTGACACTTTCCATATGTCGTCTGTTCTCAAAATTTGGCCATATTGCTCAAAAGAACTCCAGTTTTTGGTATAGATAAAATCAGCTCCTTCAAAAGCTTGTTTTTGATCGTAAAGAATGGTAGCTTCTTTTGTAATTTCTGGGTCTAAGGCATACCCTTCGGGATGTGTAATGACAAATTCTGCATCCATACGATGCATCATACGGACAAACGAATTGGCCACTGCCTGGGGCAGCGCTTTGGGATGTGGTGCCCAGCTAAGTACTACTTTTGGACGTGCCGTTTTTTGAAAGGTTTTGATGGTCAAAGCATCTGCTAAAGCTTGAAGTGGATGTGCGGTCGCACTCTCTAGATTGATAATGGGGATGCTGGCGTATTTTGCAAAGCTTCGCAAAACGACCTCTGCACGGTCCTTTTGTTTGTCCTCTAAGGAAGCAAAGGCTCGAACAGCAAGCACGTCAAAATATTGTGATAGGACACCTGCGGCTTCTTTTATATGCTCTGAGGTTGTGCCATTCATCAGCACACCATCTTCAAATTCTAATGCCCAACCTTCGTTGTTAAAATTCATCACGATGGTATGCATTCCCAAATTTTGAGCTGCCTTTTGTGTGCTGATACGGGTCCTAAGGCTAGGGTTAAAAAATAAGACCCCGAGTGTTTTGTTACGTCCTAAAGCGGTATGGGCAAACGGTTGCTTTTTTAGGGCGACCATTTCTTCGATAAGGGCATCAAAGTCTTGAAGATCGTCAAGTGTGATTAACTGTTTCATAGGGCTTCTTTTAAAGCGGTAAAAAATTGTGCAATATGATTTTGTTGAATGGTCAATGGAGGTAATAAGCGTAATAGGTTTTTATTGCTACTGCCACCAGTCATGATGTGGTGATCGTATAGGAGTTTTTTTCGAAGCGGCCCCACCTCAAAATCAAATTCTAAACCGAGCATCAATCCTTTCCCTTTAATTTTTTTAACCTCAGGAAGTACTTTTGCACTTTCAAAAAAATAGGCCCCCATTTCTTGAGCATGTTCTTGAAGCTTTTCTTTTTCCAAAACTTCCAATACTGCCAATGCGGCAGCGCAAGCCAAATGATTGCCCCCAAAGGTGGTGCCAAGCAGGCCATAGGCTGCCTCTATAGTAGGGTGTATCAAAATCCCTCCAATCGGAAAACCATTGCCCATTCCCTTGGCCATACTGATAATGTGTGGCGTAATCGAGGCGTGTTGATAGGCAAAAAACGCCCCCGTCCTACCGTACCCACTTTGTACCTCATCGGCGATGATTAACGCGCCGTATAGATTGCATAACTGTTCTAGTTGTTCTAAAAATTTAGTCTCAGGTTGATCCAAACCACCTACACCTTGAATCACTTCTATAATCACCCCCGCGACATCGCCTTTTTTCAACTCATTTTCGAGTTGCTGCGGGTCGTTAAAAGGCAAAAAAGTGACCGGATGATGGGCGTTTAGTGGAGCAACAATTTTGGGATTGTCAGTCACGGCAACCGCTGCACTGGTCCGTCCATGAAAGCTGTTCTGAAAAGCAATGATCCTACTTTTTCCAGTATAAAAAGAAGCCAGTTTTAGTGCATTTTCATTGGCTTCAGCACCACTGTTACATAAAAACAACTGATACGTATCCAGGCAAGACAGCTGCCCAAGTTTTGTGGCTAACGCTTGCTGCAATGGATTGATAATGGCGTTTGAATAGAACACCAATTGCTCCAGTTGATCTTTAATTCTACTTACAAAATGCGGATGCCCATGGCCAATTGAAACGACCGCATGCCCACCATAGAGGTCAAGATAAGCCTGGTTGGCAGCATCATAGACAAAGACATCTGATCCTCGGACAGGCGTCAAGTCGTATAGTGGATAAACATCAAACAGTTTCATGATTGGGCGATTTCATTAATTTTTTCATACGATTTAAGCAACCCTTTGATTAGCGAGGAACTCAATCCTTGAAATTCCATCTCATTGAGCCCCGAAATGGTACAACCTTTAGGCGTTGTAACCTTGTCGATTTCTCTTTCGGGATGCGATGCGGTATTGACCAATAAACTTGCTGCACCAAGGCAGGTATGCACCGACATTTCGAGTGCAATTTGAGCATCAAACCCCATCTGAATCCCCCCTTGGGTAGTGGCGCGGATCATACGCATCCAAAAGGCGATGCCGCTAGAACACAAAACCGTTGCCGCTTGCATCAGCGCTTCATCAATTACAACCGTTTTACCCATAAGTCCAAATAGTGCTTCAGCCACAGGTATTCGTTTTAGTCCCTTAGAATTGGCACAAAGACACGTCATCGATTTGCTTACAGCTATCGCGGTATTGGGCATGGCACGTATGATGGAGTGCTCAGTGCCTAGTATGGATTCGATTTGATGGATTTTAAAACCTGTTGCTGTTGAAATAATTTGGTGTTTGTCGTGCAAAAACGGTTTGATTTCTTCCAACACTTTTTTTAAGTGATTGGGTTGAACCGACAAAATCAAGATATCAGCATTTTTTACCGCTTCCTCGTTTGAATTGGTCGTGTAAACTTTGGGAAAATCTTCCCAACTTTTGATTGTGCTCGCTTGACGTTTTGTTAAATAAAAAGTGGTGTATAAGTTATTATCTATAATACCTTTTGCGATACTAACTCCGAGATTTCCAGCTCCAATTATGGCAATTTTCATACGTTATTTTTAAAATACTGAAGGTTTTAAGTGCAACCCCAGATGTTCTTCAAGCCCTAGGATTAAATTGAGGTTTTGCAGCGCCTGACCTGCGGCTCCCTTGACAAGATTGTCAATAATACTGGTTATCAATAAAAAATCGTTGTGTTTGTGCAGATGCAAAATGCAGTTATTGGTATTGATAACTTGTTTTAGATGTATGGGATGTTTTGAGCGATGGGTAAACGGAGCCGTTGTATAAAACTGATCATACAACGCCGATGCTTCTTCGACGGTTCCGTCAAATTGGGTGTACAGGGTTGCAAAAATGCCCCGTGTAAAGGGCCCCCTTTGGGGTAAAAAATGAACGTTTGCAGTGGCACCTACTTGAGCTAAAGTTTCTGAAATTTCTCCCAAGTGTTGATGTGTAAAAGGCTTGTACCAAGACAAGTTGTCGTTTCGCCAGCTAAAATGACTGGTTTCGGACAATCCAACTCCCGCCCCTGTACTTCCGGTGGTGGCATTAACATGAATATCATGGTGCAACAGTCTTTCTTGTGCCAATGGCAATAAGGCCAACTGAATTGCAGTAGCAAAACATCCAGGATTGGCAATCGATTTGGTGTTTTCTATGGCCGATTTGTTGATTTCTGGTAGGCCATAAACAAAGTTTCTGTGATTAAAATTCTGGTCTTCTTTTAAGCGAAAATCATTGCTCAGGTCGATAATGATCGTGTTTTCAGAAAATGAATGTTCCTGTAAAAAAGCCGCAGATTTTCCATGTCCCAAGCATAAAAAGAGGACATCGATGTCGGTGTTTATTTGATTTGTAAACTGCAACTCGGTTTGCCCTAAAAGTTCTGTATGGTGATCAGTTAGTGCTGTTCCGGGTCGGCTGGTACTGTAAACAAAATCAATTTCGAGGGCGGGATGTCCCAAAATTAACCGTATGAGTTCTCCACCCGTATAGCCCGAGCCTCCTATGATACCTACTTTAATCATTTTTTACTTTTATGGATTGATAAATTTTTTGTGCAGTAGCACTTACTTTAATAAACCCTTTGGCATCATCTGCAGTCCATGACTTGTTCATTTCGCCGTAGGCACCAAATTGAGATTTCATCAAATCATTTTCAGATTCGATTCCGAGTAGTTCAAAACGATAGGGGTAAAGTTTGATGAAAACCGTTCCGCTGACCCGATTTTGACTACTTTCTAAAAAGGCTTCTATGTCGCGCATTACGGGGTCAAGATAGTTGCCTTCGTGGAGTTGCATTCCATAAAAATTGCTCATCTGTTCTTTTTGAAATTGTTGCCATTTGCTCATGGTGTGCTTTTCCAAAAGATGGTGGGCTTTAATCAATATTAGTGGTGCTGCAGCTTCAAAACCAACTCTACCTTTGATACCAACAATGGTGTCTCCGACATGGATATCCCGTCCGATAGCAAATTTGCTCGCAAGTGCTTGGAGCGCTTCAATCACTTTGATGGGAGGGTTTTGTTGGCCGTTGAGCCCTATAGCTTCACCTTTTTTAAAGCTTATGCTTATGTCTATTGGCTCGTTGTTTTCTAGTTGTGAGGGGTAGGCTTCATTGGGCAGTGCCTGGTGGGAGGTTAGGGTTTCTTTGCCACCTACACTGGTTCCCCAAAGCCCTTTATTGATCGAATATTGTGCTTTTTCCCAAGACATATGCACCCCTTGAGACTGCAAATACTCGATTTCTTCTTGACGGCTAATTTTTTCGTCTCTGATGGGTGTTATGATCGCAATGTTTGGCGCCAGAATTTGAAAAATAGCATCAAAACGGACTTGATCATTTCCGGCTCCTGTACTTCCATGAACAATACCATCAGCGTTGATTTTTTTGGCGTAGTCTATCAATGCAATTGCTTGTACAATACGTTCTGCCGAGACCGATAGCGGATAGGTATTGTTTCGCAGTACGTTGCCAAAAATTAGGTATTTTATAATATCATTATAAAACGTTTCTACGGAATCTACACATTCGTAAGAATGTGCGCCCATGTCCAAAGCACGTTGTTTTTGTTCGGCAATGGTTGCGGTGTCAAAGCCTCCAGTATTTATGGAAATAGCATGTACCTCATGATTTTCTTTGGCCAATTTTACCAAGCAATACGAGGTGTCTAAACCGCCACTGTAGGCGAGTACAAGTCTTTTCATTTGGTTTTTTTTATAAATAAGGTGTTTTTGATTGATTTGAGTCTTTCGCCAACCTTTCGATTAAATTTTGATTTTTTGGTGTTGTTTTTAGGATCATAAAGCATGCCTGTACACAAACACATGGTGCGTTCGGTTCGGGTGAGTACATCAAAGTTTTTGCAGGTTTTGCAACCATTCCAAAACTCAGGATCATCGGTTAGTTCGGAAAAGTGAACAGGTTTGTACCCCAATTCGTAATTAATCTTCATAACCGCCATGCCGGTGGTGATTCCAAAAATTTTGGCATCCGGAAATTTCTTTAGCGAAAGATCCAGTACCTTTTTTTTGATTTTTTTGGCCACTCCATGGCCTCTAAAATCGGGTGATACAATAAGCCCAGAATGCGCAACATATTTGCCATGTCCCCATACTTCTATATAACAAAACCCAACAAAAGTGTTGTCTTTGATGGCGATTACGGCATTTCCATTTTGCATTTTGGTGCGAATATATTCGGGGGTTCTCAGCGCGATTCCAGTTCCTCGAACTTTGGCTGATGCATCAATACATGCTGCAATATCTGCGGCATATTGATAATGTGTTGCGTTAGCATTGGTTATTTCCAACGTTTACTAAGTTGTTAATTAAAAAAAGTGAAATTTGATTGCGAACGAGTTGGACACACCTAACTCTAAAAAAGTACTACACCCCCAAGGGGCGGCGTGTAGTGCTGCGTGACAAGGTCCTTAAAACCAAAGCATGCTTGTATGTGTACTTTTTTAACATTAAACAAATTAAGGGACATATATTTTGTAATGCAAGTTTTTTTTTAAAAAAAACATTTTATAACAAATTGGAGTTCTGATAGATAAAAAGTTAATTTCGTAGTGTGAATAAGGCAGCCGTACCAATTTTGAACTTACCTCTGACTAAGCCCAACAAAAATGGGTATTTGTTGGCTCTGAGTGGTGGGGTTGACAGCATGGTTTTGGCCCATCTTTTAAAGAAAAATGACATCACCTTTGCTGTCGCACATTGCAATTTTCAATTACGTGGACCTGCCAGTGATCAAGATGCTGCATTTGTACGTCAATGGGCAGCCAAAAATGATGTTCCTTGCTTTCAAATTCATTTGGCTACCATAGCCCATGCAAATTACACTAAAGTTTCTATTCAGATGGCCGCAAGAGCGTTGCGCTATAAGTGGTTTGACGACCTATGCGCCCTCTACAATTTTGACTGTGTGCTTACGGCACACCATCTCGATGATCAATTGGAGACCTATTTGATGCACACTTTTAGAGCAACAGGGATCAAAGGACTGCTTGGCATACCAGAAAAAAACAAAATGTATTTTCGTCCCTTGCTGCAAAATTCGAAGGCATCGATTTTGAATTATGCCCAAAGCCAGGATTTGTTGTGGCGTGAGGATGCCTCAAATAAAGCAAATTATTATCTGCGCAATCAGTTGCGAAATCAAGTTATACCCGAACTTCTAAAAGCAACAACGCCTCATGGGCTCGATGCATTTGCTCGTACAATTGGGCATCTCAGTGATACCCATGCCTTTATTGATCATTTTTTTAAAGCATGGCAACAAAAGCATTTTTGCATCGAACAACAAGGGGTCAAAATCGACCTAATGCCCCTCCAAGCACTTGCTCCTTTAGAATTTGGACTGCATCAGCTTTTTGGGCCTTATGGATTTTCGGCAAAAGAAGTCAACAAATTGATGGGTACTACTTCTGGAAAATCAATCTTCTCCGAACGTTATCAGCTTTTGAGGGAGCGTGATCATCTGTTCCTAAGTGCTATAAAACAAACAGTGGAACCCCACGTTTTTTTAATTGAAAAAAATGCAAACCTGATTTCAAAGCCCGTAAGATTAAGTATCCATCCCTCTCCCAGCACTGAGGTGCCAAAGTCGGCAAACCCCACTGTGGTTTTGGACGAGGCCCTTTTGACCTACCCATTGGAAATCAGAAAATGGCAAAAAGGAGATTTTATCTACCCAACCGGAATGAAAGGGAGAAAGCTGATCAGTAAGTATTTTAAAGATGAAAAATATACTACTTTAGCAAAAGAAAATCAATGGTTGTTAGTTTCAAACTCACAAGTTGTTTGGATTATTGGCAAGCGCTGCGATCGACGTTTTATTGCAAAGAAAAAGACAAAAAATAAGCTCCTAATCACCCTCTTACAATGAAAAAACTCCTCTTAATTTTATGTTGTTTACCACAACTCTTATTAGCACAAGTTAATCCTGTTAGTTGGTCAACTCGTGTAGAACCATTATCTGACAACGAATATTTGCTGCATTTTGAAGCATCGATTGCAGAAAAGTGGCATTTATACTCGCAACACACCCCAGACGGTGGTGCACTACCTACCGTTTTTTTGTTTGAAAATCAATCGGATCTTACGTTTATTGGCGCGGTTGAAGAAAGTACCCCCATCAATGCGTACGATCCCGTTTTTGAAATGGATCAACTCTACTTTGATGGGACTGCCCATTTTCAGCAAAAAATCAAAATAAACAATCCCGAATTCACATCGATAAGTGGTGAAATCGAATATCAGGCCTGTGATGATAAGCTTTGTATTTTTAGAACCGAACCGTTTTCTTTCGCACTAGACGGCTCATCAATTGCGGCGATTCAAGTTGACGAGGCCAGTTTAGAAAAATCCAAAGCACTTAAGCTTAATTTAAAAAACAACGAACTCCTGCTAGCAGCTAATAATCTCGATACTGGTGGCGGCTATCTTAATATTTTTCTTTTAGGTTTATTGGGCGGTATTTTGGCGCTTCTAACACCTTGTGTATTTCCAATGATTCCGCTTACGGTCTCTTATTTTGTAAAGCAATCGGCCTCGAAAGCCCGAGGAACAGGATTGGCCTTTTTGTATGGCTTTTTTATTGTTCTGATATACATCATACTCAGCCTGCCTTTTCATTTTTTGGAAGGCCTAAATCCACAATTACTAAATACGTTAGCGACTAATGTTGTTTTAAACGTAGTGCTCTTTGTTGTTTTTGTGTTTTTTGCATTTTCTTTTTTTGGTTATTATGAGTTGACACTTCCGAGTTCTTGGAGTTCAAAGGCCGATGCAGCCTCGCAATTTCAGGGAGTAATAGGCGTCTTTTTTATGGCCCTCACGCTTGCTTTGGTTTCCTTTTCATGTACAGGCCCTATTTTGGGGTCATTGTTGGCTGGATCATTATCCAATGCGCAAGGCGCAACGCAGTTAAGCGTTGGGATGTTAGGTTTTGGAGTAGCATTGGCATTTCCTTTTGTTCTTTTTGCATTATTTCCCAAAAGTTTGGATCGTCTTCCCAAATCGGGCGGGTGGATGACACAGCTCAAAGTAGTTCTTGGTTTTTTGGAACTTGCCTTAGCGTTAAAGTTTTTGTCCAACGCCGATTTAGTAGGGCATTGGGGGATTCTCAAGCGTGAATTGTTTATTGGAATTTGGCTTTTGCTTTCTGTTTTGTTAACGCTCTACCTTTTTGGGGTCATTCGATTCCCACACGATATAAAAGGAAGATTATCTAACGGAAGAAAATTGATTGCGCTACTGGCACTTGTTTTTACGGCCTATTTGGCTCGTGGACTTTTTGCGGAGACCAACACCTTAAAATCCCTTAGTGGTTTTCCACCACCGGAGTTTTATAGCTACCGCGCGCAAGACAGTGATTGTCCACTAAATCTCAATTGTTATAAAGCTTATGAAATAGGTCTTCAAGCAGCCATAGAACAGCAAAAACCAATTTTATTAGACTTTACGGGTTGGGCTTGTGTCAATTGCCGAAAAATGGAAGAAAATGTCTGGTCTGATCCACAGATATACCCTTTGTTGATGGATAAGGTGGTCCTAATATCACTCTATGTGGACGATCGTAAACCGCTCGACATTGAAGACCAGTTTAAGTTTGAACAACCCAATGGTTCTGTGCTTAACATAAATACAGTGGGAGAAAAATGGGCCGCATTTCAATGGACCAATTTCAAAACCGCTTCACAGCCTTATTATATATTGATGACCCCTGATGGTCAACTTCTTGGTCCGTCCATACAATACAGCAGTATTTCTGATTTTAGCGACTGGCTCGAAAATGGACTGAAAGCCGCTGATAATTTGTTAAAATAAGTGTTGCTATCCCAGCATAACACACTTTTTTATACCTTTTCAGTTCCAAATCAACCTACATGCTTACAGCCACCTACGGCAGTGCTGTTTTTGGTATATCAGCACATACCATAACCATCGAAGTAAATATTGCCAAGGGCATCGGATATCATCTAGTTGGATTACCGGACAATGCCGTAAAAGAAAGCAATTATCGAATAGCTGCAGCACTTGCTAATATTGGATTTAAATTGCCTGGAAAAAAGATTACCATCAATTTGGCGCCTGCGGATCTACGGAAAGAGGGTTCTGCCTATGACTTGCCCATTGCTCTTGGTATTTTGGTGGCCTCGGGACAGACACAAGGCGATCAACTTTCAGAATACATCATCATGGGCGAGCTTGCTTTAGACGGTGCTATTCGTCCAATAAAAGGGGCGCTGCCCATAGCAATTCAAGCACGAGCCGAAGGATATAAAGGGTTTATTTTGCCAAAAGAAAACGCCACGGAGGCTGCAGTTGTCAATCAGCTACACGTCTACGGGGTAGGCCACCTAAGTGAGGTTATTAATTTTTTTTCAGGTAAAAAAAAGTTAGACAAAACCGTTGTGGACACACGCAAAGAGTTTGAAAGTCAATCTACCGCTTCTGGATTGGACTATAGTGATGTCAAAGGACAGGAAGGGGTCAAACGATGTATGGAGATTGCTGCCGCTGGCGGACACAACATCATCTTGATCGGGCCGCCGGGTTCGGGGAAAACGATGTTGGCCAAACGGTTGCCAACAATTTTACCTCCGATGAATCTTAATGAGGCCTTAGAAACCACTAAGATACATTCTGTGCTTGGTTTTCGTGATCGTGTGGGATTGGTCAAACAACGTCCATTTAGAGCTCCACATCACACCATTTCTGACGTGGCCTTGGTAGGAGGAGGAAGCTATCCGCAGCCCGGTGAAATCTCTCTGGCACATAATGGCGTTTTGTTTCTTGATGAGCTACCAGAGTTTAAACGAAGCGTTTTAGAAGTACTGCGACAACCTCTAGAAGATCGTGCAGTAACACTTTCTAGAGCCAAATATACCATTACCTATCCGGCGTCATTTATGTTTGTGGCCAGCATGAACCCGAGCCCCTCTGGTTTTTTTAATGATGGCAAATCCGCTCGGCATTCGACCTATGAGATGGAACGCTATTTGTCACGTATATCAGGACCGTTGTTAGACCGAATTGATTTGCACATAGAAGTTAACCCTGTGGCTTTTAACAAAATGATCGATGTCAAAAAAACGACCTCTTCTGCTGAAATCAGAAAGCGGGTAGTGGCGGCTCGCGCAATTCAAACCAAGCGTTTTAGCCATCATGCTTTGCACTACAACGCGCAAATGGGTCCCAAGCAATTACGCAATCATTGTGTTCTCGATCAAGCTTCAAAAAAGCTGTTAGAAACCGCCATGGAAAAACTGGGACTTTCGGCACGTGCTTACGATCGTATTCTTAAAGTTTCGCGAACATTGGCAGACCTTGAAGCAGTTGAAAGGATAAATGCAAGCCATATTGCTGAAGCCATACAATACCGCAGTTTGGATCGAGAAGGTTGGTTGGGGTAGCCTATAAAAGCTTGTTTTGTTCTAAAAACTGCTGCAATTGCATGGGTGATTTGAAGTGATGTCCAAAAATACCTAATGCTTCTGCAGCTTCAACATTACGAAGATTATCGTCGATAAAGAGCGACTCTTGAGCGTTGAATCCAAAACGGTTTAATGTTGTGGTATAAATTTCGGGAAACGGTTTTCGGGTTTGCTCTTCACCAGATACCACGATGCCCTCAAACCAATGTAAAAAGTCAAAACGATTTAAAGCAATCGGAAAGGTTTCGTGGCTCCAATTGGTTAGTGCCACCACCCGATAGTTGGGGTGGTCGATCAATTTTTTTAAGAGTCCAACGGTTTCTGCTATGGGTCCACCAAGCATTTCTTCCCAGCGTCCATAATACATGCGAATCCATGTTTCATATTGTGGAAAAAGTGCGATACGATCTTGGGTTGCTTGAGCAAGGGGATAGCCCGCGTCCTGGTTTTCATTCCAGTCGAAGGTGCAGATTTCGTCAAAAAACCACTTCATTTTTTTTCGATCACCTTCAAAAACATCTAGGAATACATATTCGGGATTCCAATCAATCAATACGCCGCCTAGGTCAAATATGATGTTTTTTATTTGCATAACTACAGATTTTTATGTTCGTTTTTCTGTCCCATAAGCATCAAATAGCTTTTGAGAAAGGCATCAATTTCTCCATTCATAACCCCTTCTACATCAGCGGTTTCTGCTTGAGAACGCACATCTTTGACCAGCTTGTAGGGATGCATGACATAGTTGCGAATTTGCGAGCCCCATTCGATTTTCTTTTTGCCTGCTTCTATGGCATCTCGTGCGGCCATTTTCTTTTGCAATTCAATTTCATAAAGCTGTGATTTGAGCAATTGCATGGCTTTGTTTTTGTTGTCGAGTTGTGAGCGCGTTTCCGAATTTTCGATTATGATTCCGGTCGGGTGGTGGCGTAATCGTACAGCGGTTTCTACTTTATTGACATTTTGTCCTCCAGCACCACTTGCGCGCATGGTTTCCCAACTGATGTCTGCAGGATTGACGATGATTTCGATGCTTTCGTCGACCAACGGGTAAACATAAACCGAAGCAAAAGAGGTGTGCCGTTTGGCGTTGGAGTCAAAAGGTGAGATGCGAACCAGACGGTGGACACCGTTTTCGCCTTTGAGCCAACCAAAGGCAAAATCACCTTCGATTTCTATTGTGACGGTTTTTACACCGGCGACGTCACCAGGTTGGTGGTTGAGTTCTCGGACTTTATATCCCTTTTTTTCACTCCACATCAAGTACATTCGCATGAGCATTTGCGCCCAATCGCAGCTTTCGGTTCCACCAGCACCTGCGGTTATTTGCAATACAGCGCTGAGTACATCTCCTTCTTCGGAGAGCATGTTTTTGAATTCTAAGTCTTCAAAATGCTGCTCGATAACTTGATAATGATGATCGACTTCGTCTTCAGCTACTTCTCCAGCTTTTTGAAATTCAATGAGCACCTCCAGATCATCCATCAACGCAACCAAATTTTCAAAATCGTTGATCCATTTTTGAATACTTCGGAGCGTTTTCATGTGGGCCTCTGCCAATTGTGGATTGTCCCAAAAATCGGGTGCAAGGGTTTTTTCTTCCTGATTGGTTGCTTCTATTTTTTTGGCATCGATGTCAAAGATACCTCCTCAACGCACCCAGGCGTTCAATAAGCGCTTTATGTAGTTCTTGGCTTATCATAAAAAAGTTTTTTTCAAAAATACGGTTTTCGGCAAGGGTGTAAACGGAATGTCTTAATTTTTTTTAGCTTTAATGAAAATCTAAATTCTAATGAAAACATTTTTGACCACCTTTGTTTTGTTTCTACTTTTTTTAGTGCAACCCGCGCAAGGTTATTCTAAAAACAAAATAGAAACACAAAACCATGAAAAAGAGCATGTTAGCGTAATTGAATACAATGGATACTTTAATTTTAAATACCTCCCAGAAAAAGATCAAATCCATTTAGAAATCACCAAGCTAGAGCACGAATTTTTGTATATAAATAGTTTGAGTAAGGGTATCGGCAGCAATGATATCGGGCTCGATCGAGGTCAACTTGGTAACGAGCGTATCGTTTATTTTAAGCGTGCGGGCAATAAAATTTTGATGGTACAACCCAATTATAAATACCGTTCTACTTCTACCAATCCTTTGGAAAAAAAATCCATAGAAGAGGCTTTTGCCAAATCGGTCCTTTTTGGTTTTCCAATTGCCGAAGAAAAAGAGGGCAAAATCACCATAGATTTAACCCCTTTTCTAATGCAAGACGCGCATGGTGTTGCCCAACGTTTGGAGCGTTCAAAGCAAGGCAGCTATCGGATTGATGCTACACGTTCTGCAATTTCATTAGAGCGTACTAAGGCTTTTCCTCAAAATGTTGAATTTGACGTGATGCTTACGTTTACTGGAAAAGCCACAGGAGGATGGATCCAGTCTGTTGCTCCCACTTCGGATGCAGTTACGGTGAATCAACATCACTCGTTTGTTGCATTGCCCGACAACAACTACAAACCTCGAAAATTTGATCCTCGCAGTGGTGCCATTGGCTTTAGTTTTTATGATTATACCACTCCTGTAAGTGAAAGCACACTTCAACAGTACATAATTCGGCATCGATTGGAGAAAAAAGACCCCACTGCAGCAATTAGCGAAGCGGTAGAGCCCATAATCTATTATTTGGACAACGGTACACCAGAACCAGTCCGTTCTGCATTATTAGAAGGAGGGCGTTGGTGGAATCAGGCCTTCGAAGCTGCTGGCTATAAGGACGCTTTTCAGGTAAAAATTTTGCCTGCAGATGCCGATCCTTTAGATGTGCGTTATAATGTCATCCAATGGGTTCATCGCTCTACTCGAGGCTGGAGTTATGGTGCAAGTGTGGTCGATCCCCGAACAGGAGAAATCATCAAAGGGCACGTCAGCCTTGGCAGTTTGCGTATCCGACAAGATTATATGATTGCACTCGGCTTGACGGAGAACCCTTTTGAAGTCGACGGGCAAAAAAATGATGACGCATTGGCAATGGCCCTAGCGCGTATCAGACAACTCTCTGCACATGAAATTGGGCATACACTTGGTTTTGCACACAACTTTGCTGCCAGTGCGAAGAACCGTGCCTCTGTCATGGACTATCCCCATCCGACATTGGAGCTAGAAGGAGACAAAATCTCCTATGCGAATGCCTATGATACGGGTATAGGCGATTGGGACAAAATTAGTGTTGCATATAGTTATTCTGAATTTCCAGCAGGCACCAACGAAACCGAAGCACTTAATTCGTTGCTTGCTCAAAGCGCGCGTGATGGATTTCGTTTTATATCAGATAGCGACGCCCGTCCAATAGGCGGGGCGCATCCTATTGCACATCTTTGGGACAACGGGTCGGACGCAGTAACCGAACTCAACCAGCTGATGCAGATTCGCAAGCAAGCACTGGAGGGACTTTCGTTAAACCATTTGCGCGACAACGAAAGCTATACCCAGCTCGAGGATCGTATGGTTCCTATCTATTTATTGCATCGCTACCAGGTAGAAGCAGCCGTAAAACTCGTTGGAGGTGTGGACTACGACTATGCTGTAAAAGGAGCCATTGATTATCGAACATCAACAGTTGGCGCATCTTCGCAAAGAAAAGCCCTCGCTGCGTTGCTTAAAACGTTGGAACCAAATGCGTTGATGTTACCCAGTTCGTTGTTGTCTGTTTTACCTCCGCGCGCTTTTGGCGCACCTCGTTCTCGAGAAAGTTTTCAATCACAAACAGGGATAACCTTTGACCCGTTTGCACTTGCACACACTACTTCTGACGCCATTTTAGGGATGTTATTACACCCCCAAAGGGCTACACGACTCCAACAACAAGCCTATATGGATCCAAATCAGTTGTCCTTGGCAGCTGCAATTGACCAATTGCTTTCCAATTCGTTTGACAAAAAAATTCAAAATGGGTATGCACAGGGCATACAAGAAATTGTACAAGCGAATATCCTAGAGCATTTGATGGAATTGGGGCACGCCGCTGAAGTTCCCAGTAGTGTTCGTGCGACGGTTTTTAATCAATTGCAAAATTTGCAGCAGCAACTATCAAAAAATAAGACGCTGGCACAGGCTTCTTACTTTAGTAAACGAATTTCAAATTATTTGACCAACTACCAGCTAAAAGAAGCTGTAGAAGTACCTAAAATACCTGATGGTTCACCTATAGGAAGTATGGCCTGTGACTTTGAAGTTTTATGGAAATAAATCTTATTAGTGATACCGTAACTCGTCCTTCAGAGGGGATGTTACAAGCCATGTTAGTGGCCCAAGTTGGTGACGATGTTTTTAAAGAAGATCATGCAGTAAATCAACTTGAAGAAACCGTTGCTGCGTTATTTGGTATGGAGAAAGCCTTGTTTTTTCCTTCTGGGACAATGGCAAATCAAACGGCAATTAAGCTACATACCCAACCCGGAGACCAATTGATCTGTGATCACTATGCACATGTATACAATTATGAAGGCGGTGGTGTTAGTTTCAACAGTGGCGTTTCTTGCAAACTCATAGAAGGAGACCGCGGAAGAATCAATGCATCACAGGTGCTCGCATCTATAAATCCACCCGATTTTTACCACAGCCCCAAAACACGACTGGTATGTTTAGAAAACACCACCAATAAAGGGGGAGGGGCGTGTTATGATTTTGAAGAGATCAAAAAAATTAAAGAAGTTTGCCTTGAACACGACCTGAGTTTACACCTCGATGGTGCGCGATTGTGGAATGCGTTAGAGGCAACTAATGATGACCCCGTGGCCTATGGACACATATTTGATACGATTTCGGTCTGTTTTAGCAAAGGATTGGGGTGTCCTGTAGGCTCAATGTTGATTGGATCTGAGAAGGCAATGGAATCCGCATTGCGTATCCGTAAAGTTTTGGGAGGAGGAATGCGTCAGGCGGGATATCTGGCAGCAGCGGCCAGCTATGCCTTGGAACATCATAGAAAACCGTTGGTCGAAGACCATAAAAAAGCCAAAGAAATAGAACACGTTTTACAAGGCCTCGAATTTGTTTCCAAGGTCGAATCCGTATCAACCAATATTGTCATATTTTCCCTAAATGAAGGGCTGGACGATAACCAATTCATTGCTAACCTAGCCACCCATGGGGTGCGATTGATTCAATTGGGAAAAGGTAAAATTAGAATTGTAACACATCGCGATTATACCCTCGAACATCACAATCATTTTATACGTATATTGAAATCGATTTCTTTTTAAACACTGTCTCAATGAAAAATCAAATCCCTTACTACTTTGTTGTTCTTTGCACTATTTTTACAACCTCGTGTAATCAACCACATACTATGAAAGAAAGCAAAGCAATAATCCCTCCGATGGCCGATCGCGTTCACTATCAACTAAAAAAGCACGACCATATTCGGATTGACCCTTATTATTGGCTTCGCGAAAGGGATAACCCAGAAGTTATCGACTATCTTGAGCGTGAAAATGATTATTATCAAAAAATAACCGCCCATACAGATGATCTGAAAAACACACTCTTTGATGAGCTCAAGGGACGTGTAAAAGAAGACGATAATTCGGTCCCTTATTTTTACAACGGCTATTGGTACATAACCCGTTATGAAAAAGGAAAAGATTATCCCATCTATATCCGCAAAAAAGACAGCTTAACGGCACCCGAAGAGTTGCTTTTTGATTGCAATAAAATGGCCGAAGGGCAATCATATTTTCAATTGTCGGGCATCAGTATAAGCCCAGACAACACCAAAGCTGCATTTGCAGTTGACACGGTTTCTAGAAGACTTTATACTCTATATGTCAAGGATTTGGTAAGTGGCCAATTGCTTGAAACTAAAATTCCGAATACGTCCGGTAGTACTGCATGGGCTGCAAACAATCAGCATTTGTTTTATACAGTAAAAGACGAAATCACCTTACGATCTTCGGCGATACATCGTCATGATATTTTGGGGTCTGCAACCAACAACAAATTGATTTTTGAAGAAAAGGACGAGACTTTTTCTGTATATGTAAGTAGTTCCAAATCGGACGAATATATCTTTATAAACTCCTTTAGCACACTAACAACAGAGGCTCAATTTTTGAAGGCAGACAACCCCTTAGGTGATTTTAAGATGGTCCAAGAGCGAACCCGAGGCTTGGAGTATGATATTGCCCATATGGGAGATTATTTTTATATCCTGACCAACAAAGATGGTGCCACCAATTATAAATTGATACGTACCAAAATTGACACCCCCGCGGCTTCAAACTGGGAAACAATTTTGGAACATCGCGAGGATGTATTGTTAGAGGATTTAGAACTTTTTAAAGACTATTGGGCGGTGACAGAGCGACAAAACGGATTGAGTCGTATTCGCATAAAATCATGGGAGGACGGCACCGACTATTTTCTTCCGCTAGAAGGAGAAACGTATTCGCTTTTTATATCAACGAACTTGCAATTTGATACTTCAAAAATTCGATATGGATACAGTTCCTTAAAAACACCCTACTCGGTTTTTGAATTTGACATGGCCACGCAAGAAACGACGCTTTTAAAAGAGCAGGAGGTTATGGGTGGCGATTTTGACAAAAATAATTATATCGAAAAACGTATATGGGCCACTGCACGCGATGGGGTCAAAGTTCCTATGTCGATGGTCTATCACAAAGACACCAAACTAACATCAGGGACTCCCATTTTGCAATATGCCTATGGTTCTTACGGCAGCACAATCGATCCGGGTTTTTCAAGCTCAAGACTCAGTCTTTTGGACCGTGGCTTTGTCTATGTAATTGCACACATCCGCGGTGGCGAGTACCTAGGACGTCAATGGTATGAAGACGGCAAGCTTTTTAAAAAGAAAAACACATTTAACGACTTTATAGACTGTTCGAAACATCTAATACAAGAACAAATGACCGCACCCGAGCATCTCTATGCATACGGTGGATCTGCCGGAGGATTGCTTATGGGCGCAGTGGTCAATGAATCTCCAGAACTCTACAATGGGATAATTGCAGCGGTCCCTTTTGTGGACGTGATCACTACAATGTTGGATGATGAAATACCATTAACTACATCAGAGTATGATGAGTGGGGAAATCCCAATGACAAATCTTATTATGACTATATGTTGTCGTATTCACCTTACGACCAAGTCCGTGAGATGGAATATCCAAATATGTTGGTCACTACAGGACTTCATGATTCGCAAGTCCAATATTGGGAGCCCGCCAAATGGGTTGCTAAGTTACGGGTGACCAAAACGGGGTCCAATATTTTACTTTTGGACACCAATATGGAAGCTGGTCATGGTGGGGCTTCCGGACGTTTCGAATCCTTAAAAGAGCTGGCAAAAAAATACGCCTTTATTCTTGATTTGGAGTTTGGAAATTAAATCCCGATAATTTTCATTAAATTTGTATCCATCAAATTGATTGACAAAATCTCAAGTGGAAGTTTACAATAACCTTCTCGAATTAATAGGTAATACACCCTTGATTCGGCTCAACAAAATAGCTGAAAATTTAAAAGGGAACTATTTTACCAAATTCGAGGCTTTTAATCCAGGACATTCCAACAAAGATCGTATAGCTCTTCATATTTTAGAAACTGCTGAAGAAAAAGGTTTAATCAAGCCGGGTGATACGATAATCGAGACAACCTCTGGAAATACAGGGTTTAGCCTAGCCATGGTATCACTGATTAAAGGCTATGATTGCATTTTGGCAGTGACCTCCAAATCTTCTCAAGACAAGATTGAAATGCTACGCGCTATGGGTGCAAAAGTTTATGTATGCCCAGCCCATGTTGCTGCCGATGACCCACGATCTTATTATCAAGTTGCCAAAAGGCTTACCGAAGAAATCAATAACTCATTCTATATCAATCAATATTTTAATGTGCTAAATACCGAAGCGCATTATCGTACTACCGGTCCTGAAATTTGGAAACAAACCGAAGGCAAAATCACCCATTTGATTGCCAGCAGTGGCACAGGTGGCACTATATCAGGAAGTGCACGATTCTTGAAAGAACAAAACCCAGAAATCAAAATTTATGGTGTAGATGCCTATGGGTCTGTTCTCAAAAAATTTCATGAAACGGGTGAGTTAGATCCAGAAGAAATCTACCCGTATCGTATCGAAGGGCTGGGGAAAAACCTTATCCCTAAAGCTACCGATTTTAAGGTGATTGATCATTTTGAGAAAGTAACCGATTATGACAGTGCCCACACTGCTCGAGAAATAACCAATAAAGAGGGACTTTTTGTGGGCTATACCTCAGGTGCTGCAATGCAAGCTGCAAAACAGCTCAACGATATGGGGTGTTTTGATGAAGCGAGCAATGTAGTCATCATTTTTCCAGACCATGGCTCGCGCTATATGAGTAAAATCTATAATGATGAATGGATGGAAGCTCAAGGATTTTTCGATAAACAAGCCGACAAATCCCCCAATGAAACTGAATATTTATTGAAATCAGACCAAGAAAAATGATTCGTGATTTATTTGATCGTATAATCGAAAACAAAGGCCCTTTGGGAAAATGGGCCGACCAAGCAGAAGGATATTTTGTTTTTCCAAAGTTAGAAGGACCCATTTCTAACCGGATGAAATTTAGAGGAAAAGAAGTGATCACATGGAGTGTCAATGACTATCTCGGTCTGGCCAACCACCCAGACGTACGCGCTGTGGATGCACAAGCAGCAGCAGACTATGGTTCTGCCTACCCAATGGGGGCACGGATGATGTCTGGTCACACAACCTTGCATGAACAGCTTCAAGACGAACTGGCACAATTTGTTAACAAAGAAGCAGCTTATCTTCTCAATTTTGGATACCAGGGTATTTTATCAACAATAGACACCTTGGTCTCTAAAGACGACGTAATTGTATATGACGTGGATGCGCATGCCTGTATTATTGACGGTGTTCGTTTGCATTTGGGAAAACGTTTTACCTACAAACACAATGACATCGAAAGTTTGGAAAAAAACTTACAGCGAGCAACACGTGTAGCAGAACAATCTGGAGGTGGAATTCTTGTAATTTCAGAAGGGGTTTTTGGAATGCGAGGTGAGCAGGGCAAGCTCAAAGAGATTGCAGCCCTTAAGGAGAAATATAAATTTCGTTTTCTTGTAGATGACGCTCATGGGTTTGGCACATTGGGCGCAACAGGAGCAGGAGCCGGCGAAGAACAAGGTGTTCAAGACGACATCGATGTCTATTTTGCAACCTTTGCAAAATCGATGGCTTCTACAGGTGCTTTTGTAGCTGCTGACAAAGAAATTATTGATTACCTAAAATACAACATGCGTTCTCAAATGTTTGCCAAATCATTGCAAATGCAATTGGTTGTAGGCGCCCTAAAGCGCTTAGATATGCTGCGCACCCAACCAGAATTAAAAGCAACGCTTTGGGAAAACGTTCATGCTTTGCAATCGGGGCTTAAAGAAAATGGTTTTGATATAGGAACAACCCAAAGTTGTGTTACGCCTGTATATCTCAAGGGCAGTATTCCAGAAGCAATGGCACTGGTAAAAGACCTACGTGAAAACTATGGTATCTTTTGTTCTATAGTAGTATATCCCGTTATACCTAAAGGATTGATTTTATTACGGTTAATTCCAACAGCTTCCCACAATATGGAAGATATTAAGATTACGTTGGACGCTTTTGCTGGCATTCGATCCAAGCTAGAAGGCGGTGTTTACAAAAGGCTTACCGCTTCGATCAGTGCCGAATAAACCATAGTTTAGTCGTTCAACATAACGGGCATTACAAGCATGGTGATTTGTTCGCCTTCCTCGTGGCCATCTAGGGGTCTAATAATTCCTGCTCTATTGGGAAGGGACATGGCCAATTGCACATTTTCCGCCTGAAGATTATTCAACATTTCAATCAGAAAGCGTGAATTGAACCCAATCTGGATATCATCACCTTTATAGTCACAGTCCAATCGCTCTTCGGCCTTGTTGCTATAATCAAAATCTTCAGCAGAGATTTGCAAGGCTGCTCCAGCAATTTTTAAGCGTAATTGATGGGTTGTTTTATTTGAAAAAATACTTACACGTCGAACGGAGTTTAGAAAGGGCACCCGCTCAATTTCCATTAGATTGGGATTTTCTTTAGGAATTACGGCTTCATAGTTGGGGTATTTCCCATCGATCAGGCGACAGGTTAGGGTAGCGTTGTCAAATCGAAACTGCGCATTACTATCATTGTATTCGATAACTACAGACTCCTCACTACCTGCCAAAATACTTTTGAGCAGTTGCAGGGGTTTTTTGGGCATTATAAATTCGGTATTTTGCGCTGCTTTAAGGTCTGTTCGTGTATATTTAACCAATTTGTGGGCGTCGGTAGCTACAAAAGTTAGCGCATCGGTACCGAATTGGAAAAACACACCACTCATTACGGGTCGCAGATCATCATTGCCTGCTGCAAATAGGGTGGCATTGATAGCGGTTGCCAAAACATCACCTTCTAGTTCGGTTTTGGCAGCATCTGGAAGACTGGGTACTTTTGGAAAATCTTCACCGTTAAAATAGGCCAACGCATATTTTCCATTATTGGTACTAATTTCAAACGTATTATTGGCCGTTTTGACAAAGGTTAGCGGTTGCTCGGGAAACGTTTTTAACATATCTATCAAAAGTCGTGCGGGCAACGCAACAATCCCTTTGTCTGTCGATTCTATGGTAATCGATGTTGACAAGGTGGTTTCAAGATCTGATCCGGTAAGGGTCAATTGATTTTCTTGTATATCAAAAAGAATGTTGTCTAATATTGGAAGTGTATTGGTGGCATTGATAACACCTCCTAAGGTTTGTAATTCTTTGAGTAATGTAGCGCTTGAGACGATAAATTTCATAGGTATTTCCTTTATATCAAATATATCTTAAAAGGTTAAAAAATTGAAAGAAATTTATTCTGACTTATTAACCGTTAAACCTTTTGCGCCAGAGGTACACCATTAGGGCAAATAAGCTCAAAAGTAGTAGCGGAAAAACCGCAATACTAATTTTGATTTTAGTAGCCAATTGAGGTATTTTCTGCGCATCAAAGAAACCTATGTCAAGGGGTTTTGCACGAACTGAAAGAGGGGTTTTGCGATCCATCAGATAATGTACACTATTGACTAAAAAAGTCTTGTTGTTATAAAAATTATTGGTCCATTTGTCATAGCCCAACTCTAGGGGGTTGCCTTTATCTAATTGGTTTTCTGCAAAATTTCCATCGGCGATAATAAGTGCAGCACTATTTCCAGATTCTTTATATGGTAGCTGTGAAGATGGCTTGATTTTGTTTTTATACAACGATTCAAATGGGCCCTCAAGCAGCACAGCAAAAGACAAAGTGCCCCCGGTGTATTCTTCGGGCACCCGCTTTTGAGTTGCTTCTTTGAGTCCTACCAGCGTAGGTGTTCCCATGATTTTGGTAAGGGGTGAACTTTCGAGTAAAATTTGTTTAGAAATCGGGTTTTTTAAAGTATCAATATCCGAAGCAAAGCGAAGCCAAACATTGCCAACACCTTGTTCAACCAAGGTTTTTTCAGTGGTTTTTACAAGCGGATAATAATCCCAAATAAAGGGGAGGTATTGCGTTTTATTGCCCGAGCCCTGTGCCATAACAATGGGTGCAGCATAGAGGTCTTTTATCAGATTGCTGTTGAGCCGAATTCCCCACTTAAAAAACAAATCATCCAATTGCAAATCATTGGCAAAAGCAACGGCTTTGCCTGTATTATTAAAAAGACTATCCCGGTCAATTTTTATGGCGTTTATCATCCAAAGACTTTTGCCGCCACTCGTATGAAATTGATCAATGATTTGTTTTTCTTCTGGCACAAACACATCATTGGGATTGGATATGATCAATAGATCAAAACGTTTGAGGTTGTCTAGAGTTTTTTCGGGTTGAGAAGCGAAGGCTTTTAGATCAAAGGCCGCTAGATTGTAGTAGGGTTTTAAGGCTTGTAAAAAGTCTGCCGATAAATCTTGTTTACTGGTCTGATGTGAGGTAAGGACGGCGATATTTTTTTTGTTTTTTTCTTCCAATTGAAGCAACGCATCCAAAAACTGATATTCGAGTTGACGAATCGATTTAAAAATTTGTTGTTCTTGCGTATCACCCAAGTTTTTTTTGAGCAGCGAAACCCGAACCGAACGACTGCCATTGCTTACGATTGCCCACGGAAAAACTAAGGTTTGCTCGAAGTTTTGTGTTTTGGAATTGACGATATTTTCAGGCGTCATTCCATACTGTAACATTTCTTCTACAACAGCTTCAACGGGAAGTTCTTCAGCAAAAGGATCAATAAAGTCTATCAAAAAATCACCCCCTTCATCGGCCATCATTTTAAGAAGTGTTTCTGCTTCTTTGCGCAATCGTTGAAATTCTTTTGGAACATCACCTTCTAAAAAAATGTCAATCCGTATAGGAGTCTTCATTTCTTGGACAAGTGTTTTTGTGGCTTCAGAAAGACTGTATCGTTGATCTGCTGTAAAATCAATTTTACCAACAAAAAATGGGCTTAGAAGCACAAGTGCAAAAAGTGCCAAAATGATCCAATAGCTCTTGATGGTATTCATATCGATTTTAATTTTATTAAAAATTGACGTGTTACTACCAAAAACAGCATTGTCAATGCTGTAAAATAAACTACATCTTCCAATCGCAAAACGCCGCTACTGATACTGGTATAATGGCTTTCCATCCCTAAATTGGCTACTGTTTTGTACCATTCATAATCTGTAAATATCAGTGCAGCTTGTTCCCATCCAAAAAATTGAAAAAAACAGAGTAAAAGTGCTGTTAGATAGGCTGTAACAGCGTTTTTAGATAATATTGAGGTGCATAGTGCAATGGCCGTAAAGACCGAAGAAATTAAAAGCAAGCCGATAAAACCACCAATAATACTTCCCCAATCAAGAGCCACATTTTCTTGAATCAATGCGTCGATTGCCCAAACATAACTAAGGTTGGGCAGTATTGCTATGCCAAACACCAAAAGGATCGCCCAGAATTTTCCCATAATCAAAGCACCCAAGCCGATGGGACGTGATAATAACAATTCTAAAGTCCCTTGTTTGATTTCTTCTGAAAAACTGCGCATGCCAACGGCTGGTATCAAAAACAGCAACAGCCAAGGCGCCAATCCAAAAAATAAATTTAAATCCGCAAAACCCGCCTCCAAAATATTGTAGTCCGTGTCAAAGACCCATAAAAATAAAAACGCCATTAGATGAAACATTCCGATGGCCAGGTATCCGATAGGACTGCTGAAAAAACTGATAAACTCTCTTTTGGCAATACTCCACATAATCAATCAAAAATAATGGTTATCGAATCCCTGTATTCTAATCCAAAAAGACTCGTGGCACCGCCAACTGTTTTTGGATTGCTTTTATAAATTGCAAGCTCTAAATGACCAGCAGCGTTAAAGAGTGCCAATTTTTTACCATCTTCTGCACGCTTTGAAGGGGGCAGGCTAAAATCAATTGCTTCGCTGTAAGTGGAATAGATTTTTGTGAATTTGACTGTTCGGGCATAAATGGTAAAGCTTCTGGTTTTACCAATTTCCGAAAATATTTTTTTTGTAATGTTGGTCACAATATTTCCATAGTTGTCAATATAGATAACCGAACCGATGATTTGATTTTTTTGGATGTTGATCACCGGATTGAGTTCGGTGAGTTCTTTGATTTGATCGATCGGCCTCCCAATTACTTCCAACTGTCCTTTACGCGCCAAATGTGCTGCTACATGGACAAAAACATCGAGCACCGGAAAACTGCTAACGACGTTGTTATGAATATTGATAACAACAATTTTTTCGGGTTTTAAACCGTCCATAATTAGAGACATAATGCCGTTGTCTCCACCAATAAAATAATGGCCATCAAAAAGCACTACGATATGCTGGTTTTCTGGGGTAAGTTCGGATTCTACTCCGATGATATGGATGCTCCCTTTTGGAAACACATGGTAGGCATTTTTTAAAATATAGGCACATTCTGTCTGATTGTAGGGACTTACTTCGTGGCTTATGTCCACGATTTGAATCGATTCTACGGCAGTCATCAATGCGGCCTTAACCGCCCCTACAGCATAATCTTTAATTCCAAAATCAGTAGTAAGTGTAATTATAGACATCGTATTAAAGTAGTGCCACAAATTTAAAATTTATGTATTTTTGATCGATCACAATTAGGTATAAAAGTACGTCATTTTAAAGCAACCGCATTTGAATGAAATTAAAATAGACCTCACAGAAGTCAACCCGAGAGAATTTTTTGGTGAACAAAATGTTCATATCGACCAAATCAAATCTTTTTATCCAAAACTCAAGATTGTAGCACGCGGAAACACCATCAAGGCATTTGGCGAAACGGCCCTTTTGGAGCAGTTTGAACATAAAATAGAGCTAATGCTATTGCACTTCGGAAAATACAATGTTTTGGACACACAGACCATAGAACGTATCGTTATGGCCGACACACTGGAAGAAGCAGACTTAGACAAGGACACCAATCTGACTATAGTGCATGGTGTAGGGGGTAAAATTGTAAAAGCCCGAACCCAAAATCAAGCCAAGTTGGTTCACGCCATGAAACAAAACGATATGGTTTTTGCGATTGGCCCTGCAGGTACCGGAAAAACCTACACCGGAGTAGCTTTGGCCGTAAAGGCACTCAAGGAAAAGCAAGTTAAAAGAATTATCCTAACACGACCTGCAGTAGAGGCCGGTGAAAACTTAGGATTTTTACCTGGTGATCTAAAAGAAAAGCTAGACCCTTACATGCAACCTTTGTATGACGCATTGCGTGACATGATACCCCATGAAAAACTGGCAAGCCATCTCGAAAAAGGTACTATTCAAATTGCACCACTAGCTTTTATGCGGGGGCGCACCCTAGACAATGCGTTCGTGATTCTCGATGAAGGTCAGAATACGACCCATGCACAAATGAAAATGTTTTTGACCCGAATGGGTCCAAATGCCAAATTTATGGTCACCGGAGACCCTGGTCAGATCGACCTACCAAGACGGGTTATTTCGGGGCTAAAAGAGGCGTTGTTGGTGCTCAAAGAAACCCCAGGAATAGGAATTGTTTATTTGGACGACAAAGATGTTATAAGACATCGATTGGTCAAAAAAGTCATTGAAGCCTATAAAAATATCGAACATCAAAACTGAGAGTTATGCAAACACTAATGGAATCGGCTTTTTCATTTCCTGGTCAAATATCACATTATAAAGGAAAAGTCCGAGAAGTATACCGCTTAGAAAACGATGTCTTGATAATGATTGCTTCTGATCGACTCTCTGCCTTTGATGTTGTGATGCCCAAAGGAATTCCCTTCAAAGGGCAAATTCTCAATCAAATTGCAACTCATATGCTCGAGGCGACAAAGGATATAGTCCCCAATTGGCTTATAGCATCACCAGACCCCAATGTTTCTGTGGGTAGCGCCTGTACCCCGTTTAAGGTTGAAATGGTAATTCGAGGTTATCTATCGGGTCATGCAGCACGTGAATATAAATCGGGAAAAAGAATGCTATGTGGTGTGCCGATGCCCGAAGGGATGCACGAAAATGACCCATTTCCAGCACCAATAATTACTCCTGCGACCAAAGCAGAAAGCGGTCATGATGAAGACATTTCGAGAGAAGAAATCATCAAACAAGGTATTGTTGCCGAAGCAGATTATTTGCAATTAGAAAAATATACGCGTGCGCTTTTCAAAAAAGGCACAGAAATGGCCGCCGATCAAGGACTTATTTTAGTAGATACTAAATACGAATTTGGAAAAGACGCTGCCGGTAACATTGTGCTTATCGATGAAATACACACCCCAGATTCATCGCGCTATTTTTATCAAGACGGTTATCAAGAGCGGCAAGAAAAAGGCGAACCTCAAAAGCAGCTCTCAAAAGAATTTGTCAGACAATGGTTGATATCCAATGGTTTTCAGGGTTTAGAGGGGCAACGTGTTCCCTTTATGAGTGATGCCTATATCGAAACCGTATCACAGCGATATATTGAATTGTACGAACAAATTACGGGCAAAACATTTAAACCTGCTCCTGTCACAGACATCCAAAACCGTATAAGAGCTAATGTTCTCAGCTATTTAGAGGCGAATTCATTTTAATCCTTCAAAAAGTTGCAAGGTCTGTTCTAAATATGGGATGATTGCCGTCTGATGGTTGTGCCCTTCAAGCGCAATATAGGTTATTGTTCCGCCCTTGTTACTGATCGCTTCGTAGGCTGTTTGAGAATTTAAAGGAAAAACATAATCGTCCTCAGTACCATGAAAAAGCGTAATGGGTGTCTTTGGCGCCCAATCATAGCGATCATTTTGCGCAAGGACTGTTTTGATCACGTTCGAATTTTCATCTACTAAGTCATCGAGCAGTGTGGTGGTAAAAAGTTTTTGTGGATTGGTTTCTAGCCCTTCCCAATCTGAATGCGTTTTCCAGTCGGTGATTGCTTCGAGTTGTGAAGCATAAGGTGCATTGACATAATAGGACCAAGGTTTTGATAGCTCTGAATACAGTGTATTGTAGGTATGCAACACCCATAGATAGGTAGTCATAAAATTTAAAGGCATATCCTTCGATGCGATGGCCTTAGAAAATGCTGTTTTGTTATAAGCACCTGCTCCCAATGCTGCATGGGTCACTTTAAGACTCGTATTTTGTTCGATTTGTTGCAAAAGCGCCATGGAAGCATAGCCCCCCTCAGAATAACCTCCGATAAACAATTTTTCGGATAACTGAATTGCTTCATGGTCCAAATATTCTTTAGCAGCGCGCAACATATCCAAAGCAGAACTGCCCAAGCTCGATCCAACTTCATACGGATGTTCTAGGTCTGCTGTGGTTCCGTAGCCGATATAATCGGGCATTGCCACTATATATCCAATACCGGCTACAACAGCGCCTATCGTTGCCTCATTGCGATCTAAATTGAAATTAGAAGGGGTGTCATGATGATTACGCATGGTGCCATGTTGAAACGATATTAGTGGTAGCGGCGTATTGACAGCAGGGATCAATAACAGTCCAGAGGCTTCGATGGTTTCATCATTGTGTTGGGTTTTATATACAATGTTATACCCCGTTACATCATTAAAATCAAACGTCAAGTCTCGTGATAAATAGATTCCGGAAAGAATGGATAATGAATTGCTCGGTACCCTTTTGATCTCAGTTGCCTCGACCAAATATTCAAAATTCGGCAGTTGGGTTTTGGCTTCTTCTTCTTCAGTTGTGGGGGTGCTTTTTTGACATGATAAAAGCAATAGAGCGAGGAGAAAAGTTAAATTTTTAAGATTCATGAGTAAAGATTTGGAGCATTAAATCTAAGATAATAAAACAGAAATTGGCGTATTTGGATCATAAAATGATTCTTCCCCATATTTTTTAAACCAGGTAATTTGACGTTTCGCATAACGACGCGAATTGCGTTTGATACGTTCAATAACCGCAGCGCGATCGGAGTTTCCTTCCCAAAAAGGGATCCATTCTTGATACCCGACGGTTTTAAATGCGGCATGATGTTCAAAAGGTCTGAGTGCGGCAGCTTCGTTTTCAAGCCCTGCAGCGATCATTTGATCTACTCGCTTGTTAATTCGCTGATAGAGTATGTGTCGCGGCAGATCAAGGACGATGGTTTTGGTGGTAAAAAAACGATCCTTGGCTGTTTGCTCTAAAAATGAAGAATAGGGCTTTCCCGCCGCCAATGACACGCCCAATGCTCTAAAAAGCCGTTGTGGATTTTGACGATCAACGCGTTGATAATAGTCAAAATCTTTTTCCTTAAGGAGTTCTTGAAGCCCTGTGATACCGTTTGTTTTATACAAGGCGTGAAGTTGTTCTCGAACAGTTGCCGGTACCTCTGGAAAAGTATCTAGGCCTTCGATCACAGCATCGGCATATAGACCAGACCCACCTACCATTATCACGACATCATGGGTTAAAAACAACCCTTCAAGCAATGCGAGCGCATCCTTTTCGAAACGTCCTACATTGTAGGGGGTGCTGAGGCTCATATGTTGAATAAAATGATGGGGAATTTTGGCCAATTCTAACGCGTTTGGTGGGGCGGTTCCGATATTCATTTCCCGAAAAAATTGCCGAGAATCACAAGACACAATTTCGGTTTGATAAAATTGTGCAAGTTTAATGGCCACCTCTGTTTTGCCCACAGCAGTTGGCCCTGCAACATAAATCAGTGTTTTATTCTTATTCATGATTGAGTACACTACCACATTGATGGCAATATTTTGCTTGATCTTTATGGTTGTCAGTCAAACAGTTGGGGCAGACTTGTGTATTGGAATCTGTCACCCTTTTGCTTGAAAACTCAGCGGTTACTATGCCGGTTGGAACCGCGATTATTCCATAACCCATTATCATTATTATTGCAGCGATAAATTGCCCCAAATTACTCGCTGGCGCAATGTCGCCATATCCAACGGTTGTTAAGGTTACGATACACCAATATATGCTTCTCGGAATGCTTGTAAAACCACTGGCATCACTTTCGACCAAATACATGATGGTACCAAAGATGACGCACAGGATCAGCACCCCAAACATGAATACCAAAATTTTTGCTTTTGAGGCCTTTAGTGCACGCATTAGGCTGTTGGATTCCCCAATATAGCGGGTGAGTTTTAAGATCCTAAATACCCGCAACAAGCGAAGGGCACGAAGTGCAATTAGCGATTGCGTACCTGTAAAAATTATGGCAATATATTTGGGCAGGGTAGAGAGTAGGTCAATGATTCCATAAAAACTAAAAATGTATTTAAAAGGATTGCGAACGGCCACGATTCGCAAAACATACTCGATACTAAACAGTATGGTGATGACCCATTCGGCCCAGTGAAACCAGTCTTTGAATGCTTGGTCAATGGATGGCACACTTTCTAAGGCGACTAATAATACACTTAACACGATGAAAATCAACAACAACACATCGAAGAGTTTGCCCATGGGGGTGTCGGCTTCATAAATGATTTCATGCAATTTGTGTTGAAAAGTGCTAAATGTTGGTGTTCCCATTTTTTAAAATTACAAAATTTCTAATGTTAGGCGACTGTAGGCAGCTGGATGAGTTTGTGGTACTTTTTCTTTTCCAATAGGCTTCTTATAAGTGCCCTACAATCGGGATTATCATCCATGGCAATCAATCGTGAATTGATTTTGTCCAATGTTTTGATTTGATGATTCAATTCATAATATCCATACCCCTTAAAACAATGATTATCAATGAGTATAAAACTATATTCACCTTTTTGACGCCCATAATCGATGATTAAGAAATTTGGGTAGGGATAGGTAAGGTCGTTTTTTAATTCTGATATTTTTTTATTATAATCTTCAGGATGCTCTTCACCGGTGCAGGCACCGCTGCATTTTTTCAAATCATAATCCATGCAACGTGCTTTATTATTGGTTAGCGCGGTTTTGTTTTGGCACAAATCATAATAATCGATCCAATGCAAAAGACGTTCACTTGCACTTTTTTTATTTTTAAAAACCAGCAGATATTGCTGGTCTACATGTACCTGTTCTAAAATCAAATTTTGATATCCCTCCAAATCAGTTTCTAATCGTATGCCCATGGGGAAAATTCGATATTTAAGGGCATGATTGAGTAGGGGTTGATTTTTTTTGATTTCGTTCTGTTCCTTGAGAAGCGCAATAAATTCACTACCTGTCTTTTCAAAGGTGACTTGGGTAAGCTGACTTTTTATCTTTTGACTTTTCTGGTTTTTACTGGTTAGGTGCGTAAGAATTCGCTTTTTGATGTTGTTGCTTTTGCCAATATAGACCAGTTCTTGATTTTGATTGTAGATATAATAGACCCCACGATCGGTGGGTAAGGTGTCTAATAATTTATGGTGTGCTAGGGGCAATCGGTTTTTAGAAAAGGTCCTAATTTGGGTTTTTAGGATGTGCTTTTCTGCGTCTTTTTCGAGTAGCAATTGAAACAATTTTAGTGTTGCAAGCGCATCGCCTTGAGCGCGGTGTCGATCACTGATCGGAATGCCCAAAGCACGCGCAAGTTTTCCGAGTTTAAACGATGCTTGTTCTGGGTACAGCAGCTGCGAAAGATTAACAGTACAGAGAGATTGACGATGATAATCATACCCCAGTCTTCGAAATTCGGTTTGTAAAATACGACAGTCAAAATCTGCATTGTGAGCGACCAAGATACAGTCTTCTGTGATTTCAATAATGCGCTTGGCGATTTCAAAAAATCGAGGTGCGTTTTGAAGCATTTTCTGATGAATCCCGGTCAATTTTTCTACAAAGGGTTGAATGGGCCGTTCTGGATTGATCAAAGACACCAGTTGGTCGGTTACCTTCGCGCCATCAAATTGGTATATGGCGATTTCGGTAATGCCTTCTTCGTCAAATTTACCTCCGGTAGTTTCTATGTCAAGAACGGCATACATCAACTATAGTTTCGTTCACCAAAAATTTTACTTCCAACACGGATCATTGTACTACCTTGTGCTATGGCCAATTCATAATCGCCGCTCATACCCATAGAAAGGGTGTCAAAAGTTTCCATATTTGCGGCAGCACGGTCATAAAGCGCTTTGAGAAACGCAAATTCCTCACTTACTTGTTGTAGGTTTGAGGTAAAACTTGCCATACCCATCAATCCTTTAAAAACAATGTTTGGATAGGTTTCTTTTTCAGAAAGAATTTTTTCCAACTCAGAATCTGAAAGGCCAAATTTGGTGCTTTCTTGTGCGATATGAATTTGAAGCAAACAAGGGATTTTTCGGTTGTTTTTTGCAGCTTGCTTATCAATTTCTTTCAGTAATCTTTCGCTATCGACTCCATGAATCAAGTGCACAAAAGGGGCGATGTATTTGACTTTGTTACGTTGCAAATGACCGATCATGTGCCATTGAATGTCTTTGGATAGCGCCTCCCATTTTGACACCAACTCTTGAACTTTGTTTTCTCCAAAAATTCGATGCCCGGTATTATAAACCGCTTTCAAATCTTCTAAGGGCTTTGTTTTTGACACAGCAACTAACGTAACGTGGGAGGGTAAACTTTGTAAAAGCGTGTTTAAATTATCCGAAATATTCATACGGCAAAGATATTGAATGTCCTAAAGCGGACTGATAAAGTGGCCTGTTAATAGTTTTGGGTGCAAATAGGTTGTTTTTGGTGGTACTTGTTCATGGGCATTGGCTACTTCTTTGATTTTTGAAAAGTCCAATGGGTTGTAAATACAACAAAAATCAGGTTTTTTCTTTGTAAAGGCTAGTGTGAGATTTTGTCGATTTTTTCGAGGATAATAGCCGATATCGGGACTCATATTTTCGAGCAATTGATACAATCGAAACAACAAGGGGTAGGGGTCTCCGTTGTTTTCAATTTGAAACGTTTGTTCTCCCAATCTAAATACAATAGGGGCGTGAACATTGGGTAGCGTTTCTGGAGGACAAGCACTCAATGTGCCAAGCGCTTTAAAAATGTCAGCATGGGCCGTAGCTGCTATTTTTTCAATATACCAATAGAAGCTAGATACTTTTATTTGATCGTCAGGCAAAATATAACTGAGCAATTTGGCCTGCTTTGGCGTATGATCAAATTGGCATGCATACTGCAAAGCTGCTGCGCGGTGGTGCCCATCTACCAAGTAGCAATTTTTGATATCCGCAAAAAGGGCTTCCAATTGCTGTTGGTTGCTGATGCGATCAATTTGCCACAAGCGATGGGTTCGTTTGTTAAACTCAAAACTCATGGTGCATGGATTTGCACTAATTTCTAACATAAATCTTGATAGTGCTTCTGAAGCGTCAACGGCAGCTACTATAGGTTCGGCCTGGTAGTTAACCTCGAGGAGGTATTCGCCCAGCTTTTGGATGCGCTTTTTAAAGGTGCCCTCATGGGTCAACAAACGACCTGCTCGAATCGCTTTTATAGGAAGTCCACAAACAATTCCCGTATAGGTTCGGTCTTTGGATACAATTTGATAAAGCCAATAGCCGTTTGAAAATTTTGTATATACTCCATTATCAATTGCCTTTTGATAGGCGGTTGCAATTGCACGGTTTTTAGAAACCGAATTGCCGGTCGTTTTGGGTTCGAGAAGGTTAAAAAAGGAATTTGATTCTGTTTTTTTAATTTGCTCCCGCTCTTTTTTAGAATAGGTATTATAGGCATTGATCACGGTCCGTGATGGATTTACGGGCAGGTAGATTTGAAGGGGTTCTATAAGTGCCATTAGGGGTGGTTTTTATAGGCTACTTCAGGGTTTTTTGGATCGTTGGTATACGCATAAAACCCACGACCTGATTTGACACCCAAATGTCCAGCTTGTACCATTTCTATTAGAATAGGGTGGGGTTGATAATGGGGTTTTTTAAGCCCATCGTATAAGACTTCAAGAATGGATAGGCATACATCCAGTCCAATAAAATCAGCCAACTGCAAGGGGCCCATGGGATGTCCCATGCCCAGTTTCATAACTGCATCAATACCTGCAACGTCGCTAACATTTTCTCCCAAGGTTCTAATTGCCTCATTGATCATTGGTAAAAGGACCCTATTGGCCACAAAGCCCGGTGCATCATTGGCCAATATTCCGGTCTTACCAAGTTGTGTTGCCAATGCTTTTATTGTCGTTAGCGTTTCTTCTGAAGTTGCATCTCCCTTAATGATTTCTACCAAAGGCATGATGGGTACCGGATTAAAAAAGTGCATACCCACTACCTTGTCTTGGCGATCTGTAAAATTTGCTAAAATATTTATCGATATAGACGACGTATTGCTGGCCAAAAGGCAAGTAGTTGGGGTCAGCTTTGAGAACTGCTCAAATACGATTTTTTTGACCTGAAGATTTTCACTAACCGCTTCGAGCACCAAATCGGCATTCTTATAATAATTTGCAGGTTCTGTTGTAAAAACAAGACGGTCAAGTGAAGCCGTCAATAAATTAGTATCAATTTTTTCTTTGTCGCGGAGGCGCTCAAGATTTTTTTTGATGGTTGCTGCTGCTCGGTCTAACTGTTGCTTATTTTGATCGGTCAAGGCGACATTAAAGCCCTGCTGTGCAAAAACATGAGCAATACCATTGCCCATGGTCCCCGCACCAACAACTACAATATTTTTCATGTTTTGGAATATGATTGAATAACTTGATGGGCCACCTCCAGCGCTCGAGCGCCATTTTCTAAGGAGACCACAGGTGTTTGATCTTCATTTATAGCGTGTGCAAAGGCATTGAGTTCTTCGAGTATGGCATTAGAGCTCTCAATTTTTGGGTTTTCAAAATAGATCTGTTTCTTATTGCCTTCAGCATTTTGCAAAATCATTGCAAATGCTTCGGGCGAATCGGGGGCATCTTTCATTTTAACCACTTCGACACTTTTGGCCAAAAAATCCACTGCGATATAGGCATCTTTTTGAAAAAACCGGCTTTTACGCATATTTTTTAATGAAATACGGCTGGCGGTGAGGTTGGCAACACAGCCGTTCTCGAATTCAATCCGGGCATTTGCTATATCTGGCGTATCACTAATTACCGCGACACCAGAAGCGGTTACCGTTTT
The DNA here is from genome assembly GCA_017852395.1 of Flavobacteriaceae bacterium. Classification (GTDB taxonomy): domain Bacteria; phylum Bacteroidota; class Bacteroidia; order Flavobacteriales; family Flavobacteriaceae; genus RFYP01. Next base: position 129,992 of record JAFMLE010000002.1, read on the forward strand.
TACTTTAGAATCGACGACACTCAATATGATATCGATATCATGGATCATTAGATCCAGAACCACGGGTACATCGGTACCCCTTGGATTAAATTCGGCTAAGCGATGGGTTTCGATAAACATCGGCGCAGTAATGTGTGGTTTTGCTGCGCAAAAGGCGGGATTAAACCGTTCGACATGGCCGACCTGTCCTTTGCAGTTATGCGCTGAGGCCATCTCGATAAGCGTGTGGGCGTCCTCGATGTTTTGGGTGATGGGTTTTTCTATAAAAATGTGTTTGCCAGCAAGCAATGCTTTTTGTGCAACCTCAAAATGGGCCAGTGTTGGCGTTACGATATCGACAACATCTACAGCGTCGATGAGTGCTTCTAGGCTATCAAATTTTGTATAGCCTTCTTTTTCGGATAGTGATCGGGCAAGTTTTGTATCGGCATCATAAAAACCGACAAGCTCGTAAGCGGAGGATTGCTTTAAGAGGTTAAGGTGAATCTTGCCGAGGTGCCCAGCACCAATTACGCCTGCTTTTAGCATTTTCTTTTTCTCAAAAATACAATTCTATTATCAATTTCTAGGTCTATACTTTATACTTTTACAAGATGAAAGATTTACCCAAGCACCAAGGGCAACGACAACAACTTGTAGCACTTCTAAAAGAAAAGGGGATTGTCGATGAAAAGGTACTGGATGCGGTCAATAAAGTGCCACGTCATCTCTATATGGATGCTGCCCTGGAGGCTTATGCTTATGTAGATAAAGCCTATCCAATTGCAGCAGATCAAACGATTTCTCAGCCCTATACAGTTGCTTTTCAGACCCAATTGCTCGCCCTCGAAAAGGGAGATCGGGTTTTGGAAATTGGAACCGGTTCTGGTTACCAAACTGCAATTTTGTTACAACTTGGGGTAGAGGTGTATACCATAGAACGACAAAATGAATTGTTTAAAAAAACAAAACTCTTGTTTTCAAAACTGGGACTCCGTCCAAAAAAACAAATTTTTGGAGACGGGTATAAAGGGCATCCTGATGCTGCTCCCTACCATGCTATCCTTGTAACCGCAGGAGCACCTGAGCTTCCAAAAGCGCTTTTGGAACAGTTAGCAGTAGGTGGTAGGTTGGTGATTCCTATAGGCGCTGACGAGCAGCAGATGTGTCGCTACATCAGAACATCAAAAACTACCTTTGACAAAAAGACGTTTGGGGTGTTTCGATTTGTTCCTTTGTTAGAAGATAAAAATTAAGATAAAGGGGGCAAAACTATCTTTTGGCATTTTTCATCACCCGATCCAAATTTCGTTTATTTTCCCGGTCTTTGATGGTTTCGCGTTTGTCGAAGCGTTTTTTACCTCTAGCCAGCGCGATACGCATTTTTGCAAACCCTTTATCGTTTATAAACAGCTTTAGAGGAATGATGGTGAGTCCTGTATTTTTAACCTCCTTGTTGAGGCTTTTCAATTCTTTTTTGTTCAGCAATAGTTTTCTACTCCCGCGCGGTTTGTGGTTGTAGTGTGTGCCATAGTCATATTCTTCGATGGTCATATTAACGACAAAAAGTTCACCTTTTTCATTGAATTCGCAGAAGGCCTCTGCAATAGAGGCCTTGCTCATGCGAATGGATTTGATTTCAGTACCCGTAAGCACAATGCCGGCGGTATATTGATCGACAAATTCGTATTCGAATCGGGCTCTTTTATTTTGAATGTTGATGTTTTTTTGCACGATTCAAAGGTACAATTATTCTCTTGTTTCTGGGACCTTGTTGGTATTTCTAAAGACAATTTGATCGTCAAAATAATCGACTACAACCTCCTGGTTGCTAACGATTTCTTCAGCAAGAAGCGCTTTGCTTAGTGCATTAATCACTTCGCTCTGAAGGGTCCTTTTTACAGGCCGACCACCAAATTGTGGGTCAAACCCTTTGAGCGCCAAGGCCCCTATAGCTTCTTCTGTAGCAGTGAGTTTGATGTTTTGCTCGGCTAGTCGTTTGCTTATTTTGTCAAATTGTAACTGCACAATTTTCCGAATTTCCTTCTGATTAAGTGGACTAAAGAGGACGATATCATCGATTCGGTTTATAAATTCGGGACGTATTTGGCTTTTCAATAGTTGCATGACCGCATTGTATGCAACGTGCTCTGCGGTTTTAAAATCGGCATTTTCTTCAAATGCCTTTTGAATCTCATGACTTCCCATATTGCTGGTCATGATGATTACGGTGTTTTTAAAATCTGCCGTGCGCCCTTTGTTGTCTGTCAAACGACCTTCATCAAGTACTTGAAGCAAGATGTTGAAGGTGTCGGGGTGGGCTTTCTCAATTTCGTCTAGCAAAATTACCGAATAGGGTTTTCTTCGTACCGCTTCGGTCAATTGTCCGCCCTCATCATAACCTACATACCCTGGAGGGGCTCCGATCAATCGGCTCACCGCGTGTCGTTCTTGGTATTCGCTCATGTCAATCCTTGTGATGTTGGTGTCGTCATCAAAGAGGGTTTCGGCTAGGGCTTTGGCCAATTCTGTTTTACCAACGCCTGTTGTTCCGAGAAATAAGAAGCTCCCAATTGGACGATTAAGGTCTTGCAAACCTGCTCTACTTCGTCGAATAGCATCGCTAACGAGCTGTACCGCATTTTCTTGACCTACCAGACGTTGATGGATTTTTTCTTCGAGTTGTAATAATCGTTTTTTGTCCGATTGCAGCATCTTAGATACGGGTATACCGGTCCATTTTGCAACAACTTCGGCAATATCATCATAGGTCACCTCTTCCTTGATTAATGCTTCTCCTTGATGCAGGGTGGCCAGCTTATTTTGAAGGCTTTCTAAAGTTTCATTGGCCGCTTTAATTTTTCCGTAGCGTAATTCAGCAACCTTGCCAAAATCGCCTTCGCGTTCAGCGCGATCGGCCAGTTGTTTGTATTCCTCAATCGAAAGTTTGGCCTGTTGGATTTGATCGACAATTCCTTTTTCATGATCCCACTTAGAAAACAAGGCAGCCCGTGCTTCTTTGAGGTCTGCAAGTTCTTTGTTAAGGGCGGTCATCTTTTTTTGATCGTTTTCGCGGGTGATTGCCACAAGCTCGATTTCTAATTGCCTGATTTTTCGATCAAGTGCGTCGAGTTCTTCGGGTTTTGAATTGATTTCCATTCGCAGTTTTGAAGCGGCTTCATCCATCAAGTCGATGGCTTTGTCCGGCAAAAAACGGTTCGAAATATAGCGATCAGAGAGTGTTACTGCTCCTACGATAGCTTCGTCTTTGATGCGCACCTTATGGTGTGTTTCGTATTTTTCTTTGATTCCTCTTAAAATGGAAATGGCATTTTCGGGACTGGGTTCATCGACCATTACCTTTTGAAAGCGTCTTTCTAGTGCTTTGTCTTTTTCAAAATATTTTTGGTATTCATCAAGGGTTGTTGCTCCAATGGCGCGCAATTCGCCCCGCGCTAATGCTGGTTTAAGAATGTTTGCCGCATCCATAGCGCCTTCACCGCCACCTGCACCAACAAGGGTATGAATTTCATCGATAAACAAAATAATCGTCCCATCGCTTTGGGTAACTTCTTTTACAACACTTTTGAGTCGCTCTTCAAACTCTCCTTTGTATTTGGCGCCTGCGATAAGGGCGCCCATGTCTAGTGCATAGAGCCGTTTGTTTTTGAGGTTTTCGGGGATATCACCATCAATAATGCGGTGTGCTAATCCCTCAGCAATGGCGGTTTTACCGGTTCCTGGCGCACCTACCAGTATCGGGTTATTTTTGGTTCGTCGGGATAGTATCTGAAGCAATCTCCTAATTTCATCATCTCGACCAATAACAGGATCTAATTTTCCGTCAATCGCCTTTTTGGTTAGATCAATTGCGTATTTTTCCAATGCATTGTAGCGATCTTCCATAGATGCAGAAGTTACTTTTTCGCCTTGACGCAATTTTGCAATGGCATTGTCCAGTGATGCTCGAGTAATGCCTTGGTCTTTTAGAATTTTACCAACATCACCTTTGCTTTCAAAAAGCGCGATAAAAAGATGGTCAGTTGCGACAAATTCGTCGCCATTTTTCTTTGCAATTACAGTGGCATTGATCAGTAATTGAGAGGCTTTTTGAGAAAAACTAGTTTGAGCTCCCTGTACTTTGGGGTATTGATTGAGCAGACTTTGCGCTAGCTTTTCGATCAAGCCGATATTGATTTGTAGTTGCTTAAAAATAAACGGGACGACGTTGTCGTCTGTTTTGATTAGTTCGTGAAGTAGATGGCCTTCATCTACAAATTGATGTTCTTTTTCTTGGGCCAATACTTGTGCGTTTTGAAGCACTTCTTGGGCCTTTAGGGTAAATTGATTTGCATTCATGGGCATTGTTTTATGACCTAAATAGCAAAGTAGAGTCCAACAGACATTTACTGTCTTTTTGACGCAAAAAAGACGTTTTAAACCGTCATATTGACAGCATTATTCTTAGAGTTGGAGTTGTTTTAGTTTTAGCAAGAGCTGAAAATTGAGGTCTTTGCTGGCATCTAATAGAAGTTCCAAATCTGAAGGAAAAGGCACTTTGGCATCATTGAGAAGCGCGATAAGTTGTGGGCTCAACGCTTTTTTATTTCCCTTATACGTAGCAAACTCATGGTGAAATACCCAATTGGAAGCCAACGTAAAGTGTGCTGCTGAATATCCAGTTTCTAGATTTTTGATTTCAATCTCCACGGCAACGTTAGCTGTTTTCTGCTGAATGGTTTTATAGAAGGTTGCTACAACATTTTCGATTTGGTGCGTCTCGACAACATCACCTTGTTGATCAACGATTACGTTACCCTTTTCGTCACGAGCCGGCACACGTGCTCCCTTGATTTCTTTTTCTTCGGTACTGATGATTTCGCGAAGGGTTTCAGGCGACATGGTTATTTCTTTTACACGAATTTGAATTGCAAAATTTGGTTGAGGATGTGCTTGTGAATCAGGATAATAATGCATCCAAAAACCAATTTGTGGAACCGGACTAAAATGAAGCAGTTGTCGCGCAACCTGTTTGTGCAACAATTGGTCACTATCATTGATGAGATGGCCTTCTAAGATAGACACCCCTCGTTGATAGGTTTGGTCAAGATATGAAGAAAGTTGTGGTGCTGACAGTGCGTTTTGATCCAGAAAAGAGAGATGATCGTGCAGTTCACGGTAAAAATATCGGGGAAGTGCTTCTTGCAGTTTTGCATCTGTTTGGGCGAATAATATTTTTGAAAATGCGGCTTGAGCAGTCCTTTTTTCAAGTTCATAATTTTTGAAAGGAAAAGGAATTTCTTTGTTGCGTTTGGGATCAATGAGTGGGAGTAGAGGTCGAATTTTTTCTTGTCGGGAGTCGAGTTGCAAATACGTTTCATAAACACGTCTCCGGTCTTTTAAGCTGTTGGCTGATTGCATTTGCGAAACCAACCGCGTATCTCTTTCTTGCGCTTTAATAAAGGCTTCTTGCAATAAAAACAAATAAGAGCGTGCACTTTTTTTGGTTTTATTTGGGCGCAATTCCTTTAAAGCTTTTTCTATTGTGGCATCGTATGCGCCACTATTTAATTTTTTTTGAGTAGATCGGATGGGTGAACATCCCATACATAAAAGCATGAGGAGTAGGAGTAGGGATTTGGGCATGTTGATTAAATTTTTAATAATTTAAAAAAAAATGCGTCAAAAACAAGTAAAAAAGGCCCTCATTAATTAGTAGTTTTGTGCAAACTTAGAACCATGAGAGACCATCAAATTTTTGATTTAATCCAGAAAGAGCACGAAAGACAATTGAATGGGATTGAATTAATCGCTTCAGAAAACTTTACCAGTCCTGCCGTTATGGAAGCAACGGGATCGGTACTTACCAACAAATACGCCGAAGGTTATCCCGGAAAACGTTATTATGGTGGCTGTGAAGTCGTTGATCAGATCGAACAAATCGCCATTGATCGGGCCAAAGAATTGTTTGGAGCCGCCTATGCCAATGTTCAGCCACATTCTGGATCCCAGGCCAATACGGCAGTATATCATGCTTTTTTAAAACCTGGAGACAAAATTTTAGGTTTTGATCTTTCTCATGGTGGACACCTAACACATGGCTCACCGGTTAACTTTTCTGGCCGATTGTATCAACCCCATTTCTATGGTGTGGAGGAAGCCACTGGACGGTTGGATTATGATCAAATAGAAAAAATTGCAACGGATGTCCAGCCTCAAATGATTATTGCTGGAGCCTCAGCATATTCTAGAGATATTGATTTTAAACGTTTTCGAGCGATCGCTGATAAAGTAGGTGCCTTTTTGTTGGCAGATATTTCACACCCATCGGGATTGATTGCGACCGGTTTATTAAGTGATCCAATTCCACATTGCCACGTGGTAACCACAACCACCCACAAAACCCTCCGCGGTCCTCGTGGTGGTTTGATTTTGATGGGCAACGATTTTGACAATCCATTTGGCATCACTCTCAAAAACGGTAGTTTGAGACCCATGTCTGCACTGTTGGATTTGGCCGTATTTCCAGGCAACCAAGGAGGGCCGTTGGAGCATGTAGTTGCCGCAAAAGCAGTGGCTTTTGGCGAAGCGTTAAAACCCGAATTTAAAACCTATATGCAGCAGGTGCAGAAAAATGCACAAGCCATGGCCAAAGCTTTTGTAGATCGAGGGTATCATTTGATTTCTGGAGGCACAGACAATCACATGATGTTGATCGACCTTCGCAATAAAGGCATTTCGGGCAAAGCCGCTGAGGCAGCTTTGGTTGGTGCTGAAATTACGGCAAACAAAAACATGGTGCCTTTTGATGATAAATCTCCGTTTGTAACTTCTGGAATCCGCGTTGGCACAGCAGCGGTTACAACCCGCGGTCTTAAAGAATCTGATATGGAAACCATTGTAGATCTGATTGACCGCGTACTTTCTGATGCTGATAATGAAACCGTTAGGGCAGAAGTTGCCAAAGAAGCGCATGCTCTAATGCAAGGCAGACCCCTGTTTGTGGCTTAATGCTCGGCGACCAAAAGATTTTTTATCGCATCACTTATTTTAAGCGGCTTGCGGCTATCTAGGTTCATATAACACCATTGAGTAGTACACTCGACCAGTATTTCGTTGCTTTGGTGATTTAGAATGGTCACTACGCGTTCAGAAAGTGGGCCTCTAATGCTTTTTACATAGGTTTCGATACGCAAACGATCACCCAAAAATGCGGGCCTTTTATAGGTGATAAAATGGTTTCTTACAACCCAAACTCCTTCTATAGCATCGTTTTCTTTGATTAGATGGTTCCAATGTGCTTTTGCAATTTCTTGTACCCAATAGAGGTACTGCACGTTATTGACATGATGCAGCCCATCGATGTCCGCTTCGGTAACGATGATTTGTTGCGTGTAGGGCATCGAAATTATTTTTTGATAAGTGCTACCTCAAACAATTTGCTCCAGTTTTTTCCTGTCACAAAAAGCGTTTTTCTTGTTGGGTGAAAAGCCATTCCATTGAGGACATTTAATGTTGGAATTTGAGCCACTTTTTCTTTAAGTCCTGAGAAGTCTATAACACCCTCTACAGTTCCGTCTTCTGGGTTGATGATTACGGCAACTTCTTTATTGAACTGATAGGTATTGGCGTAGATTTTGCCGTCAATCCATTCGAGCTCGTTAAGTTTGTTGAGCGCTGATTTGTTTGTCATCACTTCAATTTTTTCTAATTCTTTGCCTGATTGGGGGTCCAATTTCCAAATGGCATTTGTGCCATCAGATTTATATAGATAATGCCCGTCATTGCAAAGCCCCCAACCTTCTTTACTGTTTTGATAGGCAAATGACCCAAGTGTTTCCAAGGTGTTTTTTGCATAAATAAAAGCCAAATCTTCTTGCCAAGTCAATTGATAGATTTTGTCCTCCAAAAGCGTCAAGCCCTCACCAAAATAGACCTTATCAAGAGCTATTTTGTTTTCAATTTCACCAGTCGTATAATCGACAACCCGCAGTGTCGATTGACCGCGAAGACCCGTGCTTTCAAAAAGTTTGCCCCCAGAAAACTCAAGACCTTGTGTATAGGCTTCAGTATCGTGAGGAAATTCATTTATTATTTTATAGGTGTATAACTCGGGAGGGTTAGAAGCAAAAAGTTGTACTTCTTTTTCTGTTGTGGTTTGATTCCCGTCTTTAAAAACCACTGCCTTGATGAGATGGGTTCCTAGTTTTTGATTTTTTACTTTAATGTGTTCTGAAGTGGGTTGCTGGTCCCAAAAAAAATGGACCGAATCAATGGTTTGATTTTTTTTTAATGCAATTCTAAGATTGATAGAATCACCAACGGTCAATTGCTTTTTAGGCATATCGACTTTTAGCGTGTACTTTGGAGCGCTATTACTTCCACATTTTAGAAAAAGAATCAGCGGTATGCAAATGAGTAGGTTTTTCATTCGATTTATTTTGACGAAGTTATCCAATAAAATTAAGTTATCCAATCTTTGTAGGGACGACCAAAAGCTGTATTTTTGTGGTGGGCAAGTCCTGTACAACCAGCTCCTGCCGAATCCCCCCAGGGCGGGAACGCAGCAAGGGTAGGCGGT